>NZ_JBHTHY010000007.1:0-290586 GCF_042676845.1 Maribacter chungangensis
TACGATCAATCGCCCCATAGGCAAAATCGAAAAGCAACTTTTTTGCCTATCTTGTGCAACAGGCACACCGTATAAAATTAGTTGCTTAAAACAAGCAACTAATCATACACGCAAACCGTTGGGCTTAATTAAAACGATGTACTTTCCTGAAATAGGTTGACCAAAAATTAAACACTTTTAGTACCCTATGGAAACACCTAAGAATGGTGCCTGCCGAAAAAATATTTCACGCTCCCAGGAAATTCCATCCTTTACTTGCGATACCAGGTTAACCTATACCAAAAGAGGAAAGCGTATTTTAGCGTGGTTTAGGCGATGACAAGGAAACTTACTCGGAGTACTTTTCAACCGCAAAAATACCCCAATTTGTAATGGATTGTATTACTGGAATTAAGGTTTCTCCAAATTCGGTTAAAGAGTACTCCACTTTTAACGGTGGTTTTGAAGTGTAAACGGTTCTTTTAATTATTCCGTCTTGTTCCAAGGTTTTTAACTGTAGGCTTAAAGTCCTTTCAGTAACTGTTGGCATTTGTTTTCTTAACTCATTGTACCTTAACTCGCCTTCCATTAAATGAAATAAGATTACGGTCTTCCACTTACCCCCTATCATTCCCATTGTTAAGCTTGCACAACAAGGATACTGCTTCCCTTTAAATGTATACATAATTAAAATTATACTATCATTTTTGACCGTTATTGCAAAGGTAAAATACTATACTTACTTTTGCAACTATAAAAAATATAGTAGTAAAATGGATATACCGAATGTTTCAAAAAAAGATATTATAAAAGCATTTCAATATAGACACGCAACCAAAGAATTTGACGTTACCAAAAAATTATCCGACGACGATATTAATTTTATACTACAAACTGCTCGCTTATCCCCTAGTTCGTTTGGATTTGAACCTTGGCATTTTATTGTAGTTCAAGACAAAGCATTGCGTGAATTATTAAAACCGGTAGCATGGGGAGCTCCTTTAAAATTGGATACTGCGAGTCACTTTGTTTTGGGTTTGAGCATGAAGGCACCGATGATAAAATGGAATTCGGACTACATTGCCTATATGATGAGAGAAGTAAAGCAATTTTCAGAGGAAGTAATTGAAGTATATTTAAAATTCTACAGAGAATTTCAACAGCGTGATTTTGATTTGGATACTGACAAAAAACTTTTTGACTGGGCTTCAAAACAGACCTACATCGCCTTAGGGAATATGATGACCGCTGGCGCTTTAAACGGAATAGATAGTTGCCCAATCGAAGGGTTCCATCAAGAAAAAGCTGAAGTACTTTTAAGGGAAAAGTTCGGAGTGGATACAGATAAATATGGCTTATCTTTTATGGTAGCTTTCGGCTATAGAAAAGAACAACCGCCCCATGAAAAATCAAGACGAAATTTTAGCGATATTATAACTTGGAAATAAGTTGCTTTTTTAAGGAAGCCATTTAAACTTTTTCCGTTGGCTAAAAAATTGCTCCTTTTCACCGCGCGCTGCAGCTAGCTCCTCATTCAAAAGCCAAATAGTTGGCTTTTGTTTCGGCCCGGTCTTATTTACCTTCCGTAGCGATGCTATGCAACTCAAAAAAGTCCTCAAAGGTTCAAAAAATCACTAATTTTTGCTTGAACACGAAAAGTTTATACAAATTTAAGTTTTGAACGTCGTATTGAAAATTTGAATTAGTTTATTCTCAGTTTAGGAATAAAATCTAAGCATAGCATTAGCTATGGTTCTATTTTATGACGACAAATGAGTAAAAAAGAAACTTGTTTTATGCGACATCTGGAATTTAAATTGGTATTAAACCACTTCAAAAACAAATCACCGATTATACACTAAAACTAGTCCTGCAAAAGTAACAGCGATATGCCTAAGTAATTATGACGGACAATACTTTTGTTTAATCTCTTGCACTAACAAAATCAAGTAAATAAATCCAAGCGATTTTCCACAAAAAATTATGTCTAAACAAACTAGCAGGGTATTCGCAAGAAAACCATCCAATTATTACAGCGCAAAATCCAGTTTAAAACGACCATTGTAAATACTATTTAACGCTCTACCAGAGCGTAAAACACCTGAATTGTACCTCATAAAATATCTATTCCAAACTAAAATATTACCAGAAGTAGCCGCAAGAATCGAATATTGTTAAAATCATTTTGATATGAGCATCCATTCGCCATATATTTTCTTAATTTTATTCCTACTTTAGAATAATTTCATAAAAACAAGGACAATGAAAAAGATATTCAAGTTTCAATTAGCAGCTTTGGCAGTATTGGCAGTCGTTAGCTGTAAAGAGGTAAAAAAAGAAGCAACTGATGCCGCAACGAAGGTTGAGGCTGTTGTAGAAGAGGTAAAAGAAGAAGTGATGGCCCAGAACATCACCTTTAAGATGGAACCAAAAAGCGGCAGCGAAGTTACCGGGGAAGTTAGCTTTACCGAGGAAAACGGAACAGTCTCCATGACCGGAACCTTTAGCGGTCTTAGTGAAGGTGAGCACGCCATTCATATTCACCAGACAGCGGATTGTTCTTCGGACGATGGCACTTCTACCGGTGGACATTGGAACCCTACCAACGAGCCACATGGTGCATGGGGAGACAAAGAAGGATACCACAAAGGGGATATTGGGAACATGACCGCAGATAAGGACGGTAATGCAATCATAGAATTTTCTACAGATCAGTGGTGTATTGGCTGTGAGGATGAAAATAAAAACATTGTAGGTAAAGCGATAATCGTACATCAAGGTGTGGATGATTTTACATCACAGCCTAGTGGTGCCGCCGGAGCCCGCGTAAGCTGTACCGGTATAATTCAGTAAACGAAAGTTCAACAGTTAAAGGCCCTGGTAAAAACGGTTTCCCATATTTTTGGCATTCTGTTTTTACAAGGGCTTTTTTGTGCTAACATCTGCCGATCGGTGTTAATCCCATATTAGAGATTACTTTTTATTCTATGAAGTTTCAAGGTTTTTACCAACCATCTAGGTAGTGCTTTTTCGGGGTTTCGCTTGTTTAGGTTCAAAAATATACCCAGAGTTTTAAGGATAGGGACTTTATGGGTTTCTACAAACTCTATAAGCGTACCGTCCGGGTCTTCCACATAACTAAAGTGTCCGGCCGCATCGCCCATATCAAAGGAGTTGGCGCTATCAACTGTAAATCCATGTCCTAGCTGCGCTGCTTTTTCGCGTAAAGCTGCCATACCATGGACATCAAAACAAATATGAATAAAACCAAGGTCTCCCCAAAGCCGGTTTTCATAGATTTTGTTGGGTACCCTATCCAAGGATTGGATGAGTTCTAATTCCGTAGGCCCCAATAAGTCCCCAAATCCTCCAAACTTGGGTCTTGCGTGTTGCAACAGCACCCTTCTAAACCTACCTTTCGTCCCAGTTTCCGAGGATAATGGCAACAGTACCGTTTCATCTATAATGGTTTCCTTGTACCCAAGCAATTGGCTATAAAATGCGAGGGATGTATCCATATCGGATACACCCAGAACGGCACCCATTACTCCTCCCGAGGCACTAGCAGTAGTACAAAACTCATAGGTATCCTGAACCACTTGCACCCGATTACCCCATGGGTCAACAAAATAAAAGAATTCTCTTTCTGTAGCGTTAGCACCAATTTCAGATAAGTAACTTAGGTCAAGGTTCAATAACGTCTTGTGTGTAGATGAAATATCCGTACTTCTTAACGTCATTGCGTTAATGCCTAAATCGCCTTGCTGAACCCGTTTTTCCGGCGGAGTGGGAACACGATCTTTGAACTGCCATATTTCTAGACCACCGCCACCGGTCATGTTCAAGGATAAGAAGGCTTCTCTTCTTTGTGCTTGACCCTTGGTATAGTTGGTCATTAGGCTAGCCGTTGCTTCGTCTCGAAACAGTAAAATATCAAATCCTAAGTACTTTCGGTACCAATTAAATACATCCTTTGTATCCGCTACTCCAATTCCTATCTGTTGTATACCGTTTATAATGACTTCCATACTATTACCTGCGAATCAATTTATCGTGAATGGACTTTAATTTACTGGTGGGATATCCAAAATTAAAAAGTAACACTAATAGTAAATTGGATATGTTGACCCGAAGATAGGAATTACGTTCATACTTTCGTGCAGATACTACAAGATTGCTTTTTATGATGGTATATGGGACCTTAGCACGTTTCATTCGTTTAAAAAAGTCGAAATCTTCCATCAACAGTTGCGCTTCGTTGAACCTGTTTAACTGTTCAAAAATAGATGTACGAATAAAAAGACATTGGTCGCCCCCACCCGTAAAAATACCATCATGTCCGGTGAAAGAGGCGTTAATATTCAACCAAAAGTTGTCTTTATCAAATATGTAGGAAAAGAAACCTGCATCAAAATTGCTAGTTAGCGTACTTTTTATATCCTTTAAAAAAGTTGCCGGGGGTTTTACATCCGCATGTAAAAAAACCAGTGTATTCCCTTTTGCAAGCATAGAACCTTCGTTCATTTGGGCAGCTCTTCCCTTTTTACGGCACCTTAACCATTGTACCTCTAAATTAACCTTGGCCGTATCCGCCGCTATACTTTCGGGCGATAATGCAATAATTATTTCCGCATCCCCGATACCGGCTACCGTTTCCATAGTTTTAAGCAATGCTATTAAATTATTTTCCTCGTTATGAGCGGGAACAATTATACTGATCATGCAATTAAAGGTTTTATGGAAGATTATACCGTTTTTCGACTTAACCGAAATTAGCATAGCTTTGATCGTTTATAAAACTACATAAAACGAACGTAATGGGTTTAATTCTGCTAAGAAAACGCCTTAGTACGAAAGGTAATGGCATAATTACGACCTATTAAGGAACAGATTAACCTCGTTAATGATAACCAGTATTATGAGCTACATCAATTACCTATTATCCTTTGTCTTTTTGATATTAATCTCGTGCAGCCATCCGGCGGAGGCACAGACGAGCACTGCCAAACCCCTCGATTTTAACGCACTGTCCGAAACACTATTGCAAGACATACAGGCGAACAAAAACACCAAGGCCATACAACACACCCTTGCAAAAACAACCATCTCCGAGCTAGCGAATACGCTCGATACCGATGCAAAACGATTTGCCTTTTGGACGAACATCTACAACGCCTACATTCTCATACTTCTTAAAGAGCAACCGGAACTGTATGATGACCGTGGAACTTTTTTTAAAAAGGAGCAGATAAAAATTGCGGGCAAAAGCGTTTCTTTTGCCACCATAGAACATGGCATACTAAGAAAATCGCAATGGGAGTATGGGCTTGGCTATGTTCGTAAATGGTTTCCCAATAAGTTTGAACGAAAATTGCGGGTAAACAAAAGAGACTATCGCATTCATTTTGCACTTAATTGTGGCGCAAAGGATTGTCCTCCGGTAGCAATTTACGAATGGGAACGATTAGAGGAACAGTTTACAAAAGGTACTGCGGAATTTTTAAAAAATACTACGGTATATTCTGAAGATAAAAAAGAAGTCGCAGTAACCTCTTTATTTAGTTGGTTTCGAGGTGATTTTGGAGGTAAAAACGGAGTAAAAAAAATATTGATGGAACAAGGCTTGATACCATACACAAAAGGTATGGACCTTAGTTATAAAAACTACGATTGGACACTGGATATCGATAATTTCACAAAGCTTTAAACCATTCGAAAAATAGAAAGGTAGTTGAGACACACCAGCCATGGGGTTTATACCCCACAATTGAATTTCTTTCATTAATTTGCGCACCAATGAACGTAAGCACCCCCAACACCCGGAACAGGCTATGAAAAGTCTGGCTTTTCTACGAAAAATAAGTATTGTAGTATTTCTTGCCCTAGGAATCTTGTCGGCCTCCGTCGTTGGGGACCTAAAATTTTCCTTTGATTTTAGTCAATTTTTTCCCGAAGAAGACCCTGACCTCACCTTCTACAATGAATTTGTTGCCGAATTTGGAACGGACGACAACTTTTTGCTCATCGCCGTTAAAAATGAGAACAATGTTTTTGAACAAGCTTTTCTACAACGTTTTAAATCTTTTTCAGAGGAAAGTAGATCCTTCAAATTTGTAACGGAAAACAGTTCCTTAACCACGTTATCCTATCCGCTAAAGACATCTTTCGGATACACCTCCTTACCTATTATTCATATTACCGATACCACACAATACCAAAAGGACTGGAACAAGATACAGGAAGACGACCTCTTTGTAAACGTATTGATAGACGAAAAAGCAAACTCCCTCCTACTGGCACTTAGCACGGAAGACAATCTGGATTACGAGCAATCCGAACTATTGTTGAACCAAGTAAGAACTTCTCTTAAGGAGCATCGTTTTATCGACTACCATATTCTAGGAAGGGCTTTCTTCTATGAAGCCATTGTAGAAATGCAAAAAAGCGAGGTCCTTAAGACCACCATCATAGCATCGATACTCGTGTTTATCATTTTATTATTGGTGTACCGAAGCATGCCCGTTGTGCTCATCTCTGTAAGTTCCATTGCATTATCCCTACTGTTGTTCATGGGCATGTTGGCCGTTCTAGGAAAGGAACTGAACGCTATGGCATCTTTTTATCCCGTACTCATGCTTATTGTAGGCACGTCCGATGTCATTCATCTGACGGATAGTTTTATTCGTAAAATACAAGGTGGGACAGATAAATATGCGGCAATACGTTCTTCTCTTAAAGAAGTAGGTCTTACCACCTTGTTAACCTCGGTAACGACTGCAATAGGTTTTATTACACTTATCTCCTCCAGACTAGTAAGTATACGCGAATTTGGCATCAACGCCGCCATGGGTGTTATGGTCGCCTACGTAACGGTCATCTGTTTTACCGGGGCGCTATTGATCAGTATGCCCAAAAGACGACTTGTTGGACAAAAAAGTGTCTCCAAAAAATGGGTAGCCCATTTATTAGGTGTAAACCATCTTACGAAGAAACACCCCAACACCATAATCATAGGCGCTGTCCTGTTTGCCTTGTTCTGTGTTTACGGGGTAAGTCTTATTACCACCAACCATGAGTTTAAAAATGCCCTGCCCAACCATAGCAAAATAGCCACCGACTTTATTTTTTTCCAGGAGAACTACGCAGGGTTTAGGCCGTTGGAAATTGCGATTTTAGCCAAAAACGGGCATCAAGTGACGGATTATGAGGTAGCCGTGGAAATTGAAAAATTAACGGAACATCTAAACGGCATCCGAACCATAGGGAACCTGCAATCGCCCAACCTGCCCTACAAAATAATCCACAAGGCGAATAATTTAAATAAGTCGGACTTCCTACGCTTACCCGATAATAAGGCAACCTTTATCAAATATCAAAAAGATGTAAACAAACTAGCTCGCAAGCAACTGGGACGGTTCGTAAACAAAGCCAAGGACAAAGCAAGAATAAATGCCAAACTCCAAGATGTAGGTACGGACAGCCTTAAAAGACTATACGCCTACATAGAACACTTTGCCAATACCGAGACCGATACCACAAAAATGATGGTTAAAGTTACCGGAAAGAGTATGCTGTTGGACAAAAACTCCGAATACATACGCAAAAGCCTTTTGGAGGGACTTTTCTACGGCCTTATCATTATAGCAATCATCATGGTATTGGTGTTCAGGGATTTTAAAATGTTCTTGATTTCCTTGGTACCCAATGTCCTACCCATGTTATTTGCGGGCAGTATCCTTGGATTCTTGGGAATCCCTTTAGAAGCGGGATTATCGGTTATTTTTGCTATTGTATTCGGTATCGCTGTAGACGATACCATTCATTTTCTTGGCAAGTACAAACTGGGAATCACACAAGGATTATCAAAAGAAGCGGCGCTGGAAAAAACATTTACCCATACCGGCAGGGCCCTCGTCATTACAACGATTATTCTTTTTTTCGGATTCATGGTAATGTTGTTCTCCATACACCAACCCAGCATAACAATAGGAATAATCATAAGTGTCACCTTGGTCGCGGCCCTTGTCATAGACCTTCTACTACTTCCCGTATTACTGAGAAAGTTTACCTAAACAATCCTGTTTTTTCCGTTAATGGTACGTTGCAGCGAACGGTAGGCCAAGATACTTTTGCCGATCATAAAAGCCATAGCTATAACCCATAGAGAGAAGAGAAGATATTCCATATAGTAGATTAAAGGTTGGTTTCTGTTAGATAATACATTGGTATCCATTTATCGCTAAAAAGCTTATAAAATAGCAATGAAGCGTCTTTCATCGATAAAAATATACTTTTCATCAGTAACATTCTTAAAAAAACCTTAATTTTCGATGAATTACACACTTTTACCATAAACCTCGGAATACAAGCCCATTCTCAAAGCTTTGACCCGTGAAAATGTGCTAATATGCTGAATTTAGAGTAATTTGGTCTCCTAATTATAATTAACCAACACCATGAACCCGTCGTCTAGCGGTTGGATATCGAAATTTGAATCGGTCATTGAGGAGTTTCAGGATACGTATACCGACTTTTCCATGTTGTATTCCGATTTGAAACGTACGGGTTTTGTCTACGGAATAAACACGGAAGTACCATCGTTTATCCTTTCCGAACATACCTTATCGGAAGATGAGAAGGCAAAACTAAATCTGTTCACCGCGTTGTACTATACCTATAGACTGGAAAGCAATAACAATTTTAAACAGTTTTTAGAAGACCTGTTCGCATTCTACGATACCCTACGCGTAGCAAATATGACCTTTTTAGGTAAACTGTTAAGCGGCAATACGACCATTGCTAAACTAGAAAAGCTTATTGATTCACGTGTTTATTTAGAGGACAATGTCATCAGCAAAACCTTTAATAGCATCATTACCAATTCGCTTTTATTTACTGATATTTTATTGTTCAAAAGGTATTTGAACAATTCGGTGGGGATAAAGACCTATGCATATAACTTAGAATACTTAGCGATAAATGTGACGTATCACGCATTAAACTCAAAACAAAAGAACAAAAAGGACGAAAAACTGGCAGAGCTTTTTGGCGCCAGCCTATCGTTTATAAATCCGGAAACGCAATCCTTTGATGGCTCTTACAGGGAACTCTTGTTAAAGGAACGGCCTGTTTGTGAAAATGTTTACTTGTTGGATATGGCCTGCCTAACCGTTTGGGAAGATTACTCCTTGGACTACAAGGAGTCCAAATTCATTTTTGATATTGGAAAGGAGTTGAAAATGTCCTACGAGACCATTGCAAGGTCATTGGAAGATGTAACAAATTTCTTTGACAAAAATGCTAAAATAGTTCCCTTTCTTAAGGACGATAACCTTGCCATAAAGTTTTACGATAGTATGAGCAAGGTGGTGAACAAGCTTATTTTAAGGAACAGTAAACGGCTCCAAAAAGAACTTTCGGAGAGTGCGGAACTGGTAGCCCTTTTAAGCAAATCTACCGTACGGGACCTAACAAAAGAGGAGAAGAAAAAAGTTCAAAATCAGCTTATAGACATCTTTAAAAGCATCCCTTCCTTAGCTATTTTTATTCTTCCCGGAGGTGCTGTTCTACTCCCTATTTTCATTAAATTAGTGCCGAAGTTATTACCCTCTTCCTTTGACGAGAACAGGGTTGAAAAAAACAAAGAAAACAAGTGAATTCATTATAATAGAAAAAATCTATAGCTATGATTAACTATTTTTAAATCAATATATTAACATCTATTACTCTAACCAAAGCTTAAAGTCTTTTACGCGCTCCCTACTCACAATAATTTCTTGGTCCTTAACGTTGTTCAGCTTAATTTGAAGGCGAGAATTGGTATAGGAAATGATATCTTTGATGTGATTGATATTGACGTAAAACTTCCTACTAACGCGAAAGAAAATCTTGGGTTCCAACTCGGTTTCCAAATGCTCTAAAGTAGTATCCAAAAGATAATTTCTACCATCGGTCGTTGCCGCATAGGTTCCTTTGTTTTCGCTATAAAAACACGCTACCTCATCGGCATTTATAATTTTAAGGTGCTGCCCTACCCTGGACGTAAATCGTTTTTTGAATTCACGCTCCACGGGGTTTACCAACAACTTTTTAATATCCTCAAAATCGAGTGCCAATTTTGGTGCAGGCGCATCTGGTTTAAAACGCGACTTGTATTTTTTAACAGCGTTTTCCAAGTCTTCATCGTCAATCGGTTTTAACAGATAATCTATACTGTTCAGCTTAAAAGCCTGCAAGGCATATTCATCAAAAGCGGTGGTAAAAATAATGGCACTGTGCACCTCTATCACATCAAAGATTTCAAAGGAAAGTCCGTCCGACAATTGTATATCCAGAAAAATAAGATCGGGGTGCTCGTTGGTTTGAAACCAGTCTATAGCATCTTCAACGGAATGTAACATCGTCGATACTTCTACGTTCAAATCGGTCAACATTCTATTTAGTCTTCTTGCAGCCGGTTTTTCGTCTTCAATAATTATGGTTCTCATTGGTTGGCTTAATTTAATTACGTCTGTATTGCTATTTGGTTTTAGTCGCCGCTTTCGCTCAAATATTTTTTAATCTGGCGTTGCTCCCATTCCTTTTTGAACAAAGGCCAGTTACCTAGCACGTTTAAAGCATGTATTACGAGAATAACACCCCAGATAATGGTCGTGCCAAAAACGTTCCAATCTATCCACTCCAAAAACTTGGGATTATCAAAGGTGCTTTCATTAATGAGGATAATCGTAAACTTATTACGCAACAGGTAGAGTAAGATATTAACAATTACGAAAACCGCCAAGTGATTATAAAAGCCCCTTAAGGCGATTACCCGCAACTTGGCTCTTTCATATTTTGAAATATTCATAGTTTCTTTTATTTTTAGATTGAAGTCTTATCTGAATTTTTCTGATTCCTTTTTATACTTCTCCATATATTTTTTAATTTGACGTTCCTCCCATTTCTTACTGAAAAGCGGACTAAAATTATAGACCTTGGCAGCGTGAAACCCTAGGCCTATACCCCAAAAGATAGCGGTGGAGAAGGACGCAAAACTAAAAAAGGCTTCACCAAAGCTTTCACCTCCATTGATTCTGGCAATAACCGTTACCGAGGTAATAAAGATATTTACCAAAACATATACAATGAGATGAATATAAAAACCCTTTAGTTCGTCTACCTGTTTTTTGGCACGTATCAGTTTATCTGTACTATTCCTATATTTTAGTTCCATTTTTTGCGTTTTTCGTCTTCCTTCATTAATTCCTGAATCTTGCGCTCTTCCCAGTTCTTTCCCATAAAAGGATTCAGGTTAAAAATTTTAATAGCCTTGAAGAGCAGACTAAGACTTACGCCGAACACTACCCATAAAAACCAAGGATTGGCCCATTCGTTAAGATAGTAATTAATACCTCCGGTAATCGCTATTGCGGTAAGGCCGGAACCGACCTTGCCATAAAATTTTTTAAGCGTATCGACTCTTTCTTGTGCCCTATAATATTTATGCTCTTCTTGTTTATTTTCCATGATGATATGTTCTTTTGCTTATTGCTTTTGCATGAACTCTTTTATTTTTCGCTCTTCCCAATCCTTGCCAAAGAACGGATTGTATTCGTAGGCACTTAATCCGTGCATAAGAAGACCAAAGCCCCAACCCAAGGCCGGGAAAAGAAACCAGGCAAAACTTGTGGTATTATAATTTATAAAAGCGAGTACCGGTATCACAATACAATAGGCCAATAAATTCCCATAAAAGCCTTTTATGTTTTCCACTTTTTCCTTTGCTTTTAAATACTTGTTGTTTGCGTTTACATCTTGATTTTCCATTTTTATATGTTTTAAAATTAATTTTTCTTACACTTCAAATTTGCGAAAGAAAGCCTGTAATCTAAAAAAGGAAATACCCAATTGTAATTTATTACCGCTGAACTGTTATTACCGGTGTTATACACCCCATACAGGTTAGGGGTAAATCAAAAATTTTCGTCATCCATATACTGTTTGATCTTGCGCTCCTCCCAAGACTTTCCTAAAATAGGATTGTAACCATACGCCTGTAAACCATGCCCCAATAGCCCAAAACCCCAACCAATTGCCGGAAATAGAAACCAAGCAAAACTAGTAGTTCTGTAGTTTATATAGATCAATATGGGTATAACAATTAGGTAAGAGGTCAAATTCCCATAAAAGCCTTTTATGGCCTGTACGCGCTCTTTTGCCTTCTCGTAACGCTTATCCTCAATATAAGATTCCTGTGTTTCAATAACAGCCGTACTTTTGGACAGCATAGGTAAATGAACATTAAAGTTAGACGTGGTTTTTTCTATGCGTACCTCCCTATCCGTAAGTATATGGTACCGTTGCCGTATGTTCTGCAGACCAACACCGGTACTCTTTTTTACCACCTGCTTTTCTTGCAGATTATTACTGATCACCAACATATTGTTAACCTCTTCCACTTTGATCAACAAAGGTTTTTTAGCAGTTACGATGTTGTGTTTTACCGCATTCTCCAATAATAATTGAAGGGATAAGGGAACGATTTTGGCCTCGGGATTTGAGCAACTATCCGGAATTTCCAGATGTATACTGTCCTCAAATCGCATTTTCAATAATTTCATATAGGTCCTTGCGAACTGTAGTTCCTCATCTACCGTAACCAAATCCTTGTTCTTTTGTTCCAGCACATAACGATACACTTTGGATAAGGAGGTGGTAAACTTTTGTGCCTGGGTAGGATCTTCTTCAATAAGACTTGTGAGGACATTTAAACTATTGAACAAAAAATGGGGGTCCAATTGATTCTTTAGTGCATCGAATTTTGCAGATGCAGTACCCGCAATGATCTTTTGTTCCTTGACCTTGGTATCTTGGAGGGCTTTGTAGAAATAAAACGCATGTAAAATAGCGGATACCAGAATAGCAATGACCAATACGAATACATAGTCGGAAATTTCCTCGTTATTGATAAATTGCACAACACTGGCACTATAAAACACAACCTCTTCCAGCATCCTTGCGATACCATAAGCGAAAACCGTTAGTAAAATAGATCCAATAGCACCGGACCATAATCGTTTTTGGGTCTCTTCTTCCCAACTATATCTTTGGGTTATATACTGATGAAAGTAAATGTTGGTAGCCGTAATAATTAAAGCATATACAAAGCTGATCGCCGACCCGATAAGCTGGTCCATCCAAACGATGCCCTCATTAAAACTGCTGAGGACCCTCCAAACGAATATCCCAGCGGTAATGTATAGACTTACCCTTAAGACCCTCCAAACAACTATTTTATTTTTGTTTTCCATCTTTGCCCGGTTGGAACTTTTCATTCACGTACACTTTAGAAACTATCCATAATTATCTGATCAGGCTTTCCTTTAATTGATTTTCGAATTATTGCCTGCAATCGTCAAGTACCTGTTCCGCCCTTTCTTTGCCCCAATTTGGGTAAAAAGCCGTTTCTGCCTTAAAGGTATCAAAAAGTTCCAAGGAACGCTCAATATCATTACAGTAGGGCGCGGTGTCCTTACCAAAATATGCAGCTGATCCCATATCCCATTCCGCCTTTGAGAAGACCACCCTTGGGTTTTCTGGCGCCAATTCCAGTGCTTGAGCATAAATGGCCGCTACTTTACCCGAAAGTGTCATGCCATAAGTGGCACCGTCAAAAGCGATCCATGCGGTGTGGGTCATGGCCTGCTGCACCAATATTTCCGGGTTGTTGGGCGATATTCGGTTGGCTATATCTATAAACTGCTGTGCCTTTTCCAGCTTTTGGGTTAATTTCTCCTTGTTTCGCTCCCCAAAAGCGGCGATGGTATTTATAGATGCCACATAATAGTGGGGCAACCAATTATCCATTTCCGCATTTGCAATGCGTTCGAACATATTGGAGGCCTCTACATTTTTACCTTCGCCCCAAAGCTCAAATGCTTTTTGCATTCCTTTGGTATAGGCGTCTTGGGCAATCCCTGCTGTAGTTATGAATAGGAATAAAATCAGAATTACTTTTTTCATGATATCGGTTTTTATGAATGATTAGATATCAAATTTCAGCCTATGATGGCGTGTACAGAAAAAAGATGCGCCCAGTTGTCGATTTTAAAGACCGAATTGCGGTAATTTTGTACTGTGATCAAAAACCTACAGCTACGATTGTCCTTGACCGAGGAAGCCCAAGAGGGCAGCCTTAAAAATAGAACGGCCCAATTTTTAGGTTTGGGCGACCAAGCCTTCGCCGTAAAAATACTTCGAAAATCGATTGACGCCCGAAAACCGGAAATCGTTTTCAACTATAAGCTAGCCGTTTATATTGGGGAAGATGCACCCAAAGAAAATTACGCATTTGATTACAAGGATGTTTCCAAGGCAAAACCGGTGCATATCATCGGTTTCGGTCCTGCCGGTATGTGGGCTGCCCTACGTTGCTTGGAATTGGGCTACAAGCCTATTGTCCTGGAACGGGGCAAAGACGTACAAGAACGACGAAGGGATTTGAAAGCAATAAATCGCGACCATATTGTAGGTGAAGATTCCAATTACTGTTTTGGCGAAGGCGGTGCCGGTACCTATTCGGACGGAAAACTGTACACCCGCAGCCTAAAACGCGGCGATGTACGCCGTGTTTTCGAAAGTTTGGTACACCACGGTGCTACGGAACAGATTCTCATAGATGCCCATCCTCATATTGGCACCAATAAACTTCCGAAAATCGTTCAGAATATTCGCGAAACGATTATCGAATGCGGAGGTGAAATTCACTTTAACTCGAAAGTAACGGATTTCATCATAGACAAGAATCAACTGAAAGCCATTATCTTAGATGACACCAAAGAACTAGAAACGAAACGGGTAATCCTAGCCACCGGACACTCTGCCCGTGATATTTTTGAATTGCTGCACAAGAAAAACATCGCCTTAAAGGCAAAATCCTTTGCCATGGGCGTGCGTGTAGAGCATCCGCAACATATCATCGATTCCATACAATACCATTGTTCAGGAGATCGGAACAAATTGCTTCCGGCAGCGGCCTACAGTCTGGTGCATCAGGTAAAAAACAGAGGGGTATATTCTTTTTGCATGTGCCCTGGCGGATTCATCGTGCCCGCGGCAACAGCTCCGGGTGAAGTCGTTGTAAACGGCATGTCGCCATCCAAAAGAAATAATCTATATGCCAATTCGGGTATTGTCGTAGAAATCAATGTCGACGAGGACATTCCCAAACTCGAGAAATTTGGTGCTTTAAAAGGCTTGGAATATCAAAAGAGCCTAGAACGCTTGGCCTTTACATCGGGCGGAAGAACACAGACCGCTCCCGCACAACGATTAACGGATTTTGTGGACGGTAAACTATCCTCCGACCTCAACCCCACCAGTTACCAACCCGGTCTAAAATCCGCACCTATGCATTCTTTATTACCTAAACTGATTGGCAGTAGATTGCGACAAGGCTTTGCGGAATTCGGAAAAAAAATGCACGGCTACCATACTTCCGAGGCCAATATCATTGGTGTGGAATCGCGTACTTCCTCTCCGGTGACCATTCCCAGAAACGAACACTTGGAGCATCCACAGATAAAAGGGCTTTTTCCTTGTGGAGAAGGTGGTGGTTATGCCGGTGGCATTGTATCCGCGGCCATGGATGGCGAACGATGTGCGGAGGCCGCAGTTGCGGGTTTATAAGCTAATTGTCTCGAACATAAATGTATCGATATTACATTCCATTGTAAAATTCAAAGATGAATTGGATAAGGTTTAAAAGTTCATAGGTTTAGTCGGGATTTAGCCTAAATGTAATTCTTCTGTTCGTAATCACAGTACCTGGGGAAACCGCAAGTAGGCTGTTCCCCGAAACTAATGGCGGACAAGATGAAGCGGAATGAGACATCAACACACGATAGAGGTATCCATTTTGAGCAGTTGTGACAATACTGCCATTTAAAGACAACATACTACTCTGTGCACCTGAATACCCAGCTCCGTTAACGATGTTGGTATATGTAGTACCGCCATCGGAGCTTAATTGCCACTGAAATGTGTTTACATTGGATGCAACGACCGAAATACTGACCGCGGTTCCCACTATAGCATTTATAGTAGGTTGTGGCTGTGTAGTTATTGTAAAATTAGAAACGGTAATTATCTGCGTTACGTCGGTAGTATTACTGGCGCTATCCGCAATACGATAGGTTCTTGTAATGGTTTCCGTAACGGTTCCTCCATCGGAAGAATCACCAACATGTGTTACAGTAAGACCTCCCGCACAATTATCTGCTCCGTCCGTTACTACGGTTATATCCGGTGAGGGTACATTCGAACTACAAAAGACATTTATAGCTGCGGGATTACTGGCTGTTGGGTCTATGGTATCCATCACGGTTATCGTTTTCACGAAAGGAACGGAGGTGTTACCCGAGGCATCTACCGCCTGATAGGTTATTACCCTAACGAAGTCGTTGGTGCCGTTGTTAACAGTTATGGCATCACTCAATTGGCTAACGGTAACAGTACTACAATTATCGGTAGCTACAGGAGGAGTAAACGGTGGGCTCCCGCAGAATATTCCCCTTGATGAGGAGGAGATGCCCGCTCCAAAATTAACTCCCGGCCATTGAATTGCCCCGCCGGGAATTCCACCCCATGCAGGGATAGCCGATGTCCCTGTCAGCAGTAACTCATAGGTGCCATCACCATTATCGATCTCCGTATAGGTAAACGCGGAAGAATTGCTCAATTGACCTGCATTTAATTGATAGTTTGCACGCGAAATGCGAACTTCCCAGTTAGGCACTGCAGTTCCGGTATTGTTTTGTATTCCAAAGCCCCAAGCATACTGCTGTTCATTAAAAAAAGTAAAGCTTAAATCGGAACAGTTGCTTAGTGAAGGAAGATCGGAGGCGCACTGAAAATTCTCGTCCAGAGCACCGACACTGGTTACCCAAGTAGGTGCCAGATTATCGATTGTAATGCTTGTAGTAGCGGAAATATTAAGAACCGGATCACCGGGCATGCCGCCGTATTCCACAACATAGCCTTGGGAGGCATAAGCACCGCCACCACCGTTATTAGGCAAATCGTTCCAAGCCCCTATGGGTGCTCCACCACGAATAACAGATGCCGCTGCAATATGAGCATAATCCTCTCCTCCACCGCCTACATTGTTAGGTTCTCCCCCGTTCCAGTTTGCAAAGGTCAACTCTGTGCCATTGGCCAAGCCTTGCCAAAATTGAGTCCCGGCTTCTGGCCCGGTTACCCAACGCCATTCCCCTTCTACAGCTAGATCGGTGGCACCTATCCAACCAAAGCCACTGGCTTGTGCTCCGGAAAAATCGGCTTCTTCTTGGGACGTAAGCGTAACCAGATAGCCCTGTAATCCAAAGTATGTTCTCGACGAAGCTGCGGCTTCAGCATCTGTCCAGGAAATCCCTGGGTCGGATACAAACTCGTAATAGTGTTGGGTAGCGGGTAAAAAATTAGCCTCCCCCACCGTAATGGAAAACTGTCTGCTACCTGATGGGTTTGGCGAACTACTAGAAAATTCAGTAGCTAAAACTGCTGCCTCAAACTCCGTATACGTGGCCGGGCCCTGCAGTGTTAATTCACCTTGGACGACATCCCAACTTGGTGTAATGTTCGGATGACTACCCGTAAGGGTTAATAGATCTTCCCCGTTTATATATCCGTTTGATATTTGAATGTACACGGCAGATGTAGTGGTATCGTCCGGATCGGTTATACTAATGGTCTGTGCTATGGGAATAGAAGACCCAGCACAATAATTTTGATTCCCGGTTGCCGATACCACTGGGGGCTGATCGGGATATTGTACCGTAAAAAGAATATTATCGATTGTTGCGGTCTCAGAACCAGACCATCCTCCACTAGCGGTTACAAAACGGATACCGGCACTTGCTGATAGTTGGTTTGCGTTCAAGTCATAAGTAACATTGGTAGACCCCCCTAAGGTTTGTACCGTTGCATAATTGGAACCGTTATGCAATTGTAAAGCTATGGACTCATTCCCGCTTACCCGTGTATAGTTAAATGTTAATGTTGCCGATATAGCAGTGGACAGATCTAAGGTTCTTTCAATGGTTCTGTTGTCTAAATTTCTGAACCGAAGTTGTCCCGAAACTATTTGAATTCTACCTGAACTTGAATTATTTGATTCTCCTGTTTCCGTCCATCCAGTGCTAAAATTCATGCTACCGGTATTGGAAGTATAGTTTCCCGACTGAAAATCATCTGCAAAAGTATCCTGTCCATAGCCGGTTAAGACCAAAGAAAGCAATACCAGGATACTAAGCAATAGCTTTTGGGACATAACTCTTGAGTCAAGATTAGTGTTAAAAGTACAAATACCTAGCTGCTACCCTGTATAAATGTTGTGTAACGGACAGATTGCGATGTAAAGTTTAATTAATTGTGAGTCAATACCCTATGCTATAAAACTTTGAACAAGAAATTGTTTTATTGCTAGTAGCTAGAATAGCTGTAACTTCGCGACTTATTTGAAATTATGACATTTAAAGAACTCGGCCTGGCCGAACCAATTCTTAAAGCCTTGGAAACAGAAGGCTACACCAATCCCACTCCAATACAACAACAAGCCATTCCCATTTTATTAAAAGGCAAGGATTTATTGGGCGTAGCCCAAACAGGTACGGGAAAAACAGCCGCCTTTGGTATTCCCATATTACATCACTTATACGAACGCATCAGTTTAAGTCAGAACAAACGAAAAGTGAAGGCCCTAGTGGTAACACCCACTAGGGAACTCGCCATACAAATAGGCGAGAGTTTTACCGCTTATGGCAGACATACCGGGTTAAAAAACACCGTGATATTTGGCGGTGTAAAACAGGGAAAACAAGTAAATGCCCTGCGGGGAGGTGTAGATATCATCATCGCTACCCCAGGACGCCTCTTGGACTTAATGAATCAAGGATTCATCACCTTTAGGGACTTGGAATTCGTGGTACTGGACGAGGCCGACCAAATGTTGGACATGGGTTTTATCCATGATATTAAAAAAATAATTGCCAAACTACCGCCCAAAAGGCAATCCCTATTCTTTTCGGCCACCATGCCCAAAAGTATCGTGGAACTATCTCGTAAAATGCTGGGCGATTTTGAGCGGGTCACCATTAAACCCGAACAGGCTACGGCAGAAAAAGTGGAACAAGGGGTCTATTTTGTGAGCAAACCCAACAAACCAAAGCTTTTGGTACACTTGTTAAAACAGCGGGCCAATGATTCGGTTTTGGTATTTTCACGCACCAAGCACGGAGCCAATAAAATAGTCAAGAAATTAGACCAAGCAGGCATACGCTCGGCAGCTATTCACGGCAATAAATCCCAAGCTGCCCGTCAAAAGGCATTGGGTGCGTTTAAAGATGGAAAACTAAAAGTTTTGGTCGCGACGGATATCGCCGCGCGCGGTATCGATGTAGAAGAACTTTCTTTAGTGGTCAACTATGACCTGCCCAATGTATCGGAAACGTATGTACACCGAATTGGTAGAACAGGACGCGCAAGTGCCAGCGGAATTGCGATTTCTTTCTGTGACAAAGAAGAACGTCCTTACCTTAGGGATATTGAAAAATTGATCAAACAGGAAGTACCTCGCATGCCAGAGCATCAATTTGTAGATGAGGGCGATGACCAGCAGCAATCCGAACCTCGGCGAAGACCACAACAACGAAATAGCAGGCCTAACCCCAATAAAAATAGGAACAGGTCTGGAAACTCTAATTTCAGAGGTAAAAATAATCGAAACACCAATAAACCGAAACCCAGAAACTCTAAAAGTAACAACGAATAGAATTTTCGATTTTTTTAAGTTACCCGTATCTTTCTATTCAAATGTTTGAAATATGAAAAAACAGTTACTGGTATATGGTAGCGGAAGACACACAGTTCCGTTTCTAAATTATATGGTTGAGGCCACGGGAAAATCCAGGCCTAACATCTGTTTTATTCCCACGGCCAGCGGAGATGATAAGGCGTACTGTATTCGGTTTTATGAGGTCTGTAAACATCTGAACGCCATACCGCACGTTTTGGAAGTTTGGGTAAACTCGTATGACCATCAGGAAAGTTTTACGGATCAAATAACCCGTATGGACGCTATTGTTGTTGGTGGAGGCAATACGCTGAATATGCTTGCTATATGGAAGGCTCAAGGTATAGATGTAGCCCTTAAAAATGCCTATAACAACGGAACCGTTATGGGCGGTGGTAGTGCAGGTTCCCTTTGTTGGTTCAATGGCGGTACTACGGATTCCAGACCCGGTAACTTGAGCATTGTAGAAGGTATGGCATTTATAGCTAAAAGCCATTGTCCGCATTACAACTCGGAACTTACACGACGTCCTCTGTACCACGAAAACATCCTATCCGGTAAACTTTCCGATGGCTATGCCTGCGATGATCGTTCCGCTATCCACTTTATAGATGGAGAAGTGCATACCTCTGTTTCTTTGGACAAGGAAAACCATTCCTATTACGTGTATGCTACTGATGGTAAAATTGTTGAGGAGCGGATTTCTGGCAGCATAATAGCTTAAACCACGTGGTTCTAAGATTAAATTCGTTATTTAGGTCAATGATTTATGACTTAGGATATGACCAAAAAGCCTAAGACCGGCTTGGATGTCGTGCAGACATAAGAATGTTTACTTATAGATATTTGAATTATAATCACTTCTATTCCGGGCATTTGCAAGCATATATCCTTCATTCTTATACCATCTGACCGTTCTATCTAAGCAAAATCCTAAAGTCCTCTTTAGAACCAATCAAACTCATGTTACCGCAACATACGTAGTAGCATCGTTTACCTATGATGGCAAGGACGCTTACTGAACCAATAGAGCAGAACACCCTCTTTTTTAACTATAATTGCCAAACAGGAATCTTAAAGCGCTGAAAAAAATTGGCATCCTATTGAACCTGAAATATTGTTATTACCTATACTTAAGTTAAAATAAGCATCAAGTTACTGGACCATACCCAACTACTTCATTATAATACAAGTACCCCTATGCTGTTGGTATAGAATTTTTAGAATATCTTTAGGGAATTCCCCCTGTAAATAATCTTTAACCGCCGACCAATACCCAATACAATGATCCAAAGATCACTACCCGTTTGTTGCCAGAAAACACCTTATAAAAGGCAATACCCGAACGTGGTGCTGATTGTAGCGATCGTACTTGCCTTTTGCCATAGTGCTTTCTCACAAACCAATACCAGAAGTAGCACGCAAATAGACAGCATTACCGCAATGCCTCTAGACTCCGTGCTTTCATGGATGCGAACCAATGTCTACCTAAACACGACAACCTACCCTGAAATCGGCTTAAAAATCCTACAAAAAATAGAAAAAGAAGAAGCACCTGTTAAGGTGGCCGAGTTACACGAGGAAATGGCTAACTGGTACGGCTACCACGGCCTATTTCCACAAGATTCGGTCGTATATCACAGTGAAAAAACATTGGAATATTACCAAAAAACGGGAAATAACACAAAAATAGCCGATTCCTTTAGGGTACTGGCCATCGATTACCTTAACCAAAACGAACTGGCCAAAGCCCAAGAATTGGTATTCAAAGCCTTACCGCTTTTTGAAGCCTTAGAAGATGAGCAGGGCATGGCCAAAGTTTACCGTGTCTTAGCGGATTTACACGAGAAAATGCTAAAACCTGAAGCCTCCATAAAATATGCACGGCAGGCGATTGCGTTGTTCAAAAAATCCGGTAACCATTCCGGTACATGCATTGCACTTTTTAACGTAATCAAGGGCTACACAAAACTTGGTGAATACGACAAGGCGTATAAAGCCGCAGATGAATGTATAGCCATTGTAAACAACAAAGTGCCAGATGAGATTTTTGTGCTTATCCGCGCCTACTCCTACAGGAGTGATATTTCTGTACGAACAAAAGACTATGACCAAGCTTTGGCAGATTGCACAACGGCTTATGAACTGGCCGTAAATACGGTTGGCGAGGAAAGGGCGGCAACCTATCGCACAGCTATTGGAAACGTTCTTAAATTTCAAGGGAAATATACCGAGGCAATAGGACATTTTGAGGTGGGAATCGCAGCCTTGGAAAAGCAAGAAAGCGAAAACACATGGGAGGCGTACCAACAAGTATCTGAATGCTATGAGCAATTAAGCGACCAAGAAAATGCCTTGCTTTATTATAAAAAGTCGGTTGCGATAAAAAATAAGGTCATGGCAGATAAATTGGCCAATTTGGAAAGCGAAGCGGTCATAAAATATGAGACGGGCAAAAAAGATGTAGCCTTGGCGGCACAGACCGTATTGTTAGAAGAAAAGAACAAAACGCAACAACTCATGATAGGCATCGGGGTTTTACTTTTAGCATTGCTTGGTGTGGTTTTCTTTTTCCTCAATAAGAGCCGTAAGGCCACTAGCGTTATTGCAGCAAAAAACGATGAGAACGAACTATTGTTAAAAGAAATCCACCACCGAGTAAAAAACAATCTGGAACTTGTTAAAAGTTTGATCAGCCTCCAATCTGCACAATTAGAGGATTCGGCCACCAAGGACGCCATGATCGCGAGTCAGAATCGGGTACAGTCTATGGGAATCATCCATCAACAATTGTATCAAGGCACTAATTTGGGAAGTATAGAAATGAAGAATTATTTTGTTAATTTAGGAGAAGGTATTCTGGACACCTTTAATGCAGAGAACAAAGTAAAGATAGCCTGCGCCATGGACAATCTGGAATTGGATGTAGACACCGCAGTGCCTATTGGGCTTATTGTTAACGAATTACTGACAAATGCGTTGAAATATGCTTTTCCGAAAAACGCAAAAGGACAGATTGAGATACGTTTGGCTAAATTGGATGCACAGACCTTGACCCTAAAAGTAACGGATAACGGTGTGGGAAAACAACAAGGTTCAGCGCCGGCAGGCAGTGGTTTCGGAACCCAATTGGTTTCCTTGCTTACCAAGCAACTAAACGGTAAGATGCAGGAAGAAGTAGAAAACGGAACCTCGGTTTCGTTTGAGTTTAAATTGGATATAGCTGCCTAGACCATGGACAAAACTATATGGATAGAACGATAAAGATTACGATTGTAGAAGATGAGATGGTGATTGGGGCCAATATTTCCCTACAACTGTCCAGTTTGGGTTATGAAATTACGGGTATTTTACCAAGAGGAAAAGAGGTTCTTGCGCATGTAAAGCAGAACGATCCGGATATCATTCTCATGGACATTAACCTGAAAGGTGAATGGGACGGGATACAAACGGCGGAACACCTTCAAAAAGAGCACACTATCCCTATAATATACCTAACCGCAAATGCGGATGAACATCATTTTAACCGAGCCAAAGCTACCAATCCCTATGCCTTTATTTCTAAACCCTTTAAAAAACTGGACCTACAAAGGGCCGTTGAACTCACTATAAATCACATACAAAACGAAACAGATAATACTACGGCCATCCAAGAAACCGCAGCGCCTTTCATCTTGAGCGATAGCATTTTTGTGCGCCATCATGAAAAGATGGTGAAGGTAGTTATACAGGATATTCTATATATAGAGGCCGAACGCAATTATTGTCGCATCCATTCCAAAGGCAAAGAATACCTATTGGTAATGACTTTAAAAGATATGGACGATAAACTGCCCAACAAACATTTTCTGCGCATACATCGTTCGTACATCATCAATATTTCCCAAATAGACGAAGTGGCCCAAAGCCATGTTGTCATTTCCAAAAAAGCAATTCCTGTAAGCAAAGCCCAACGGGAAGAGTTGTTAAAACGCTTACAGACCATTTAAGTCCCAAGTCCTAGGCTGTTCCATTTGAAGTAAGTTACCGTACCTGTGCAAAACCTTTGATAAATAAAAGGTGGCATTGGGACAGTAAACGGTATCCTTCGTCCTACATCAATAGTATTCCGTTACAATTATTATTTTCTTTAAAAAGCCTTGAGCAGATAAGGCCAAACAATTACTAACCAAAAAACACGATATTATGAAAAGATTAAAGAACGTATTGTTATCGTCAACGGCACTGTTTTTACTTCCAATGCTTATTGGAGCGCAAGAACCGCAGGTTACCTTGGATTTTGATAATGCAGAAACCGCCAGCCAGATAGTACAGAAATATGTAAAGGCATTGCATGATGAAAATGTATCCGAAATGAATGCTCTGTTAGCGCCAAACGCTGTAGTTAATGGACTTGGTAGTGGCAGTGTATCAGATTCCTTGAACGTAGCGCAACATAAGGAATATTTTACCAACAGTACTTCGGCCTATGACCATTCCATTACTAGAGACGTGTATTTACCGGTAAAAGTAAACAACAACTGGAACGAAGGGGAATGGGTACTTACATGGGGACTTAATACGTTAACCGACAAAGAAAGTGGAAAGGAAATTCCGGTTAGCTATCATATCGCCAGTATAGTACAGAACGGAAAAATAGTACGAATGTCATACTACTACGATATGCTAAATATCATGAATTTACAAGGGTATACATTTATGGAGCCTACGAAATAATCAGGTAGGATTAACAGGACCCGCCAACCGTTTAGCAGGGTTCAAGGTTCAATATGAAAAAAATAAAAGTTTAATAATTAAAAAATAATATAGGTAGGTCGGCACGTTCGGGGGAATACGTGGCAATGAAAAGAAGGTTGATATTTTAGTGTTTTCATTTACAAACCAATAATCGCTGTCATGGTCGGCCTACCTAATTATTATCACAACAAGAAGACCTCTAACCATTTGTTTTAGGGGTTTTTGCCATATAAGCACCTTCAAGATAACAGAAATTGTAGCCTTGTGTTTCATTGAAATAAAGCTAAAAGTCCTGATACAATACGATAAGCAATAATGCATCATCCACACCACTAAGCAAAGAAGTAAAACATAGCGCATCTACTTTACTAATATGAGCGTACCACCGCCTTCAGGTTTAAAGAACATCAAGTTTTTATCATGACCATCAAATACATCGATTCCCTAAAAGATAATCAGCATATAAACCTCATCTATTTATTCACTAAATTCAAAGAAAATACGGTCAACAGTAAAAACCCATTACAATGAAATTGAAACAGATGAAGAAAGTTACACTAGCAGCAGTGCTAACCCTCTGCTTAACAATGAGCTGTAAAGACTCACCACAAACTAAGACCACAGCTACTGAAAAAAGCGGTTATTTTGATTATTCCCTAAGCAATGATCAACAGACTGGTGGTATTAAGATGATTCCTATTGAGACCCCGAAAGGAACCTTTAAGGTTTGGACAAAGCGGATGGGAAACAACCCAAAAATGAGGGTACTATTGCTTCATGGCGGTCCGGGAGGGACGCACGAGTTTTTTGAGAATTTTGACGGTTACCTCCCAAATGAAGAAATAGAATACATTTATTACGATCAACTGGATTCGTATTACAGCGATAAGCCCAACGATTCCACACTTTGGACCATTGAACATTTTGTAGAGGAGGTAGAACAAGTCCGCAAGGCTTTAAACCTAAATAAAGACAATTTTTACCTATTGGGACAATCATGGGGAGGAATCCTGGCCATGGAATATGCGCTAAAATATCAGGATAATTTAAAAGGCCTTGTCATTTCAAATATGATGGCTAGCATTCCAGAATACGAAAAATACGCCTCCGAGGTTTTGGGGCCCCAACTGCCACCTGAAGTTTACAAGGAAATAAAAGCCATGGAAGTTGCTGAAGATTTTGGCAACCCCCGTTATTCAGAACTCGTTACGCAGCACTATTATCCCAAACACGTTTTGCGTAAGCCCTTGGAGGAGTGGCCAGAATTCCTAAATCGCGCTTTTTCCCATCTAAATCCTAACATTTACATTTACATGCAGGGCTACAGCGAATTTGGTATTACCGGTGATGCGACCTTAAAAGGATGGGACATTTCCGGCCGGTTGAACGAATTGAAAACACCCACTTTGATGATCGGTGGCACCTACGATACCATGGATCCGAAATATATGGAATGGATGAGTACCGAAGTTCAAAACGGACGGAGTTTGACTACGGAGTCGGCTCACATGTCCCAATACGATGACCCTGATGCCTATTTCTCCGGACTGATAGAATTTATAAAGGATGTTAATAATGGTGACTTTTAAGCGCGGGCGATTTAAACGAAAGTAGTTGACTTTATAAAAAGTAGAACCTTGGTTTCCAAAGCTTTAAAACAGCTGGCAGGAAATCCAATCGTATAGAAAAAATGAAAAAAGCCCTATTTATTTCCATGGTGTTGATTCTTGCCCAATGCGCCTTTGCCCAACAACCACGTGCCCGAGACCTTGGCGTTCCTTTTGATGGGAAAACGGGCCCATTAAATACTATAACGGATATAGCCGGGGTTGAAGTAGGCTATAGCACTATAATTTCGGGCGAAGGTGGCAATCTTGTGGGCAAAGGACCGGTTAGAACGGGGGTTACCGCGATTTTCCCGCGAGGAAAAGCAAAAAAAATGAGTCCGGTCTATGCCAATTGGTACAGCCTTAACGGCAATGGCGAAATGACCGGTACTACCTGGGTTACGGAATCGGGCTTTTTGGAAACGCCAATTATGATCACCAATACCAATAGCGTTGGAGTCGTTCGCGATGCGGTGCTAAAATGGTACGTAGCCACCGACTGGTACAATGGAGAAGATTGGTGGTACACCTATCCCGTAGTGGCAGAAACCTACGATGGATTTCTCAATGATATTTACGGATTTCACGTAGAAGAAAAACATGTTTTGGAAGCCATCACAAATGCATCCAACGGAAAAATAGCCGAAGGCAATGTTGGTGGAGGAACAGGAATGATGTGCCTAGGATTTAAAGGAGGTACGGGAACTTCCTCAAGGATAGTGACCGTTAATGATAGTACCTATACGGTTGGCGCCATTGTACAGGCCAACTTTGGGTCTAAAAAGAACCTCACCATTGCGGGAGTTCCCGTTGGTATGGAATTAAAGGACACCTTAAATTCGGTATTCAATGCGCCTCCGCAATCCAAAAGAAAGGAAGGAGACGGTTCCATTATCGTCATTGTAGCTACGGACGCCCCGTTTCTCCCACATCAATTAAAAAGAATTGCACAACGCATTCCTCTGGGCATCGGTCTTGTAGGTGGCAGGGGAAGCAATGGTTCCGGGGATATATTCTTTGCATTTTCAACCGCTAATGAAGGTGCTTTCAACAGGGACAATACTACCGTAGTGGAAACATTCCCAAATGACTTGATGACACCATTTTTCGAAGCAACGGTGCAAGCGGTGGAAGAAGCCATTATCAATGCCATGGTGGCCGCCAAAACTATGGAGGGCATTAATGGAAACAAGGCCTATGCCCTACCTCATGATCTCTTGATCGAGGTGTTGAAAAAATATAATCGATTTGAAAAACTTAACTAATGCCACCGATGGCAAACAAGATATACCCCATCGCCCTTTTGCTAGTTGTTGCAATGCTGTTCGGCAGCACCAAAAACTATGATATGCTAACTAAAAACGGCCAACTATTCCACGGTTCCGGTGATTTTGAAAACTAGAAGTTGGAAAACCTAGTACTTGAAATAGAACAATCAAAAAAAATGAACATCTCAACAAGCATCGCCGCACTATTCTGCGCTAGAGCTTTTGCCAAGTGGAATCGCAAAAAATTAGGCGCTAAGACTAGTGATGCAATAATTAAGACAAGTGATGCAGTAATGAGTAGTGAAAGTGTTGAGATAGCTATGCTAAAACCAAACGCAGTGGTTCATATTGGGTGCCATGGCCAGCTAAAAGAAGTACTTAAATTAAATGCCATGAAATTCATTTTAAAAATAGGTTTAGGATTTATTTGTTCACTGGCTTTTTATACTACCGCTCAAACTCCGGGCACTACTGCCTCGAATCTCGTAATCAAAAGTGCAAAAAACTACCAAAACAAAGCCCTGTTCTTTAGGGAAATTCCGCAGTTTAACAGAGATAGTACGGTGTTTTACTTTGATAAAGCTACCGCGGTATTAGAGAATTCCAAACCGGTACAACACCAACTTTTAGCGGAAATCTATAATGATATAATTGATAGGGAAAACCGTTCTCACCCGTTTGTTGCGGTAGATTCTTTGGCAGCCAAAGGCATGGGACATTATAATCGTATTCCAAAAAAAAACCAGGATATACTACTAAAATACGAACTGCTACGACGTTGGTCGGCTATAAAAGTGGAGAAGGGGGATTTGAAAGAGGCCATTGCCTTATTCAGCCAAGCATTGGCCCTTATCCAAGATGATAATAGACCTGCGGTACGGGCTAAATTTTTGAACGACAAAGCCTATTTTTTAGAACGGTACGATAATACGGACGAAAAGAAAAATGCCCACCACTATCTAGATGAAAGTATAGCCATTTACAAAAAGCAGGATCCGGTAAAATATGCACCCGAAATTTTTAGAAATAATCAGCTAATGCTTTTGAAATATGACGGACTTAACGAGGATTCATTGCAGTATTATCTAACAGTGCTTAAGCAAGATCTACCCCAAACAAAAAATCCATTTAAATATGGATGGATGTATTCGGTGGAAGGCAGCATTCTCATCGAAAGAAAGAAAAATTCCGAAGCCAAACAGGTTCTGCTGGAAGGAAAAGCTTTTCTCGAAAACTATAAAATGACCAACGTAGATAGTTATGCCTCCATCGTAACCAGCCTAGGGGAACTATTACTAGAAGAAGGGAAATACGAAGATGCAATCGAACTGTTTATCAAAATACGAAGAATAAGTGAAGAAAATAATTTTAAATACTCTGGTATTGAAACCCTTTACTTCATTTCCAAGACCTACGAAAAGCAAGGCGATTACAGCAAAGCCTTAGAATTTTATAAACAATACGAGGCAGAAAACTTGCTCCTTGAAACTGAAAAAAACGCCCGAAGCCTCCGCGAAAATGAATTGAAGATTCATGTAATGAATCGGGATAAGGAGCTATCCCAAAACAAACAAACGCAATTTATTTTAATACTCTTCATGTTTGCGGCTGGGGTTTTACTTGCTTTATTGTATCGAAACTATCGGCTGAAACAGCGCAATAATCAAACCTTAAAAGTCCTTAATTCGGAGTTGAATGCAAAAAATGGGTTGCTCGACAAAAAGGTTGCCGAAAACGAGCTACTGCTCAAAGAAATCCACCATAGAGTAAAAAACAACCTTGAAATCGTGTCGAGTTTATTGGAATTACAATCGTCGCAAATTGATGACCCTTCCATACAGGCGGCGATGCTTTCGAGTCAAAACAGGGTTCATTCCATGGGGATTATTCATCAAAAACTATATCAAAGCGACCATTTGACCTCCATAGAAATGCGGGATTATTTTGTGAACCTTGGCGAAAATATCCGCAACTCGTTCGATGCCGAGGGAAAAATTAAAATTGACTGTGAAATGCCCGAACTAGTGCTGGATGTTGACACCGCGATTTCGGTAGGTTTAATTACCAACGAACTGCTGACCAATGCGTTTAAGTATGCTTTTGAAGGAAAAAAGGACGGAACCATTAAGGTAAATTTAACCCGAAAAGGACCGAACGACGGCAACCTTGAGCTACGGATTTCGGACAACGGAATCGGAAGAATAATTGATAAAAACAGTAAAGGAACGGGCTTCGGAACCATGCTCATTTATTTACTCACAAAACAATTGAACGGCAGTATAAGCTATCAAATAGAAAACGGTACAAAGGTATCGCTGGTCTTTACCAAACCCAATACTCCTTGATCTTGTGAAATGCTCAAAATAGCGCTATTTATGTTTCATCGATACAGGAACGTAGTTTGGCCTACACACGGCCTCAACAAAAAACAACTTTGATATCTAAAGAATGAATACTTGCAAATGTATTTTGTAATTTACTGGAACAAAAGGTATGACCGCTATGAAATTAGCGATTTCAGAAGTATGGACACCCACCAAACTTCAGGCTCATGAGTACCTAAAAAACAGCTATAAAGCGATGAACCAACCAATATTCACTGCCTAATCCCGATCATAAAAAAACCACAGATGAGAACCTTGATAAAAACTTGCCTTAAACTGCCGCCATGCCTTGTTTGCCTCATGCTGTTTTGCCAAATATTTTATGCCCAACAAGATAAAATTAAATTACCTGATTTTCAGTCTTTTCCAATAGATACGGCACTAGTGAAATTAGCTGATGCCATCAATCAAATGGATGGGGGCAACGATGCCCAAATTAAAAAGGAATTATGGAATACACTGCACCGAGCAAGGGCGATGAATAAACCAAAGCTGTTAGGCAAGGTTTTCAAAGAATTAGCAAACTGGCATTACCTTAGTATCTCCTCCGAAAACAAGGATTCTATTTATTTTTATGATAATAAAGCATTGCAAGAGTTTCTAAAAACCGAGGATAAAGAACTCATAAGTAGGGCATATAGAACGGTGGGCTTTGACTTGGATTTTATGCAGCGGTATGCAGAAGCCGAGGTTCAATTCTTTAAAGGGCTCAAAATTGCGCAGACCATTAATAACCAAAAAACGATCAATGCCATACATGCATCTTTAAGTAACCTATACGGCAACACCAAGGACTACACATCGGCATTGAATTATAGCAAAATGGTAGTTTCTGCCTACGAAAAGGAAGAAAACACCCATCCTTTGATACGGGCATTATTGGGCCAAAGCGATATATATCTTAAAACAGGAGCGCCAGAAGAAGCCCTAAAAGCGGTAAACAAGGCTTTAGCCCTAATTCCTAAATTGCCCGAATCTTACCAAAAATCAGAAACTTTAAACGTTAAAGCTTGGCGAGCCCGAGCTTACAGAGATTTGGAAAGATATGACGAAGCGCTGTCGGATTTTGAATTCTCATGGAACGGTATGAGAGAAAAGTACGGCGATGAAATGGCAAACGGCTGGAAAGGCGGCATTGGCAGCATCTATTATTTACAAGGAAAATATGTCGAAGCGATTCCATACCTGGAAGACTATGTAGCACATTTCAAAGAAAAAAAGGTGTACAGTTCAGAGGAATTAAAGGATCATTATATATGGCTCGCAAAAAGCTACAAAGCACTAAATCAGCCAGATTTGGCCTTCACATACCTATCGGAAGGAAAAGATATTGCCATCAATGCGCTAAGTCAAGAAAATAAAGCACTGAAAAGTGAACTGAGGGTGAAGTACGAAACCGAACAAAAAGACGAAACTATTTCCTCGCAATCGGATTTGATAACACAGCAGCAAAAAAATCAATTGCTCAGTTACTTGGCAGGGTCACTATTGATCATCATTTTGGGTGGTTTGTTGTATGCCTTTAATAAAAACAAGAAAAAAAATCTGCAATTGGAAGAGTTGAACAACAACCTGGAAAATTCAAATAGTCAACTTGCCAAACGCCATAAAGAAAACGAACTGTTGCTAAAGGAAATCCACCATCGGGTAAAAAACAACCTTGAAATCGTGTCGAGTTTATTGGCCCTTCAATCGTCGCAGATTGATGATCCTTCCGTTCAGGCGGCGATGCTTTCCAGCCAAAATAGGGTGCATTCCATGGGGATTATCCACCAAAAACTCTACCAAAGCGACCATTTGACCTCTATAGAAATGCGGGATTATTTTATGAACCTTGGCGAAAATATCCGCAACTCGTTCAACGCCGAGGGAAAAATAAACATTGACTGCGATATGCCAGATCTTGTGCTGGATGTTGACACCGCAATTTCGGTGGGCTTAATTACCAACGAACTGATGACCAATGCGTTCAAATACGCATTTGAGGGAAAACAAGAGGGCACTATCAAGGTAAATTTAACCCAACAAGGGCTTAATAATGATAAGCTCGTACTCCGTATTTCGGACGATGGTATTGGGAAAATTAGTACTGCACCGATTAAGGGAACCGGCTTCGGTACTATGCTCATAGACCTGCTCACGAAACAATTGAACGGCACCATCAGTTATCAGATAGAAAATGGAACAAAAGTTTCCATGGTTTTCGGAAAGCCTACTATTCCTTGATCTTGTAAGTTTTTTAAAATAGTTTTGCATTACTTTCCTCCAGTCAGGATGGTCTTGCCCCGTAAACAACATAATTGGGCAATACCGCATCAATTGCGATAGCGATTTGTACACTTTCCTCAAACCTCAAAATTTCCCTCGGTAAGAATTATGCCCGCTTCGGAAAACAAAAATGCGCATTCGTCCTTGATTCATAAATTTCCTAAAAGTTTTAACCTATTTTTATTGGAGTGGTTCAAACCTTTGGGGTTCAATCGAAAACTAGTGATTTTTTGAACATTTGAAGACTTTTTTTAGTTGCATAGCATAGCTACGAAAGGAAAGGAAAAAAAGACAGGGCAAAACAAAAGCCAACAATTTGGCTTTTGAATGAGGAGCCAGCTACAGCGCACAGTGAAATAGAGCAATTTTTTAGCGAACGAAAAAAGTTTAAATGACTTCATTTTATCAAGGGCAACTTATTGCCCTAGAATCGTACATTTTACAAGAACCTATAGTTAGCGATACCTTACTTCGAGTGCCTGCCACAAGCTATCTCAATTATTTAGTGACCAATGGGATCGTATTGGTATCATGTTATATTTCCAAAGGCACATCAAAAGAAAAGGAAGACCGTGTAATAGCAATATTTGAAACTCAATTTCTCAATAGAAAAACCGTCTTCATCAACGCTATGCCACAAAACTGTGACGGTGGCGGTATTCATTGCTCAACACGGCAACAACCTAGTAAAAAATAACGTATTTTTCATTCGAACTACACGAACCTAAAAACCAATAGTACCAACAAATTAAAAACATGAACATGAAAAACTATTTGACCTTTGCCTTATGCGCCTTAACAAGCCTTGTAACAGCTCAAACAGATACCGAAAAAGCAGCAGAAACCGTAGACAAAAATACCGTTGAGGGGCACATCTATTTTCTGGCCGATGACCTGTTAAAAGGTCGTGATACAGGCACCCCGGAAAACAAAATTGCCGCCAGTTATTTGGCCAATGCCTTGCGAAGTTATGGTGTAAAACCAGAACCATCGAGCGGTACCTATTACCAACAATTTAATTTGGTGCAGACAGCAGCGCCTAGTATGTTAAAAGTTGTAATCAATGGTACCGACCATCCACATCGTATAGCGGTGAAAGCCAAAGCGACCTCCCTTTCCGGTAATGCGGTATATCTTGGTTTTGGGACCGAAGAAGAGTATAAGGGAAAAGATGTGAAAGGGAAATTAATTATAGTAAAAGGTGGTACCCAAGAGGCTTCGGATGCCAGAGCGGTTTATCGTGCCCATTCCAACAAACAAGCACTAGCAATGAAAAACGGGGCTATCGGCCTTATTGAAATGACGGTATTGGAAGAAGATTGGTGGTCGCGAATTTCGCACGTTATGGGAGAAAGTGTAAAAATTCCGGATGCAACCGACACCGAAAACCCTACAACGGATTTTATCCACCTATGGGTAAACACAACTTCGGAAAAACTAACTGGAATGGCTAATACTACCTTATTCTACACCATTGAAACCGACGGAAAAAAAGAAAAAACCCTTACCACACAAAACGTAATTGGCGTTCTAGAAGGTACAGATCCAAAACTAAAGGATGAGTACATTATGTACTCGGCACACTACGATCATGTAGGTATTGGTGCCCCGGATTCAAAAGGGGATAGTATCTACAACGGTGCACGCGACAATGGTATAGGAACCACCGCCGTTTTGAGCATGGCAGAAAACCTGGGAAAATATCCCACAAAACGATCGGCTGTGTTTATCTTTTTTACGGCAGAGGAAAAAGGATTATTAGGCAGTAAATACTATGTTCAAAATCCGGTATTTCCCTTGAAACAAATCGTTTATGGCTTCAATACCGATGGTGGCGGCTACAATGATACCAGTTTGGCAACGGTCATTGGTCTGGGTAGGACCACGGCACAAAAACACATCATTAAAGGAGCCGAAACTTTTGGACTTACCGCCATTGATGATCCGGCACCGGAACAAGGACTTTTTGACCGAAGCGACAATGTTAGTTTTGCCAGCGTGGGTATTCCTGCTCCCACCTACTCTACTGGTTTTAACGCCTTTGATGATGAAATCAATAAATACTACCATCAGCCTGGTGATGAAGCCGATAGTCTGGATTATGACTATTTACTAAAGTTTTATCAAGGTTATGTACTCTCCGGTAGGTTGATAGCCAATGACCCGGAAAGACCTTTTTGGGTAAAAGGCGATAAATACGAACCTGCAGGTAATGTACTCTACGGAAATACACCAGAGGCTCCGATAAAAAATTAAGTGTCTTCCAAAAATCCCTACACACTAAAACCAATCTAAAAAATGTACTGGATTTTTATGATAAAATAACAGCTAGTAAAGATATACGAGGCCTTACCATACATTACAAAAGCTGAATGCAAGCCCAAAACTTTGAGCATTATCCTACTGGTGATATGGGCAGAACATCCTATACTATTGGAAAAATAGACCAAAGACTATTAGTTATAAAAACAGCTTAAAAAACGATTGATAAACGATGCTAAAGCGCTATAGAATAATCCGGTAGAATCTTTTGGTTGAAGGAAAACAACATAATACATCACAACCCTAAAAAAGACTATAAACGCCAAGCCATCCGCTGGTGGAATACTAGTAAGCTTTACATTAAACCGGATCATTGGTTCGCACCAATGCTGTAAAATTAGCCACTGGGTTTTTTATTCAAAAATGACATGAAAAGCCCTATACCTATTGTTTTTTAACAACAATATAGTATCTTAGGGTTTATAAGTTATTCCCCTATAGTATAGTTTAAACGAGAAGTCCGCAACACGCTATATATCATAGCGTTGACTATTCTTGTGCACGCATACGGTGCGATTAATCGCTATAAATACAGGGTGAAAATGACTAAAAATAAAGAGGACGAGATCCTCAAGGTTTATGATATTTGGCTACATAGCTACCTTAATGGTGATGTAGCAACCTATCATCAATACTTAGATGATACATATCATTTTATTGGTTCTACGAACAATGAAGAGTTTCTAGACCGGAATGCAACCACCCACTTTTTTGAAGCCACGACAGACCAACTTGCAGGAAAATGCCAGCTGAAAGAAGAAAAAAAAACAGTAGAAACTTTCGGCAATCTTGTTCTTATCACCCATATTTTTGATGCTTGGTTCTTAAATGCTAGCGAGTGGACCTATTACAGTCGGTTTCGATTTTCATCTGTATTACAAGAAAAAAAAGCCGGTTGGCGTTTTATCTATCAACATTTTTCCACAACAGGTAATTCGAACACCGGAGAAACCATTGGTTTAGACAAAGTACACCTAGAAAACCAAAAACTACGCAAGGCCATAAAACGGACAACGGTTGAACTGGAAGCCAAGAATCGTGAACTGGAAGTTGAAGGAGCATTAGAGCGTATTCGTACAGAAGCAACGGCTATGAAGAAATCTTCCAACCTGTTCGATGTGGTAGTCCTAATGCGAAAAGAGTTCTTATCCCTAGGACATCAAGCAGATTATTTTTGGCACATGAGCTGGGAAAAAGATTCCTACAACATGTCTATGACCTCTCATGATGGGAGTCGTGTGGGCATGGTAATTACAGTTCCAAAGTTTGTTCATGATACGATTATCCCCTTGGCCAATTGGGAAAGAAGTATGGCTCCTACATTTGTATTGGCTCTAAATGCCAAAGAAGCTTGGGACTATTTAGAGCAAATGAATACCTATGGGCACTATCAGCAAGCCGACCCACATGCGCCAACCCAAAAAGATATTGAGGAAATTGGTGGACTTACTTTTATTATAGCGCGCACAAGTCATGGTGAAATTGGTTATAGTTTGCCTGGTGTAGTGTACAACCCGCCTACTGAAGACTTACATATTTTAGAACGTTTTGCCAGCGTCTTTGACCTGGCGCACAGACGCTTTTTGGATTTACAAAAAGTAGAAAAACAATCACGGGAAGTTGAAATAGAATTAGCGATTGAAAGAATTCGAAGCCGTACTATGGCCATGCAACATAGTGCCGAATTACAAGAAACATCCGCACTACTGGACGCCCAAGTAAGATCCTTAGGCATTGAAACTTGGGGATGTGCATTTAACATCTATGGTGAAAATGATTCTTCGGAATGGTTTAGCTCACAGGCAGGTATTATACCACCTTATAAAACACCTAGGGAAAACTTCTTTAAAAAATATTATAATGCAAGACAAGAGGGGGATGCTTTACATATTGAAGAGTTTGAGGGAAAAAAATGCATTGAACATTATGCCTATTTGTGTACGCTTCCAGAAGCTGGCGAGGCCTTACGCGCCATTAAAAAGGCAGGCGGTTCGTTTCCGGAGTATCAAATAGATCATGTTGCCTATTTTAAACAAGGGTACTTGTTATTTATTACGTTGAAGCCGGTCCCAGAAGCACACGACATTTTTAAACGTTTCGCCAAAGTCTTCGAACAAACCTACACCCGTTTCCTTGACCTCCAAAAAGCAGAAGCACAAGCCAGGGAAGCGCAAATTGAAGCTGCCTTGGAAAAAGTGCGTTCACGGTCCTTGGCCATGCACAACCCCGAAGAACTGCAAGAAGTGGTTGCCGTGGTGGCCAAAACTTTAAAGGAACTGGGGGTAATTTTCGATGCAGGTGGTGTAATTCTGTGCACCTATTTTCCAGATAACAAAGATGTTGTGCATTGGATTTCCGTTGATGATTTTTCAACTTCGGGAAGGTATTATGTACCTTATTTTGATACCCCTATTTTTAACGATGCCTGGGATTCCAAGATGAGGGGCGATGCTTATTTTTCAAAATCGTTTCCCGTAGCGGCAAAAAATGATTTTTTTGCACATGCCTTTGCCCATAGTGATTATAGGCAAATGCCAGAGGACTATAAGCAGTTTGTACTGCAAGCGGACAGTCATAACCTATCGGCAGCTTGGTCTAAAAATTCAGCGATTATTATTCCTTCCCTCACCGGTACCGCTCCTTCTGAAAGGGATGCCAAGATACTGATCCGTTTTGCCAAAGTTTTTGAACAAGCTTACATCCGTTTTCTAGACCTTAAAAAAGCAGAGGAACAGACCCTGTTGGCCGAGCAAAATCTAATTAAGCTAAAAACCCAAAAACAGCGGGCAGAGGAAGCACTGTCCGAACTGCAGCAAACGCAAAAACAGCTCATCCAATCGGAAAAAATGGCTTCTCTTGGAGAATTGACGGCAGGCATAGCCCATGAAATCCAAAACCCGTTGAACTTTGTCAATAATTTTTCAGAAGTCAGTAAAGAACTTTTAGAGGAAATGCTTGAAGAAATGGCAAATGGCGAGTTGGAAGAGGTCAAGGCTATAGCAACCGATATTTCACAAAACCTAGAAAAAATAAACCACCACGGTAAACGTGCAGATGGTATTGTTAAAGGGATGTTGCAGCACAGCCGCAGCAGTTCCGGAACCAAAGAACCTACGGATATCAATGCTTTGGCAGATGAATACTTGCGATTGGCCTATCATGGGTTGCGAGCCAAGGACAAAAGCTTTAACGCCACCCTGGAAACTGATTTTGACGAAAACATTGGCAAAATTGCTATAATTCCACAAGACATGGGCAGAGTCATTCTGAACCTGATCACCAATGCTTTTTATGCGGTTAATGATAAAAAGAAGAGCCCCCATGCCCCCATAGGGGGAGCACAGGAATCTGTATCCAAATATGAACCTACTGTAACGGTTAGCACTAAAAAACAAAAAGACAAAATAGAAATCTGCGTAAAAGATAACGGGAAGGGGATTCCTGCGGCCATTGTGGACAAAGTTTTCCAACCCTTTTTTACCACCAAACCCACCGGGCAAGGTACCGGCTTAGGACTGAGTATGAGTTATGATATTGTGACCAAGGGCCATGGTGGGGAGCTTAAAGTAGAAACCAACCAAGCGGTAGGTACTACATTCATCATATACCTACCCATACAAAACAACGTTAACGCTGTCGCGATAAATCAACCTCAAACATGAAATCATTACATCTATTAAAAATGAAAGACCAAAAAATGACCCTGAATATGAATGCCCATGTGAGCTTAAACGTAATGGGGATGTTTATTTTCGTTCTTTCAATACTACATTGTAGTACGGCCGCCAACGCCCAAATCAACGCAAGTAAAGGCGTTCCCAGCTTTACGAACTATGTCATAGGTGATGATAACCCCGCGGGCCAGCAAGTTTGGAATGTTGGCCAGGACAAGGAGGGTTTTATTTACGTAGGAACCTCGAGCGGCTTGCAGAAATTTGACGGGGTTAACTGGGAAATTCTTACCAATCCGGAACAGGATTTTAATACCAATGTTAGAGCAACTTACCTCGCTACCAATGGTACGTATTATTACGGAACGATCAGCGATTTTGGAATCGTTACCGCGGATTCCTCAGGTACTTCTTTGCTTACATCTTTAATTGAATTTTTACCAGAAGAAATTCCATTTAATGATATCTGGTCCATTAGGGAGGTGAAGGGAAAAATCTACTTCCAATCCCGAGACGCGATTTTTATTTATTCCCCGGATGCGCAAGATGAAAAGAAATCTATTCGTATCTGGAAACCGGACACCAACTTTATGTATGCCTTCTCCCTGGACGATACCTTTTATGCCCACCAAAGCGACCTTGGTTTGTTTCGAGAGAAAAATGAACGTTTGGAATTGATTCCCGGCAGTGAATTTTTCGGAAACGATCGGGTACAAGTACTCCTGCCCTATAAAAATCCCGGGGAGTTCCTTGTAGGGGCCTTTGCGGGCGGTCTTTTTCATTTTAACGGAACTGACTTTAAGCCGTTCAGAACCGAAATCGACTCCCTATTGCAAACTAGAAGTTTATACAAAGCCCTGGCCTTACCCGACAATACGTATGCGATCAGTGTATTGGGAAGTGGCTTTTTTATCATTGATCAAGAGGGGAAAGCATTATCCCAATTTACCACTAAAAACTCCATTCCGGACCAAAGCGTTTATGCATTTTATCTAGACCGTACGCAGAATCTTTGGGTGGGCACCAATTCCGGACTTTCCAAAATTGAAATTTTTTCCCCGGTCACCAGATTTGATTCCGAGGAATATGAAGTGGGGAACGTACTTTCTGTAAATGCCTATGGAGATGATCTGTATATTGGCACTTCTACTTCCATACTTTACATAGACCATGCGGATGGTATCATCAAAAAGGTCCAGAACCTTCCCAATGCCCAAGTTTTTGATTTGGAAGCGGATGGTGACCAGCTCATATCCTCTGGGCCCGGACTTTATAAAATTCAAGGAAATAAAGCCAGTGTCATCCAAGGTACGGAATCGTTTCAAACGGTTGAACTTCTCATCTCTAAAAAGTATCCGGGCTATGTTTTTTTAGGTGGAGCCTCTGGCCTACATGTGTTAAAACGTTCCCCCAACCAGTTTGGTTTGTATGCATACCAATCTATCGGACCTATTTCGGGGGTAACCCGTAGTGTCTATTCGGTGGTTGAAAACAGTTCAGGTGAAATCTGGGCGGGCACACAGTCGGGCGTTTTGTATAGGGTTCAAATGCCAAAAACGGCTTCCGGCAATCTAGATATTTCAAATGCCATAGTTAAAGGATACACCGATGCAGATGGTATAGAAGGGCTATCTGGAACTGCGAGAATAATTAGAGGACAAGTATATACTTCTGGCATCGAAGGCTTTTTTTACTTTGATAACGCATCAGAATCCTTTGAAAAAGATACCATCTTCAGCTTTTCGGACGAAATTGCCGATATCAATTGGGATCTTAATGGGCTTCTTGGAAATCAATTTGGAGATGTTACGCTCCTTTTTAAAGGGGAAAAAAGATTGGCCAAACTACAACCGGACGGCAGCTATATCTTAGCAGAATATCCCTTTAATTTAATTACTGCCAACTTTACCAATGCAGGCTATACAGAACCCAGTGGTGTTTTTTGGTTTGGTACCGATGAGGGATTACTGCGATTGGACCCGAACATGGAATACAAGACCGATTATGTTAACCCCCTATATTTCAGAATAGTAAAATCGGCTGACAGCCTTCTGACCTTGCCGGAATACCATGGAGATGATATTCCAGAACTGTTGTACAGTAATAATAACATAAGCTTCAATTACGTATCGCCATTTTTCGTCAAGGAAAATAGGATACAGTACCAGACCTTTTTAGAAGGGCTTGATGAAGATTGGGGTGCGTGGGGCAGCAAAACCTCCCGCGAATTCACCAGTCTTCCCTTTGGCACCTATACCTTCCGGGTCAAGGCTAAAAATACCTTCGGCATCCACTCCGAAGAAATCGCCTACCCTTTTGTGGTCCTACCACCATGGTATGCCACTTGGTGGGCCTATCTTTTATATTTGTTAGGTTTAGGCTTCATAGTTTATGGCTTGGTTAAAATGCAGACAAAAAGTGTACTTGCCAAGGAAAAAGCCAGGAACCAAGAGAAGGAATTGGCACAGGCCAAAGAAATTGAAAAGGCCTATGAAAATCTTAAAGCCACTCAATCCCAGCTCATACAATCCGAGAAAATGGCATCCCTAGGTGAATTGACCGCCGGCATTGCCCACGAAATCCAAAACCCGTTGAACTTTGTCAACAACTTTAGTGAGGTGAGCAACGAACTTGTTGATGAAATGAACGAAGAATTGGAAAAGGGCGATATTGAAGAGGCCAAAGCCATAGCCAAGGACATTAAACAAAACCTAGAAAAAATAAACCACCACGGTAAACGTGCCGACAATATCGTAAAGGGAATGTTACAGCATTCCAGAAGTAGTTCTGGCGTAAAGGAACCTACCGATATCAATGCCTTGGCAGATGAATACCTGCGTTTGGCCTATCACGGCCTGCGTGCCAAGGACAAATCCTTTAATGCGGAACTGGTAACGGATTTTGATGCATCCATCGGCCGGGTAAAAGTGATTCCCCAAGATCTGGGCAGGGTAATTTTAAACCTGATCACCAATGCTTTTTATGCCAGTAAAGAACGAAAGCAAGCCGCTATGGATAAGGCGTTTAAGCCAAAAGTTACCGTCAGTACCAAAAAAACAAAAACCGGTATTCAAATTTCCATAGCAGACAACGGAAAGGGCATTCCCAAGCAAATTTTGGATAAAATATTCCAACCCTTTTTTACAACCAAACCCACAGGGCAAGGTACCGGCTTGGGACTGAGTATGAGCTATGACATTATCACTAAGGGGCACAAAGGGAAATTGTCCCTGGATACCAAAGAAAATGAAGGCACCACCTTTACCATTCTATTACCAAATGACACCAACACCAACTGAGTAAAAATGAAGACATCAAGATCAACGACCTATCGTATTCTCGGGTCCTGTATAAGCGGCCTACTACTTTTTGCTTGCCATACCACAAGTACATCCGAGACAGAGACCACGGTGGGCGACTATAAGGTGCCCGAGACCATACCCCTGGTATTTACGGAACCAGAGCCCTTTGAGTGGGAAACCATTACCTCGGATAGCTTGACAACACCGGTAACCCATGCGCTAGATGTGGATGCCCTGCCCAGCAAACGCTTTGAGCTGAACACCTTTAAACCGCTTAAGGCTCCCATGAAGGAGTACGATCTGGAGTGGGACAGTTATCCTACCGAGGCCTTAAAATTTGATTCGGTTCCCTTTACGATTACTAAAAGCACGATTAAGAAGCCGACCATTACCAAAATGAAGCCACCGGGAATTATGGACGGTACCGATGTAAATCTCTTGCAACTCTCCACAAATGAGGGCTTGCCAACAAATGACGTTACCTCTTTTTTAGAAACGGAAGATGGTGGTGTTTATATCGGGGCTTCCAACAGTACCACACCCCTTACCTACTATGATGGTGAGAACGCCTTTGTTTACGACTATCCTGGCGTCTATAAAATGACCTTTGACAAACAAGGCAAGCTTTGGTTGGTAAGTCCGGTAACCCGTGTTTTAACCGTATTGGATTTTAAAAACGATATAGCATATACGATTACCAAAACCGACAGTTTTATACCCTTCGACATTCTTTGCGACCATACGGGTATACTCTATATGGCTTCCCTTAACGAAGGGTTCTACGCGATGGACCCGGAAATGAAAAGTCTCCAAAGAATAGCAAATAAAGATAGCTCTCGTCCGTGGAGACTCATAGAAGATAGCAAGGACAACCTGTGGTTAGGTTTTATAAATGGGATCAAGATGCTGGACAAAGATAGGGATGAGCTTAAAACACTTACCCAGATAGCAACTATGGACACGAACTCCGGGGTTACGGATATTACCGAAGAACAGTCGGGCGATATCTGGTTAGGTTTACCTGTTATTTCTCAAACGAACACTATAACTTCTTCAACTCTTGTAAAGCTATCATTAGAGAAAGGCACGGTAACCGTTTTGAGTGCTGAAAACGGCTATACTAGTGTGGCTACGGAAATAGTAGAAGACAACCAAGGCAAGCTATGGATTTTTGGAGTTCAAGAAGCCTTTATTTTGAGTGAAAACCGGAACAGGCACAAAACAATCCCCTTGAATAGCACATTACAAGCTTCCCTTAAAATACCCAGACCCTTAAAAAGAAACGATGGTTCCCTATGGATGGCCACTATAGACAAAGGCGTTGTGATCGCAAATGATTTCACCCTAAAAACGGAATATTTTGATACCTCCAAAGGATTGATAAATGACCAAGTTTGGGAAATTGAAGAAAGCACACGAGGAGAAATTTGGCTGGGCACAAACAATGGAATCAATATAATTGACGTAAAAAACAACGCTATAAAACCAATCAGTACCGAAAAATTGAACAGTAGCCCCAATAACACAATCAATTTTATAGAAGAGGTTTCCAAAGATATTTTCTTTTTGAATACGAGGCCCGGGTTTTCCATTCTTGATCGACAACAAAATACGATTACCCATTATGACACCTCTCTTGACCTTTTTGGTGCAGGTATTTCAGCTCTAAATGAACACACCTTTGCCATATACACAAATCAAGGTCTATTTGTGTATGATATTAAGGATAATATCTTAAGAAAAGTCGTGTCCAAGAATGACCCAGATACTCTAATAGCGGGGAGCGGTTCCATTATGGTTTATGACGAAGACACACTTTGGATTCCCACTACTGATGGCTTAGCTAGATTGAATCTAAAAACCAAAACAATTAGCTATCTAAAAGAGGAGCAGGGTATTTGTGACAATGATGGAACTGTTGCACTATTGTCAAAAGAGGGGGGAATATGGATTGGGACACTAGATGGAATTGCCATCCTAAATGTCAAGGAAAATACACTCACCAATATTAAGGAAGAGAATGGATTGATACCTGCAGAGATCTACGACCTAATTGAGCGGGATACGTTAATTTATGCTGCAAGTGTGGATGGCCTACTGCCCATTTCCAAAAAAACTGCTAAAACCAACAAAGACGGATATAACAATTTCAATGCAGGCCTAGGCTTTAAATCGAACGACTATCTGCAAGGTTCACCCATGTTTTTACAAAATGGACAGTTTTGGTCGGGAGTTGTTGACCAATCATCTAAATATAAACTAATGGTTCTGGACGGCGCTCCAAAACCGGATAATCTTGAGAGTTCTGTTTACATTACCAACATGTTCGTCATGGACGAAAATCCAAATTTTAATGAGAGAACTAGCATTGATTCCCTGAACAATAAGGTAATGTCTTATGCAACGGAGCACAATATTAAGTGGGATTCCGTAAAGCAACCTTATCATCTTCCGACGGGGCTTGTACTCCCGTTTGACCAGAACAGTTTAAGCTTTAGCTATGCCAGTGGAGACCTATTCAATAGAAATCAATTGAGCTATCGCTTTATTCTTGATGGGGAAGATGAAGATTGGACCTTTGCCGGCAGCAATACCAAAACCAAAAATTACTACAACCTAAAACCGGGTGAATACACGTTTAAGGTAGCTGCAAGAGGGTTTAACAAGGAGTGGTCTATTCCAGCGAGTTTCGACTTTACAATAAATCCGCCATGGTGGCAAACCTGGTGGGCCTACCTCCTATTCGCTTTTATTTTTGGTGGGGCTGTTTGGTCCTTTGTAGCCTACCGTTCGCGTTGGCTTCAAAAGGAAAACCGGTTGTTGGAAGAGCGGGTAACCCACAGAACGTCCCAGTTAAAAAGTAAAATGGATGAGTTAAAGGCTACCCAGTCACAATTGATTCAATCCGAAAAAATGGCATCACTCGGAGAACTCACCGCTGGCATTGCCCACGAGATTCAAAACCCGTTGAACTTTGTCAATAATTTTTCAGAGGTAAACACCGAGCTCATCGATGAAATGGAGGAAGAAATAAAAAAGGGCGACTATGAGGAAGTCTTGGCCATCTCTAAGGATATCAAGGAAAATCAGAAAAAAATAAATCACCACGGCAGGCGTGCGGATGCCATTGTAAAAGGAATGTTACAGCACAGTAGAACCAGCAGTAGCGAAAAAGAACCGAGCAACATAAACGCCATTGCCGATGAGTATTTACGCCTATCCTATCACGGTCTGCGTGCAAAGGACAAATCGTTCAACGCTACCTTAAATACAGACCTGGACGAAACCATTGGGAAAATAAATATAGTTCCACAAGATATAGGCAGGGTTATCCTTAACCTGATCACCAATGCTTTCCATGCCTGTATAGAACGTAATAAAGAAGAAAAAAGCAAAGGGGAAAGTGAGTACAAACCTACAGTTTGGGTAAGTACCAAAAGAATAGGAAATACGGTCGAAGTGGCAATCCGAGATAACGGAAATGGGGTACCGGACCGGGTGAGGGATAAAATATTCCAACCTTTCTTTACCACTAAACCATCGGGAGAAGGTACTGGACTAGGGCTATCCCTCAGCTATGATATCGTAAAAACACACGGCGGCGAGCTACGTTTGGATACCAAGCAAGGCGAGGGCACTACGTTTACTATTTCCTTACCGGAAGTGTATTGAGTGAGATGTTAGATGTTAGAGGTTAGAGGTTAGAGGTTAGAAGTTAGAAGTTAGAAGTTAGAAGTTAGAAGTTAGAAGTTAGAAGTTAGAAGTTAGAAGTTAGAAAAAATACTGGAAATAATGTCGAATTCAGTAATCAACAGTTACTTTTTACTAATTACTACTTACTAATTACTGTTTGAACTACCCTCTACCCTCTATTATAACAAGTGACTGAATAAAATAATTTAAAAAACAGATAAATACCAACAGATGAAAATATTAGTAGTAGATGACGAACAAGATGTAAAAGTGTTATTTCAGCAACGCTTTAGAAAGGAAATCAGAAAAAAGGAGCTCTATTTTGTGTTTGCGTTTTCCGGTGAAGAAGCCTTACAAAAAATGGCAAGCATGGAACAAGAGGCCGTGCTTATCCTCTCGGATATCAACATGCCCGGTATGAGCGGACTGGAACTTTTAAAGAATATTAAAGAGAACTATGTGGCACCTCCACCAGTTGTGATGATGGTTACCGCTTATGGGGACGAAGAAAACAGGAATACCTCCAAGCAATTGGGCGCCGATGATTTTTTGACGAAACCCTTGGATTTTAACGAACTTAAGAACAAACTTAAAGACTTAACCTAATGGCAAAAATAATGGTAGTGGATGATGAGACGGATTTGGAAATGCTCATCAAACAAAAATTCAGAAAACAGATTCGGCAAAACGAATACGAGTTCTTGTTCGCCATTAACGGACAGGATGCTCTGGACAAGCTAGATGCCAACCCTGAAGTAGATATCGTACTCAGCGATATTAATATGCCGGAGATGGACGGACTTACCCTCCTCTCCCGGCTTCATGAGTCCAAACCCCTCATTAAATCGGTCATTGTTTCGGCTTACGGTGATATGGACAATATCCGTGTAGCTATGAACCGTGGAGCCTTCGATTTTATTACCAAACCCATCAATTTTGAGGACCTGACCATTACCATGGAGAAAACCTTGAAATATGCTTCCGAAATCAGAAAAACACTTAAAGCCATTAAAGAGAACAATATCCTTAAGATGTATGTGGATGAGAACGTCCTCAATTTTATGGGAGGCCAGGAATACGAATCCAAGATCATGGCCAATGAGAGTATAGAAGGCACGGTGATGTTCGTAGATGTATGCGGTTTTACCAAAATCAGTGAAACAACGGCACCGGATATGGTGGTAGGCATGTTGAATACGTATTTTGACGCCATGGTCAAAGAGATCATGGAGCAGGATGGTATCATAGATAAATTCATCGGTGATGCGGTTATGGCGGTTTTTAGGGGAGAGTACCATCTAGATCGTGCCATAGACGCCGCCTTGGCGATACGTAATCAAGTCAACAATTTTCCCGAAGTAACCGGTGAAGAAAGTTTTAAACCAAAAGTATCCATAGGTATAAAAAGCGGGGAAATGATTTCGGGCAATATTGGCTCGGCCACCTTGCGCAGATTGGACTATACCGTTATTGGCGATACCGTAAATACGGCTGCCAGATTACAGGATGCCGCCGAAGAAAACCAAATAATAATCTGTGAAGGATGTTACGAAAAAGTAAAAGAAGCTTTTAAATGCCAAAGCTTAGGTAGTGTAGCGATGAAAAATAAAGAAAATGAAATAACCATATATAATGTTGTTGAATAGTATGCCAGTAGCTAATATTTAGTTTGAAAGTAAAACATCATGGAGCAGGCCCAAGTGTATTAAAATCGAGATTATCGCGTAAAGCCATATCGTCGAAACAAATCAAAATAACCAAACATTATGGAAAAACCAGAAAATGAGATCATTCTAAGCTTACAAGAAAAGCTTATTGCGCAGCTAGAATCCAAAGGCCATGCAGAAGAACTGGTGGATCATTATTGGGGCAGCATTAATTATGTACTGGGTCTCATACGGGCGTCAGAGGTAAAAGCCGGACTTATTCTTTCCTTTTTCGGTATTCTTTTGAACTTTATTTTTCCACAAATCGAAACCGTAATCCTTGCCGGATCTGGCCATCTACTCCTTTACTTACTTTTAGGTGTTTGGTTTATATGTATCGTAACCTCCATCTATTTTAGTATTCGCTGTTTTATGCCGCGTATAGAGGGAAAATATGATAAGAATGTTTTCTTTTTTGGTGACGTGATTTCAAAATTCGGTACCATCAAGGAGTTTTCAAAAACATTCTATAACATCAGTTTAAACGAAGAAGAATTATTCCATCAATTAGGACAGCAGATATTCATCATCTCTAAAATTGCCGCCCAGAAATTCAAATATGTGAACCTATCGCTGCGATTTTTGGCCCTCGGTCTTTTAACGCTCTTAATGATGGTCATCTATTACACAGTACTCGTAGTTATTTAAATCGATTTCTAGAAAACCATAAAAAACACGTATGACAACCAACAAAACTACCTGGAACAAAGAAGAACTGCACACCTATATCCTATTGCTCTGCGCAAATGCAGATGATGTGGAAGGCGAAGAGGAAATCAACCTTATCAAACGTAAGACAGATGCTTCTACATTTCACAAAATCTATACTGAATTCTCTGCAGATAGCGAGGAAGAACGCTTGGAAAAAATAAACAGGACCGTTCAGCGCTTTAATTACAGCCACATGGAACTTATTGCCCTTCGCAAGGAGATGGATGCCATTTATTTTGCAGACCAGAAATACGATATGCTAGAACGGAATTTGGACCGTATTTTGGATAATATTATTTATTAGCAACAGGCAATGGTAACTATTATACGATCGTATTTGAATAAATAAGGTAGCGTAAGGCAACCAAGAAAACAAGAATTGTAAACCAACAACAAAACAGTTCACATCAAAACTATCAAAACTATACTGCTAGGGACCGTCTTTATGACTACCACACTATTCACCGGTCGTAATGAAGCCCCAAAAACAGCAACGGCAATGGAAAATCCTATAACTCTTGAACCCGCAGAAGAACGAACGCCAGACTACTTTCTCCTTCGCCCGGAAGTAGAAAAAGCATTTGGCTGTTCGCACGCCGTAAAAATCGGTAATTCCATAAAAATCCCAGGAGCCGTAAGTATGGACGGTGAAGGCAAGCCCACCACAATAGGTGATTTTGAACAACAGATGAAAAATTGCTACGCAGATCTGGACAAAATCTTAAAACATTATGGCTGCACTTTTGACGATGTAGTGGTAGAGAATATATTTACCACGGACATGGGCAAATTTTTAGAATTCGCCGGCTAAAGAACTGAAATCTATAAAAACTATTTCCCAACAGGCTCATGCTTGGCGTAAGAGAATTGGCCATACCCGAGTTTATGATAGAAATTGAATTAGAGGTACATAAATCAAATTAAAAGACGTCCTTTAGGAAAAATAATATCTTGGCACTATGAAGCACATACCACAATTCACCCTTATGACCCTCATCGTTTTACTGCATGTAAACTTAAGTTACGGACAAGTTTACGCCAGAAACGGAATGGTGGTTTCAAGCAATAAATTAGCCTCACAAGTGGGCATTGATATCCTCAAAAAGGGCGGCAACGCTATTGATGCCTCCGTTGCTACAGCGTTCGCCCTTGCCGTTACACACCCTACCGCCGGAAACATTGGCGGAGGAGGATTCTTGGTGTTTATGGATTCTACCGGAGTAACGACCACCATCGATTTTCGGGAAAAAGCCCCGCTAAAGGCTTCTCCCACCATGTTTCTCAATGATGCCGGAACTATTATCGAAGGAAAGAACTTATACGGATCGGCATCCACAGGTAACCATATCGGAGCTAAATCGGTAGGGGTTCCCGGTACGGTAGCGGGTCTGTTTTTGGCACATGAAAAATACGGAAGTTTACCATGGAGAGATTTGGTACAGCCTTCGATTGATTTAGCCAACAATGGTTTTCCACTTTCTTGGGCCCTATATAGATCGGCCAGTTTTTTTAAAGCCAACTCCCCTATTCCTTTTTTACAGGATTATTTTAATAACGATAACGGAGAAGTTACGGAATTTGGAGAACTATGGACGCAACCGGAACTTGCTGTGACCCTCAGTGAAATTCGCGACCATGGTAAAGATGGTTTCTACAAAGGTAGGGTTGCGAAAGAAATAGCCCGTTTTATGAAAGCGAACGGTGGCATCATTACCACAGAAGACCTAAAACGCTATACAGCGATCGAAAGAAAGCCGATCAAGGGAACCTTTAAAGGTTATGACATTTACTCCATGCCGCCGCCAAGCTCAGGAGGTGTAGCCCTTTTAGAAATGATGAACTTGATGGAACTGGCGGATCTAGAAACTATAGAGTTCAACTCCACTGCGTATGTCCATTTAGTGGCCGAAGTTATGCGCAGGGCTTTTGCGGATAGGGCCGAACATTTGGGAGATCCGGATTTTAATCCAGACTTGCCTTTGAAAAAACTCACATCTAAAGACTTTGCCAAAATCCGATTTGACAATATTGATATGACCAAAGCCTCTGTAAGCGACAGTACTAAATTTGGACAGCTTTACGATGGGGAGCATACCACGCATTTTTCCGTTACGGATAAGCATGGTAGCGCCGTATCCCTGACCTACACCCTAGAACACAGCTATGGTTCCGGGATCGGCTCCAAAAAACTCGGTTTTATTTTTAATAATGAAATGGGCGACTTTAATCCACAACCTGGTACCACCACAAACTCCGGTCTAATTGGTACGCATCCCAACCTGATTCAACCCGAAAAAAGAATGCTCTCTAGCATGACACCTACTATTGTAGCCAAAGATGGCAGGCCTTATCTTTTAATTGGAAGTCCGGGCGGAAGAACTATCATAAATACCGTTTTTCAAACCGTATTGAACGTACTGGCCTACGACATGCGGGTAGACAAAGCGATCGAGGCCATGAAGATCCATCACCAATGGTTGCCAGATGAGATTAGATATGAAGAAGGACTTTTATCGCCAGATACACGCAAAGCGCTTGAGGCTATGAATCATACCCTTGTGCCCCGAAATGCAATGGGAGAGCTAATGGGAATTCAAATAGATGAAAAAAACAATATCCTAATCGGAGCTTCGGATTCTTCAAGTCCCGATGGGGCGGCCGTAGGCTATTAACAAACCTTTGAAATAAAAAAACGAACAAGTCCTATACCGATACAAGTAAGCTACCTCGGGGCAAGCCCGCGAGGCATTCGAAGGAAACGAACCTTTAATTTCGAGGCAAGCCTCGGGGTATTATACCCTTTGGCGGCGCCAATAATACTAGTTCTCCGTTACTTTTGCGCACATTAAATACCTAACATCCTAAAACCACAAATATGAATAACATTGAAGACATCAACAATTTATACGCTGCGTTTGCAACAGGAGATATACCCACCGTTCTGGGTTCCATGCACCCCAATATCTAATGGAACAATGCTGAAAGCAATGCGCTGGCAGATGGCAACCCTTATGTAGGGCCAGATGCCATCTTAAAAGGCGTTTTTGCGCGTCTTGGTGCCAACCACGACCATTATGGCCTGCAGGATGTGAACGTTCACAACATGGATAACAATATGGTTTTAGCCACCTTACGGTATGACGCCAAGGTAAAAGAAACAGGAAAGAGCTACAATGCACAAGCCGCACATTTATGGACCCTTGACAATGCCGGTAAAATTATTGCCTTTCAGCAATATGTGGATACAAAAAAACTGGCAGAGGCAAAGCAATAAGGCCTCAAGTTTTTTGAAGCATCACAAATCGATCAAACCCCAAAAATCAACCTACAAAATTATTAAGGATACAGGAAAGCAAAACCTAGTTTCACTAAAAACTAGGTCATTGCAGGGCTAACTTTGTCTTTTTTAAATTCCCAAGGCGGAAGGAGCGCCCAAAACCGAAATAATAGGAGACATTGGTTTATAGAAAATAAACTAAAGGCAGCAACAACAACGTAATCAAACCAGTAATGAAGTCATTTAAACGTATCACAGGATAATAGTCTTTGAGTCTGCGCCTAAATCAAATAGTACATAAAATTAATTAATGTAATTAATTAATACTATAAATAAAAATATATACAACGTAGTCACTAACTTTATAAAAAGAATGATGGGTGATCATGTAATGTGACTGCGTTATGAAAAAGATAAAAGTTCCTCAATTACCATTTAAAAATTTAGCTTTCGACGTTTTAAACCGTGGGCAGATCAATGCAACTGCCATGAAATTCCGAATGAAGATAGATACACTTTCGGAACTTCACAAACAACTACTGCATCACGAATACAAGGACTACCCGGCATATTCAAAGACACAAAAAAGCATGGCTTTAAAATCCGTTTAAACCTTATAAAGCCTTGATATAAAAGAAAAGGTTGGGAAACCAGTTTGTTTTCACTCTTGCCAACAGGCAATAATTTAAAATTCCCAAGGCCTTTAGTTTAAGCAAATCTTATTCAACAACAGCGATTAAAACAGCATTGATATTCCTAAAAGTTCATCGTTATGGCATGCCTGTTCTGTAGTTGAGCAATCACCTAATAAAAATTAAAAAAAATGAGCAAATTGAAACATATAATAGCAGTAAGTGTAGCAGTAGTACTTTTTAGTAGTTGTGCGGTAATCCGCCCGGGAGAGGCCGGTGTGAAACAAACACTGGGTAAATTTTCCGACAATATTATTACAGAAGGCACCATGGTTTATAATCCTTTGATAAGCAGGGTAATAAAGGAATCTACCCAAACCAATAACATCAAGTTGATACTAAGTTTACCGAGCAAGGAAGGTTTAAGTGTTGACTCGGAAATTTCCATACTATACCGGTTGGACAAAAAGAAGATTCCTTCCGTTCTAGAAAACCTAGGACAGGAATACGAGTCCGTCATTACCAGTGTATTCAGGTCTGCCTCCTCGGATGTTTGTGCCAAATTCTTTGCTAAGGATATGCATTCTGGCATGCGTGCGGTAATCGAGGAAGAAATAAAAGTAAAAATGGACGAACTCCTATTAAAACAAGCAGATGGTATAGAACTTATTGCCGTTTTAATGAAACGCATACGACTACCAAGGGGTTTGGCCAATTCCATTGAAGAAAAACTACAAGCAGAACAAGATGCCATGCGACTGGTATTCGTTTTAGAACAGGCAAAGTTGGAAGCGCAGCGTAAAATAATAGAAGCGGAAGCAGAACGCGATGCGCAGATAATTTTAGCGAACGGACTAACCCAGGAAATTATTCAAATTAAAAGTATCGAGGCTTTTAAAGAGCTTTCAAATTCTCCAAATAGCAAAGTAATTATTACCGATGGAAAAACACCGCTCTTAATAGAACCGCAAAACTAACCTACCGATCTAAGTATTTTATTTTTAGTCTAAAGGTGTCTGAACAATTTGATTTTCGGACACCTTTTTTCGTTTTTCAGCAGGTATAATCCGCCTAATACCAATTTAAGTTTTGAATGTCGTATTGAAAATTTGAATTATTTTTTTCTCAGTTTAGGAATGAAATCTAAGCATAGCATTAGCTATGGTTCTATTTTAGGACGACAAATGAGTAAAAAAGAAACTTGTTTTATGCGACATCTAGAAGTTAAATTGGTATAATTGGAGCCAACTGTACAAAAGATAAAAACAGAACTGCTGAATCTGTGGGCATTTAGGACTTTTAAAGTATTTTTAAACCATGAAAGCCGCTACCGTAGTACAGCTAAAGAAAGAACTCCAGCACAAAAATCCGGAAGAATTAATGGAATTGTGCCTGCGCCTCTCCAAGTTCAAGAAAGAGAACAAGGAACTGCTTACCTATTTATTGTTCGAAGCGGACCATGAAGCGGGTTTTATAGAAAGTGTGAAAGCTGAAATGGATGAAAGCTTTGCCGACATCAACACCCATAGTTATTTCTATATCAAAAAAAGCGTCCGTAAAATTTTAAGGAACGTAAAAAAGTACATTCGCTACTCAGGGAATAAAGAAACCGAGGTGGTGCTGCTACTCTACTTCTGCAAGAAATTAAAAGACTTCTCCCCTTCCATACGAAAGAACACCACCTTAATCAACATTTATGAGCGGCAATGCCTTTATATAGAAAAGAAATTGACCCTATTGCACGAAGATCTGCAGTACGATTACAGTTTGGTTTTAGAGGATTTAAAATAGACCGATATTATGTTTGACGAAGAAGACAGTTCACGAAAATCACACGAAGAAATACGAAAAACACCCATTTTCAAAAAAGGATGGCAGATTTTTAAACTGGCGGATAAAATAGCGGAACTGGTAAAAGAGGAGGAAGAATATGAGCACTTGCAGGAAATGGAGCGTAACCTCTTACTACATCAGGCAGAACAACTACGCGGGGATGCCATGATGATCTGCCCAAAAATATCGGGTGCTATGGGAGGCGAGCTTTATGATCTTAAGATGGAAAATGCTGCCTTGATCCGTAAATCGGCACGCGAGGTACAAACCGGATGCAGCGGTCTGGAACTATGGGGTTTTAAACACCCGGAATACTTGGAACTGTTACGGGACGAAGTCGAAGAATTTCGACTGCTCTTTGCAGAATGGATAAAGACCTTTGATGTGTGGAACTACACCATAGACCGATGGGGACTATTTAACCCGCCCGGTATCAATTACGACGATAAAGACCCGGATGATGATCTGCCGTTTGATCCGGATAATTTTCCAATTTAATGGTTTGGCAAACTAGAATTCATCAGTTTTAAAAATCTGAGCAATGACTGCATTATATATAAATGCTATTAGCATAAGGCAAAAATTAATGTAAAGCGAATGGACCTATTCACAGCCCCCGAAGGTTCGTGTAAAATATCACTAAAACTCTAGTTTTCTGGACCTTAGAACCTCCCGAACAGGTGCGCTTCAAAATAATATTTTTGCTCCATGTTATATACTGATACAAATACTACTACCCCAAAGCCCTATAAGCCTTCAAAACAGCTTCGATATCAGCTTCTGTTTCGGCATCAATATGCTGTTTGGCAGGGTTTTCCTCCAGCCATTTCAAAGTTCGCTTTATACCTTCGGCAAACGGAATAGTGGCCTTAAAGCCCGGTACAAAGGTTTTGATCTTGGTATTGTCAAAAAGTACACTTTCGGCCTTGTCCGCCAACAGGGTGCCCGTAAACGATGGGGCGACCTTACAGATAAAATCGGAAGCAATATGAACGACCTTGGCCTCTTTACCTACGGCATCGGCCAAAATCTTGTAAATCATATTCCAGCTCAACACCTCATCCGAGGTAATATGAAAGGGGTGGCCAATGGCCTGGGTAAGTCCTAACAAACCAATGAAGCCCTTGGCAAAATCGTCGGCATGGGTAACGGTCCACAAGGAAGTACCGTCTCCATGAACAATGATTTCCTTGCCTTTTTTGATTCGGTCAACGATATTATACTTATCAAAACCACCAATAGCGACAGGAATTACCGTGTCGTAAGTCAATGATGGCCTAACGATAGTCATTGGAAAACCTTCGGCTGTATACGCTTTTTGTAAACGTTGTTCGCACAAAATTTTATTGTGGGAATAGTCCCAGAGATTATTGGATACTGGGGTAGATTCGGTAATAACGGGATAACTTAAAGGAGTTTGGTAACATGAAGCGGAACTGATAAAAATATATTGCTTGGTCTTCCCCTTAAACAGGGCCAAGTCGCGTTCAATATCTTGCGGGGTAAAAGCGATCCAATTCACCACCACATCCCATTCGTGCTTTTTTAATTCCGTTAGCGTTTCGGGTTTGGTGATATCCCCTATAATGGGCGTTGCCCCGTTGATGGTCGTTTTTGAATTTCCGCGATTCAACAAAAAGAGTTCCATGCCCTTTTCAACGGCCAATCGGCTGGATGCCGAACTAATATTCCCTGTTCCCCCTATAAATAAAACCTTCATATATCTCCTGATTTTAACTTACTTATATATCCGTAAAGTTCTAAAATTATTTCGAGTAATTCGTTACCTTCATGGCATACTTAAACAATCTTTAAAACTACCCTTATGTTGCGTCCATTAGTTATTTTATTCCTGTTTACCTCAAGCCTTGTTCTAGGTCAGACCAAAACCAATCTTCAACTGACCGATATTTTTAATATGGAGTATGTTTCCGACCCTCAGATTTCGCCGGACGGGAGTCAAATTCTCTACGTTCGGAATTTTAAGGATATTATGACGGATAAAAATTTATCCAATATTTGGTTGGTGAACAGCGACGGTTCCAACAACAGACCCCTCACCACCGGGAACCAGAACGACTTTTATCCACGTTGGTCCAACGCAGGCGATAAGATCATCTTCAAATCCAACCGGCAAGACGAACGTATGAAACTCTTTGTGATGTGGATGGACTCCAAAGAAGTTGCTCCGCTCACCAACACGCCCAAAGTACCCGGTGCGGTAAGCTGGTCACCGGACGACCGTTACCTTGCATTTACCATGTTCGTGCCCAAAGCGGAGGAATCCATCATAAAAATGCCCGCTAAACCAGAAGGCGCCAAATGGAACACACCGCCTACGTACATAGATAAACTGAATTATAGAGGGGATGGCCAAGGCTATATAAAAGGGGGACATACGCAGTTATTTACCCTGTCCATTGACGGCGGAACACCAAAACAACTTACCGAAACGGATTTTGACCACGGCGCGCCAGAATGGTCCAAAGATGGTAAAACCCTTTATTTTTCGGCCAATTTTAATCCCGATGAAGCCTTTGAACCCAACGATAGTGAGATTTATGCCCTTAGTTTAAATGACCATAGCGTAACCGCACTTACCGATCGTTATGGCCCGGACGGTTCTCCAAGAATTTCTCCCGACGGTACCAAAATGGCCTACACCGGTCTGGACGATAAACTGTTAGGCTACCAACAGAGCCAACTATACGTGCGTGATATTTCCGGTGGAACCCCGACGCTTTTGTCCGAAGATCTTGACCGCAACATTTCCAATATCCAATGGGCCGGCGACGGGAAAGGGCTTTTCTTTCAGTACGACGATAAGGGCGAAACTAAAATTGCGCATATTTCGCTCACAGGCAAGGTAACGGACAAAGTGGGCAAGGTAGGCGGACTCTCCCTAGGCAGGCCCTATAATTCAGGCACCTACACGGTGGCTAAAAATGGTGCTATCGCCTATACCTTAGGAACCACGGAGCATCCAGCAGATCTGGCCGTACAGACAAAAAAAGGAACAAAGCGACTCACCTTCGTAAACGACGACCTTTTTTCCGCTAGGCACTTAGGCAATGTAGAAGAACTCTGGTGGAAATCATCGCACGACCAGCGAGACATACAGGGCTGGGTGGTAACACCTCCCAATTTTGACCCGAACAAAAAATATCCGTTTATCCTAGAAATCCATGGCGGTCCCTTTACCAGCTACGGCCATGTGTATTCCGCAGAAATTCAAGCCTTTGCAGCGGCAGGGTATGTGGTATTGTACGCCAATCCGCGCGGGAGCACCAGTTATGGTTCGGAATTTGGAAATCTTATCCACCACAACTATCCCAGCAACGACTATGACGACCTGATGAGCGGTGTAGATGCCGTAATAGAAAAAGGCTATGTAGATACCGACAATTTATTTGTTACCGGTGGCAGTGGCGGTGGCGTGCTTACCGCATGGATCGTGGGCAAAACGGACCGTTTTAAAGCTGCCGTAGTAGCCAAGCCCGTTATCAATTGGGCAAGTTTTGTATTGTATGCGGACGGCGCGGCGTTTTTCTCCAAATATTGGTTCGGAAAAAAACCATGGGAGGATCCGGATAGCTACTTTAAGCGTTCCCCTTTAAACTATGTGGCCAATGTAACCACACCTACCATGCTGCTCACGGGCGAAGAAGATTACCGTACGCCTATTGCGGAATCCGAACAATACTATACCGCCTTAAAACTAGAAGGCGTGGAAACGGCCTTGGTCCGTATTCCGGGAGCATCCCATGGTATTGCCAATAGGCCAAGCAACCTTATTGCCAAGATAGCAGGGATTTTGGCTTGGTTCGAGAAGTATAAGGAGTAACGGAACAAAAGTAACCGTCCCCTATAGTTCTGCCTTGTCAAAATGGGCAGTTAACGTAGTAACTAAACCCATTCAATTGAAATTAGGAAAACCCAGTAGCCCATTATTTCAATATAGCAAGAACAGTCAAAAATTGTTCTTGCTATTACTGTTTTGTCAAGGGGCGCTTTCCGCTCAAGTAAAGTTGGACTCATTATACAGAATCTGGCAAGATCAAAGTAAACCGGACTCCACGCGTGCCTTAGCGCTAAAAGATTACATCCAAGAGGGTTCTTTCCACAGCCAACCCGATAGTGCCATAGTGCTTACCGATCGTTTATACCAGTTCACAAAAGAAAAAGGATATGGTGAAGGAACAGTTGACGCCCTTTTGCTTAGAGGCTATGTTTATTCTAGAATGGGAAACTATCCCAAGGCATTATCTTCTTATGAAGAAGGACTTACAATTGCCGAAAAAATAAAGTATAAACTTGGGGCGGCAGACATTTTGCTTAGGACCGGATACATTTACCATGATAATTCGGACATTATAAATGCATTGAAATACTACCAAAAAAGCTTTACAATTTATGAAGAATTAGAGGATATAGAAGGTATTAGCAATATTTATAATGAATTTGGAAGTATTTATCTGGCACAAGGCGATTATGAAAAATCCTTAAATTATTATTTAGAAAGTTTGGAGACCACGAAAGAGCTTAATGACGAAATGGGAAATTCATCCCAATACATCAATATCGGAAACCTATATGCGGAGCAGGAGGATTTTGAAAAAGCCCTTGAATACTATGAAAAAGGCTTGGCCATTGATGAAATACGAAACGACATACTAGGCATTGCCGTAGCATTATCCGGTATTGGAAATGTATACTATAATCAAAAAAACGAAGATAAGGCACTTGAGTACTTACAAGAAAGTTTAAAACTAAGCGAAAGTATAAATCATCTCCAAGGCAGCAGCGTCACTTTAGGTACACTTGGAGACATCTATCTGAACCTTGGGAATAATGGGAAAGCCATAACCTACTGTAAAAAAAGTTTAGCCTTGGCAGAAGAAATAGGCGATTTGAGCGGGCAAGATTACGCTTGCGAATGTCTTTACGAAGCGTATAGGGATATGGGAAACACGAAAGTGGCCTTGGCCTATCATGAACAAATGATCAGGATATCGGATAGTATAAAAACCGAAGAAACGTCCATTAAACTGCAACAAATGGAATTCTCCAAACAGGTAATGGAAGACAGCCTGGTACAAGTAGAAAAAGACTTACAAATTGAAATGAAGCACCGAACAGAGGTGCAGGAAAAAGATACGAACCGGAATATTGCGATAGCCGTTGGACTCATATTCTTTATACTGGCCATTGGATTCTTTACGAGATGGCGATATGTAAAAAAATCCCGCGCAATCATAGAAAAAGAGAAAGATCGCTCGGAAAGTCTGCTCCTGAACATATTACCCGCGGAAATTGCAGAAGAGCTTAAAAGCAAAGGGGAAGCGGCCGCCCGCGATTTTGACATGGTCTCTATTTTATTTACGGATTTTAAAAGTTTTACTGAAAAATCAGCAGAACTAACCGCAAAAGAATTAATAGGCGAAATAAACAATTGCTTTAAAGCCTTTGATTTAATCTGTGAAACGCATGGCATTGAGAAAATTAAGACGATAGGCGATGCCTACATGGCCGCTGGTGGGCTACCGGTACCGTCAGAAGATTCTGTAGACAATACAGTTTTGGCAGCCTTAGCGATGCAAACCTACATGACAAAACGGTTTGCCGAAAAAGAATCTACTGACGGATTTACCTTTGAAATGCGCTTAGGCATCCATACCGGGCCTGTTGTTGCAGGTATCGTTGGTGTTAAGAAGTTTCAATATGACATCTGGGGAGACACGGTAAACACCGCAGCAAGAATGGAGAGCAGCGGAGCAGTTGGCCAAGTAAATATTTCGCAGTACACCTATGAACTTATTAAGGACAATCCTGCGTTCAGTTTCACCCATAGGGGTAAAATAAACGCAAAGGGCAAAGGAGAGATAGATATGTGGTTTGTTCAAAAAAAATAGAATGCTTACAAAACTCGCTGTAACGAACAAATGCTAGTATGTAATGTAAAGCCTTTAGGGTGCGAACGGCTTTCAAAATTCTAGAAACCTTTTTTTGTATAGAGCCAAACGGTAAAAGCCCGTTTTTTAAAATTCTAGTTTAAAAACTGAATAATTGTTCTTTTTACAACGCTTTAAAACAATTATCTTAGGCTCAAAAGAAAGGAATGCTCAACAAAATTAGTATCATTAACCCTGAATTATATTCAAAAGCAAGTATTCAGAATAATACTTCTAAAAAGTTTACAATGAAAAATTTCTTGATTATTGTTTCTTTGATGGTGAGTCCCTACTTAATGGCACAGGAATTCCAGGCCATGTCCTACAATATTAAATACGACAACGTTAAGGATACGGTAAACAACTGGAACGACCGTAAACAAGCTATGGTAAAACTCATAAACCATTATGCCCCAAGTTTTATTGGTATGCAAGAGGTATTACACCATCAATTAACATATTTAGACGAACAGTTGCCTGCTCATAATTATATTGGCATAGGCAGGGATGATGGAAAGCAAAAAGGGGAATACTCCCCAATTTTCTATGACACTACCACTTTTGATGTTTTGAGCAGTAATACCTTTTGGCTCTCTAACACACCTGAGCAAGTTTCCGTAGGTTGGGACGCCTCCATGGAACGTATCTGCACCTACGGTCTTTTTGAACACAAAGCTTCTAAACAAAAAGTAATGGTGTTCAACACTCATTTTGACCATATTGGTGAGGAGGCCAGGGCAAACTCCGCTAGGCTTATTGCAAAAAAAATCGCAGAACAAATGGAAGATAATATGGGTTTAGTACTCATGGGCGACTTAAACCTTACTCCGGAAACCGCTCCCATACAGTACTTGCTACAACTATTCTCGGATGGACAAGCAGTTACAAGCAAATCCTTTTATGGCCCTACAGGTACGTTTAGCGGTTTTGATGCTACCAGAAATCTAGATAGCCGAATCGATTATATTTTCACGGATGGACTAAAGGTCGAAAGTTATATCCATATTGATGACCGCATGGAAAACAACAAACATATTTCCGATCATTTGCCTGTTTTGGCAAAACTTAGCTTTAATTGATGTAAACAAACCTTCATGGTAACGCGCATTCTCTTAGATGGATAATTCTCGTTACACCAGTTGACCTAAACCTATGTACATACCCGAAAAGTATAAAAACGAAAACCTATCCGAAGTCCGCAACTTTATAAAGGATAACAGCTTTGGCATCTTAATAAGTCAGGTCCATGGAAAACCTTGGGCTACGCATATTCCCTTGGAATTGGATACGGACGACCAAGGAAACGATATTTTAGTGAGTCATATCGCCAAGGCCAATCCGCAATGGAAAGAGTTTTCGGAAACCTCTGAGGTACTTTGTATTTTCAATGGCCCACATAGTTATGTTTCCTCTTCTTGGTACGCTGACGAAGAAGTACCTACATGGAACTACATTGCGGTACATGTATATGGAAAACTTAAAATAATAGATGAGCAGGCAGTTATAGCTTCTATGCACAAATTGGTGGACAAATACGAACAGTATTCCGAGTGTCCTATTTCTATAGACAAGCTATCCCCAAAAACCATGCGCCAAGTAAAAGGAGTTGTTGGGTTTCAAATACAAATTACCAATATTCAGGCGGCCAAGAAATTATCGCAAGGCAGGGAACGGGACCATCCTAGGATTATTAAGGAGCTGGAAAAAAGGGATTCCCAAGCCATTGCCGTGGCAGAAGCCATGAAAATAAAAATAGATTAAATCATTGCGAAATAAAATGAACACACGACGAAACTTTATCAGAAAAACAAGCTTGGGAGCATTGGCACTAGGACTTTCAAATGAATTTATTTTTGCCAAATCAAACACCTTATTAGAAAAAGAGTTGAAAATTTCCCTTGCACAATGGTCCTTGAACAAAGCCTTTTTTGCTGGGGAACTAGATGCTGAAAATTTTGCTGCCATAGCTAAAAATACTTTTGATATTGACGCTATAGAATACGTAAATTCCTTTTATAAGGAAAAGGCCACCGATGAAAGTTTTTGGTCCATAATGCGAATAAAGGCGGAAGACAGCGGGGTAAAAAGCTTGTTAATAATGGTAGACGAAACCGAGCATTTGGGTGATTTAAAGACAGCTAAGCGTAAAAAAGCGGTAGAAGACCATTATAAATGGATACATGCGGCCAAGATACTTGGCTGCCATTCTATCCGAGTAAACGCTTTTGGAGACGGTTCACCAGATGAACTGGAAGTTTCCCTTGTTGACGGATTAGGCCGTTTAACAGAATATGCAGCAAAAGAAAACATACATGTGCTTTTAGAAAACCATGGCCTGCACACCTCCAACGCCATATATATGGCAGGTATTCTAAAACAAGTGGACAACCCCTATTTAGGCACCCTGCCCGATTTTGGAAATTGGTGTATGAGTGCGGAATGGGGCGGCACCAGTGAGGCACAAAACTGTGCGAACAGCTATTCACCCGTAGCAGGTTTAAAAGAGTGGTTGCCTTACGCAAAAGGAGTAAGCGCAAAGGCTTATAATTTTGATGCGAACGGCTACGACACCGTAGTAGATTACCCTAAACTGCTTAAAATGGTCAAAGAATCCAATTTTGATGGTCATATAGGTATTGAGTATGAAGGCGATGGCATGAGCGAGGAAGCTGGTATAAAAGCGACAAAAAAACTCATTGAGCGGGTTTGGAAAAGTGTTTAAACAATAAACATCCGGCTAGCATTGAACCTAGTACACAATTTTAGAAAGCAAAGATCAAACACTTTTTAAAACAAACATACTCCCAAAATCACAAGAACTAGCCCCTTTGAGCATAACATCAAAATAATCGGTTTAGGCAGTATTATAATTGATAGCAATTATGTTAAAAAAACGATGGTTTTGTTTAACTTTTAAGTTGAAATTTACTAGCTTTAAATTAACACTGACCATGTTCATTTAAACCGATGGATATAGATGACGTACTTCACCTATCAATTCAAAAAAATCCTCACTCCGTTTCAAGTTGATGGCTTTTTGGCCAATAGTATTTTATTGGTTCCCAGGATCATAGCAGGTTTTCTTTTGGCCTTTGTCTATGCTCCGGTAAAATTTGGGACGCCATGGTCGCCTAAATCCGCAGAACTAGCGCTTTTTGAAGTAGCGGATTGGTTCGTTCTCAAAGTAAACGAATTTGGCGCACCGTTCAACTTAATGCCAGAACTATTTAGTTGGTCTGCCGGATTTACGGAAGCCTTTGGCGGTATTTTGTTGGTATTGGGTCTCAATACCCGAATAACCGCCTTTTTTATAACAACTGTAATGGCCGTAACGATATATTTTAGGGAATGGGACGATACGTGGAGCATACTCCCTACCTTTTTATTCTTTTGTATCGGATTGTTTTACCTAGGTTTTGGTTCTGGAAAATATGGCTTGGACTATTGGTACACCCATCGAAAGTCTTAGCTTTACAAATTGTCCAACTGATTACTTCGCTTATCATCGCTTAAGGTCCAGAAGAATCCTACGACAAAAAAAGCATCTGCCGTAGGCCGTATGGCGCGACGGTCAAAAACACCATCCATATTGGGCGTATTTGCATACTGGTAGCCGTTCACATTTTTATATCCTGTAATATTACTTACCGAGAAAAACAGTATTTTCTGTTGTGAGATCAAATAAGCCCAATTCATATTCAAACTTTTGAAAGGTCTGGTCTTTTCTGCCAAGAATTCTTGGGTATTAGGGTTGTTGAAAGGCCTTCCGGAACCGTAATTGTAAGAAATCCCTATTTGTGAACGCCAAGCCTCTACCCAATATTTGGTAACTAAAGAAAGACTGTGCGCAGGGGCAAAATTAGGCCTGGCTTGTTCAGGGAAATTTCTAAAGTCGCGTTTCGTGTTCAAATAGGAATAAGAGGCCCAATAATCCAGGTTTTTGATGCTCTTGTTATCCCTCCAGAACACATCTATGCCGGCAGCATAACCACTACCGAGATTATTAAAGGTTGAATTGAACCGTGGCATTTCTGTATCGAATTTTACGAGTCCGTCATAGTCCTTGTAGTAGGCCTCTGCCCTAAAGGTCTTTCCATCGGAAAGGTATTGATAGTTTAAAATGTAATGCGAGGTCTTTTCAAAATCCAAAGTCCTATCAAACTTTAGGGATTCGGACAGCGGGTTTTGATAAAAATCGCCATAAGCCAACGAAAACTGACCTTTATCACCGCTCTTGTAGGCTATGGAAACCCTTGGAGCCATATTTGTATCGGCTAAAAAACTAGAGTGCTCTCCCCTAAGCCCTAGTTTCATTGCAAAATCATTGCTTAGAAAAATATCCGCCTCGGCAAAAGCGGAACTTAAATTATCACGAAAACCGGAATCGAACCGAAACCCATCCGGCGCTTGAAACTTTTCCTGATAATCGGTGATGAAATGCTCCCCACCAAAATTCAACTGAAAGCGGTTACTAAAGTTTTTCTTCACCTTTAGTTTTAAATGTCCCGCTGTTTCATTGGCGGTACTATTATTTTGTTCAAAACCGATATCATTTCGATCCGAAGAAATACTTGCCCCAGCGGTTAAGGTCCATTCCTTGTCCAAGAAATGTTTGTAGGTAGTATTCGCATATAAATTGGTGTTCCTTAATCGGAAATTTACAAAATCATCAAAATTGATATCCTCCTGATCCACATCAAGATTTGCCTGATTGAATCCGGTGTAAAATTTAAACATACCCTTGTTCGTTGTACTTCTGTATACCGTTTCGCCAGAAAAGGACTCATAAGGCTTGTTCCAGCGTGCGCCTTGCTCATTGGGAATAATGAATTGATAAGGAGCCAAATTGATATATTGTGCGTTTACACTTACCGATTTGTTTCCCCAAATTTCCGTCCTGCCTAAACCTGCCCCAACGGATAGTACAGAAATATCGGTCTTCTCTTGGTCGGGCTCATCGGTCGTATTCAATAACAGCACGCTAGAGAGTGCTTGGCCATATTCGGCAGAATAACCACCGGTACTAAAGGTAATTCCCTTAAAAAGAAACGGGGAAAATCGACCTCTGGTGGGGATGTTGTTGGCAGTGGCATTAAAGGGCTGAAAAACTCGGAGACCATCAATAAATACTTGTGTTTCACCTGCTTGTCCGCCCCTAACAAAGAGGCGACCGTCCTCACTTACATTAGAGGTACCCGGCAAAGTCTGTAGCGCACCAACGAAGTCCCCTGCCGCCCCCGCGGTGGTAACAATATCCAGCGGTTTTAAAACCGAAACTTTTGAATTATCACCGGCTTCAAAAGTACCCGCGGTCAAAGTAACCCCCGTTAGCTGATTGATGGCTTCTCGTAGTTCAATTTTCATATCGTTTAAAAATGACACATCGCCATACTGCATAAAAGGTTCGTAAGATATCATGGAAACCACTAAGTTTTGATTTCCCGTTTCAGTGGTTTCAAAACGAAATTGCCCTTTGTCGTTTGTAGTTCCGCCATCATAGGTACCCTCTAAATAGACATTGGCACCGGCAATAGGATTCTTTTTCGTATCGGTTACGGTTCCGGACACCATCTGCTGTGCGTTCATAAAAGGGATGCTTACTATAAAAGCCAGGATACATACTACTTGTTTCATGGATGTTAATTTAATTGATGCCACAAAAATGAAGGGGATGCCAAACCTATCCCAATAGGAACTACCGAAGTGTAGAAAATCTCTCCTGAAATGTAACTATGTTCATACATAGCTATATTAAAAAGTATCCTTTAAGGATTCCGTTCCTAGCTTAAATTGTATTTTTAACCCTTATATTAAAAACAATAGCACTTTTAAATCCACGGTCCGTTATGAACAAAATACTCGCATTTTTAAGCTCTAAAATTGGGAAAGATTCTTCCGATTCCATTTCTCCTTTAATGCAATGGATGAATCCTACTTTAATACGCGCAGAAGAAGGAAAGCTGGAATTTTCACATACCATTCGCAAAGAAATGACCAACCCATTACACATACTGCATGGAGGTATAACGGCCGCCATCATAGACGACGCAATGGGTGCTGCGGTGTATTCCCTTAACAATAGCCACGCCTATACCACGGTAAACCTACATGTGGACTATTTTGCTCCGGCAAAAGAAGGAGATGTAGTTATTGCCCAAGCATCGGTCGTTAAAAAGGGTAAACAGATCATGAACGCAGAATGTCTGTTATGGAACAGCGATAAGACCAAGCTCATAGCGAAAGGAAATTCCAATTTAATTCGCACCAATCTAGAATTGGACACCAATTAATTTGCCCCACTTCATAAACCGTATTAAGAGGGTAAATCCGTATCTTTAATACTATGGACAATAAGCGAAGAAGATTTCTAAAAAATGTAGGTGTTGGCGTTGCGGGCAGCCTAGCCTTACCTGCCCAGAGTTGGGCAACTAGCGCCCAACCGATACAAGCTTCATTAGCACTCCTTAAACAATTTAGGAACAAAAACACCGAAGCCTATTGGGAAACGGTGGCCTCCCAGTTTAGATTCGCCAAAGGCGTCCATTATTTTAACAATGGCTCTTTGGGCGCCTGTCCACTGCCCATTAGGGAGGCAACCAATACCTTTAGAAATACCTTGGATGATTTCCCTTCTAAATATATGTGGGGCGGTTGGGAGACCGAAAAAGAAGCTACCCGAAAGAAAGTAGCTGATCTTTTCTCCGTCTCCGAAGAAGAGATAGCACTGATCCATAATACCACGGAAGGCATGAACCTTATTGCCCGTAGTCTGGCACTGAACAAAGGCGATGAAGTCATCCTTGCTGATCATGAGCATACCAGTGCCGTAGCACCATGGACGGTTTGGCAGGCAGAAAAAGGGATAAAATTGGTTCGCCCGGTGCTTCCGATCTTACCAAAAACAAAAGCGGAGATTGTTAGTGTTTTTAAAAATGCGATTACCCCGAAAACAAAAGTGATTTCCTTATGCCACATCGTAAACACCAATGGCATGATGCTGCCCATCAAGGAAATTTCAAAAATGGCCCATGAGCACGGAATTTTAGTAGCGGTAGACGGTGCGCAAGGAGCCGGAATGGTAGAGACCAATTTAAAAGAAATGGATTGCGACTTCTATACGGTAAGCGCGCACAAATGGCTATTTTCCCCAAAGGGAATCGGTATTTTTTATGCCAAGAAAGAAAAACAGTCGCTGCTAAAGCCTTTGATCGTGGCACGCGGCTACAAAGACAATAGCATTAGACGGCTAGAGAATTATAACACGAGAAATCTTCCGGAACTTTTGGCCTTGGGCGCGGCAATTGATTACAGAAATACGATTGGCGGCGCTATTATCCATAACCGAACCTATGAACTAAAACACTATTTCTTAGCAAAAATAAAGGACGTAGATAGTATTATTCTTAAAACGCCATCCAACGACGAACTATCCGCAGGAATACAGGTAGTGGAACTAAAAGAAAAAGACGTGAAAGATGTTAAAACTATGCTTTTTGATCACTACGGAATAGATTCTAGACCTATGACCAAATTTGGATTGAATGCCGTGCGTTTGTCCTTTGCCATTTTCATAACCAAAAAGGATATTGATATGCTAGTCGATGCCTTAAAAACCATTGCTACATAACTAAAAAACAAAACTATGGAATCGAACTACATAAAAATTTATAGCGGCAATGCCATAATAGGAAAACGAATTGAGTTGGAACTATTGGAACTAGGTATTTCGCCCATTTGCAAAGACGAAGGAGAATCCGCACGACTTGCAGGTTTTGCTTCTTCCATGCTGGGCAATATAGAACTTCACGTAAACCAAGACGAAAAAGAGAAGGCCTTGGCCGTTGTTGCTAAACTAACCGCTAAACCGTAATTAACTTCGAGGCAGGATAATAAGGAATTCGCAAGAAAACGAACCGTAAAATCACACGGAAGTAATTCACGTATTTACTTGCTTTTTTGATAAAAGTTTAATTCGCAATTGGGGTTATTTCCAATTTCCTGAACTCCACGGGGCCGTGATCGCCCTGAATCATAATAGGACCTGGAGCGGCCTCATCGTTATCCAAGGCACCACCGGTCATTCCCGCTATATTCTGCTCGGAAATTATTGTTTTCCCATTGGCTACAATGGTCACTTTTCTACCTATCAAAGTAATGTCGTACGTTTGCCATTGCCCGGCACTTTTTGCCGCCATTTGATTGGGCGTAAGCAAACCATAAATGCCTCCGAACAATATATCGGATGCTTCTGAACCTTTGTTATCCGCTATTTGCACTTCATAGCGCCCTCTTAGATACAAACCGCTATTACTGCCTTCAGGGTATCTAAATTCCGCATGTAGTTTAAAATCGGTGAATTTTTCCTCCGAAATTAAATTTGCACCCGATTTGTCACTGGTTAAAATTCCGTCCTTTACCTTCCATTGGTTATCGCCATCCGCTTTCCATCCGGATAAATCCTTACCATTAAAAAGTTTTTGGGCCTTGCCCCATTTAGGTTTGTCCGTTACCGGTAACTTTGGAGCCCTTGTTCCCGTCCATTCGTATGTTTTTCCATCGGTATAAACCATGGTTCCCTTTAAACCATCTCCTGTCCTTTTACCCCTAAACTCCATATTGGAAGCACCTTCCTCCCACTGCGGCGGAATAGAGAAATAAAATACATCGTCAAATTTTTTAACCTCCGCTATGGGTCTAGCGCTTCCCATGGCATAAGTAAACCTTCCTATTAGGGTATTCATGCCCGATTTTCTAATTTCCAACCAAGACGGCAATTCCTTACCTTCGTAAGAAACCGTGAGGTTCCAAGCACCTTCTAAGGAAGACGATTCCTGTGCATTCATTTTACCAATTCCCAAAACCGCTAAAATAATGAATGGCACTACTGAGCCAGCAAATATTTTTTTCATAACCGTAATTATTTTCATTCAAAGATAGCATTAAGTTAGAAATTGCCCTATGAAAACTATACACGAATTTCCTAGTGGCCTTACACCAGTTTTCCTTGATAATTACTACTTTTAACCGTTTTAGCGTACCAAATACCACCTAATGAAAAAGATAGTATCCAAAACCTTGATGCCCTTAGCCTTTCTAATCGCTGTAGCATCCTGCGAAACAAAAAAACCGAAAGAAAATCCACTAACGGTATACGAAGACTCCACAACTGTTCTGGAGCGTTCACAAGCCATAAGAAAAAGTGTTTCTGCCGTAGTGGCAGACGGATTGGAACTGAGCCTCTGGGCAACGGATTCCTTGGCACCTGATCCCATTGCTATGGATATTGATAAATACGGTAACGTTTATGTTACCAGAACCAACAGGCAAAAAAATTCCGAATTTGATATTAGGGGACACAGGGACTGGATGACTCCGTCCATTGCCCTACAGACAGTTGAAGATAGAAGGGCATTTCTGCGCGAAACCTTTGCTACGGAACGAAGTAATGAAAATGACTGGCTAAAAGACCTCAACAAGGATTCTATTCACGATTGGCGCGATCTTACCGTAGAAAAAGACGAATTGTGGATGCTACAGGACACCGACAAGGATGGCATTGCCGATGTTTCTACACGAATACTCAATGATTTTAACGATGAAATAAACGATGTTGCAGGAGCACTCTTGGTTCGCGATAATGATGTTTTTGTTGGCATAGGCCCGGATATGTACCGCCTAAGGGATTCCAATAACGACCTTGTTTTGGACGACAAAACCAATATTGCCCATGGCTTTGCGATCCACATTGGTTTTGGAGGTCATGGGATGTCCGGTGCTACGGAAGGTCCGGATGGGAAAATCTATTGGAGCATTGGTGATATTGGCATGAACCTTACCGATCAAGAGGGCATCAACCATAAATATCCCAATCAGGGCGTCATTGTTCGCAGTAATCCCGATGGCAGCAATTTTGAAGTTTTTGCCCATGGTCTGCGAAATACGCATGAATTTGTTTTCGATGCTTACGGAAATATTATTTCCTCCGATAACGACGGTGACCACGCTGGTGAAAGCGAACGATTGGTACATATCGTAGAAGGTTCCGATGCCGGATGGCGCGCCAACTGGCAATACGGAAAATACACCGATGAGAAAAATAACGGTTATAACGTTTGGATGGACGAACAACTGTTTAAACCTAGGTGGGATGGCCAAGCCGCCTACATTATCCCTCCCCTACAGAATTTCCATAATGGCCCTACTGGAATGGTCTACAACCCAGGCACCGCATTGGGCTCTAAGTGGACGGACAAATTTTTTCTGGTCGAATTCGTGGGCGACCCTAGCCGCTCCAATATATGGGCCTTTGACCTAAAGCCCAAGGGAGCATCTTTTGAGCTGGATACCGACCAAAGTATATTAAGCGGCGTACTACCAACGGGCATTCAATTTGCTCCGGATGGCTCCCTATTCCTTGCAGATTGGATCAACGGTTGGGGCACTAAAAATTATGGAAGAATCTGGAAGTTGGATGTTTCCGATGCTGAAAACGACCTGGAGGCAAAAAGAAAAGAGACAGAACAACTGATGACCCATAATTACGAGGATGACGACACCGATAATTTGGTGAAATTGTTACGTTATGAAGACATGCGTATTCGCAAGAAAGCACAATTTGAACTTGCTAAAAGAACCTTTTGGGGCTATCGGGCACTTGAAACGGCAATAACGGAGGAAACAAACCAGCTTGCAAGAATACATGCCATTTGGGGCATTGGCCAAATAGCCGATGGGGATAGCAAAAAAGCAGCCCCGCTAACCAAGCTTTTGTCGGACAAGGACCCGGAAATAATTGCGCAAGCATTGAAAGTTTTGGGCGATGTCCGCTATTCCGGCGCAGAAAACACCATGATTGCCTTATTACAACATAACAACGACCGTGTTAAATTTTATGCGGCCCAAGCGCTCGGTAGGCTACAAGCAAAAAATGCCGTGCAGCCCATACTGGATATGATCGTCGAAAACAATGATAAGGATGTCTATCTACGACATGCCGGTGTACTGGCCTTGGCACGCATAGGAGATACAAAATCCATGCTTGCCCTTTCCAACAACGATAATAGAAGCCTTCGGTTGGCCGCAGTATTGGTTTTGCGGAAACTTCAGCATCCGGAAATTGCACAATTTCTTTCGGATACGGATGAATATATTGTGACGGAAACGGCACGGGCCATTAACGACGACTGGTCCATTGAAACGGCACTACCCGCTCTGGCAGCCACCTTGAACGAAGAACGTTTCTCATCGGAACCCTTGTTACGAAGAGCAATAAACGCTGCCTTACGAGTTGGAACGGACAAAGAACTGGAATACCTCGTTAGTTTTGCAAAACGCGATGATGTTTCCAGCATTTTACGAGGTGAGGCCTTGGCCGCTCTTGGAACTTGGGCAGAACCTTCCGTTTTAGATCGGGTCGACGGCCGTTACCGAGGTGAAATAAACAGGGACGCGACGCCTTTAAAACAAAAATTAGAGAAGGACATCCCAAAATTCCTCGAAACCCAAGACCCCGAAATCTTGATCGGAATATCCAAAACATTAAGTGCCTTGGGCTTGGATTCCTACAACAACCAACTGTTTTCGATTTTTAAGTCGAACAAAGAGGCCAAAGTGCGCTCTACCATTCTCAGTACCTTAGGAAACCTTGGATTTACCGATATGGAAAATGCCATGGCCACAGGTATGAAAGATTCCAGTATGGAGGTACGCAGTGCCGCAGTAGGCCTATTGACCAAATTGGATCTCCCAAAAGAAAAGCTTCCCGGTATCGTAGGACCAATTTTTAAAAACGGTTCTATAAGGGAGCAACAGCGTATGCTCGGCGTACTGGGTGACCTTTCCGAAGAAAAAAGTAGTGCCATTTTAAGCAACCTTATCCAAAAGGCAAGCAACAACGGAATAGACCAAGGCGTGGTGCTCGATCTAATGGAAGCTGTAGAAGCGACGGAAAACGAAGCACTTATTGCGGAACTAGAGCAATTAAAACAAGGGGGGTACACCTCGGAATCCTACCAGGAGACCTTATATGGTGGCAATTGGTGGAGCGGCCGTGGTGTTTATAACAATAATCCTACGGCGCAGTGTGTTCGTTGCCATGCCATTAACGGTGCAGGTGGGGAAGTTGGGCCGGCTTTGGACAATATAGCGAATATCCTCACAAGAGAGCAAATTTTAGAATCGCTAATCGAACCCAGTGCCAGATTGGCACCCGGTTATGGTTCCCTTACACTTACGCTCAACGATGGACAAGTTGTACAGGGCGTGCTCATAGAAGAACGTGAGAGCGAACTGCTTTTACGCACCTCCGAAGCAGAGCCGATGAAAGTACCACTACGTCGCATCGCCAAACGGGAAAATTCAATTTCTTCCATGCCCGCCATGGGACGTATGATTTCCAAAAGGGAATTAAGGGATTTGGTAGCGTATTTAGGAAGTCTAAAACAAGAAGGGGTCTAATCTTATAGGGAAAGAACAGTCAACAAGAGAGCATACTTGTTTTTAACTGGCAAGTATTGGATTGGATTGGATTGGATTGGAAAATAAGAAATCTTGTCATTTTCTATACAATATGGGAACGATGCTATTTGGCATTCTCAAAGGAAGGACCTTTTATAAAAACAGGCACTTGACGGAAAATTAAACACTCGATTATTGAACTAAAACATCAATTTTGGTGCATTGGCATTGTGTATCGAATATTGTCAGCAATCAACTTTGGTAAAGCAAAATAATTATATTTTCTAAGTCAAATACAACTTTTTTAACATTTTATACGTTTAAGTGTGAACCAATTATACCAATTACACCAGTTATGGCCAATATACAGATGAAAGAAAGAAACATAAGTATCGATGTCATAAAGTTTATTGCCGCCGTGCTTATAACCAACTCGAGTTTCGAAATATTATATCCGATTAGTTCCTTAGCCACAGGCGGAACAATGGGAAACTGCCTCTTTTTCTTTGCTTCGGGATTCACTATATTTTTGAAACCACTAGGCCGGTTTGACCAATTTTATAAAAAACGGATAAATAGAATCTACCCAACAGTATTTGCTTGGGCCTTGTTAAGTGCTATCTTTTTCCACAATTCTAAGAACATGCTTGAAATTATCCTTTATGGAGGAGGATGGTTTATTTCATGTATAATGATATTGTATATTTTTCTCTACGTAGTAAATAAAACATTGTCAAAACAGCTTATTTTGAGTGGTATTATATCGTTTGTAGCTGTCATGATATGGTTCTTTATGATTGATAAAGATTCCAATTCCTCATTCTATGGTGATAATTCATTTTTTAGGTGGAGTTTCTATTTTCTATTTATGCTTTTAGGAGCCATTTCGGGGGTATATCAGGAAAAAATTACGCATAATTTTGGTAGCAGCTTAGCTATTCTGATACTTTCTATCTTGGTATTCTATGCGATGCTATATTACTCAAGACAGAATATTATTCCAAAAGAGATAGAAATCATATCGATTTTACCATTGTTAGGAATGACAATGTATTTTTATAAACTAGGTGGCACGGCGTTTTTAAAGAAGATTTATAATCATAAAATATTTGGGGCTGCAATAAAAATAATAGGTGGACTATGCCTAGAGATTTACCTGGTACAGGCGTCTTTACTTACAGCTAAGATGAACGATATTTTTCCCTTGAATTTAATCGTAATGTTCCTAATTATAGTAATAGCTGCATATATCCTTAGGTGTACTGCAAGGTTATTTTCACAGATTTTTAAAGATCAGGATTTGGATTATAAGAAAATCTTTCGATTATACTAAAACGAAGCAAATAGTTATCCTACTAAGACCGTAATTCAGAACCGCCGTAAATCACCAACCCTATCAACAGCGTTTTTAAAGTCGGCAAGAATCTCGTTAAGAATCTCGGCAGCCGGTTTGATTTCATGGATCAAAGCCGAAACCTGACCAATTTCCAGTTCGCCCTCCACCAGATCGCCCTCGAACATTCCTTTTTTGGCGCGCGCCCTACCCAACAATTGTTTGAGCTGCTCCGGGGTATAGCCGTTGGCATAGGCATTTTGCACATCTTCATAAAATTTGTTCTTTAACAAACGTACTGGCGCTAATTCTTTCAACGTTAATTGTGTATCGCCTTCTTTGGCCTGCACCACTTTCTCTTTAAAAAGTGGATGGGAAGATGCTTCCACACTTGCTACGAACCTACTTCCTATTTGCACGGCATCGGCACCAAGAACCATAGCGGCAAGCATGGCTTCGCCCGTTCCAATGCCACCGGCCGCTATCAAAGGGATGTTCACCTGCTCTTTTACGGATGGAATCAGCACCAAGGTCGTGGTCTCGTCCCTACCGTTATGTCCGCCTGCCTCAAAACCTTCGGCCACCACGGCATCCACTCCGGCAGCTTCGGCCTTTAGTGCAAAAGCAACACTACTGACCACATGTACCACGGTAATACCGTTCTCCTTTAAATAAGAGATCCATGTCTTGGGATTTCCCGCAGATGTAAATACAATTTTCACACCTTGATCTATAATGATGTCCATCAATTTTTCAATATCCGGATAAAGCATAGGAACGTTTACGGCAAAAGGTCTCTCCGTTGCCTGCTTACATTTTTGAATATGTTCCCTAAGCACATCTGGGTACATACTGCCAGCGCCAATGATACCCAAACCGCCGGCATTGGAAACCGCGGAAGCCAAGCGCCAGCCACTTGCCCATACCATTCCTGCTTGTATGATGGGGTAGTCAATATCAAAAAGTGCCGTTATCCTGTTTCGCATCTTTTACTCGTCTTAAGTGGATATCAAATCAATCTATTTTATGAAATAACCCCTGAACCTATCAGCTCATCGGCCAAATACCAAGCCACGAACTGACCTTCTTGAATGGCGGATTGTGCCACTTCAAAATCTACGTACAATCCTACATCTACTTTATACAAGGTGGCTTTTTGTAATTCTTGTCGGTATCGAATACGTGCCAATACGGAACGTTCTTCATCTACTTCCAAGCTCAAATCCGGTCGTACCCAGTGCAACTCTTCATTCTTAACGAACAAGGTGCGCCTGTACAAGCCTGGATGTGATTTGCCCTCACCTGTGTAGATGATGTTCTCGTTCACATCGGTCTCAATAACGAACAAAGGCTCCTTGGTACCACCAACGTTAAGGCCCTTGCGCTGCCCCTTTGTAAAATAATGCGCACCTTGGTGTTTCCCTACTATGCTGCCATCTTCTACACGATATGACGCTTTTTCAGCAAAAAACGCGAGCTCTTCGGCCTTGTTTTCAAATTTGGGAACTTCCCGTTGATATACCGGAACAGTTGCCGGCACCTGAATTATTTTACCTGTTTTGGGCTTTAATTGTTGCTGTAAAAACTCTGGTAGGCGTACTTTACCGATAAAACAGAGTCCTTGGGAATCTTTTTTATCCGCGGTAACCAAATCCATTTTAGCGGCTATTTCCCGTACTTGGGGCTTTGTAAGTCCTCCTATAGGAAAAAGGGTTTTGGATAATTGCTCCTGGGAGAGCTGACATAAAAAATAGGATTGGTCCTTATTGCCATCTTTTCCTGCCAAAAGTTGATAGGTTTCGTTGCCATCTTCATCGCTTAAAACTCCTTTTCTACAATAATGACCGGTAGCTACAAAATCCGCCCCTAGTTGTAGGGCAATCTTCATAAAAACATCGAACTTAATTTCACGATTGCAGAGGACGTCAGGGTTTGGCGTACGCCCCATTTCATATTCCCGGAACATATAATCAACGATACGTTCCTTATACTCCGAACTTAAATCAACGGTCTGGAACGGAATTCCTAATTTTTCGGCCACAATAAGCGCATCGTTACTATCCTCCAACCACGGACATTCCTCGGAAATGGTAACGGAATCATCATGCCAATTCTTCATAAAAAGTCCGATAACATCGTAACCCTGTTCCTTTAATAAGTAAGCGGCTACACTGGAATCTACCCCACCGGACAATCCTATTACTACTTTTTTCATATACCCCTTTTGTCGCTACAAAAATACAACATTACATGGTTACACTCCACTTGTGTGTCTAGGCTACTCCAATCATTGCAATAATTAATTCAAACTTTTGGCGAAGAACAAAACAGTCACATTCCATTCATAAGCTTATTTTTATTTTGTTAAACTTTTGTAAAAATTAAATAAACAAACGCAACCCTTTAGAAAACTAATCATCATAAGAATAATGTTTATAGATTCATACGCTTATACTAAAGATTAGTTATATATAGGTGAAACACTAATCGTAAAACATTAAATCAAGTTTTAACAAAAACTTTAAACAGATTAATTATTGTGTTTATACTTTTATATTTTTTATTAAACAATTTAACTTAAAATTTACTACCATGAAAGATTTATTAAAAATTTTTAAACCTACTTTGGTCGCATTTCTATTGATTTTTGCGGCTTCTTGTGATGATGACAGTGACGACAACAAACCTGTGGTAAACGTCGTAGAACCCTCTAACATAGTAGAGACCGCTCAAGGGAATAATGGCTTATCCAGCTTAGTATCCGCATTGGCAAAAGCTGATGAAAGTGCGAACAATGATTTGATAGCTGCTTTGGGTAACGAAGCAGGAACCTTTACGGTACTAGCGCCTTCAAACGATGCTTTCGCGGCGCTACTGGGTCGTTTGGACGGTTTCCAATCTTTAGATGATTTTAATGAGCAGCAACTTCAAGATCTACTAGCAACTATTCTAGCTTATCACGTAGCCTCCGGTGCAGCCTTGGCGTCCACAGACTTAACAGAAGGGCAAACTATTACTACGCTACAAGGTGAAAGTATAACGGTAAGCTTAGACGGAGGTGCAGCTTTTATAGACGCAGAGGGAAAAGCGTCTAACGTGGTAACTGCAAATGTAGAAGCCACCAATGGTATCGTACATGTAATTGACAGGGTGTTGTTACCCCAGGAAGCAATTGATGCGTTGGAGGGAATTTTATTAAATTCAATTACGGATTTGGCCATTGCAACTCCGGCTTTAAGCAATTTAGTTGCCGCCTTGGTTGCCGCGGACGGTGATTTACCCACGGTACTGGCAGGCGATGGACCCTTCACGGTGTTTGCACCAACTAACGATGCTTTTGATGCTTTCCTAGCTGCAAATGGCTTTGCCGATTTAGCCGCGGTTCCAGTACCAGTGCTTACACAAATACTGCTGAACCACGTAGTTGCAGGTGCAAATTTTTCAACGGACTTAACAACGGGATATGTACCTACATCTTCTACCGCAGGTGTAGACGGTAAAAACTTGAGTATGTTCGTAGACCTAACGGAAGGGGTTAGATTAAACGGAGTATCTAATGTTAATCTGGAGTTAGCTGATATAAAAGCTACAAACGGAGTTGTTCATGTTGTAGATGCAGTAATTGGATTACCGAACATAGTAGACCATGCGCTGGCTAATAGTGCACTAACATCTTTAGTAGGTGCATTAACCGCGGATGGCAATACGACCTTCACAGATCTATTATCCAATACCGAGGAAAAGTTTACCGTATTTGCACCAATAAATAGTGCATTCGAGGCTTTTGAGAATCCAAATGCAAATGAAATCGCAAATGTATTATCCAATCATGTAGTAGTTGGCGCGTCCGCTTTTTCCGCAGACTTAACCAATTCTTACATCCATACAGCAGCAGCCAATGCTGACGGTGATAATTTAAGTTTGTATATAAACACGGACGACGGTGTTACCTTTAACGGTTCCGGGGGAGTTGTTGCAGGCAACTTCGATATCGTAGCTACGAACGGTGTAGTGCACGCTGTAAGCGAGGTAATCGATATTCCTACCGTTGTAACTTTTGCCGTTGCAGACCCAACTTTTGCTCCGTTAGTAACGGCGTTGACCAGTGGAACTCCAGATACTGATTTCGTAGCTACACTGTCGGGTGCAGGTCCTTTTACCGTATTTGCTCCAACTGATGCCGCTTTTAAAGCTTTGCTGGATAGCAATATGGATTGGAACGAGGTCGCAGATATCGATGAAAGCTTGTTAACGGATGTACTGTTTCACCATGTAGTTAGTGGAAATGTGAGATCCGGCGATTTAACAGCAGACGGTGCTACTGTAGCGCCTTCTTTGGAAGGAGATAACATTACGATTACCCTTCCCGGCACTAATCCAAATATTGCCGATGTAACAGATGGCTCCGGAGCTACGGATATAGGAATAATAGCTGTTGACGTACAAGCAGGAAACGGAGTAATCCACGTACTTAACAAAGTGATGATTCCTGATACAACGAACTAAATCGTATCAAATATTGAAATTAAAAGCCGCTCTTACCAGCGGCTTTTTTATTTCTATTATTCGAAAAAGAGGAAGTATCATATCTATTTTGTTAAACTTATCTAAAAATTAAATAAACAAAAGCAACCCTTTTAAATTTTACACATCTCCTAAGTATAAATAAACAAAAAGGTAGTGCTGTTTAAAAAATTACCGATATATCAACAACAACCGGAAGATGACTCCACAAAAACTTGTAACTGTTGAAAGATATCCAAACAACAACATTGTCTATATAGTTTTATTTTATAAAAAATAAGTTAAACAATTTACCTAAAACACACATTATGAAAAAAGTAGTATCCTTTAAAAGCTTACTCGCGCTCTTGGCGATCGTTTTCGTTGCATGGTCTTGTGACAACGACGAAAATGATGAAACCGCAAAAGCCGCGATCGAAAAAAACATTGTAGAAACAGCAGTTGGTAACGATGCATTACAATCTCTCGTAGCGGCATTGACGAGCGCCGACAACAATGAAGGTACAGACCTGATCGGAACGCTAAGCGGAGAGGGGCCGTTTACGGTTTTTGCTCCAACCGATGCCGCATTTGCAGCATTATTAGAATCGCTTGACGATTTTGACTCTTTAGAAGACTTTGACACACCAGAAGAAAGAGCTATCCTAACCACCATATTAACATATCATGTTGTAAGTGGAGTTGCTGCCAAATCTTCTGATTTATCCGGTGGTCAAATGATATCCACCGTACAGGGGGAAGATGTAACCGTAAGTCTTGAAGGTGGGGTTTTCATTAAGGATAAACAAGCAGAAGAGGTGGCGGCCGCAAAAGTGGTGATAGCGGACGTAGAAGCAAGTAATGGTGTTGTTCATGTTATCGATAAGGTCTTGTTGCCCCAAGCAATAATAGATGCTTTGAATAGCGGAGATATGACAAACGAGATGGGAACCCTAGTTGATGTTGTCGTTGCTACGGAAGCATTATCGATTCTAGAGGCGGCCGTAATTAAGGCAGGCTTAGCAGAAACTTTGTCCTCCGAAGGTCCTTTTACGGTATTTGCCCCAACAGACGATGCATTTGTTGCTTTATTAGAAGTGTTGGGCGACGACTACAATGGGTTGGATGATTTTGATACCGAAGCTGAAATGGCTTTATTAAAGGATATCTTATTATACCATGTAATCGCTGCTAAAGTAATGGCTGCTGATTTAGCTCCTGGTTCAGTAGGTACGGCACTTGCTGAGAATAGCCTAGAAATAATTGCGTCCGGAGACACATTTACAATTGGAGACGCTTCCGGTACTGATGCGAATATTACAGCTACGGATATAATGGCTTCTAACGGTGTAGCACATACAATAGATAAAGTATTATTGCCACAATCTGCCATAGACTTTGTTGCTACTCTTTCACTCAAAAGTATCGTAGATACAGCTATTGCGACCGATGATTTAAGTTTATTGGTAGATGCTTTAATTCAGGCTGATGCCGGATTGGTGGAAACCTTGAACGGTGATGGTCCTTTCACAGTTTTTGCACCTACAAACCAGGCATTTGCAGATTTATTGGATGTGTTAGGAGATGATTTCAACAGCCTTTCCGATTTTGATACGGAAGCTGAAAAAGCCCTCCTGGTTAAAGTATTAACGTATCACGTAGTTGCCGGTACAGCTGCTTTCTCAACAGATTTGAGCAACGGTCAGAATATAGAGACTTTTCAAGGAGAAAACGTAGGAATCAATCTTAAAGACGGTACGGTACATATTATTGATGCGACTGAAACTAACGCGGCAGTTATAGCTGCAGACGTAAAAGCAACGAACGGTGTAGTTCATATCATCGACAAGGTATTATTACCTCAGGAAGTACTGGACCTGCTTGCTGAAATGAGCCTACAAACTATTGTTGAAATAGCTGTGGCAACCGATGACCTTAGCTTACTCGTCGGAGCTTTAGGACAAGCCGATGCTGGATTAGTGGAAACACTGAACGGAACCGGGCCTTTTACCGTATTCGCCCCTACAAATGCGGCTTTTGTTGATTTATTGAATGCTTTAGGAGATGATTTTAACAGCCTTGCAGATTTCGATACCGAAGCTGAAAAATCATTATTGGTAAAAGTATTGACGTATCATGTGGTAGCCGGCACGGCAGCTTTTTCTACAGATTTAAGCGACGGACAAAACATCGAAACTTTCCAGGGAGAAAATGTTGGCATCAATATTAAAGACGGTACGGTACATATCGTAGACGCAACAGAAACAAACGCAGCTGTAATAGCAGCGGACATCAAAGCAAGTAACGGCGTAGTGCATGTAATAAACAAAGTGTTATTACCTCAGGAAGTATTGGATATCTTGAACCCTCCAGTACCTAATATCGTGGAGACAGCGCAAAGTGTTCAGGACCTTAGCCTATTGGTTGAAGCCCTAATACAAGCCGATGCTGGATTGGTAGGTGTATTAAGTGGCGATGGTCCGTTTACGGTATTCGCTCCTTCTAATGCGGCGTTTGCAGCTTTATTGGATGCTTTGGGTAATGACTATCATAGTCTTGCAGATTTTGATACAGCTCAGGAAAAAGCATTATTGGCCAGGGTATTGACCTATCATGTCGTTCCGGGTGCAGCCGCCTCTACAGACCTTTCCAACCATCAAGAATTGGTGACGGTACAGGGAGAATCTCTTTTTGCCATACTTAACCATGGTGTACAAATTAGAGATAAATCGGCCGTAGACGCCAATGTAACAACAGCTGATGTAATTGCAAGCAACGGAATTGTTCATATCGTTGACAAAGTATTACAAACGCAAGAAATAGTAGATATCCTAAATCCAGGACACTAAATCTAGCTTCACTTATATTGGTTAAACATAATAAAACCTTCCAATTTTTTGGGAGGTTTTTTTTTGAAATCATTTTAAACAACAGAAGTAGATAGGTTAGCATACAAATACAACCACTTTACAACTCTATTTTTTTTTAGGTGGATTTTAGAAGCATATTTACCGTCCCAAATCTTACCACACCAAACCTTAATCAATGGCAAAAGCCGCTACAAATTGTAGCGGCTTTTTACTTTGTATACCTCCGGGTTATGACCAAATGATAAGAAGGCGGACAGCAGTAGCGATAACGCTCTACTTATAGACGCATTAAAACACTTTTAGGAAAGAAGAGATTAATTGCCTTATGATCGTACCACCGCATTACTATGAACGGTCGTGGCCATAAGCAGTTGTTGTAAAACGTTTTTTATTTTTTAGTTAATTGATTTACTCATTAAAAGTATTTCTTTATTAATTACTTCGGCATTTTCTTTTTTTGTAATTATGGAACCGTGATTTGCATCAATATAAAAATGTTTTCCTTTAGTAGATAAATTTTTCAATTCTTTTTGCATTTCGAACCATATTTCAGGGTCGCCATACTGTTTTTTTGCTGTAAAAACTAAAACGGGCAATGAGTCTAATTTGCTTGTTTGACTTGCTCTTGAAAGAATAGCATTATTTATGCTATTTTCCTTTAAATATCTACGATAAACTTTTCCCGAATAAGAAGTGAGATTACGTTTACGATTCTGACAATCTTTTGGTAAATCCTCATCTATAGATTTTGGATCGCTTATTGAATTATATACTCCTAATAGTCCCATATCGGAAAGAACTGCAAGAGTTTTTATGAGACCAATTTGGTTTTCTTCAAATAATCCATTTTCAGTCAATCGTTCCCATTGTTCTGGATGACTTGAGTCTATAAAGACCATTCCTTGTACTTCATTTGGATATAGGTCTCTGAATATTCGATTATACGGACCACCCATTGAGTGACCAATTAAAATATAAGGTGGTTTTTCTCCATTCTTTTCTAATAACGAATGTAATTGGCGAGCATAAAATTCTGGTTTAATACTGTCTTCACTAGGTTCGCTAAACCATTTTCCTTCTCTGTCATAACGTATAACTCTCATATTTTTTTTCAAACCTTCGGCAATCCAATGAAACACGTCTGTATCATTTCCCGCACCTGATTCAAGAATAAGAGTTGGAAAATCATTTTTTTGACCTTCTGCTCTTATATGAAGATTAGTACCATTTACGTCGACTAATTTTCCAGGAGGAACAGGTTTTGAGCTAAATAATCTGAAGCATAAACCTGAAGTTAACAGTATGATTATAAATCCAGCTAAAATTTTACCAATCCATTTGAATATTTTCAGTATTAATTTCATCGTAGTTTTTTCGTAAATGTTTTACAACAACCATTTTTCTATCAGGTACCGGCATTAAGTATTCTAAATAAACGGCGAAACAAATAGTATTATCAACTATTTGCCTCGCCGTTTTTAGGAATTAATCCATTGAAATTTACTTATTCTTCTTTTGAGCTTCGGCTTGCTCCATCATCTCACGCATTTTTTTCTGGAACTTATTTTCTTTCTTTGGTTTCTTTTTATTTTCCTGTATCTGGGCATGTATTTTATCATTGTCCAGGATAAAGTTCTTGATGACCAACATAATTCCAATGGTAATCATGTTAGAAACAAAATAATACAAACTCAATCCACTAGCATAGTTGTTAAAAAAGAACAACATCATAAAAGGCATCAAATACATGATAAATTTCATATTGGGCATGCCAGGTTGTGTTGGCATGTTCTGCCCCGTTGTCATCATCATATAAAAGAAAATGGCGATAGAGGCCAAAATAGGAAATAAACTAACGTGATCCCCGTAAAATGGTATAGAAAAACCTTCTGGAAATTGATAAATAGTATCAAAAGAAGATAGATCGTCCGCCCATAAAAAAGGTTTTTGACGTAAGGCAAAAGAAGTCGGGAAAAACATAAACAAGGCATAGAAAATTGGCATTTGCAAAAATGCAGGCACACAACCACTCATAGGGCTTACCCCGGCCTTGCCATACAATTTCATGGTTTCCTGCTGCTTTTTCATGGCATTGTCCTTATACTTTTCGCCCAACTCCGTTATCTCCGGCTTCAATACCTTCATTTTTGCCTGCGACAAATAAGACTTATAGGTTACGGGAGACATGGCCAAACGAACCAAAATAGTCATAATGATAATCGCAATTCCAGCAGGAAACATTCCGCCTAATAAGGAGTAAAAAGGGGTGAAAATATACCTGTTTATCCACCCGAAGATTCCCCAACCAAAAGGGATGGAATCCGCTAGGCCCAAATCCTCATATTCCGACAACACGGCTACATCGGTAGGCCCAAAATACCATTTCATGTTTTTTACCAGCTCCCCTCCTTTGATTTCCAATGGAAGAACCGATCTGTATTCTTTTGTAAAGCCAAATGTCCTGCTTTCTTCCTCTACCAGATCTTTGGAAGAAAGCTCTCCACTTTTAAACGGTTCATCTGTAGCTAAAATAGTACTGAAAAAATGCTGTCGGTAAGACAACCACTTAATGTCTTCTTCCGTCTCCTCGTCATCACTGCGTTCGGAGAGTTTACTTATTTTATCATCCTCATGATTATAAGTAAGACGTGTATACCTATTTTCATATTCGATACTCTTAGAATGTCGAATCGCTTTCAACCCCCAATCCAGAGAAACCGGCCTACCACTGCTAATGACCCGGTCCAAACCTTGGCTCCTGATGGTAAAATCCACCAAGTAATCCTCCGGTCTCATTTCATATCGGTATTCCAAATACTGGCTGTTGGATGTTTTAGCCTTTAAGGAGAGAACCTGATTTCCGTTGGAATTGCTCAATGAAGGCTCAAAAAATAGGTCTTTAGTGTTCAGCACACGATTGTCCGTTGTAGAAAATGTAAGTCCAAACTGCGAATTACCGTCCTTAACCAAGTAGACGGGAACGGAATCATGGGTTACAAAATTCTTCATTTTGGCCTCTACTACGGTTCCACCTTTATTGGCTATCCGTAAAAATAAGAGGTCATTTTCGAGAACGGTAGTTCCTTCCTTTGGTGCCGTAAATCCAAATGCCCCGATCTGACTTTTATAACTAGCTACGGCTGTGGAATCGTTTATATCCAACACCGGTGTTTCGTTAGGTACGGGTATTGCTCTTTCCGCTTCGACCGCTGCCGCTTGGGCATCGACCTGTTCTTGTTGTGCTTCTTTTTCAGCTATCTCTTCCGGTGTTGGGCGGTTTTGATAAAACATGAAGATGAGTATTCCAAAAATCAGTACGAAACCGATTATAGAATTCACATCTATTTTCTTTTCTTCCATCTAAAAAATATCTCGTTAATATGGTAATCTTACGGTTTATACTTCAAAACCCTTCTTCGTAAGCGCAAATATATGCCCAAATAGGGAGTATATGCCATAGTGGCATTGTTTTATGCCTTTTTATGCGCTAAGGCAGCCTTTACAAATCCAACGAACAAAGGGTGCGGGTTTGCTACGGTACTCTTATATTCCGGATGGTACTGCACCCCTATGAACCAAGGATGCTCCTCTAGCTCCACAATTTCTACCAAGTTTGTTTCACTATTTATACCAGAGGCGATCAGTCCCGCGTTTTCCAGTTGCTCTTTATATGTATTGTTAAACTCGTACCTATGGCGGTGGCGTTCCTTGATCTGTTTTACCCCACCGTAAATCTTCCGCACTAGGCTATCCTCCTTTAATACACAGTCCCAAGCACCTAAACGCATGGTACCGCCTTTGTTCGTGATGGTTTTTTGCTCCTCCATTATACTAATGACCGGATTAAGGGTGTCCTCTGCCATTTCCGTAGAACTGGCATCCTCCAAACCAAGAACATTTCTTGCGTACTCTATTACTGCCATTTGCATGCCCAAACAAATACCCAAAAATGGAATGCCCGACTCCCTTGCATGCCGCACCGCCTGTATCTTACCTTCTATTCCGCGTTCCCCAAAACCAGGAGCTACCAGAATACCGTCCAGGTCTTTAAGTTTTGCCTGATAGTTTTGATCGTTTATATATTCCGAATGTATGGAACGAACCTTCACTTTTACTTCGTTCTGTGCACCTGCATGTATAAAGGCTTCTAAAATGGATTTATACGAATCCTGTAGCTCCACATATTTACCTATCAAACCAATGGTAACTTCATCTTTTGGATTCTTATGTCTCTTTAGAAATTCTTTCCATTGAGTTAAATCCGGTTCTATTTCATCCGGAAGGTTCAATTTTTTCAATGTAACCGTATCAAGACCCTCGTCCTGCATTAGAATTGGCACATCATAAATGGTAGAGGCATCAATACTCTGTATAACCGCTTCTCGCTTTACATTACAAAAAAGCGCAAGTTTTTCTTTAATATCGTCCGAAATTTCGTGTTCGGTCCTACAGACCAGGATATCGGCCTTTATACCGCTTTCCATCAAGGTTTTAACCGAATGTTGTGTGGGTTTTGTTTTTAGTTCGCCCGCTGCAGAAAGAAAGGGTACCAAGGTCAAATGGATGACGATAGCATTATTATCGCCCATTTCCCATAGCATTTGCCTAACGGCCTCTATGTAGGGCAGGGATTCAATATCACCTACGGTACCGCCAATCTCGGTAATAACAATATCATAATCGCCACTGTTGCCCAACAGTTGAACCCGTTCCTTTATCTCATTGGTAATATGTGGTACAACTTGCACCGTTTTTCCCAAAAATTCCCCTCTTCGTTCCTTATCTATAACACTTTGATAAATTCTACCCGTAGTTACATTATTTGCCTGGGAGGTGTTTACGTTTAAAAAACGCTCGTAATGCCCAAGGTCCAAGTCTGTTTCCGCGCCATCGTCCGTAACGTAACATTCGCCATGCTCATAAGGGTTCAAGGTTCCAGGATCTACGTTAATGTAGGGGTCTAACTTTTGAATGGTAGTTCGGTAACCGCGTGCCTGCAATAATTTAGCTAAAGATGCGGCAATGATTCCTTTTCCTAGGGATGAAGTAACTCCTCCCGTAACGAAGATGTATTTGGTCTGTGACATGTGTGATTTCTGTGTTACGGGACACAAAGTTACAAATTGACTTTAAACTTACTTGGTTTCCTTTGGAAAATCTTTTTGAATTCGTTTAACCAGCGATTCCAATTCGTTTATCTTGATTTCCAAAACAGATTGAAGCATTTCTCCCAATTTCCCAGCGGGAAATCCTTTTTGTCTAAACCATATTAAATAAGGCTCTGGCAAATCTATGAGATACCGGCCTTTAAACTTGCCAAACGGCATTTTATAATGTGCCAACTCGATCAAAGCGCGTTTATCGGGTTTTAATTCCATTTTTTAAATCTAAAAAAATTATATTTAGAATCGCTTTAAAAAACCATAGAATGCAAAGACGTAAATTTTTAGGCACGTCGGCAGTGGCCTCGGTAGGTCTTCTCGCCGCTAGCTCGCTACAGGCCAAAGAACATCAAATTGCCGCCGCCACAAAACTAAAACACAATATAAACCATAGTGTTTGTTATTGGTGTTATAATACTATTGAGTTTGAAGACTTTCTTAAAAACCTGAACGAACTCGATATTAGGGCAATAGACCTAGTTGGACCAAAAGACTGGCCGTTACTTAAAAAATATAATATTCATGCCGCTATGTGCTGGGGTGCGGAAATTAGCCTTACCGAAGGGTGGAACGACCCACGGTACCACGACACCCTGATCAAGAATTATACGGAGATGATTCCGAAAGTAGCCGAGGCCGGCTACACTAATCTCATTTGTTTTAGTGGCAACAGAAGGGGAATGGAGGACACCACGGGGTTGGCAAACTGTGCAAAAGGCTTAAAGCAGATTATGCCAATGGCAGAAAAACATGGGGTGGTCATACAAATGGAACTCCTTAATAGCAAGGTAGACCACAAAGATTACATGTGCGACCATACCGCTTGGGGAGCGGCACTTTGTGAGGCAATTGGTTCCGAAAGCTTTAAACTTCTGTACGATATTTACCACATGCAGATCATGGAGGGTGATATTATCAGGAACATAAAAGAATATCATAGCTATATTGGCCACTATCACACGGGAGGAAATCCGGGCAGAAATGAAATCGATGAAACCCAAGAACTGTATTATCCCGCGATTATGAAAGCCATTTTGGAAACAGGCTACAAAGGTCATGTAGCGCAGGAGTTTATTCCAACTTGGGCGAACAAAATAGATGCGCTAAAGCAAGGGGTTACGATTTGTGATGTGTGAGGTAGGTTATAGAGGGTGGTTGGTCGTATTTGGATGTAGACAGTTGATGTACGTAGACAATTCTATGTGCCTATAAAAAGGAAAAAATGAACAGTTTAAACGGTTTAAAAGCTGAGCAAGAAAAACTAACGAAGGGCACCTCGGCCTTTGGAGGAATCCTAATAGTTATGGTCGTGGTCTGCGTTTATGGAACCGTACAAAATGGGGTAGATTTTATGACATTTTTACCCATTTTCTTCATTCCTATACTTCTAGTAAATATTTTTAAAATAGGGAAACTAAGGAAGGAAATAAAATCCAAGGAATAGGGTACAAAAAAAAGGAGTACTGCTTAAAAATAAAATTTCTTGAAACTTCCAATCCCCTAGGCAGAAGCTATCGGTGAATTATTAAGAATAAATTGACAGTGGGTAAATACCGGTAGTAGCGGTATCCACGACTATTCTTCTTGCAAGGCGTTTGCTATTTTTACTATCCATTCTTCCTGTTTGGCGCCATCACGAGAAAAGTTGGTCTCTTTATCATATAATTGCTGAAAATTTGCCAGCTCTTCATTTATTTCCCGATAAATCAATTTTACCCTTGCCTTGACCGTACCGTAGGTAAACTTTTCATTCTCCAAACGCTTTTTGAACTTTCTAGCGAATAGCTCGGAGATATCAAAATGTAGTTGTTCATGACTTAAAATAACGGAGTCGCATAGTGCTGGCTGATACCATGATTTAGCTGGATAAAAAAAAGTATCTATTTTAAAGTCGACCTGTATGTTGTCTTTAGTGCCAGAGGTAGAAAAGCTATAGGTAATTCCGCTCGCGGTAATTGCGGCTGCCCTGGCATTTTGCGGCACATCGCCCCTAAAATCATCCCAAGAAAGACGTTCTTCCGCTTTCCAAGAAACGGTTTCAAAATCTTGTGGTGATGCTAGTTGGATCATCACTAGCAAGAGAAAAAAAATATTAAATTTTATAGCTCCCAATAAAAGGTTATTACTTTTTCTATTTCTGGATGTAAGCTATAATGCACAGGACAGGTATTTGCCGTATGTTCCAATATTTTCCTGTTCTTTTCTGAAATATCAGCGGGAAGGTTCAATTCAATTTCAATTTTAGAAATTCGTCTTGGAGCCGAGGCCATGTGTTTAACTACCTCGGCAGTAGCGTTGGTAATATCGATGTCCAAGCCATTGGCCTTTATACCCATCATCGTAAGCATGCAGCTTGCCAAACCCGTTGCAACGGTATCCGTAGGTGAAAATGCCTGTCCTAGACCATTATTATCCAATGGAGCATCGGTCGTAAAGGAATCGCCGGACTTTAGATGTACACACGATGTTCTTAACCCTCCGTTATAGGTAACCTTAGCCGTCATATTACTCTAGTTGTTTTATTCGCATATCCTCGTAAGCCATGATATAGGAAGCTTGATTAAAATAGCCCGAAGTTGCATCCTTGGCATAATCGAACTTATTTCCAGCATACTCGGTCGTGCCAATAAATTTTGCGGCTTCCATAAGATTGTTCGTATAGGCCAACTTTAAAAGTATGTCATAGGTTACATCAAACCCTCTTACCGCATACTTATCTGGCTCTTCGCCAAATTTTTCGCGATACCGTGTCACAAAAGAATTGGCAGAAACTTCCCTGTAAACAGAAGGATAGGTGAAATTAAGGTTGGACAAATGGGTGCTGGAAATAACATCGTTCTCAAAACCATTGTTATGATCCGTGGTAAACATCCTTAACTTTAATTTCTCGGTACTTTTTTCCATATCCAATAGCGAGTTATTAAAAGCATTTAGAATTGAAACAACACTGGAAATCAACTTGAAATTATCAGATTCTACAAATACCCAATTCTCTTGTGTTTCACTTAACAATCCTCCTAGTTTTTCCCTATTTATCCCTATATTTTTTTCCTCTTCTTTTACCTTTACAACTTTTGCATTTGGAAAACTCCGCACTAACATATCTTGGGCTAGCCTACTTTTATCATCGGCAATAATAACGATGTTTTGATCTGTATAATTCTTCTTCACATAGTCTACCATGTGTTTTCTTAACAAATCATCATCGGTATACGAAAAGAAGACATTGTTAAGGCTAATATCACTTTTCGCCCGGACCGGAGCCACGACCGGAACCTTATAATTGGCTGCCTGTACAGCCACCTCTTTCATGGACAGCTCATCCAAAGGGCCAAATATGGCATTATATTCCGACAATCTTTCCCCTGCCAAGATCTCTTTGGTCTTATCGGTGTCCAATTGATTATCAAAAGTCTTTACATCTATAGAAACCCCTAATGCCGCTAAGGAATCCAGCGCTACAAGAGCACCAGAGTACAACCCTAAGCTAAATTTTAAACTGTTTCTGTTTTCAATGGCCCAAGCAACCTTTTCACTATCCGAAAGGTCCAGTTTATCCAATCTAAAGGGCAACATAAACATCACCTTGGGCCGTATAGCTGTATTTACGCTATCCAAAAGGTTTACCTTATCCAAGATCAGGGAATTCCTAACTTCAAAATTGCCTACCTGCTCTTTCGGCAGCTTTAAAATCATCCCCGCGTTTAATCCGTTTTTTAAATCGGGGTTCAAGCTAACCAAATCCGCCCAGGAAATTCCGAACTTTCTGGTTAACCTAAACTCGTTCTGTTTTGGCTTTACCTCATAAAAGATGTAGTTATCCGTGTTTATTTCACCTGGGGCAAGTTTGGTTTCCGGAATACGTATCACCATCCCTTCTTTTAATCCGCCTCTTTGGGTAATCTCCGGGTTCAAGCGTACAATTTCATCGGCTTTGACACCAAATTCCTTTTCCAGCCTGTAAAAGTTCATCTTAGCAGGTACGGTATAGGAAGTATACAATTGTGTCTGCTGTTCTGCAACCGTACTACCTGCTATCTTAGGCATTAATAGTTCGTACCCCTCCGCCAAGTAGTTTGTGTTTTGGGAGAGTGATGGATTAAGCACCAACATGCTGTCAATGGTAATTCCGTATTTATGGGCAATACTCCACCTGGTTTCCTTTGGAGCTACCGTATACTTTTCATACGCATCCGGATCAATGGAATTCTCCTTTTCAGCTACCTTTCGGTATTTTGGGATACGGATTTCCATTTTCTTTTTTAGCTGAGAAGCGTACAACTGTTTATTATATTTTTTAATCTCGTCCTCCGTAACATTGTACCGCTTTGCGATTCCATACAATGTCTCCCTCTTTCTTACTTTATGACTCGTAAATCCAATAGGCTCTCGGGTTTTAACAGAATCTTGCATCACATTTTTCATCAAGTTCTGGACATCGGATGTATTGGAAACATTTTTTGACTTGGCCTCAGGAACTACCAAAATCGTATTTATTGGCAACGAATCACCTTCCTTTATCTCTTTATTATACTTGAGAATACTTTCTGTGGATACCCCGTACTTTGCCGCAACGCTATACAAGGTCTCACCGCGCTTAACCGCATGGGTGGTGAATTTTTGCGCTAGCAAGGTTGTACTTGATACGATGCAAAGCACTACGGTTACTAAAAGTGTTGTTAACTTATTTTTCATTTTATTCCCATTCTATAGTTGCCGGAGGTTTTGAACTTATATCATATACGACACGATTCACTCCAGGGACTTTATTGATGATGTCATTTGACGTTTTTTGTAAAAACTCATAAGGCAGGTTCACCCAATCTGCCGTCATTCCGTCCGTACTTTCTACAGCTCTCAATGCAACACATTTTTCGTACGTACGCTCGTCTCCCATTACACCTACACTATTTACGGGCAATAACATAGCGCCTGCCTGCCAAACTTTATCGTAAAGGCCCCAATCCTTGAGTCCCTGTATAAAGATATGGTCCACTTCCTGTAAAATAGCTACTTTTTCCCTTGTAATATCCCCCAAAATACGGATGGCCAGTCCCGGACCTGGAAAAGGATGCCTGCCTAACAAGGCCTTATCAATACCTAAACTGGCACCTACCCTGCGCACTTCGTCCTTGAACAACATCTTTAAAGGTTCCACTACTTTTAGCTTCATATAATCTGGGAGTCCGCCTACATTATGGTGACTTTTTATCGTTGCCGATGGGCCTCCCGTTGCGGAAACGGATTCTATTACATCCGGATAAATTGTTCCTTGCGCCAACCATTGGGCGTTTTCTACCAAGTGGGATTCATCGTCGAAGACCTCAACAAAAACACGTCCTATCGTTTTGCGTTTGGTTTCCGGATCGCTCTCCCCTTCCAGTCCGTCCAAAAAACGTGCCGAAGCATCTACCCCTTTAACGTTAAGTCCCATTCCCTCGTATTGCTTTAAAACGGCACTAAACTCGTTTTTACGCAAAAGGCCGTTATTTACGAAGATGCAATGTAAATTTTTACCGATGGCCTTATGCAGCAACACTGCCGCTACGGACGAATCAACTCCACCAGATAATCCCAGTATCACCTTCTCATCGCCAATTTTTTCTTTTAAATCGGCCACGGTCGTTTCCACGAACGCATCGGGTGTCCAGGTTTGGGCAATACCCGCTATACCTACCAAAAAGTTTTCCAATAGTTGCTTCCCATCCGTAGAATGGTATACCTCCGGATGAAATTGGATACCGTATGTTTCCTCCCCATCAAACTTAAAGGCCGCATTTTCCACATCGTGAGTGCTTGCCAAGCGTTGGGCATTATCAGGAAGTTGTTTTATCGTGTCGGCATGGCTCATCCAAACTTGACTTCCGGTAGCGATATTTTTTAAAAACGCGTTTTTGGCATCTACCATGGAAAGGTTAGCCCTACCGTATTCCCGCGTATTGGACTTCGCTACACTACCGCCGTTAAAATGGGCCAAATACTGCGCGCCGTAGCACACTCCTAATAAAGGTACTTTTCCTCTTATCTGAGAAAGATCAGGATGTGGTGCGTCTGCTGCCCGCACCGAATATGGAGAACCCGAAAGGATGACCGCTTTGTATTCCGTTAGGTCTTTTGGTGGTTTGTTGTACGGTTTTATTTCGGAAAAAATGTTCAGTTCACGTACGCGTCTCCCTATAAGTTGGGTATACTGTGAACCGAAGTCTAGGATTAGGACTTTGTTTTGCATGCGCAAAAATAGCAAAATAGCAAATTTGGAGAAGCGTTCTTTAGAGTTATTTACGATAGGTTTTTAACAAGAAATACGGTTTTACCTAAAATCCCGGTTCTTTCTTTTGATCAATAGTATGTCCGTTTCAAAAATACGCTGGCCGGAAAGCGAAATACATTTCCAAACATCTTGCGGTTTTAAGCACGTAGCAACCAACAACATTTACCCAAATTTACCGTTCCTGATTAAAAGCGTTAAAATGAAACACATAACAGCGATTATTTTTGGAGCGGCGATCGTCATAGCCGCTTATTTTTTGGGCAATGCCTATGTGAACAGGGCCAATCCGCCACAGATTATATCGGTTACCGGATTGGGAAATGAAAATTTTACCTCCGATCTTATTGTATGGGAGGGACAATTTTCTACCACCAACGGCAATCTTAAAGCCGCTTTCGAACAATTGAAAAGTGACAAGGAAATCGTACGTTCCTACTTGGTATCAAAAGGCATAGTAGAGGACAATATTATTTTTAACAGTGTACAGACCACGGAACAGCGTGATAATAAATACGAAAACGGAAACTTTGTAGGCAGTACCTTTAGAGGATATATGTTGACACAAACCGTAAAAATAGAATCCCAGAACGTAGCCGTAATCGAAGGGGTTGCCCGAGAAATAACGGAACTATTGAACAAAGGGGTACAATTTAACTCCTACCCACCGCGGTACTATTATACAAAATTGGCCGACTTAAAAATTGAAATGATCTCTAAAGCTACCGAAGATGCACGTCTTAGGGCAGAAAGCATTGCCCAAAATTCCGGTAGTGGCCTAGGCGACCTTATTTCGGCCAAAATGGGCGTATTCCAAATTACCGGACAAAATTCCGGAGAAGACTACTCTTGGGGCGGTTCTTTTAACACTTCATCCAAAAACAAAACTGCGTCCATTACCATGCGTTTGGATTATAAAGTAAAGTAGTTATAGCGACAGGCACTAAAAAACGACGGAAAAAGTTCTGCCTTTTATATTATCTACTTTTTTCAAGGTATTCTATACAATCTAAACTAAGATGGTGCTATTGTATCAATAGTTCTAAATTTCTATTTCCCTTACCATCCTTATACCAATCCGCATTGGTTTTTCCTCCGGATGTGGCCCATGCGGCAAAAAAGTTATAGGCTTTAACTACCGATACTTTTTCCCTTGGAACTTTAAAATCATGTACAATATTAATAGCCCAGGGCAAGCCTTGCTCTGTCACATAATTTCCGTCTGGATCCTTATTTACGCCATCTTGGTCCACCGTCTTTTCACCTAAAGAGGTAGTATTAGCAAATGGCAAGTGTATTTCTTTTTTTCTTGTTTTATTAACAATAATGAAAGGATTAAAAGGCGCGGCACCCAGTTCTGCCGTCGTAATAGGCTCCGTGAACTTAATAGAGATGGTTCTATGTTCATTGAGTACTGCATTATTATTATCATAAAAAACTACCACCGCGTTTTCTTGATTCGCTTCTGTACCATTTGCGTTTAACTCTATATACCCCTCGCTAAGAGCCTGACCGGTCACCGATTCTATTTGAGAAGGATTTAAATTTTCAAATTCTACAGCAAAGGCATTTACGAAACTAGCTCCATTAGACTTAGCGGTGATATTAAAATCTACCTGAACAACCTCGTTTAAGGCATTTTGTACTGCAATTATTTTGTAGTTTACCGCTACATCATTAAAGTCGTAATCACCGGAATATGGCCATAAATCTTCAAAAGCAACGGTTCCAAAACCATATTTACTAGGAGTAAATACTTCAAACGCTTTGTCCGCATCTTCTGGAAAGCTATCATCACCATCAAAAATACCATCACCATCTGTATCTACTGGCTCTTGATTTTCGTCGAACACCCTAAACGTAGTTAAGTCATTTATAGTCCTTCCCACATTCGTGTTATTGTTAGCACTTATACCATATCTATACTCCCAACCTCCTGTTTCCGTATCCATTATTATCAAATCGGAACTGGAAGCATTATTGGCCAACCACAACTCTTGATTGGAATCAAAGGTCATGGATGTAGGCCTAAAAGGCAGGTTGTCCGCGCTAATACGGTCGGCCAAATAGTCTCCATCCGAATCTAGTGTAAGCTTGTATAAACCTGAAAAGGTGCACATGAACAAAATACCTTCCTTATTAAAGGCTAGATCTCCACCACCCTTATTATCCAGTCCTTTTATTTTCCAACTAGATATAAATGTACCGTTTAAAGGATCTATAGTGTATAAAACATCGGCATTGGCGAAATAAAGTAGCCCATCGTTTACATTATAATCCAACCTGGGGCCACCCCTTCCCAAATTAGAAACAGTCTCCCATTGGTTGTCCTGTATGGAATATTTCATTAAGGGGTACGGACTGCTCCTTCCTATACTATACAATACCTTATTTTCTTGATCAATTGCTGCAGTGTAACTGCCCATAGGCATTTCTGAAATAGCAGTATAAGCACCATCTAAGGGATCTATCTGATAAAGTTCAGCATTACCGTTTACACAGTAGAGATAGTCCAAAACACCCGATTTACCGGTAGTATTTGATGTTCCTTTATATTCATACTCCGCTTTTTTATCTACAATACTTACCACCTCGGAACTGTATTTATTATTTAGCTTACTCCTAATATATAGCTTGGTATAATACGAAGGAAGCACTATTTGATGCGTTAGTTTTCCATTTATCGTTACTCCTGTAAATAATAATTGATTAAGTATATCTGTTAGAAACTGAGGTTCAGTTATAAATTCCCCTTCTTGATTTTCGTAGGTAATAATTTCTCCCTCTATGAGCTCATCATTGTAGGCGTATACATCGTACTTGACATTAGCCCTTGCATCACTTATAAGTACGGTAATAATTTGCTGTGTGCCAAAATCGAACCCTTCAGGTATTGTTAAATTAGTAATCTCCAACGGTAGGTTTTCTTCTTGGTCATCGCCTGAGAGGGAGCTATCACGATTGTCCTCCAAAGTGGAATCAAAATTATCCTTTATACATGAAGCGAATAATAACATGAATAGTAGACTGAACTGATATAGTTTTTTTTGGGACATAGTTTTATATTATGAAATTTTATAACGTATTTTCTTACAGAATAGTATATTTAAGCATTTTGATGACAAAGATGTTATATTCATAGAAATTCTTTAAAAACTACAAGCTGGGCCATAAGTTTTGCAGGGTGAATAACACTAAGCTATAGACGAAGAGCAACCAGAATCCTCCCTAACACATTAAACCCAAAATATGCATTAAACAAACTACTACAGCACCGAGCTACTGCGACTACCACAGCTGCGCTACTTTTTTACGATGTAACCCTTGCGGTGCTATGCTAAAATAGATGCAACCACAGTATTCATTGTATCTCGAAGCTTCATAACGAAGTTCCAATACATAATTCGAATTAAATTATTCTATAGCGATCAGTAGCTAAATACATAAATTGCGAACAATGTAATGTGTTGAAAATCATAATATTAAATTATCACAGCGTTGTCAGTCCCAGCGCTCCCGAAGTTGTGGGAGAGAACACTTGATTGGCAAAACCGGACTTCGACTGCCTGCCTCGCTTGCAATTTAGGCGGGCACACAGCCAGACATATTTGCTGTTATTTCAGTTTAAAATAAGTAACCAACTGCTGACCTCTATAATTTTTACCACCAATTACTTTAATTCATTAAACTTAAACAAGGCCAATTATCCTGAATCACATAGACCGTACAACATGGAATTTTAATGAAAAGGACATTTTAAATTCACTAAGATGATTATCAGCTTTGATAAACTAAAGAAAATAAAAAACGAAAAAAGCTTGGGAACCACCCCAAGCTTTTCTTCGAAATCAAAAACCAACCAAAACGAATTATTCCATGAATAATTCAAAATTCTTTTTCACGACATTTATGATATAACAACCTAGTTTCGATTTACCCTACTTTTGAATATTTTTTTTATATTTTTAAGAAAATATAATTTTAATGACTCAGCAATTTTTAGAGGAAGCGAAACAAGAATTAAAGCATAGCCTTGTCAAAAAAGGCCATCCGTTTCGCTATTTTACCTTGGCAACCGTAGGTTTAGACCCAATGGCACGCTTACGCACCGTAGTGCTGCGTCAAATCACAGAGGATTTTAAATTGATTTTTTATACGGACAGGCGCTCTAAAAAAATGACGCACATTACCGAAAACCCCAAAGTAAGCTGTTTGTTTTATCATCCTAAACAACTGCTTCAGCTAAAAATAGAAGGAAAAGCACGTGTGGTTAACGACGAAAAAATCTTAAAAAAATACTGGCACGGTATACAACCCAACAGCAGAAAAGACTACTTAAGTGAACAAACTCCGGGAAGCACCCTAAATAACCCGGACGAACTCCAATACCTGAACGATGACAACCATTTTAGCATGGTAGAAATAGAACCGTTCAAAATAGAATACCTAAAACTAAAACGTCCCAATCATTTGCGGGTTCGTTTCTCCAAGAGCAACAACGATTGGGACGGTGAGTTTTTGGTGCCGTAGATTTCTCCGACCTAATTTTTTAGCACTACTCCATACTTTTTAAAATAGCTACAATATCCTCCTCGGTGGTATCTGGATTAATAAAGCAAAACCTACTTACGGTCTCATAGCCGCTACCGGTTTTCCATTTTGTTGGCGTTACCAGGGCAAATCCGGCATCATGGTTTTTATAGGTCCAATTGCGATAGTCGGTCGGTGTCCATCCTTTACGACGATACAGCACACAGGAGAGGCTTGGTTCCCGTACCAATTCCAATAAGGGATGTTCCATAATCAGTTTACCTGCTATATTGGCCAACTTTATGCCTTCTTCGACCGCCCAAGCGTATTTTTCCGTACCGTGTGTCGCCAAGGAATACCAAAGTGGTAAACCACGCAAACGCCGGGTCAACTGTATTTGATAATCGGAGGGATTAAAACCATGCGCACCTTCATCCTTAAAAATTTCCAAGTAGGAGCCTTCTTGCGCATGGGCTTCTTTGGCCTCTTCTGGGTTTTTGTACAGTACAGCACCACAGTCATACGGAGAAAACAACCATTTGTGCGGATCAATGGTTACACTGTCTGCCCGCTCAATACCGTTGAACAAATGCCGAACGGATTTCGCGGCCAAAGCGCCACCACCATAGGCGGCATCTACATGAAACCACACCTGTTCCCGTTCGCAAACCTCTGCCACTCCTGCAAGGTCGTCTATAATCCCTGCATTGGTAGTACCCCCTGTAGCCACGACCGCAAAGACGCGGGCCCTTTGTTCCGCATTCAATCTATTGATCACTGTTTGTAGTGCGGTTCCTGACATGGCATCTTCGGTATCTACCAAAAGCACATCTACATCTATGACCTTTGCCATGGCCTTTATGGAGGAATGCGCGCCAATAGCGGTAATCATCAATCCTTTTACATTCTGATTTTTTGGATTTTTTCGCCATTTTTCGCGTGCGGCCACCAAGGCAGAAAGATTCGCCGCCGTACCACCGCTGGTAAACACCCCAAAAGCAGGTTTGGGCATACCGGTTAGGGACACCAACCATTGCATGGCCTCGTTCTCACAAAAAATTCCACCGGCACCTTCCATCCAATACGCCCCGTGGATACTAGAGGCCGAAGTCACCAAATCGAACAAAATAGCCGCCCTAGTGGGCGCTGCCGGCACAAAAGCCAAGTGTCTGGGATGATCAATGGGCACCGTAGCCTTGACCAAAACATCACGGAAGAGCTCAAAGGCCTTCTCCCCTCCTATTCCCCTATTCGTAACGGTTTCGCCAACTAATTGTCTCAGTTCCGCTTCTGTTTTGGGCTTGCCCAATTCCGGATTGGTTTTGGTGATGCGGTTAATGGCATACTTGACCACGTCCAAGGTCATTTCCACCATTTCTATATCTATATCGTGCATTGTATCCTGATAAATCTTGTTCAACTTCAAAAATAACTACTCCGTAAGCGGTACAATAAATAATGTATCCTTTTCTTTTCCAAAATCCCAACTAGCATCTAAAGACACCTGCTGTGGATATCCATATTGCGTAATAAGCGCCCAATGGCCTCCCTTGCAAAATAGCTTTGCGTAGAACAATAATAACTCGTCCATTGAAAACACCTCCGACCTCGTATGCAGTAAACCTCTATTGTCCCAGTTATACCTAGCATACATCAAAAAGTAATATAAATAATAACCAAGGTGCCGTATTGTTTAAGCATCACCCCATTTCACAGCTGAGTCCTAAGCTTTTAAGATGCAGCTAAACCGCATGTAAAGTTTAGCGAACTTTTAGGTAAAAAATATAAGCGCGACAAAAACCCTATTCCCTGGATAAAAGTATTTACAAACAGGAAGCTGAACTTTTTACAAATTTAACAATTCATTAACAATCAAAAAAAAAAAAAAAAATAGTGCTTAATTTCATAGATTTAAAATGGCTTCGGTAATCGGTAAACTTTATGTAGATGAACATATTTCGGATTCTTATTATAGATGACCATCCCTTTATTTGTTTGGGGCTTAAACTATTTTTGGATAACTGGTCGGAAAAGGAACCAACAACTAGAGTCAATTGCACCCTGGCGAATACCTTAACTGATGGCCTTACTACCTTTAGTAAGGACCCGCTAGCTTTTGACTTGGTGATTCTGGATATAAGAATGCCACCGTGTCCGAATGAGAAACTGTTTTCGGGGGAGGATTTGGGCCTCAGGATAAAACGCTTGCGCCCCAAAATAAAAATTATGGTCATAACGAGTCTTATAGACCAACACCAGCTCTTCTCCATTTTCAAATCGCTCAACCCAGACGCCATGTTGGTAAAAAGCGATATAGACGATGTAACGTTTATAAAAGCCATAAAAAATGTTATGAATAACAAGCCGTATTACAGCGGCGAATTTTCAATGGCAATACGGCATCGGTTACAAAATGATCGCTTGCTACCGGAAGACCGTCAAATTTTATACTACCTTTCCAAAGGAATACCTACCAAGGACTTACCAAAAAAAATAGCACTTTCGTTGTCCTCCATAGAAAAAAGAAAGAACCTATTACGCAAACACTTTGGACTTAACGGACACAACGATCTGGAATTGGTGCATTTGGCACGCGAGAAAGGTTTCCTTTGAGCGTGCAAATTATGTTAAATTTACCTTAAAAATATATAAACCGTAAAACTGTACGGCTTTTTTGTCCCTAGAATACGCATACAATTGTACCTTGTTAAGGTTCAACGTTATTTTATGTATACCCTATGGATAATTGCGTAGCTGTAACAGATACTCTACTTGGCCGTTTGAAGGTAAAGCACACCCATGAGTTCGTTGCGGATACCGTACTTTCCCATGGTGAGCATCCTAGCTTGTTGGCCATAGCCGATACCTTGGAAAAATACAATACAGAGACACTTGCCGTGAAAATAGACTTCAAGAAGCTAAGTGAAATACCGTTACCCTGTGTTGTTCAATTAAAGGAAAGGCTTCAAGAAATTTTTGTGGTATTGAACGCCATTTCTAATGAAAGCGTTTCGTACGTTGCCGACACGGGCAAACCAATCCAGCTTTTAAAAGAGGAGTTTATTAAAAAATGGACGGGTATAGCCCTATTGACCGAAACCACTGCCGAAACCAAAGAGCCTGGCATCGAAAAGCGTTTGACGGTTAAAAGAACCCGTAGGTTTTTACTAGCTGGTATTTTTGCCTGTTTGGGTCTATGGATCCTACTGGCCTTACGCACAATTGCCGTTGCCGGCACTACCGATTTACTTCTGGCCGCAAGCTATACCCTACTAAAAGGGATAGGCTTGGTGGCGGGCGTTCTGCTCTTATGGTTTGAGGTGGACGAATACAATCCTACCTTACAAAATTTTTGTTCAGGCGGGGGTAAGGTCAACTGCAATGCCGTATTGAGCTCAGCACAAGCAAAGCTTTTTAATGGTACGGTAAGCCTAAGTAGTATAGGGTTCTCCTATTTTTTTGCCACCCTGGCCATCTTACTTTTAACCGATTTTTCCTCCTCCTCTTTGGCCTTGTCCGGTTATCTAAGTATAGCGACGCTACCCATTATTTTGGCCTCGGTCTATTATCAAGCGGTGGTTATCAAACAATGGTGTAAGTTCTGTATTGTGGTGCAGGCCGTATTGGTACTTGAAATCGTGCTAACTGTTTTGGGAGGGTACTATAAAGCTGCCCTTGTTTTGGAAAGCACGTCTTTATTGGCGGTGTTTTTTCTTGCACCTCTCTTATTGTGGTCTTGGGCAAAACCCTTGATCGACACCAAAAAAGAGACAAATCTGTACAAAAGAGGCCTCAAAAAACTAAAGAACAACCTTAATGTGTTTCATGGACTCTTGTCCAAATCACGGAAAATTACGAATACCACCGAAGGGCTGGGCATTATCCTGACCAACAAAAATGCAAAATATGATGTTATTAAGGTATGCAACCCCTATTGCGGCCCCTGTGCCGATGCACACCCTGTGTTGGAAGCGCTGGTACAAAAAGGCATTATTAATTTACAGATTTTGTTTACCGCAAGGATAGAAGATGACCATATTGCCAATCCAGTGCGCCACTTTCTTGCCATCGATACCTTGGGCAAGCCAAAAGAAACCCAAAAGGCATTGGACGCTTGGTACAATGCACAAACCAAGGATTATGCCCTGTTTTCGAAAGCATTTCCGCTAAACGGGGCATTAGCGGTACAAGATGAAAAAATAACAAAGATGCGTGCATGGTGCGATGTAGAAAACATTACCCATACCCCAACCCTGTTCATAAACGGCCATGAACTGCCCAATGAATATAGTGTAGAAGATGTAAAGGAAGTACTGGTATAAAACTAAAAAAAGCCCAAAGCAAGCTTTGGGCCATAGACGATATTCTCTCGAGAAGAATAGGCACAAACCTTGGGTGCCTTGAAACGTCCAAGGCAAAGACAAATTTTAAAACTTATAAAATGAAAAAGTTAAGTTTAGAAAAGTTAAATTTAAGGTCTGATGACCTTTTACAGCAAGAACAGTTGAAGACTGTTTTTGGGGGGTATGACCTATGTAAACGTGTTGCTTTTGATACAGTTGAGTCAATGGAAGCAGAATATGGTTGCTATAACGCCAGCCAATATAATTATGCGTACAGTCAAGCTTATAATAGATGTAGAAATCAATAAGCCTAAGTAATAACATTGCACTCATCTCGGGACTTAAAGCTCGAGATGAGTTTCACAAATACTACAATATGAGATATCTAATTCCATTGTTTATATATTTTTTTATGGGTTATTCTTATGGCCAGATTAAAGATACGACTCAGATACTGGGCATTAAGAAAATTATGGGGAGCACGCCTACAGAAGATATATATAAATATGTAAATAAAGTCTTGCCTAAATTTATACTTTCTGATCTTGAAGGCAATATGATAAGTTCTGAGAGCCTTAAAGGGAAACCAACGGTAATTAACTTGTGGTTTACAACTTGTGCGCCGTGCATAGAAGAAATGCCCCTGCTCAATGAAATAGAAAGCAATTATGAACAAAAAGTAAATTTCGTAGCGGTAACCTTTCAAGACATCAGTACTATAAAATCTTTTCTTAGAAAAAAGCCATTCAATTTTTTTCATCTTGTAGATTCAGAAGAATATTTAAAAACCTTCGGTTTGTTTGGTTACCCAAAAACTTTAATCCTGGACAAAAACCTTAAAATACTTCAAATTGAAAAAATGTTGCGAAAAACTCAAGATACAAGTGTTGACACTGGCATTGAATTTAAGGAAAGTATTAATACGCTCTTGGATACCTTATTGTAAACCTTAATGCTTTTAACTACAAACTTGAAACAAGGTTTTAGAAATAATCTTCAGGACGAGCACACGAGTAGTTTCTTGTAAGATAGTTTTTAGATTGGTTAACAGCCATTCTTTTTCAAACTTCGCTCCAAAAAGCAATGCAAGTCTCGGGCAATTAAACCCGGTTTAAAACTAAAAAAGGCCCAAAGCAAGCTTTGGGCCATAGACGATATTCTCTCGAGAAGAATAGGCACAAACCTTGGGTGCCTTGAAACGTCCAAGGCAAAGATAAATTTTTAAAACTTTTATATCATGAAAAAGTTGAGTTTAAAAAACTTGAATCTGGAGCCAAGTAACATGCTCCAAAGAGAACAATTGAAAACTGTTTTTGGAGGGTATTCTAATAATGGATGCCTCTGTTCTCATACGTGTGCCGGCATAGGAACTAGTTGTACCAACACAAATGGAACGACAGGAACATGTAAAGTTGGTAAATGTGATGGATGCGATACTAGAATGTGCTACACTTAATTTCATAAAAATTACCGGTCAGGTAACTTCAAAAAAGTCTGTCCGGTAATTCTGAATAAATCTATTTGATTAATACAAATAACCTATATTATTATCCTTGGCTTACCTAATTGTTCTAAATAGTCCCTAATCCATCGTTTAGTATTTAATTTAGGGAATGCGGACAACCAAGCTTACGATAGCTTATAAAATTTAAAAATAGGTTTTAAGTCTTAAAACTATTATTCAACGAAGAAACCGAATCAAGATAAAACTAAAATAATCGTAATGCGCAGTAATCCAATAACTATGAAATATTTATTCAATATTACGTTTATTCTCTGTATTTGCCTTATCAGCTGCAAAAAAGAACGTAAAGAGAGTAATGGTTTTGTGCTACATGGAAATATTAAGGGTAAAATAGATGATTACATCTATTTGGAATATGGGGGGAAACTTGATAGTTCGTTGGTGAAATCCAATACATTCCTATTCAACGGAAATGTAGCATATCCTACAAAAGCTACTATTCTTCCTGCCTCCCCAACTTCTGGAAAGGACATGACCGTAGGATCGTTTATGATAGAGAATAGCAGTATAAAAATATATACCAAATATAATCTCGGCAATCATAATGGAAAGTTGCTATACTCACTAGATATTGATAGCCTTATTGGTTCAAACAGTAACACCAATAAGGTTGGTTTTGATAAGTATATCCAAAAAATTATTAATTCGGATAAGTCGGTAAACCAAAAAGAACTTCTGCTGATTACTAAAATTGAGGATTTCATTAGAACCAATCCAACTTCTGAGCTATCGGGAGACTATGTTCTTGACTTAAGTAACTTTTACGGTCTGTTCAATAGTAACCAATTATCAGAATTACTGAACATGATGGATAAAAACTACCAAAATGAAGAAACACTATCTAAAATAAGTTTACTTATAAATCAAAGAAGAGTACTGGACATTGGAAACGCAGCACCTCCGTTTGAACTTCCAAGTCTGGACAATCGACTTGTAACAAAAGAACAATTTTTTGGAAAATATCTTCTTATAGAAATTTGGGCTTCTTGGTGCGCTCCTTGCCGTCAAGCAAATCCTGCATTATTAAAAACCTATAATTCTTATAAGAATAGAAATTTTGAAATTCTTGGTATTTCTCTGGACAAAGACCTCAAACAGTGGCAGCAGGCGATTAAACAGGATAGCATAAACTGGCTTCATGTCATAGATACGGCAAAAACCACACAACTAACATTTAAATATCCTACGATACCTTTTAACATATTGGTTGATAAAGAAGGTAAAATAATAGCCCGTAACGTTACTCCCGAAAAATTAAGTGAAATTCTGAACAGATTATTGCAAACAAATTGAAAATTTCATTTATGACTAATGACACAAAACTTATTTTACTGAATAATAGTACAGGTAAATCATTTGAGCATAAATTCTGTACACTTTTGTCATTTAAAACAAAGTACAAAAAAAAGCCCAAAGCAAGCTTTGGGCCATAGACGATATTCTCTCGAGAAGAATAGGCACAAACCTTGGGTGCCTTTAAACGTCCAAGGCAAAGATAAATTTTAAAACTTTTATAAAATGAAAAAATTGAGTTTAGAAAAGTTAAATTTAAGGTCTGATGACCTTTTACAACGAGAACAATTGAAAACTGTTTTTGGCGGGTATGGCAATGGCTGCCCCGACGGACATGCAAGATGTAGTTGTGCCGACCCTGGAGGTGGAGTCACGGTAGGTTGTTCTTCTACTGGTAACTGTGCAGGCTTTTGCGATTGACAGATTATAACATGGCGCGAAAAGCATTTCGCGCCATTAATCCCATATTTTATGTTAAAAAAAATCAAAAAATTTACAGCCTCTAGTTTGTTGGCGGTATTAACGATTTGGATTTTTTCTTGTTCCGAAATCACCAAAAAAAATGATGAAATAAAGATTACAGGCCTCGTAACTACTGCATCTGATTCGTCCTATGTCAAATTCCATAGGTTTTTAAATACAGACGCCACCAGTCATTTTAGAGGTTACGACAGTGTACCCACTATTAATGGTAAATTTGAAAAGACTTTCGATTCACCAGAAACAACGAATGTAATTGTTTTGGCAAGCAATGAACATATTCCCAGTATCCATATCATATGTGATGGCGATAGCGAAATAGGTGTTACTATTGAAAGATCAATACCGTATTTTGACATAACCTTTACGGGTAAAAATGCTAAGGGGCATGACCTTATTTTTGATTCGAGTCTCTTGCGCGTCATACATCTCGTAAATGTACTGGATGAATCCATTGGACAAGGTGTTGACTCACCTGCAAAAGTCATAACCACTACAGAAAGGGTTTTAGATAGCCTTTTCGCCCCATTTGATAAACTATTGATAAAAGAACGGATTACTACTACTTTTCATAAACGTGTGCAGATTCAAGCGGAGGGCAAAATGCTACACGCAATACATCACATCATAGATCATGCATACCGCTACCCTAAGACCTCGGCACTTAGCAAAGCGGCCAAAGATAAAATTCTGAAATATTTCTTTACGAAATACGACCCATTTTCCGATCGATATAGGTACAATCTTGGCATCAACCGCACCATTAACGCAGAGAACAAATGTAGACTCATAGGCCGTGGACTGCTCTCAGGAAAAAAGTTAGGTCTGGACATTTGGGGCAACAAGTATCAAGAGTATGACTATGCGCCCATGGAGCTTCAGGAAAAGATGATGGCCACACAAATAATACTCAGCAGAACTCATGAGGAGAAGCCGATTTGTGAAGATTTAGAACTATTTTATAAATTTAAAAAAACATTTCCGGAGAGTGCCTACAATATCGAGTTTCAAAATCGATATTTCAACAGACTTGACTGCGCCAATCAATCCGTGGCTCGCGCCAAGTATCCTTTTGCATCAATGAGTAACGATAGCCTAACCCTTATTGTGGAATACGGGAACAACAATCTGGACTCTTTGTTACAGAAACAATTTTCTAATAAAAAGGTCTTTGTGGACCTATGGGCTACATGGTGCGCCCCTTGCATTCAGGAATTTGGGCTCATCGATGAAATAAAGCCTACGCTAGACGAGTTGGGAATAAAGCAACTGTATATCTCAATAGATCGTCTTAGGGCTCGTAAAAATTGGAAAAATGCAATACAAAGCTATGGTTTAAATGGCAGCCACTTCTTGGCAGGACATGAGATTGATTCTGTACTAAGATCCAAATTGGAAAAAAACAATGAACTGAGTATACCGCGCTATCTTCTCTTTGATGAAAATGGTAAACTAATGGACGATAACCTTCCTTGGCCAAGTACGGGAAAATTAATTGGGAGGCTACAGGAACTATGCAAACCTAAACCGTAACATACTTTGTATTTTTCTTTCTACGAACAACCCGTGCCTTAACTCAAAGTCTCCAAAGAACAATTTTAAACTCAAATATTACGAACTACAACTTAAATTAAAACCGTAAAAACATACGGTTTAAAATGAAGAAAACCCAGTTTAGAAACGTAAATTCCAATAAAATATGCCGCAAATCTAAGCTGTTAGCCTTTTTTATAAGCAGGTTTATTAAATATTTGATACAATTGGGGTGCGCCCTTGTGGGTGCCTTAAAATAAAAAGCCCAAAGCAAGCTTTGGGCCATAGACGATATTCTCTCGAGAAGAATAGGCACAAACCTTGGGTGCCTTTAAACGTCCAAGGCAAAGCTAAATTTTAAAACTTTTATAACATGAAAAAGTTGAGTTTAGAAAACTTGAACCTAGAGCCAAGTGACATGCTACAAAGAGAACAGTTGAAGACTGTTTTTGGAGGGTATGGTGGTGGTTGTGGTTACCGCCATCCCACGCCAGGTGTATATGCTTGTAATGTTACTGCGTCTCAAGCACAACATTGGCAAAGCACCCTTGGTGGATGGTGGTGTTGTTCAAGCTGTGCTTCCAATGGAGGTAGTGCATCATATTGCTAAAAGAATAAACTAATAGGTCGTCATGAATTGTCATTTCGACCTTTTTCAGAACCAATATAATATGAAAAAGAAACACAGTATCCTATGTGCCATAACTGCTTATGGCATAATTTGTATATTCTTGGGTTGCAAAAACAAAAAAAAAGTTGACCATTCTACTTCAACGGAGATGGCTGGGAAAATAACGCTAATTTTTAATTCTCCTCCCGAAAATTGGAAATTAAACAAGCTTGACGGTAGCTATATTCACACCGGCAAACATGAAATAAAATATTATAAAAATAATATCATTGCTTCTTATTGGTCACCGGACTACTCCAAGAACACCGATACTCTAGTCATTGAAAATGTCTCTAAACCTATTGAAATACAACATAAATTTAGAGGAATTGAAAATTTAAGCTACTTAGTACGCCCAAATGATACCATTGAATTTGATTACAATGACTTCATGCCAGTCCCTAAATCACTCCATAGAAAATTGCGTAAATATGACCTTTTGTTTGAGAATTTAAAAAGAGAATTAATAATAGAAACTGATTTCTCACACTATGCAACACACAATTCAGTTATCTATACTTTAATTTCGATGAACCATAACCGAGGTGTAGAAAAAAACATAACAAGCCGCACCAATAGAGCTTTAGTTGAACTAAAAAAAGAAGAGGAATTATTGGATTCGTTGCGGGCGGCTTACCTAATATCTAAAGAGTATTATGATTTTTACGGCTTCAGGAATCAGTTTCAAAAAAAGACCTTACAAATAAAAGAAACAGATTCCATTTATAAAATGTCGGATTTTCATCCCTATGGGGCAGATTTTAAAAAGTTTTCTTCCTATAAAGAATATTTAGAAGCGATTGTTGAGAATAGATTTAGTAGAAATGAGTTACAGATAGCCGTACCCAATGGAAATATTCCAGATTATAAGGCAACCTATGATTCCATTAATGCACTAGCTATTTTTGATAATTATGACAAAAAGTATCTTTCCTACATCTATTTAAAAAGGATTATTGAAAATCTTTCTGTACAGGACATCAACGACTATTTTCTAAAATTTAAAGAACAGTTTAGGGATACACTAGTTACGCAATATATTGCTGAAAATTATAATCTAACCACTAAAATTTCAGATGAATTTATATTGGCCGATTATCAAAATAATATTATAAGTTTTGAAGATATTCTAAAGATTCCCAATAAGAAGTTATTATATGTTGATTTTTGGGCCAGTTGGTGTTTACCATGCAGGAAAGCACTACCTAATTCAAAAAAACTTAGGGAAGAGTATAGTAAAAGGGATATAATTTTTGTTTATCTGGCTTTAAATGATGACCAAACAAACTGGCAAATCGCATCTCAAAAACATAATCTTCATAATTATCACTACAGTTTCTTTATTAAGAATTCAAAAAGTTCATTACTCATTGATGATTGGAAGATTAATAGTATACCGAGATATATGCTTTTTGATAAAAATGGAGTTGTGTTACATCAAAACGCTCCTGGTCCCGAAGGACCAGAAATCAGAAAGCTTTTAGACAAATACTTGCTTGAATAATTACAAGTGAAAAAAACCTTCCCATTCTACAAACAACCCGATGCCAAAGACTGTGGCCCTACCTGCCTGCGCATTATTGCCAAGCATTACGGCAAACTGGTTTCCTTGGCCGAGATACGTGAACTCTCAGAAACCACACGCGAAGGCAGCAACCTCTTAAAACTAAGCGATGCGGCAGAGGCTATAGGTTTTAAGTCCTTGGGCATTAAAGTAGATTTTAACAAACTCCAAGAAGCCCCGTTGCCTCTGATCGCCCATTGGAACAACAGCCATTTTGTGGTGGTCTATAAAATCAAAAACGGCGAAGTATTTATCTCAGATCCTTCGTATGGCCTTATCTCCTATTCCAAAAATGAATTCTTAGCCCATTGGATCGGCAACAATGCCACCGAACAGACCAAAGAGGGCATCGCCCTTTTGCTGGAAACCACCCCAAAATTCAAAAAACTGCATTGGGAAAATACCGATAAAAAGTCCTTCAAATTTCTCTACCAATACCTTTTTAAATATAAAAGTTTGTTAGTCCAGTTGGTCATTGGCCTTTTGGTAGGCAGTCTTTTGCAATTAATCGTACCTTTTTTGACGCAGAGCATCGTAGATGTTGGCATACAGAACCAAGACATCAACTTTATCTATGTGATCCTCTTGGCGCAATTGATGCTCTTTTTTGGACGTACAAGCGTTGAAGTTTTTCGCAGTTGGATCTTGTTGCATTTGAGTACCCGCATCAATATTTCATTGGTCTCCGATTTTTTCATCAAACTCATGAACCTGCCCATCGCCTATTTCGATACCCGTATGACGGGCGACATTATGCAGCGCATCAACGACCACCAGCGTATAGAAAACCTGTTAACGGGTTCTACCCTAAGTACCTTATTCTCTATGACAAATTTGGTCGTTTTTAGTTTGGTACTCGTGTATTACAACCTGACTATCTTTTTCATTTTTGCCACGGGCAGTATTTTATATGTAGGCTGGATCATCTTCTTCTTAAAACGAAGAAAGGAACTGGACTATAAGCGGTTCTCGCAAATGAGCCAAGAACAGAGCACCGTGATAGAACTCATCAACGGCATGCAAGAGATTAAAATGCACAATGCCGAAAAGCAAAAACGCTGGAAATGGGAGTATGTGCAGGCGCGGCTGTTCAAGGTCTCCATAGAAAGTTTGCGTTTGGAGCAGACCCAAAGTGTAGGCTCTTCGGCCATTAATGAAGGTAAGAACATTTTTATTACGATCAGCTCCGCCCTTTTGGTCATCAACGGATCCATTACCTTGGGGATGATGTTGTCCATACAGTACATCATTGGCCAATTGAACGGCCCCATTACCCAACTGGTCTCCTTCATCCAATCGGTGCAGGATGCCAAGATTAGTTTAGAACGCTTGGGCGAAGTACACGATAAGGACGATGAAGAAAGTAAGGCCAAACAATTGATATCCATGGTAAAGCCCTATCAAAACCTAGCGGTCGAAAATATCAAGTTTCGCTATCCCGGCAACGATGAATATGTATTGAAGGGCATTACGATAAACATTCCCGCTAATAAGACCACGGCCATAGTGGGAGCAAGTGGCAGCGGCAAGACCACCTTGATGAAATTATTGCTGAAATTCTATGATCCCATCTCGGGGAAAATATATTATGGCGATGATGATCTGGGTGCTATCTCGCACCGTGCATGGCGAGACCAATGCGGGGTGGTCATGCAAGAAGGTTATGTATTTAACGACACCATTGCCTATAATATCGCTATAGGAGAAGATTCCATTGATCAGGCACGCCTATTAAAAGCGGTAAAAATCGCCAATATTTATGATTTCATTCAATCGCTGCCCTTGGGCTTCAATACCAAGATCGGGAACGAGGGCATTGGGATAAGTGCCGGGCAAAAGCAGCGGCTTTTTATTGCGCGGGCCGTGTATAAAGAGCCTAATATCTTGTTTTTTGACGAGGCCACCTCGGCCTTGGATGCCAAGAACGAGCGCATCATCATGGAAAACCTGAATACTTTTTTCGAAAACCGAACGGCCATTGTCATCGCACATCGCCTAAGCACGGTAAAAAACGCAGACCAAATCTTGGTTATCGACGAAGGCTTGGTAAAAGAAATAGGAACGCATCACGAACTTTTGGTCCAACAGGGCATTTATTACAATTTGGTAAAGAACCAATTGGCCTTGGAACAAATAACGGAAATCGAAAATGCCTGAAAATAGCATAGCGAACGATCTAAATCTACGGTCCGAGGAGGTTCAGGAAATCCTGACGAATCCGCCTGTTTGGATTGTGCGTTGGGGCATTACTTTGGTCTTTATATTTACCCTAATTATTACGCTGTTGTCCTTTATAATCAAATACCCGGATTTTGTGACCGCCAAAGTGGTAGTAACCACCCAAAAACCTACCCAAACGGTAGTTACCAGAAATGCCGGGCAATTGGAGGAGGTTTTTGTAAAAGATAGGGACACGGTTACCATAGGCCAAAAACTGGCCATTATCGAAAACCTGGCCGAAATGGAGGATGTGTATCTTCTAAAAAGTATAATGGATACCCTGCTGTTCGACAAAGAACACTTTGAATTTCCCCTTGAAACCACCACCGACCTGATATTGGGCGATCTGCAAAATGCCTATATCGATTTTGAAAAAAGCTATGTGGATTATTTTCTGTTGCGCGACCTGGAGCCCTACTCCAATAGGATTTATGGCAATCAACAAACTATTACCGAAATACGGCTACGATTGATAGACCAAATAAAGCAAAAACAGTTGTTGGAAGAGGAATATGCCTTGGCACAAACCGATATGGAACGGCACAAACAGCTTTTGGACAAAGGAGTCATTTCACAACAGGAATTCGACAACAAAAAACGTGAATTATTACAACTGCAAAAAAATCTGAGCAGTATGGCGATTTCGATATCCCAGATGCGAGAGGCCACCTCCTCGGCAAACCAGACCTTACGGGAAACCAAAATAGGACAGTTGGAGGACGATACCCGCCTGTTGAAAAACTTGGTACTGTCCTATAACGCACTAAAGAAGGCCGTTCGCGATTGGGAATACAAGTATGTATTGAGCTCTAATATAGACGGTGTAGTCAGCTTTCAGGAGTTCTGGGGCGTGAACCAGTTCGTAAACGCCAACGAGGTCATCTACACCATTATGCCTTTAGATAAATCAAAACTTGTTGGTAAATTGGTTTTACCTGCCCAAAATGCAGGAAAAGTAACTATCGGACAAAAAGTATTGACCAAACTGGACAATTACCCCTACCAACAATATGGCATGTTGGTGGGGAAAGTGGAAAACATGTCCGTTTCACCCGATACCGAAGGCAATTACTTTGTGTATATCTCCCTGCCCGATGGCACCAAGACTTCCTATGGACAAGAATTAGGTTTTGATCAGGAGCTATTGGGCAATGCAGAAATTATTACCGAAGATTTAAGCGTGGCCCAACGAGTATTTTATAAGTTCAAGGATATTTTCAAATATTAAATTTTGAAACACGATTTAGAAAATATAGCACATTTTTTATGTATTAATTCCGAGGCCATAACCCTTACAGGACTTCAAGGCAAGATGGGTTTACTATATTTTCTTTTTTCGCATGGTAACGATTCCAAAAAACAGTCTTATGTGGATTTTTCGTTCGAACTACTTGAGGAGTGCTTATCGGAGGAGCTGCTAAAAATACAATCCTCAAAAAATGAGTCAATAGATTTTGATATTCAAATTCTAGAGTTGGCATGGAGTCTACAAAAGTTCATTTCTATGGGATTTTTTGAATGTGAGGACAGCAACCCTATTTTAGAGCCTTTCGATAAAATGGTGGTTCAAGAAGCCGAAAAGGTAAAAAACAAGCCATTGCTCAAAGAAACACTATGTAGGACTGTTTTTATATACGACTATTTATCTGGTCGATTACCTTTATTAAAATCAGGATCACTTAAATATTTAAAAATAGCATCCACCCTAGAGTCGCTTTTCCCAGCAGTAAACAATTCGGAACTTATTGAAACTGAATTTCCAATGGTATCGACCCTCATAAAAAAGGATGTCAACTTTAATTTAGAAGTTATGACGAAGCTTACCCTTACTGTTCAATACATAGATGACCAAAATGATAATGACAAAGATACTGGGCAATTGCCCCATAAGGTTAAAGACGCTATGGGCAAACTTTATAAAGACCCAAAAAAAGGACGTAACCTGCTTCTGAATAAGATTATAATGGGCGGAAACCTAATACTGAATCTAAAAAAGGAAGCACAGCAAGAGTTCCTAGCGTACTATTTATTTTCCAACTTCAATAAAAACAATTAAATCCATTTACCATGAGCAATCCAAAACCAAGAATTTTCATGGTAAACCAAGGAGATGATTCCCAACGTTTCGGAGTAGGGAGATATATTTCTGAGATGGTAGGTGAAGCCAAAAACAGGAAGCGAATCTTAGAAATGGTATTGATAACGATCGGGGTAAATGATATTTCTAAAGTAGAGATTAAAAAGGATGGAAATATTACCCATTTCAATGTTCCAAAACCTTTTTTGGTAGGACAAGGTTTAATGTACGGAATTTCCAAACAGCTATCCAGTGGCGTCTTTTTACTACTGACCGATTATTTTACTTTTAACAGCAGCGATATTTTTCACTTCAACAGCAATATGCAGCACTTCCTACTTCATAAGATCAAACAAAATACCACGGTTAGAATTGTCTATACGGTTCATGTTTCTATGTGGAACGTTTTATACAATAATGATGAGGAAAAGTTTCTTTCAGAATGGAACGATCGCGAATGTTTCTCCTTATCGAAAAAAAACATTTTGGCCGAAATAGAAAATTGTAAGCTGGCCGACTTAATTATCGGACTTTCGAACAATACTGTGGAAGATTTGAGAAAGTATTATAAGGTACCAAAAAACAAGTTAAAACGAATTTTTAACGGAATAAGTACGGAACCACCGGAAATAGATGAGAAAAAACTAAAGAATATTCGCAAACAAGTGGGCTTGCATACAACGGATTTTATTTTTCTTTTTGCAGGCCGGATAAATGAACAAAAAGGCATTTCCGACTTGGTGGAAGCTTTTATAAGGCTAACCAACGGTGGTCATGGAAACATAAAGTTAATTGTTGTGGGCGATGGTCCGTTAAAGAAAACGTTGGAGGATAAGACAAAAGGCGATTATCCATTTATAAAGTACATCGGTTATGTCCCACAAAACGAAATTCAATACTACTATAAATTGTCGGACACTATTGTAATTCCTAGTCTTTACGACCAAAACCCCTATTCCATATTAGAGGCAATGGCCTATAAAGTTCCAATGATCCTTACCGATATTGATGCATTTTTGAAACTTCAGAACGGTTTGGTCTGCTTAAAAGTACCCCTGAAAAATGAATATAAAGTAGCCGTAGCACAATTAAAAAAACAGATGCAACACATTATCGAAAAACCTGAACTACGAATTCAATTGATAGAAAACGCGCATCGAATGTTAGTATCAAATTTTAGCGCTGCCCAAATGTTCAATAAAACCTACACTGTCTAAAAACAAGCTTTCAAAATATCGCCTATGGAAACCATACAAATGCTTTGGATCGGTAAAAAACTCTCAAAGATAGAACGCTTATCACTACTATCCTTTTTAAAAAATGGCCATGAGGTGCATTTATATTGCTATGACCCTATTGAAAACATACCGAATGGGGTTACAATATTAGATGCTAACGACATTGTTGATAACTCGAAAATATTTAAGGCACACGGGGAAAGCTACGGTGCTTTTTCTGATTTGTTCCGCCACGCACTGCTCTATAAAAAGGGTGGTTGTTGGGCAGATACGGACGTTATTTGCTTAAAACCCTTTACGTTTGAGGATGAAGCAACGCTGTGTGCCGAAGATATGGCAAGGATATCCACTGCCGTACTTAGGCTACCTAAAGGCAATATAATTTCCGAAAAGATTTTGGAGAATTTTAAAACTCCCTGGAGGTTTCTGCCAAAAAACAGTGAAGCCTTGATCGAGAAGATAAAAAAAGAACATGGCAACGGTTTTTTAAAAGAAATATATCAATATACCCAATGGGGCGAATTGGGCGGGCCCATGGCTCTAACAAAAATTTATGCTGAATTGAAACTAGACTATACCTTACTGGTGCCGGAAACTTTTTACCCGGTACATCCTACGGAATGGTGGTCTACCTTTTTTGATCCGCATTTAAAATCAAGAATCAAATGGGACGACTGTTATGGGATTCATTTATGGAACAATATGTTCTCCACCTATTCCCGTTTCGATAAAACGGCAGTGTTTCCAAAAGGAACTATCATTAATATGCTTTTTGAAAAATATGGTATTACCACTTAAAAATTCAATTATCAATACCCCAAACAGTTGTTACTATTCGCCGTAATTACAACTACAAAGTTTCTAAACATTATGGATAATAACTGTACAATTTTATTCTATGAGATAAAAGTGAACGATATCGTAAAAAAGTTTCAACCAAAATTTATAAATTACTCATACTTGACCACGTCCAAGGTCATTTCCACCATTTCTATATCTATATCGTGCATAGTCTGCTAATAAATCTAATTTTTCATTCAAAAATAACTACTCCGTAAGCGGTACCATAAATAATGTGTCTTTTTCTTTTCCGAAATCCACCAGCGTTTCCACCGGAATTCTGCCCTGCAGGCTTTCTTTGCCCAGAACAACTTCTACGCCCTCTATTTCACCAAGTTTGGAACTTGGCAGGGAAAAGTCGTCCCGTGAGAATACTTCCTTATGCGGATTCAAGATACGAATGTTTCCACCGTAGGTGACATCCGGGAGCATCCATTGTTTATTTGCGTAAGCATCATTCAAAATTGTAGAAAGCGGTTCAAATCCAAAATGTACGGAAGACGGTATTCCCAAGGATTTTTCTACCGGGGTACGCCCCACTTGGACACTAATAACCGCTAAAAACAATACAAACAAATAACGGGAAGCGCTACCAGGCATTTTAAATACCATACTCCGCATCAACAGCACCATATACGGCAAGACCAATGGTAACAACCAGCGTTCCTCCACTTTTTGCACATTCAGAAAGGTAAAGAAGAGCAGCAATACAAGCGACTGGGCAATTGCGAATTTGGCCAACCAATCCAGCTTTGGTTTACGAAACCTTACTTTTTTAAATACAACCGCCAAACCGACCACCGCCAAAAGTGGTGCCATCAATTTTACCAATGTCAGTACTAATGAAAATAAAGGACCAATGACATAAAGAACGGTTTGGGTATTACTTTCCGTTTTTAGGGCAATACTTTCGCGTAGTTCCGCGAGATAGCCATTAGCACCTAACAGCCAGCACAAATGGGGCGACAATAGCAGGCAAACAAGTAAAACGGTTACCAGGATTTTCTTATTGAAAATGATTTTCTGCAATCCCTTATCAAAAAACAGGGCCAGACCTAAAGCACCCAAGAACAGCACATAATTGTATTTACTTAATACTCCTACACCGATTACAAGTCCCAAAAGCACATAATTGACGAGCGACTTTTTCTGTAACAAACGCTGCAAGACGATAAAAGATGCCAAAATAGCCAAGCACAGCAGCGAGGTATGCGATAGCCGCCTAAACGTAAAATCGATAAAAACAGGCATCAATACCAAGGCCAAGACCGCCAGTTCCGACTTGGTCTTGTTAGTGCCCATTCTACGGGCAAAATGCCATAATGACAACAGGATACCAGCAAAAATGCTAGCCCTTAATACTGAAAAAGCGCCTTTTTGCACCCCAAAAACCTGATTTACGGCATATTGTAACCAGGTGTATAAGGGTGGTTGGTCGTCATAGCCCCAACGTAACCATTGGGAATAATAGGCTTGTTCCGCATCTTCCAGTTCCAGTGCACTTTTAAAAAAGGTAATACAGGTAATGGCCAAAAAAGAAAGCAAGGCCAGCAGACCGATTTTCTGTTTGAAAAGGGGGGCAAAAAACATACTAATCTGCCGTAAGAATGACAAATTCCTGTTTTAGCGGATCCAAGGCCTTGAACAGCATAGGAATAAGCGATTCTCCATATTCCAAGTACAGTTCCGAGAAATTAAGGTTACGTTCTTGTAAGGATTTCCCGGGGAAAAGTTCGTTTTGTATTTCCGCCAAGCGGCTCACGTGGTCGGCCAGTTTCCGTTTTTGTGCTTTAAGCAAGCGCTTTTCCAAATGGTCCAGTCCTTTTTTTTGCTTCACTTCTTGCGCCTTTACGGCACCTAGAAAGGATTTATCGGTCTGTTCTGCCAATTCGTATAATTTTTTGAACTGCGTTTCCAGCAACTCTTTTTGGGGCGAAAAATCGATATCGATATTGGAGACCTGCCGTATTTTTTTATTGATAAGGGTATTCTGTTTTAAGAAAATAGCTTCCAAAGAGACATCTAGCTTTTGTAGTTTTTCCTTTTGTTTTTGGGTAATGACCAAGGCGGAATTCCGCAATAACAACATCGGAAAAGGTACCTGCATCGCCGCAAAGGCCGACTTCAATTCCAGCCAATAGGCCAACTCACCGCCACCGCCTATATAACACAGGTTGGGCAATATCACTTCTTGATACAAGGGCCTGGCGATCACGTTGGGCGAAAACCGTTCCGGATGTGCGTCAAGCTCCGCCATCAATGCTTCTTTTGAAAATTTTATTTTGGTATCGTTTACCGCATAACCGTCATCCTGCATCACAATGCGTTCGCGTAGTCCATCCGTCAAATAAAAATAATTGATTTCCCTAGGGTTTACCTGAACACCATAATCGCTCGGTTGGGCCTGTATTCTTTCAATGGTTCTAGAAACGGCCTTATGAGCGGTCTGTTCCAAAATATCCTTTTTTGCATAGGGTACCAACAATCGTTTTAAATCTGCATCATCACCATCTACGATAACGAGTCCGTATTCCCCGAACAGGGCATTGGCCAAAAACCGTGTTGCTTCCGTTAAGGTATCATGCTTTAAATAAGCTTCTTCAAAGAGTTTCTTTAGCGCAATTGCATTGTTACCGGTACCCAAAAGATTGGCATAAGTGGTCAAAACCTCTTCCAGCCCTTCTGTACTTAGGTGTCCCACCGCACCGGAAGCTTCCTTGTTCCAATGCACCTTTTTCCCCTTAAAGTTAAAAAAATTTATTTCCTCAAAATCATGGTCCTCCGTTGCCATCCAATATACCGGTACAAAATACTGCTCAGGATACTGTTGCTTTAATTGCTTACAAAGATTAATGGTAGAAATAATCTTGTATAAAAAGTACAATGGTCCGGTAAACAGATTTAATTGGTGACCTGTAACCACGGTAAAGGTATTTTCATTGGCCAAAGCCGAAATGTGTGCTTCGGTATCCTTGGAAATTAAGTGGTTTTTATATTGCCCCCTTAAAGCGGTCTGTAAGACCTTTCTATTCTGTAATGGAAAACTGGCCTTTTTCTCCGCCATTTGCTGCTCAAAGTTTTCCAAATGTGGATAGCGATTATAAAAATAGGCCAACGCTTCCTCCTCGGTGACATAATCACATATAAGTTTTGAGAAATAACCTGTGTTTTTAAAGGGCAAACAATCAATATCCATAAGTACAAAAAGATAAAAGCGATTATAAAGGTTCACTTTATTAGCGGTCCTAAAAATACGGTAATTAGATGAAAATCGAGTTTTTGGGTCGATAAACAAAAATAGAAATCCGAAAGGTCCGGTTCAAGTTTTATTTATTAGATTTGAGGTCATCACATTTTAAACGGTTTACATGAAAAAATTTCTACTTACCCTGTTATTTACGCTACCCTTGCTAACTCTTGCTCAACTGAAATCTCCATCGGAATTTTTGGGTTACGAACTGGGAAGCCAGTTTACGCGTCATCATCAGGTATTGGATTATTATGAATACCTGGCAGAACAAGAGCCTGACCGTATGGTTTTAAAGGATTACGGGTTAACGAACGAACGCAGGCGTTTGGTCCTTGCCCATATATCATCTGCGACCAATATGTCGCAATTGGAGAATATACGTGCAGAACATTTAAAAAGTACCAAGGGCGAAGGACAACCAGAAAAGGCTATAGTTTGGCTAAGTTACAACGTACACGGTAATGAAAGTGTAAGTACCGAAGCATCCATGCAGACCATTTACGACCTGCTCACCAAAAAAAGTGATTATTTAGAGAATACGGTGGTCATTATGGACCCTTGTATCAACCCCGATGGGCGTGACCGTTATGTAAACTGGTACAACCAATATAAGAACACCCCTAATAATGTAGACCCCTATTCCAAGGAACACAACGAAGGCTGGTGGAGCGGCAGGAGCAATCATTACATGTTTGACCTAAATAGGGATTGGGCTTGGCTAACGCAGGTAGAAAGCCAACAACGCTTAAAGGAATTTAATAAATGGTTGCCCCATATCCATGTAGATTTTCATGAGCAAGGGGTAGACAACCCTTATTATTTTGCTCCGGCAGCAGAACCTTACCACGAAGTTGTCACCGATTTTCAACGCGATTTTCAAAAAACAATAGGTAAGAACCACGCCAAGTATTTTGACGCAAATGGCTGGCTTTACTTTACAAAGGAAGTTTTTGACCTCCTGTATCCCAGCTATGGCGATACGTACCCTACCTACAACGGCGGTATTGGCATGACGTATGAGCAAGGTGGCAGCGGCCGTGCGGGACTGGGCATTATCACCAGCATTGGCGATACCCTTACCCTAAAAGACCGTATTGCGCACCATTATACCACAGGACTTTCTACCGTGGAAGTGGCAAATATGAGCGCCCAAAAATTGAACGATGAATTCAAGAAATTCTATGAAAACAAAAACTTTAAATACAAGAGTTTTGTTCTAAACGGGAACGAGGATAAAATAAATTCCCTGGCCCGTTTACTGGACCAACATGAAATTGAATATGGTTTTGGAACCAATACCTCTGTAAAAGGGTATAACTATAGTACGGGTAAAAGTGGAAGCATGAGGATTACCGAAAATAGCATGGTTGTATCCACAGACCAAACTAAGGGCACCCTGGTCAAGGTTCTTTTTGAGCCAAAAGCAAAACTTAGTGATTCTGTAACCTACGATATTACGGCCTGGTCCCTACCCTATGCCTACGGTTTGGATGCGATAGCATCGGAAAGTAGTGTAAACCAAAATAAAAAAACAGTTAAAAAAGGCTCGTCAAGCGATGAAGTTAACGCTTCGAACTATGCGTATATAACGGATTGGAACAGCCTTACGGATGCAAAATTTTTGGCCTCCATGCTCAAACATGGTATCCGGGTACGCACAGCACACAAACCCTTTTCGGTAGACGGTGTATCACATGACCGAGGGAGTTTGATCATTACCCTGGCGGACAATAAGAACCATAAAGATTTTGTGGGTACTATGAAAACCATCTTAAAAGATCATCCAGAAATCGAACTACATATTGCCACCACAGGTTTTGTGGATAGTGGTAAGGATTTTGGGTCTAGATATGTAGATATGATTCCGGACACCAAGGTTGCCATATTGGCCGGCGACCCCACCTCTACCCTTCGCTTTGGTGAGATATGGCACTTTTTTGAGCAACAATTGGAATACCCTTTAAGTGTTTTGGACGAAAGCTATTTTAACCGTGTAGACCTTTCCAAATACGATGTTTTAATATTACCGGACGGTCGCAGCTACGGTAGTTTTTTAACGGAGAATACGACAAAAAAAATAAAGGATTGGGTAACCGGTGGTGGCAAACTCATTGCCATGGGCGGTTCCATAGATGGGCTATCGGCAAATGACAGCTTTGCCATCAAGAAAAAAACTACCGAAAAAGATACTACGATAAACCTAAATTCTTTTGATGTTACGGAACGGGAGCGCATAAAATTTGCAATTACCGGTGCCATTTTTAAGACCACGGTAGACCCTACAAATCCTTTGGCCTACGGATACGGTGATAGCTACTTTACCTTAAAACTGGGCAACCGAGCTTTTGACTACCTAGATGGGGGTTCCGCCGTATATCTTGCTGCCGGACAAAATAAACCTATCTCCGGTTTTGCTGGGAGTGAAGCCGCTAAGCAAATTGATAACACCCTTGTGTTTGGAACGCAAAATATGGGTCGTGGTAAGGTGATCTATATGGTAGATAATCCTTTGTTCAGAGGTTTTTGGGAGAACGGAAAATTGTTTTTTGCCAATGCCTTGTTTATGGTAAATTAAAGCCTGGCATACATAAAAACAAAAGATTGAAACACTGAATCCAGTATAGTAACATTACACCGGACACCAAACATATTGCAAATTCATCAAAAGCGGATATACAGTTAAAATTGGATGAATATGCAAAATACGGATGGTGTTTGGTCGTTACAGATGCTACCAACTTTGGGGTCGCAGTTTGTATTTATCGCTAATTTTGAGGTTAAGGTTTTACTAACCTTGTACCGATCAATTACCTATTACACCGTATTCAGGGAGTTACCTGAGTAAAAACCAGCTTATCTTGCCAACAAATATGAAATTGCGGCGTTCTACATCCAATGGCAAATCCATTGCTGAACGCTATAAAACCGAACTTGTATGGCCAACGATCAAGAACATCTGGGTAAACTTCTAGAAAAATTAGAGCTGTTGTTACGTAGACAGGAAGGCTTTAATCTGGAAGTAAAGGAGCTAAAAAAGGAGATTTTAGAGCTGCGCAATGGTTCTGTAAAGGCAACACAGAAAGCAAATGACCTTACTAAAGCAGTAGAGACCAAAGTACCCGAAACGGTTAAACCAACAGCCGAACAAACGATCGACTTCACAACACCGGTTGCAAAAAGCATAAAAGAGCGAACACCCAAGAATCGAAAACCAAAAGGCAAATCCAACATAGAAAAATTCATTGGAGAAAACCTCATCAACAAAATAGGAATTCTTATTACCATTATCGGGGTTGTCATAGGCGCAAAATATTCCATAGAGAACAATCTTATCAGTCCGTTAACCCGGATCATACTGGGTTACGTACTGGGCTTGGGACTTATCGGTTTCGGTATAAAACTAAAGGCAAAATACACCAGTTATAGTGCTGTTTTGGTGAGTGGCGCCTTGGCCATCATGTATTTTATCACCTTTGCCGGCTACGGTTTTTACGCCCTTTTCCCACAACTCTTTGCGTTTGGGCTTATGTTATTGATAACCGTTTTTGGAGTAGTGGCAGCCTTAAATTATAACAAACAAATCATTGCCCATATTGGATTAGTAGGTGCCTATGCCGTACCCTTTTTATTAAGCAACGATTCTGGGAACATTACAGTGCTGTTCAGCTATATCGCCATAATTAATCTGGGTATCCTTTTTATTTCCATCAAAAAGTATTGGAAAGCCCTGTACTTTGTTTCTTTTGTCTTTACATGGTTGAGTTATCTCGGATGGCGCATTTTCTCTTACGAACCGGAACAACATTTTCAGCTGGCACTGGTATTCTTGACCCTATTCTTCCTGATATTTTATGCCACTTTCCTTGGATATAAACTGATAAAATCAGAAAAATTCAAGGTTTCTGACGTATTCATGCTGTTACTCAATTCCTTTATCTTTTATGGGTTGGGTTACAGCCTGCTCGAAGGGAATGAAACAGGTCAATATCTTTTGGGACTGTTTACGCTTGCCAACGGCATCGTACATTTTGGTGTCACTACCCTAATTTATAAAAAGAACCTTGGAGACAAAAACCTGTTTTATCTGGCCGCTGGTCTGGTGCTAACGTTTATCACCATTGCCATACCTGTACAATTGGACGGAAATTGGGTTACCCTATTGTGGAGTGCAGAGGCTGCTTTATTGTTCTGGATAGGTAGATCCAAAAAGGTAAAGGCTTACGAGTATATGTCCTACCCCCTTATGATACTGGCCTTCTTCAGCCTTATACAAGATTGGGGAGACGCCTACGGCGTAAATTACCTGTACAACGAAAATAAACAGCCCCTGAACACAGTATTAAACAGCACCTTTTTAACATCGGTCCTGTTCTTGATAGCTACTGGATTTATTAATTGGGTACAAAACAAGCATACGTTCATCTTATCCAACGGAAAGAAACCGTTTATTGCAAAAGTGATGGAATTCGCCATCCCAACTATTTTACTAGCAGTACTGTATGGCGCAGGTTTTCTAGAACTGGAATACTACTTTTCTAAACTGTTCCATGCATCTGAAATTACAATACAGGATTTGGACGGCTATGACCTTACGAACCAAAATTACAACCTAAACGATATGAAGAGTATTTGGCTCATCAATTACACCCTGTTGTTCATATCATTACTGGCTATTGGAAATATGGCTAAGCTACAAAACAGAATACTGGGTATAGCTACCCTGGTACTTGCTATTTTAGCCGGAAGCATATTTTTAACAGGCGGACTTTACACCCTTAGTGAACTTAGGGACAATTACCTTATGGCCGAACTAAACGAGTTGTATAACATTGGTACGTACAATATCTGGATACGCTATGTGGCATTTGCCTTTTTTGCTTTCTTACTAGTGGCAATCCATAAGTTGATACGACAAGATTTCATGCGTATTACATTCAATATTCCTTTTGAGCTACTATTACATACCGCTATGGTATGGGTGTTAAGTAGTGAACTTATCAATTGGATGGCCATTGGGGAATCGGATCAATCCTACAAACTAGGACTTAGTATCCTTTGGGGGCTATATGCACTACTTTTAATCGTTCTTGGAATTTGGAAAAATAAAAAATACCTGCGGATTGGAGCCATTATACTTTTTAGTGTTACGTTGGTAAAACTATTCTTTTATGATATAGCATCGCTTAACACGATTTCCAAAACCATTGTTTTTGTATCCTTAGGAGTTTTACTTTTGATTATTTCCTTTCTGTATAATAAATACAAGCATAAAATTACAGGGGTAAATGACTAATGCCCGTTACTACGAACAGAGACAGCGTATCAATCTTAGAAATTATAAAAAATATGGACTGCTATCCTATCGATAAAATGAAAAAAACCACTTTTATAATAGTATTATTCTTCTGTCCTGTTGCACTAATAGCCCAGCTAAGGGATTACAATACCCAGGTACCGCTTGATCAACCCACGGACACTTGGCACACCCTAACACTGCCAAAATCTGTATTCTCCAAGATTAAAGACGATTTTTCGGACCTGCGTATCTACGGCACCACAGAAACAGATACAGTAGAAGTACCCTATGTATTGCGTTCCTCAGCTCCTACGGGTTCAGAAGAAATTCGGGATTTCAAGCTCATCAATAGTACCTCTAATAGCAGTGGTTATTTTTATACCTATGACGTTCCTGTGGACGAACCCATTAACAAAATCGAACTTTCCTTCGAAAATCAGAATTTTGATTGGAAAATTACGCTAGAAGGGAGTCAGGATCAAAACCAATGGTTCACCATAGTGGAAGACTATAGGATATTATCCATTAAAAACGAGCATACCGATTACACCTTTACAGACCTCACCTTTCCGGATACCAAGTACACCTATTACCGTATTCAGATAAAAACTAAGGATACGCCCAAATTAAAATCGGCCAGTATTCTATTGAACAATACCGTTCCTGCCACCTATGTGGATTACAGCACCAACAACATTAGCACATCGGAAAAAGGAAAAACAAGCCAAATACAGGTAGATTTAAAGGATCGATTGCCAGTAAGTTATCTCAAAGTAAATGCAGCGGACGATTATGACTTCTATAGAGGCGTAAGCGTTTCATACATAATAGACAGTGTGAAAACGGACAAAGGTTGGAAATACAGTTATAGAAATCTATTTACGGGCACCTTGACCTCATTGGAAAAAAGGGGGTTTTCCTTTCCAAACACACTCTTGAACAAATTGCGTATTTCTATTGTAAACGATGATAATCCACCATTGGAGATCACCTCCGTAGACGTAAAAGGATATTCGTTTGAACTAGTGGGCCGTTTTACACAACCGGCCAACTACTATTTGGCGTACGGAAATACAAACGCATACCCGCCTAAATATGACCTACAGCAAACCGGTTTTGAACTGCCCAAAAACGTAACGGCCTTGCAATTGGGGAAACCGATAAAAATAGAAAAACCGACTGTCTTGGAACAGGCTCCCCTTTTCGAGAACAAATGGTGGCTATGGGGCATTATGGGGCTTATTATTCTGGTATTGGGTGGTGCCACCTTAAAGATGATGAAGGAGAATGGGTAATTAGTTGGTAGAGGATGGTTTTTTAGAGGGTGATAAAAAAAGTAGGCAGTTGCAGTTTGCAGTATAAAGTATTAAGTAAAAAGTAATTAGTGAAGCTTGTTTTTTTTGAATTTAACAGCATTTCCCTAGTACATCTCTATTCTTTCTTGTTTCCTGCTTCTTGTATCTTACTTCTTGATTTTAGCCTCGGATAAATGCTCATTCTTTAGATAAAGTGTAGTTGAAAAAAGTAAGAAGAAGTGGTCTACACCAAGTAGCACAGCTTTCACTCAAATCGCAATACCCCAAAATAAGCGGGCTGGTGAAAATCCGGTCGTTCCGTACCTACTGGGTTCCATGTAAGGTAATGTGGCCGGGAAGTATCATCGCCACATTTATAAAAATTGGCATTTGCGGTTAGTTGCTGCAATTGAAGTTGAGGATTGTGAATAAAAACCGACATAGGAATAACCACGGTCATTTCCCAAGAATATGCTCCGCTTTTTTCCTCAAAAGGGGTATCGCCTAAAGAGGATACAATTTGAATGTTGTTTTCAATTAGTTCTGCAGGAATAAAAACACGATCATGTCGCCCGGCGCCATAGGCCAAATGCACTGTACCAATGCAGTTGAACTCAAAATTATAATACTTCCCCTTCTGTTCCGGATCTACAAAGAACTCCACACAGCTATCTTTATGCGTAGCCGAGTTGGTTTTGATGTGTTTCGCTAGAATATGCTCCTCCGTTACATAGAACTTTAACCAAATTTGGTCCTTGTTATGCGCTATTCTAAATTTCACCTCAGGTTGGTATGAAAAAGCATCCCAATTAACGACCGCTATTTCCTGAAGATCCGTTTCTTTTTCCAACAGCACGCCAACTTCAGCGAGTGAACTGGTCTTAGAATTCCTAATTTGTTTTACGAACAGTTCTTTTTTCATATCGGTTTGGGAAAAACTGGTTAAGGACTTCAAAATTAATAATAAGCCTAGAAGACCTATCCTGTTAATAATTATGAGGAATTTCATAGCACTAGATTTATCTTCAACTAATATAAGCCTTCAATGTGTTAGTTGTTAGAATACTCCGCTATAAGTGGGCACAGACCCTTTTTATTAAAAGCCCTTGTTTTGTTCATAGTGATCAAGCAACGGGCTCGCCATACAAATCAAAATCCGCCGCCTCCGTAATTTTTATATCCACAAACTCGCCTTGCTTTACATAGTGCTTGGCAGCATCTATCAATACTTCGTTATCCACGTCCGGCGAATCAAATTCGGTTCTGCCCACAAAATAATTCCCTTCTTTGCGATCAATAATACAGCGGAAGGTATGGCCAATTTTCTGCTGGTTCAGTTCCCATGAAATTTGGCTTTGTATCTCCATAATCTCATTGGCGCGTTCTTGTTTTACCTCCGCCGGAACATTGTCCTCCAAGTTATAGGCATGGGTATTTTCCTCGTGACTGTAGGTGAAACAGCCCAAACGCTCAAAACGCATTTCCTCTACCCATTGCTTTAAGGTCTGGAAATCTTCTTCGGTCTCTCCTGGGTAGCCAACGATCAAGGTGGTACGGATGGTCATATTGGGCACTGCCGCCCTAAAATCCTGCAACAACTTCGTAGTCTTGGCCTGTGTGGTACCCCTACGCATACTTTTTAAGATGCTATCGGAGATATGTTGTAAGGGGATATCCAAATAGTTGCAGATTTTGGGTTCACGGTTCATCACATCCAACACATCCATAGGAAAACCTGTGGGGAACGCATAATGCAAACGGATCCATTCAATACCCTCAACTTTTACCAGCTGCTCCAAAAGCTCCGCTAAATTTCGTTTTTTATACAAATCCAATCCGTAATACGTTAGGTCCTGCGCAATCAAAACCAACTCTTTTACGCCTTTGGCTGCCAATTTTTCCGCTTCGGTGACCAGTTCCTCCATTGGCTTGCTCTTGTGCTTACCGCGCATTAATGGAATCGCGCAGAACGAACAAGGCCTGTCACATCCCTCGGCAATTTTCAAATAAGCATAATTCTTTGGCGTGGTTGTTAAACGCTCCCCTATCAGTTCATGCTTGTAATCCGCGCCCAATACTTTTAAAAGCCCTGGCAGTTCACTGGTCCCAAAGTACTCGTCTACATTTGGAATCTCCTTTTGTAAATCCGGTTTGTATCGTTCACTCAAACATCCGGTTACAAAAACCTTATCCACCGTGCCTGCTTCCTTCTTCTGCACATACTCCAAAATGGTGTTTATACTCTCCTCTTTGGCATTGGCAATGAACCCGCAGGTATTGATCACCACAACGTTACCTTCCTCCTCATGCACCACCTCTTTGTTGTTGGCCTTCAATTGCCCCATGAGTACCTCGGAATCGTAAACATTCTTGCTACAACCTAGGGTTACTACGTTGATTTTGTTCTTTTTAAGTGATTTTGTACGCATAGCTTTTTTTATGGAACGGAATACCGTTTAAGGAGGTGCAAAAATACAATATGGCTACCGAACGCCACCTATTTCACAAGATTTCTTTGATTTTTACGTTAAACCATAAGGGCAAATAGGTATCCAACATAAAATTGACAGTTATGAAATCTAACCTTATTTTACTTGTTTTGGCGGCAGCAGTCGCTGCTATGGGTTGTTCTACCGACTCAGAAAACACGGAAGAAAACACACCGGATATGACATCGGCCTATTATCCGCCCATTGGATCGGACGACTGGGAAACCGTCTCTGTAACCGAATTGGGCTGGAACGAGGAAGCGCTACAGCCTTTACTTGATTATGTAGCATCCAAGGACACCAAGGCTTTTCTAATTTTAAAAAACGGAAGAATAGCCGTAGAATGGTATGGGCAAGATTTCACAAAAGACACGCCTTGGTACTGGGCTTCGGCGGGAAAGACATTAACGGCGTTTACCACCGGTATCGCCAAAGAAGAGGGCTTTTTACAAGTAACAGCTAAAACATCAACGTATTTGGGTGACGGTTGGACATCCATTCCAAAAGAAAAAGAAGATTTGATCCTTGTTCGACACCAGTTGACCATGACTACCGGTCTGGACGATACCCGAGGTGATTGCAAAACACCGGACTGCCTTGTGTATATAGCCGATGCCGGAACACGCTGGGGCTATCATAATGCACCATATACCCTTCTGCAAGATGTCATTGCCAACGCCACCAATACGGATTTTGAAAGTTACTACAACACTAAATTAAGGAACCGGATAGGAATGACCGGGCAGTGGCTTTCCACTAACGGTTCCAATAACGTGTATTGGAGCAACGCCCGCAGCATGGCACGTTTCGGGCTTTTAAATCTACATGACGGTGTTTGGGAGGACACTACAATTTTGGGAGATGCCGATTTTATGGAAGAAATGAAAAACAGCTCCCAAGAATTGAACAAGTCCTACGGCTACCTATGGTGGTTGAACGGGAAGGAAAGTGCCATGGTTCCGAAATCCCAAGTTGTTTTTAACAGAAAACTAATACCAAGCGCTCCAGATGACCTGTATGCAGGCCTAGGCAAGAACGACCAAAAACTGTACCTTGTCCCCGGTCAGGACTTAGTGATCGTTAGAATGGGAGAAGAAACGGGAATAGCCACCCTTGGCCCCTCTAGCTTTGATGATGAATTATGGGGATTTATTAATAATGTAATCAACTAATTGTTTTCAAAACAGGTGCTCCTCTAGTTATTCGTATCCTTTAGGACTTTCTCGTTTTGGAAACGCATTCTCAAAAGCGGCTCCCATTTGTAATAATTTCGTCTCGTTAAATGGTTTTGCAATAAAGGTGAGACTGATCGGTTCCCCAGAATTTTTATAGCCCATGGGAACGGTAAGCGCCGGATATTTTGCTACCGCGGCATATCCTGCATGGTAGTTGTTTATGGATAGTACGGCATCCAACTCAAGGGTATCCAGTGCGGCATCAAAAAAACTACGCCCATTCGCTTGTAAATTTACCTTGATTTTCTCCAAGCCTTCCGCACTTGTGGTATCAGCTAAAATACCGTGAAAAAGTGCCTGTCCGTAGGGGATTCTTACCAGTGAATCGGCTGAATTAAATGCAACAACATCCGCAATATCCTTGATCTTTATAGTATCGGTTTTTGTATGGTTTTTTAGATAGTTGGGCAAATCGTTTCGCATATCAATATTCAAAATGCTTAAAAACCCGTCCATGGAAGTCTCCGGAGGTGTAAACTCGATAACCTGGACCCCAAAACTCTTTAACTGCGCTACGGTGGCACTGTAGATAGTATCACCTTCCAGCAAAGAAGAAAAAGCCCCGAGTCGCATTTCCTTAAGATCGGTAGGATGCAGTCCGGCAGTGCCAATCCCGGGAAACTCCTCTTGAATGGATGCGCTATCCAATTCATCATGCCCCGTCATGGCCGATAACAAAATGGCGTTATCGATTGTATTTTTAGTCATGGGACCTGGCGTATCCAGGGTACTGGAAATAGGTACGATTCCGGAGCGACTTAACAAGCCCACCGTGGGTTTTAAACCCACAACGGAATTCTGGCTACTTGGTGACAAGATAGAGCCAGAGGTTTCGGTTCCAACCGCCGCAACCGCGTAGTTGGCGGCAACCGCCGTACCACTTCCCGAGCTGGAACCACCCGTTTCAAACTGTCCACGCCCGTACGGATTCATGGTCTGGCCACCAACGGCACTATACCCCACCGGACAGCCAGAGCAAAGAAAATAGGCCCATTCGCTTAGGTTGACCTTCCCAAGGATCAAAGCCCCGTTTTCTTTCAGCCGTTTTACGATAAAGGCGTCGTCTACATCATTATCCATCAAGGCTATACTACCAGCCGTCGTTTTCATTCCAGCGGTATTGATATTATCTTTCAATAAAATAGGCATGCCGTATATGGGATGATGACCGTTGGGATGGGTGCCTTTGCGCATCTTTTCATCCAAGCTTCGGGCTTCTTGCAGCACCTTTTCATTCAACGTAATGACGGTATTCAAGGTTGTTTTATTATCCAGTTCGTACTTGTAGATGCGATACAGGTAAAACAACACTAGTTTCTCATAGGTCAACAACCCTTTCTTAATACTATTTTGAAGGGAAAGAATGTTCTTTTCCAATACCAATGGTTTTAAGGCTATGTAAGCTGCATCGGTCATTTCGGAAACCTCATCATAGAGCGGTAGAAAAACATCGTTTTTGTCCAATACTTTGGATTGAATAAGCTTGTACCGCATGCGTTCCTTTTCATGGTCTGCATTTGCTTCTATATCCTTCGTATCATCATAAGGCTCCCAAATACGCGGGGCCTCCGTAGTTTCCGAAGTATGCTGTTTACAGGATGTGACTCCTATTACTATAAGTAGCAGTAGAACTTTTTTCATTTTTAATCCGTATTAGCACCATACAACTTTTTCCAATTCCTTATGTTCCTTTGATTCAAACGAACAAACTCATCCTTTCCTAAAGATTGCGAAATCTTTTGAGAAGTTGTCGCGGATAGCACCGCTTGCCGGTACAAACCAAGTGCGGCCTGTAACTCCGATTTTACCCGATAAAAATAATAGGTCTCCCCACCTAAATCCAGTGCTTTGTTTACGTAGTCCAAGGCTATCGCGGTTTTTACACCCTGTTCCTGGTAGTACCGTGCAATTTCGTAGTAGGTCTGTGCGGTAGTGCTATCTTGAAGTTTTTGCCGTATCCGTGCTTCCATTAGCTCCGGAGTGTTGAAAGCTACAGGAACGGTTATTCTCGTATTTGCCCATTGCAAGACCATTTCTGCGGAATCATGGGTAATTGCATCGAAAGAAATCATAAAATTCTCTTGATAACTTAGCACTTTTTCAGGGGTAACGGTAACTCTTAACACATCTTCGGAAGGATCGTACCGCTCCCTCCCGTCTCCCCAGTGTGCGGTATTGGCATGAAAAACGATTTCCCATTCGGTAGCGGCGGGAAAGGCATACAGCGCGTAGGTACCTTTAAGCAATCTACTCCTATTAACGATTACATCGGTATCAAAGGTGATTTTGGTAGATTCATTGGCACCAACCCGCCATATACGGCCATAAGGAACCACGCCCGGCAGTCCTAGGTTATCAGTACCAAAAATATGCCTTCCTTTGGCAGAAGGTCTGGAATATTCGATACTGATTTTGGATAGCCCTACTTTTTGTTCTATTGAGGCAAAAGGACTGGCTTTAGGATGCTCCAATTGCGCCCATGAGGTAGATGCGGCACATAGAAAAACTATACAAAAAAAGCGTTTCAAGAATTCATTTTAAAGAAGGAATCCACAAATTCGTATTTATTGAATACCTGTAAATCTTCTATACCCTCTCCTACCCCAATATATTTTACCGGAATCTGAAATTGGTCCGAAATCCCTATGACAACGCCACCTTTTGCGGTGCCGTCCAGTTTTGTCACCGCCAGGGCGGTTACCTCCGTAGCCTTGGTAAACTGCTTGGCCTGTTCAAATGCATTCTGTCCTGTAGAACCGTCCAATACCAAAAGTACCTCATGCGGTGTACCCTCTACCACTTTTTGCATCACCCGTTTTACTTTGGTGAGCTCGTTCATTAAATTTATCTTATTATGTAAACGCCCGGCGGTATCTATGATTACGACATCTGCATCTTGGGTTACGGCAGAACTAAGGGTATCAAACGCCACCGAAGCCGGATCGCTGCCCATTTGCTGTTTAACGATGGGCACTCCAACACGGTCCGCCCATACCTGTAATTGGTCTATCGCAGCCGCCCTAAACGTATCCGCAGCACCTAGCACCACGTTATGACCTTGTTTTTTAAATTGATGGGCCAACTTTCCAATGGTCGTTGTTTTCCCGGCACCATTCACCCCTACAACCATAATTACATAAGGCTTTTTATCCTTAGGAACTTGAATTTCCGTAGCATCCCCGGTATGGGTTTCGGATAAAAGTCCGGCTATTTCCTCCCGCAGTATTCCGTTCAATTCATCGGTACCCATATACTTGTCCTTGGCCACTCTGGCTTCTATGCGTTCAATAATCTTTAGGGTGGTGTCCACGCCAACGTCCGAGGAAACCAGTACTTCCTCCAGATTATCCAGTACATCGTCGTCTACCTTGGATTTTCCGGCAACCGCTTTTCCCAACTTGGAAAAGAAGCTTGTTTTGGTCTTTTCCAGTCCTTTATCCAAACTTTCCTTCTTCTGTGAAGAAAATATCTTTTTAAATAAACTCATTTTTGGTATCTAAATAGTTACTCAAATATAAAAATTAAAAAGCCCCTTTCGTAAGAAAGAGGCTTAATAACGTTATAATAAAGTTGTATTACTTTTTTGCAATCCAAGCATCTACCATTTCTGGTGCCATAACCGACTCAACAAAAACGTAAGCACCGGATTTTGGTGATTTTACCATTTTGATGGCTTTGGTCAATCTTTTGGAACTTGTCTGTAAACTTGCTACGGTCTTCTTTGCCATGACTCTTTATTTTGTTGTCGTTTCCGTTAAAACGGAACCTTATTTAATTTCTTTGTGAACTGTCATTCTCTTTAGGATAGGATTGAATTTTTTAATTTCCATCCTTTCCGGAGTATTCTTCTTGTTCTTGGTCGTTATATACCTAGAAGTACCAGGTTGCCCCGATTCTTTATGCTCGGTACATTCCAATATTACCTGTATCCTATTGCCTTTTTTTGCCATCGTAATCTATATTTTCGGGATTATTTTACCAATCCTTTAGCTTTTGCCTCTTTCAACACTGCTGAAATGCCTTTTTTATTGATACTTTTTAAAGCTCTTGCCGAGACTTTTAAAGTTACCCAACGGTCTTCTTCCGGAATATAAAATCTCTTTTTGGATAGATTTACATCGAATCTTCTTCTGGTCTTATTGATAGAGAAGGAAACGTTATTTCCGAACATTGCTCTCTTTCCGGTAATCTCACAAACTTTAGACATTGTGTCGAATTTTTCTTTTAAACAGGGTGCAAATTTATATCATTTTTATCTTACTGCCAACATTCTACTTCACATTTTTATAATTTCTTTTTGCAGCAGTTCAAAGGCCTTATTTACAGCCTTTTGCACTATGCGTTCCCTGTGTGTTCCCATCTGAAATTTCTCTACAAAAACATCCTTTGGGGTGGCTACTGCAATACAGACCGTTCCCACCTCGGCGTCCGAATCGCCTTTGGTTGGGCCGGCGTTACCTGTTGTGGCTATGGCAAAATCCGTTTTCATAAGTTGTTGCACGCCAGTAGCCATGGCTTTTGCTACCTCCTTACTCACCACCGAATGTTTCTCTATAAGGTTTGTTGGTACCTGAAGTACTTTACTCTTTGTTTCGGTCGCATAACTAACCACACTACCTTTAAAATAAGCGGATGCACCTGGCATAGAGGTAAGTATAGCGGCTATCTTGCCTCCCGTGCAGCTCTCTGCCGTTGAAAGGGTGCATCCCTTTACAACCAATAATTTCGCCACCACTTCCTCAATGGTTTCCTCATCTTCTAAGCCGTATACAATATCGCCCAACAGCGGAAGTAATTTCTTATGCTCGTTTTCTATGGCCCGGAGCAAAACGTCATAATCGGGACCTTTTGCGGTAAGTCGCAACCTTACCTTACCTAAGTTGGGCAAGTAGGCCAATCTCACAAAGGAAGGCAGTTCGTCTTCCCAGGTTTCGATCTTCTGTGCAATGGCACTTTCGCCCAAACCATAGGTAACTATCGTCCTGTGAATAATGTAGGGTCGTTTGTAAAACGTGGTTAATTTGGGCAATACTTCGGCCTTCATCAGATTTTTCATTTCAAACGGAACGCCCGGTAGGGATATAAAGGTAGTATCGTCCTCATGGATCCACATGCCAGGAGCTGTACCATGGGCGTTGTGCAATACGGTTGCCTTGCTTGGCAAAAGCGCCTGCATTCTATTTACATCGGAAATAGGGGTTGAAATATGTTTGGCAAAAAGGAACTCTACATGTTCCAATACCTTTTTGTCCTCTACCAGCACATCATTAAAAAAAGTACAAAAGGTATGCTTGGTAATATCGTCTTTTGTAGGGCCTAGACCTCCTGTAACTATAACAATATCGACTTTTGACTTTGCCTCGGCCAAAGCAGCGAGAATATGCGCGCTCTCATCTTGAACGGAGGTTATCTGGTAGACCGAAATACCGATTTTATTAAGCTCCTTAGCAATATAGGCGGAATTTGTATCTATAATCTGACCTATAAGTATCTCATCACCGATGGTAATAATTTCTGCGGTCATTAGCAGTCAAAGTCATTTTGTAATTCGGAAACAACTTGGTCTATATCGTTCTTTAACGAAGGAAAAATCCGTTTAATTTCTTCCATATTGGATTCACTTTTCCCAAGTGTCTCCATCTCCAAAGCCGCAGCACGGGTCTGCTCCATACCCAACAAATCTACATTAGGTTTAATTTTGTGCGCCAGCTGATACACCTTTTGGTAATTGTTTTCTTCCAAAGCCTTTTCCAAGGCCAGTAGATCAACTGGAACTTCTTCGAGAAAAACGGCCACTACGGAATTTATAAAATCCTGATCTCCTTCGGCCATTTCATTGATCTTATCCAGACTGTAAATCATTACTTTATTCTTAGGTTAAAAAGTTCCTTACGTTCCAAGCTTCCGGAAAGGTAGTCATTTGCCGTTACTTTCCCAACCCCGGCAGGTGTCCCCGTAAAAATAACATCTCCTTTTTTTAACATGAAAAAGGTAGACACATAGGCAATGAGCTCATCAATCTTCCAAAGCATAAGGCCAGTATTGCCGGATTGTACCACCTCATTGTTCTTTTTGAGCTCAAAATTAAGGTCGTTCAAATCCTTAAAGGCTGTTTTTGACACCCATGCCCCAATTACGGCGGCACCATCAAAACCTTTGGCCTTTTCCCACGGCAAACCCTTTGCCTTCAATTGGGCTTGTACATCCCTGGCCGTAAAATCGATTCCCAAACCAATTTCATCATAATAAGTGTGTGCAAAAGATTCGTCTATGTGCTTTCCTACTTTTTTTATTTTCACCAGCACTTCTACTTCATAGTGAATGTCATCCGAAAAATCCGGGATATAAAAATCCTGTTCCTTTGGCAAAACGGCAGAATCCGGTTTTATAAAGACTACGGGTTCCGTAGGCCTTTCATTTTTAAGCTCGGTAATATGATCCGTGTAATTTCTTCCGATACATATAATTTTCATAGGTCTCCTACTTATTCTTTGATACTTTAATACTTATTGCGGGGACAAGGCTCTCCCCGTTTCCTGGAGATTTTATAGCAAAATCCGACCATTCGCCCAACCCGTAAACCATCGTCCTAAAGTTTTGATTTTTCTGGTATACAGCTGCAAAGGTAGGTGCAAACCGGTCTTCGGAAACTGGTTTATTCGTCAGCGGATGCTGGTAAGCGTTCACATACCAATTGGACGGCAGAAACAACCATTCCAGACCAATATAAATACCTTCGCGTGGTATTTTAATACCCATTTCAGCTAGGTCTATGCTAACAAATTCTTTGTTTATATCGGATTCCAGAACAATACTTTTTTGCACCAGGTCACGGCTTGGCTTTTTGGTTTTAGGGTCTACATCGTAGATCCGTAATCTAAATTTAGAGAATTCGCGCTTAAATTTGGCCTCCTTTCTTACAAATACGGTAATTGTTTCCAGATATTTTTTGGCTGCACCGATATTGGGAAAATACAAAGCCAAAACCCAAGGTGTGGCGGCAGAAGAAAAACCACTTTTTATGCTATAGGAACTAATCGGGTTCATCACCTGACTATCACCAAGGCTTTGTGCCACCACTACCTCATCCAAAGCATAAGTCTCCTCGATCATTCGTACTTTCTTACCCAACTGCACGGCACTGCCCAGTGCTATGGTATCCTTGTACCCTAGAGAGGAAATATGCACTTTTTTATCGAGGAAGCGCTCTGGAATTTCTAAGTAAAAGTGCCCATCTTCGTCGCTTGAAGTACCTTTTAGGGAGTTTAAAAAACTAAGGTTGGCGTAGGGAATAGGATTCCCGGTTTTACTATCAACAACATGCCCTTCAAAAAAAACACTTTGTGCATTGCCCATAACGGCAACAAACAACAGCATACAGCATAGTCTCATCTAACCAAGTTTGGTATTTAATTTACTCAACTTTATTTGTGTCAGTATTTTTTTAGTGTACAACGGAAAATCGGCATTGAGCATCCAACCAAAATAACCTGGCTCCTTTTCCAGAACATCGTGCACTTTCTTTCCCTTGTGCTTTCCAAAGGAAAAAATCTCCTCCCCATCTTCGTCCATCGCAATAAAACCTGCAAAATCTACGGATTGCTTTCTCCTTGAAAATTCGGATAATTTCTTAATGTTATTTTCCAACTCCGGATAGCGGTCCAATTGCGAGAGCAAGACCTCGTAGGTAGCATTGGTATCCGCGGCGGCGCTATGTGCATCCGTCAAATCCTTATCACAATAGAATTTGTAAGCGGCCTCCAGGGTACGTTTCTCCATTTTATGAAAAATCGTTTGAACATCTACCGAAACCGTATTTTTCATATCAAAATCGATACCTACGCGCAAAAGTTCCTCTGCCAGCAAAGGAATATCGAACCGATCGGAATTAAATCCGCCCAAATCGGCATCCTTTATCATCTTATAGATTTCCTTGGAAAGTTCTTTAAAGGTTGGCTCGTTGGCCACTTTTTCGTTAGAGATACCGTGAATGGCAATTACCTCATCCGGAATCGTCATTTCTGGATTTACGAGCCATGTTTTACTCTCTTTGTTTCCGTTTGGAAACACCTTTAGAATGGCAATCTCCACAATGCGGTCCTTGGCCACATTGGTACCGGTAGTTTCAAGGTCAAAAAAGCAAATAGGTCTTGTAAGTTTTAATTCCATGTATACGGGACTTTTTACAAAGATAGGTTTAATCATACTTTTCTTGGCCGAAATAGTTTGTTTTTGACCCTTGACCTTACAATCTAAGATTGATTATATTGTTATAGGTAGAACCAAATGTATATCGCAAGCCTACCCTAAAACCTAGTTCAAAATCTGTAGCTATCTGCTTTTGTTGAAGGAGTACATCCTCTAGGGATGCATCTCCGGCAGGAAGCCCTATCTGATCTCGTATGACCTCAAAATCCCCCCTGAAGGTTACCGCTAATCCTTTAAAAACCCGAATGGCCAATCTACCGAACAACTGTATCCTATTTTTTCTAAAATCATTTAAAAATGCAGAACCACGCAAACGGGTGTAAATATTGCCCCAGGGCTGGCGATAGTTCAATTGAATATCCAGGGAATGGTTAAAAATTCCCTCCGCTTCCTGCTCAAAAATAGTGGTGTCTATGTAATTATTATAAAAATATCCGATGCGATAGGCAAACACGATTTCTCTTCGCAGTACTTCGTTATAAGGAAAAATATTGTACTCGATTGCGGGATTTACGTATGTTGAAAAATCCAAATTAGTAAACGTATTGTGACGGGCACCACCAAAAAGTCCGGCCGACCAGTGATCCGATAGACTCCGAACCACACTAGCATCTATAGAATATCGAATACGTTCACTGACAAACACCTCATCGCTTCGTTCAAATTCGCTTCTGGATTCGTTTAGCTCCCCATCTGCCCGAATTCGCCATTTTTCCGTTACGCGATCGCTTTCAAATCCAAATTCATATTCAAACTCCTTCCTACTCGTTTCCTTGTCCAGTCGCGCTTCGCCATACACTTCAAAAATCCAGTTGTTCCAAGGGTCCTCAAAATCGATGTCCTGCAGTTCCTCGGCCCCTTCGTTATCTATGGTATAATTGACTTTGTCCGCCAGATCTGATTGTATTACATAGCGCAAAAGACCTGCCTTGATCTGTTTTACCAAGCCTATCCTAATTTCATCGGAGGTCATGTTGGGATCGGTCTCGTAAGACGCATCACCCGTAATTCCCTCATAATCCCGCGTGCCTTTAAAATCAAGCACATACGTTCTACCGCCGGAACCATTGGCTACGTCGTAAATGAACAACTGAATGTTGGCCAAAGCCTGGTCACGGACATGGCTCACGAATTTTATTTCCTGTTGAATATACCGCCGTTCGCAGTTACACTCCACAAATAACTTCAGGGCTTCTTTATTGACGGGAACCGGCGGTCGTTGGCCATTTATAGTAAAGGATAAAACTAAAAAGAAAACGAGGGTTGCCCCAAATTTTAGAGAAACAGGTATGGTCATACTCAAGATTACGTACAAAATTAACCCTGAATATAAACGATTACGAACGCTATCCAGAAACTTATTAGCTCAACAACTTCGGACACTGGTCAAACATCAAATCTCGCGATTCACGTCCCAAGCTTCTAAATAATCGGCCACCGCTTTTGCGAACATACTTCCCAGCGCTCCGTTCACTACTCTGTGGTCATAGCTGTGAGACAAATACATTTTACTTCTGATACCGATAAAATCGCCCTCGTTTGTTTCTATAACGGAGGGCATCTTACGAATGGCACCAAGCGCCATGATACCTACTTGTGGCTGATTGATGATCGGGGTGCCAAATACACTTCCAAAAGTACCCACGTTAGTTACCGTATATGTACCATCTTGGACCTCATCCGGTTTTAAGGCGTTGTTTCTAGAACGGTTGGCCAGATCGTTCACCACTTTTGCCATACCCACCAAATTCAACTGGTCGGCATTTTTAATAACGGGCACAATAAGGTTGCCGTCCGGTAGGGCGGCCGCCATTCCGATATTGATGTTCTTTTTCTTGATGACCGAATCGCCGCTTACCGAAATATTCATCATTGGATATTTCTTCAAGGCTTTGGCAATGGCTTCCATAAAAATAGGTGTAAACGTAAGTTTCTCCCCTTCTTGCTTCTCAAAGGCCGATTTCATTTTTGCCCGCCAATTGACAATATTGGTCACGTCGACCTCTATAAAACTCTGTACATGTGCCGATGTCGCCAAACTATCGGTCATGTGCTTGGAAACCAGTTTACCCATACGGGTCATCTGGATTACCTCATCTCCTTGGGCAACCTTTACGGGAGCTTGCGCTGGTTTTTCCTTGGTTTCCATGGGTATTTCTACCGTTTTTTCGACCACCGGAGCTACCTCTTGTTTCTCCTCTACTTTAGGTTGCGAGGATGCTACCGCAGGACTGGATGCCGTACCTTTATTGCCTACATAGGCCAAAATATCGGTCTTGGTTACGCGACCGTCCTTTCCCGTTCCCGTAATAGCTTCCAACTCATCAAAAGAAACTCCTTCTTGCTTGGCAATGTTCTTTACCAGTGGAGAATAAAAACGTTCGGAACTACTGTAATCCGGGGTAGGTGTACTCACCATATCCTGCGCATTTGACAAGGCCTTCTCCGCGGCGGCCACCATTTCCTCCGCCTCGGCAGGGTTTTCCTCCAAAGTTTCTTCCATACTGGCCGCAGTTTCGGACTGCTCACCGCTAATTTCTATGATAGCAACGGTCTCCCCTACCTTAATGACTGCATCAACTTCAAAACACTTTTCAACCAACACACCATCTACCTCACTTGGCACCTCACTATCTACCTTGTCGGTCGCTATTTCAAAAATAGCTTCGTCCATTTCAATCGTATCCCCTACTTCCTTCAACCAAGACGTCAATGTTGCCTCTGCAACACTTTCTCCCATTCGTGGTAGCTTCAATTCAAATTTTGACATATCGATAATTTATAAGTGCTTTTGTTCGTATTTTTTGCAAAAATAATAAAATTTAAGGCTATTTTGTCGTTTTACATCAGGATAATCAACGTTAATTGGTTCTTAAGGAACCTTCAAAAGGCACCCTGTTCAAGATACTCCTGCCCAGCGTAACCTCATCTGCATATTCCAGTTCATCCCCAACGGCAATGCCCCTTGCAATGGTAGAGGTACGTACTTCCAAGCCTTCTATCTGCTTAAAAATATAAAAATTGGTAGTATCTCCTTCCATAGTAGAGCTTAACGCAAATATAAGCTCGTTTATTTCGCCCTGCTTCACTTTGTTGACCAAGGAGGCAATGGTTAAATCTTGGGGTCCGATGCCTTCCATGGGCGAGATTTTTCCGCCCAGAACATGGTACTTGCCCCTATACTGACCCGTATTTTCTATGGCCATAACATCGCGGATATCCTCAACCACACATACTAGAGTTCCATCTCTTTTTGGGTTTGCACAGATTTCGCATAGTTCCGTATCCGAAATATTATGGCAATTAGTGCAGAAGCGTACCGTACTCCGCAATACTGTAAGTGCGCTGGATAATTGCTCGGTTTGCCGTTCGGACTGTTTTAACAAATGCAATACCAAACGTAGGGCCGTGCGTTTACCGATACCCGGTAATTGCGACATTTCGTAGACCGCATTTTCCAATAATTTAGAAGAAAACTCCATGCATTTAAGTTTCGGGTAAAATTACGCACTATTTTTACTTTTTGTACTTTGCCTTAAAATAATTTCAAATGACCTCCCTACATATCCTCTTGCTTATAGGCGGCTACTTCGCCCTGCTGTTGCTCATCTCCTATTTTACGGGAAAGAACGATTCCAACGAGGATTTTTTTAAGGCCGGTAAACAGTCGCCCTGGTATTTGGTCGCCTTTGGCATGGTGGGCGCATCGCTTTCGGGCGTTACCTTTATTTCGGTTCCTGGCTGGGTAGATAGTTCGCAATTTAGCTACTTGCAAGTGGTCTTTGGTTATCTGGTTGGTTATCTAGTTACCGCTTATGTGCTGTTGCCCATCTACTACAAACAAAACGTGACCTCTATCTATCAATTTTTGGACGACCGTTTTGGATTTGTAAGCTACAAAGTAGGTGCCGTTTCCTTTTTTGTCTCTCGGGTGCTGGGAGCCGCGTTTCGCTTGTTTTTAGTAGCTATCGTATTACAACAATTTGTGTTCGATGCGTGGAACGTACCTTATGAGATTACGGTAGTACTTTCTATTTTACTGATATGGATCTACACGTTTAAAGGTGGCATAAAAACCATTGTGTGGACCGATACCTTGCAAACACTATTTATGCTGGTTTCCGTGGGATTATCCATTTATTTTATATTGAACAACCTAGAGTGGACTTTCTCCGACTTCCTTGCATCTGACGAGCTATCCGGTTTTAGCAAAACCATTTTTACCGATGACCTGTTCGCTAAAAACCATTTACTGAAATCTTTCCTGGGCGGTATGTTCGTAACCATTTGTATGACAGGGCTAGATCAGGATATGATGCAAAAGAACCTTACCTGTAGAAATCTAAAGGATGCCCAGAAGAACATGGTGTCCTTTAGCGTGGTGCTGGTGGCCGTCACCTTTGTCTTTATGCTTTTGGGTGCGCTATTGTTCATTTATGCCGAAAAGTATCAGATTGCAATTCCCCTAATGGACGGGCAACCCAAAACCGACCTTCTCTTCCCTGAAATAGCACTGAACAGTGGCTTGGGCATGACCGTGGCCATCACCTTTATGCTTGGCCTTATCGCAGCTGCGTATAGCAGTGCAGATAGCGCCTTAACCTCTTTGACCACTTCTTTTTGCGTCGATTTTTTGAACACCGAAAAGAAATCCGAAAAAGAAGCCAAAAGTATACGGCAACGCACCCATATCGGGATGAGCGTTTTACTGATACTGGTTGTTATTTCCTTTAAATATATTCTGGACCGAAACGTGATAGACGGACTCCTCACGGTGGCTTCCTACACCTATGGGCCCTTATTGGGACTCTTCTCCTTTGGTATATTTACCAAACATCAAGTAAAGGATAAATATGTATGGATCGTGGCCTTGGCCTCGTTGACCATTATTGTCATCCTAGGAAAACTACCGGCGGAAACCTTAGGGGGTTATGAAGTTGGTTATGAACTGCTTCCCCTAAATGGCTTGTTGACTTTTATTGGATTGTGGTTGATTAGGAGGAAGTAATGTAATTGAAGTGGTTTGCTTACGCGTTACGGCACGAGCGTGACGCTCGCGCTAGCGAGGAGGTTCATTAGGAGGAAGTAAAATTTTCAATTTAATATGTCTCCGCTCCCGCTAGTCTGTGACTAGTGGCGTACCGAGTAAGCAAAATATAGCGATTCAAAAAAAACCGTGATTTAACATTGTGCCTTTTTGTATTTTTAGAAAATGAGCAGAAACTACAAATTCCATAACAGGGACGGTGCTTATTTTGTTTCTTTTGCAACGGTATATTGGATAGATGTATTTACAAGGCAAGACTACTATATGGTGTTGGCAGAAAGCTTGGACCATTGCAGAAAAGAAAAAGGCATGGAGGTATATGCCTATTGTTTCATGCCCAGTCATGTTCATTTTATTTTTCGGTCGGTCAACGAGGACCCTTCGGGCGTTTTGCGCGATTTCAAAAAGCACACCTCCAAACAATTACTCAAAACCATTGAAGAAAACCCACAGGAAAGCAGAAAAGAATGGTTGCTTTGGATGTTCGAGAGGGCAGGTAAGAAAAAGGGCAATGTGTCCAAGTATCAATTTTGGCAGCACCATAACAAACCTATTGAACTTTGGAACACAACGGTTATAAAACAAAAATTGGAGTATATTCACAATAATCCAGTCCAAGCTGGTTTTGTAACCGAACCAACGGAATGGAAATACAGCAGCGCAAGGAACTATGCCGATGACCATACCGTTTTGAAAATAGACGATATTGGTTTTTTAGGCTAACAATTCACCTGCTTACGGTTGTGGCCACCAGTTACAAACTGGCGGTAGCCTTGGTTCCTATTCTGTTATGTATGCCTTACTCATACCCTACTTACTCTGTACGCCACTAGTTACAAACTAGCGGAAGCGGGGGAGACACAAGGGATGCTCTTCCGCCTTATCGATACCGTACTAAGGGATACCAAGGCCAAAAAGGCATATTTATGAAGGTGGCCACCAGACCCAAGGAGATCATCTATTTTTTCTTTGTGCCGGTGCAGACCCAACAGGGTACGGCCTATTTCTTCAATGCGATGGATGCCTATTCGGAATATGTCATCGATCTTGGTACTTCCCTTTCTATTGACGGGGATACCATTATCTCCCATATCAAAAAACTGTTGAAACACAGGGATTTTAAAAGGTCGCCAAAAAAACCGTTTACCTTGGTGTGTAATCTAGATGGGGATATCCAGCAAAGGATACGTGCCATTTTATTGCCCGAAAAGGGAAAGCTCGTCGTCGATGCCGATGCCGTGCAGGAGAACACCAAGTCCTTTAGAGCGTTCTTCGACAAAAAAAGGGAATGAAAAAACCACGACATTGCTGCCGTGGTCATTTTCAGTATTTCTTACTCGGTAAGCCACCAGTTACAAAATGGCGGGAGCGGGGTTCTCTAAAAAATTATTAGTATAGATTAGCTTCCAAAAAAATAGTAAAAGAAGTCAAGAATAACCTTAACCCAACTTTTCTTTTTATCATTCCCTTCTGAAGATTCCTTATCACTTACCTTTTTTGTCTGTTTCACTTTTCCCTTTTTGAAGTAAACGTAAAATATAAACTAATTGTCAAAATTAAAAAGCATAAAACCATCGCTGGAACAATAGTTTTATAAACTAATGTTAAGTCCAATGCATACAAATTTTCATTAACCTTAGGGGTAATAAAAAATACTAAAGCATTATAAAGTGCATGGGTAAGAAACACTAAAATAAAACTATTATAAAAATTATAAACAAAACCAAATATCAGCCCTGCCAAAAATACAGCAAGCAAGCTTGTATCTGTAAAATAATGTGTGAGCGCAAAAACTAAAGAAGATAAAATCAAGCTTTTCCTAAAAGAATATAAATTCATTAACCCTTTTAATATACTTTTTCTAAAAAGTAGTTCCTCAATAAAAGGAAATATGAAAACGGATAAAAGCCCAACTTTAAAATTACCGATATACATCTTTAAGTTTATTGAAAAAGTATCCCCATACAAGAAGATACTTAGTAAAATTTGCGCTGAATAAATTAACCCGTATAAAGAGATTACAATCAATGGTAAAAGAAGTATGCTTCTTTCATACCCATCTATTGTCAATAAATTAGTTACTATACGTTTTAAATCAAAATCATTAGAATATAGTATCAGTATAAGGTAAGCCAATATCATAATAAAAATACTCCAATCGTAGTGATTAACCGCTATTAAACTGGTAACGTATAATATGGTTGCTAACAGCAACCATATTATTATTAATTTCATTATTGATATACCAGAAGTCTTTATAGAATGATTCTTTAATAATTGAAACTTAGTCTTTGAGTATTTCAGTAGAATTAATCCTTTTTGTCATCATAAATTTGACGATTTTCGCACTATCCACTTCTCTCTGACTTGCATTTCCAGGCAAGCCTAATCTTCTTCTTTCTACTAGGCCATCTTCAAATTTATTTCCCTCCATTGGAGAAAAGTAACTACTACTCCTTCCAACCTTTAGTATTTTTTTGATTACTGCATCTAACCCTTTTTTTAGCCCACTCTGGATTCCTTTATCAACTGTTTTGCTAAACAAGTCAACATCACCTCCAAAGGAAAATCTTGTTGTATCTCCATCGATAATACCAGCATCTAACTTGCCATCTTCATTTAAATCAGCAACTTCAACTTGTGTATTTTCGGTTGTATTTCGACCACTTAAAAAAGTCTCATTAAACTTTTGATCGCTTAAGACGTCCGATTCAGGAATATCAACAACATCACCAACTTCAACATTAGACTTCAGGCCACCATCCTCGCCAATATAATTTTTTCCTAGTTGACCTTCAACAATTTCATTAGCTCTATCCATAGAAATACCAGCATCTTCAGCTAGTGTTGCTGCGCTATCTCCGGCTTCAGCTGTATATGTTCCATCGCCATTATTTATCCAAAATGGTTTCATCCCATCGGGATCTATAAAATTAATTGGATTACTAAATGCATAGTTGTGTGGGCTATGCCTTCTCATATCCTCTGCCAACGGGTCAATATTCATCCATCTACCGATAGCAGGGTCATAGTTCCTTGCGCCGAAGTCGTAGGTCTCCAGACCAAGGCTTTCGTCTAGTTCCTTGCCCCCGAACTTCCATTTCTGTGCTAGGTCGTTTCCAAGGGAGTTGTCGCCGCCGTTGTTGTACCCTTTATGTTTCAGTCCGAAGGGATGGTAGTTGTTCTCCTCGATGACGGTCGGTTCCCCGGGATTGCTCGGGTCTTCGGTATAACTCAACCTTACATTTCCGAGGTGGTCCTTGTACTGGTACACATAATCGAACCCCTGTGTATAATCGTTTGCGTCTTTCGGGAATGCATATCCCTCCGGTGTGCTGAAGAACTGAAGTACGGGGATGCCACCCTGTGGCTTCTCATAGATATAGTTGCCGGTATACTCGGTAGTTCCGTTTGCAGAACCCACGACCACTTTACAAAGCTTAACACCCCTAGCATCGCATACGTATGTTATGTTTCTACTAGCCTGTGAGCCACTTACATTTATATTAACTGGCAGATTCAAGTGGTTATATCTTATCGCAGAGCTGTCGGCCGTAAGGTACATAGCTTTATTTCTATCAAAGATCATATTGCCGTTAATATCATATTCAAAGTCGTCGTTGGTGTTCGTATTGTCCGTTGCGCTTGTGATTCAATCGAGGGGTTTGGTAAACTCAGCCATAATCTACTCCAACACTCTCCCCGGCGTATAAGGCGCTCCTGCAGCTTGTAACTTGGCCTCGTACTGCATCAATTCCGTCATGTATGCCTTCATATCCGTTTTAAAGGTTTTGAAATCCGTTTCAGCGATCCGTATGTTCTCTTGTTGTGTTTCCGTGGGCATTTGGCGGGTGCCCCAATGTCCGTACGCTACCGAGCCAGCTCTGGACATGATAGATGGTGCCGTTGCTTCGTTGAATTTATTTTTAATCGGGTGTCCGTAAAGTCGCTCCCTAAGTTCCGCTAGTTTGGTTTCCAAGGTTTTGAGCCCTGCAAACAATGCTGTATTTGCCTTTGGGGTTTCCAGTAGGGCCGCCTTCATGTGTCGTATACGATCGGCTACCTCCCCAATTTTGGAACTGGCGCCGTACATGTCCTTCAACAAGGCATTGGTTCGTTCCTGAAACTTGGCCACTTCTTCAAAATTGATATCGGATGGACTATTTGGCGTGGGTTTCAATTTAAATTGCTGTGGCGCACCTACTTGCTCTAAAGTGCCGTTTTGGAGCAGGTATAAGCTTACGCTGTAGGTACCCGGTGCCGCTAAGGGCCCTTCGGCGTCTCCGGCCCATGGCGGAACAAAGTCGGGCGTACTTAAATCGATAGCATCGGGCGGGGACAGCTTTAAATCCCAATGGGTACGGTGAACACCTGCTTTGGTTTCCCCTTTGATCCAGCGGATAGGCGTGTTGTTTTTATCGCTGACCAACAACAAAGTCTCGGATTTTTCTTCAAGTGATTCTTCTTTTAGACGTTCCCAGCCCGGAAAGGGAATATTGGCATTATTCTCCCTAGACTTCTTTTCGATAGCCTTTCGTTTTTCTTCCATTGTTTCTGGAAGTGCTTCTATATAATAGGTGAACATAGCTCCAAAAGGTGGATTTTCCGTCGCAAAACTCGTTGTTCCCTGCCCCGGCATTCCTTTGGCCTGCATGGGCACACTAGGTACATACCACCACGTATCCCTAACCGGAAATAGAACGGACGATTTATTTTCCATAGTGTTTGCTATGTTCCTTAGCGGGGTATAATCGTCCAGAATATAAAAACCCCTGCCAAAGGTAGCTCCGATCAGGTCGTTGTCCCTAGGGTGCAGTTCCAGATCACGAAATGCAATGGTTGGCGCTCCGGCTCCCAATTTGATCCAGTTGACCCCTTTGTTCGGGGAAAAGTATATGCCGTACTCCGTACCCGCGAACAATAGATTTTCATCGACCGGGTCTTGTTTGATCACCCACACAATGGTTCCTGCCGGCAAATCGCCTGCAATGGATTTCCATGAACGGCCACGATCGGCGCTCATAAAAACATACGGACTGTAATCCCCAAATTTATGAGCATCGGCAACCGCGAAGACCGTATTTTCGTTATGGCTGGATGCCTCTACATCATTGATAAAAGACCGTATTGGCACCTTGGGGAGGGCGGCACTTCTCCTCCAGTTTGCCCCAGCGTCTTCACTCACCTGCACCATACCGTCATCAGATGCGGTATACAAAAGTCCTTCTGCCAAAGGGGATTCCGATATACCTGTCAACGTGGCGTATTTGGACATTGCGCCTGTATCATACAACGCGTCTATACTCCATACGCGGCCCAAGGTCTCCAGTTCGTACCTGTTTGTATTGGTCGTTAAATCCGGACTTATGGCGGTCCAGGAATTTCCGCGATCATCGCTTCGCCAAAGTCGTTGTGAACCAAAATACAATCGTTTATGGTTATGCGGACTAATGATCAAAGGGCTGTCCCAATTCCATCGTTCCGGAGCATCACCTGGTGCGGGCTGGGGCTGAATGTTCAAGACCTCCTCCGTTCGTCTGTCCAAACGATGCAACAGTCCCTGCTGAATTTCCATGTAGACCGTATTGGGGTCCTCTGGATCAAAAACAGATTCATAACCATCCGCACCCAAAGGCACATACCAATCCTGATTGCGAACACCCTCTACATTGGTGGTACGCGATGGCCCTATTAAAGTACCAAGATCCTGGGCACCACCTACGATATTGTAAAAGGGCTCGGCATTGTCTACCCCAACTTTATAAAACTGTGAAATAGGCAGGTTGGGAAAGTGACGCCATGTTGTCCCTTCATCAAAAGACTCGTAAAGGCCACCATCGGTACCGGACAAGAGATGCTTCCCGTTATTTGGGTCTATCCATAAGGCATGATTGTCACTATGCTTTTCGCGACCGTTACCTAAGATTTTAAAGGTTTTACCACCATCGCGAGAAACCCGATAAAAAACATCCATCTGGTACACTAGCTCGGCAGTTGTGGGTGACGCCTCTATTTCTTGATAATAATGTGGCCCTGTTCCGCCAGAAATATAGCTGTTTCGTTTTTCCCAACTTTCGCCCTTGTCCATAGATCTATAAAAACCTTTTTCATCGTCATTGGCCTCAATAGTAGCATACACTCGGTTGGGATCGGCAGGGGTAACCGCCAAACCAATTTTTCCCACATCACCTTTGGGCAAACCCATGGTCACTTTTTTCCAGCTTAGGCCATTATCTATCGATTTATAGATGCCCGATTTAGGCCCACCAGCCAAGAACGACCAAGTTTGCCTGCGTCTTTGATAGGCAGCCGCATACAGCACCTCTGGATTACTGGGGTCAAATTCCACATCGGTTACACCCGTATTTTCATCGATCTCTAAAACCAATGCCCAACTTTTCCCACCATCTTCACTTCTGTACAGACCACGCTCCCCGCCAGAAGACCATAAAGGCCCCTCGGCGGCTACAAAAACAACATCACTATTTCTTGGATCGATTAAAATTTTTCCGATATGTTCGGATGTTTTCAATCCCATAGACTCCCAAGAAGCTCCACCATTATCACTTTTGTATACACCATCTCCCCAAGCTACGTGACGGCCACTTACATTTTCGCCAGTACCCACCCAAACGGTTTGCGGATTGTTGGGGTCAATGGTAACCGAGCCAATAGAATACGATGCCTGATCATCAAAAACGGGTTTAAAAGTTATACCGCTATTGGTTGTTTTCCACACGCCTCCGGAACCCACCGCAATATACCATGTACTGAAATCGGTAGGACTAATAGCAATATCGGCAATACGTCCACCCATAAAAGCAGGGCCGATACCACGTAGTTTCATCGCTGATGCAGCTTTTTTAACCTTATCTATCGTTGCGGTTTGGGTATAACTATTTGGTACGATAAAAAAACAAAAGAGCACTAGGGTAAAAACGGTCAGAAAATTTCTCTTAAACATAGGAACATCGATTATAGGTTGGCTTATCTTTTTGTTATTTAAATTTAAAACATCCTAATTTAATCAATGTATGCTTGTTTTTTGCATAACAAAACTATTTTTTGCCTAATACTGCCCCGTACTAAGCAGTACCAAGGTACAGGCAACTTCCACCGCTATGCCATTATTTTCCAATAACTCATAAAATTCGGGATTCTCCGTTCCGGGATTAAAAAGCACTCGTTCTGGTTTTAAGGCAATGATTTCATCATAGTAGGCAACTTGTCTTTGAGGGTTCAAATACAGGGTTATGGTATGGATTTCATGAATTCCATCTAGACTAGTTTGGATTTCCACTCCATTAACGGTTCCCTTTTTTAGACCAAATGCCTGTGTTGGGATTCCTTTTTCTACTAGGCGGTGTATGGCAATATTGCTGTAACGATTTGGTTTTAAGGAAGCTCCCAAAACTAGTGTGTTTTTCATAATGTTACTAGGTTGTTAAACTTTGATTTTGACTGTAACTATTCAATAAAAAATTCGTCTCTTAGTAGTCGCTTAGAAGAAAATGGTCTTAAAAACAGGAATAAAAGACATATAAGAGAGTTGATAACGCTATATATTTATAGTTAATGGTTAGTGTTTAGTATAGCCTATCAGCGTAGAAACCCAAGCAATTGCTTGGGTTTCGTTTTTTAAGTCCTGTTCAAACCTACGTTAACCATCTGTTAAATCCCAGTTTTGGCGTAACAAATGAAACTTTATCTCGTCTATTCCCTTAGAATTGATTTTGTTTCTGCAAAAGGATTGGTTGGTTTTCTTTTGCAGTTGATATCAATTTAGAAAACCCTTGGCGTTGCCAAGGGTTTTTATATTACCATTTTATAATAGCACTTCCCCAGGTAAATCCACTACCGAAGGCGGCCAAGACTACCAAATCCCCAGAATTTACGTTTCCGGACTCCCACGCCTCGGTCAAGGCAATAGGAATAGATGCAGCGGTGGTGTTCCCGTATTTCATTATATTATTGAATACTTGATCATCCGACAAGCCAAATTTCTTTTGAATAAACTGCGATATTCTAAGGTTGGCCTGGTGCGGTACCAAAAGATCAATATCGCTTGGATTTAAGTCATTCTTATTTAGCCCTTCCATAATCACCTCGCTAAAACGGACCACGGCATTTTTAAACACAAACTGTCCGTTCATATAAGGAAAATAGGATTCATCATTTGGATCATTATCCTCTATGATGTCCGTAACCCATCTTTTGCCCATACCGGGGGCTATCAATGAAAGTTCCTCTGCATGCTGACCTTCCGAATGTAAATGCGTAGATAAAATTCCTTTTGTCGTATCTTCTTCCCTACTCAAAATAGCGGCACCGGCTCCATCGCCAAAAATTACGGAAACCCCTCTACCTCTGGTGGTCATATCCAAACCATGGGAATGTAGTTCGGAACCAATGACCAAAACATTCTTGTACATACCACTTTTTATATATTGATCTGCAACCGATATACCATAAACGAACCCGGAACATTGGTTACGTACATCTAGGGCTCCTACCGTTTTAATTCCTAAATCTCGTTGTACCAGAACCCCTGGGCCTGGAAAGTAGTAATCCGGACTTAGGGTCGCAAAAACTATAAAATCGATGTCATCCTTATCTATACCTGCGCGCTCAATCGCAATTCTTGCCGCCTTAACGCCCATTGTTGTGGTAGTATCGCCATCTCCCTTAACAACGTGGCGCCGTTCCTTTATACCTGTACGTTCCTGGATCCAAGCGTCATTGGTGTCCATTTTTTTTGATAAATCATCGTTGGTCACCACGTTTTCAGGAACATAATAACCTAAACCTGCTATTTTTGAATTGTACATATCTTTAAAATTTGGTCTGTATGGTTTTCTTTAAAGTTGTTCTGCAATATAAAGAAGATCTGGCGACCTATCCCATTTTCAAGGAAAGCTTATCTAATTCCTTTAGATATCCCCTAAAACTATTTACCTCTATGTTGGCCTTTAGATCATGAAGCAGGTTGTACAGTCCAAAAAATGTTCGGTTCATGTATAAAAAATGTTTAGAACCCCTGTTACCATTCATTTTACGGATTTCCTTGTCAGCCGAAAAACGCTCTCCCAGCTCGGCAATTTTTGCCCAAAATTCGGAGTTTCCGAAGTCAAAGGTTTCGGCATGAAAAGGTAAGGTGAACAAACTTAACATTTCATGAAACAAGCCTTTAAAGAATTTAATTTCTTCCGGACTATCCGTAGGAATCAAAATTTCCAGATCGTACAGTGTTTTCGTAAACACGGCATCATTGGAAATATTCTCCGGTTTGGCCAATTCAAAATACGGGGTGTAAAAGGAATCCGGTACTTCTTTTATACAACCGAAGTCAATAGCTATAAGTTCTTCTTGCTCGTTTACCAAAAAGTTGCCCGGGTGCGGATCGGCATGCACCTTACGCAGACCATGAATTTGAAACATATAAAAATCCCAAAGGGTTTGCCCTAGTTTATTTCCTAATTCGGGCGAAAAGTTCGTCTTGGCGAACTCGCTGAGATGTTGCCCGGCCATCCAGTCCATGGTAATAATTTTTTCACTGGATAACTCCGGATAATATTGAGGAAACTTTAAGTTCTCTATTATGTGACACGCTTGCGTGATTTCCTGACTTTGGGCTATTTCCAATAAATAATTGGTCTCTTCCACCAATTTATCCTCTACCTCTTTAAAATATTTGTCCGAGTCTTTTCCTTTAATGTTAAACATTCTTAGGGCAATGGGTTTTACCAAAGCAAGATCACTACTAATACTTTGCGCCACCCCAGGATACTGGATTTTTACGGCCAAATCCTTACCGTCTTTTGTAGCTTTGTGCACCTGTCCAATACTAGCGGCATTTATGGAATCCTTGGTAAAGGTATCATATACCTCTTCTGGATAGTTACCCAAATATTTTTTAAAAGTCTTACGCACCAGAGGAGCGGACAAAGGCGGAACGGAAAATTGTGAAAGTGAGAATTTTTCGACATAAGCATTTGGAAGTAGATTTTTTTCCATGCTTAACATCTGCGCCACTTTCAATGCGCTTCCCTTGAGCGTTTTTAATCCGTCATATATATCGGAAGCGTTATCCTCGTTCAACTCATCTTTTGTGGTATCGGAATTAACTAGTTTTTTGCTATAATACTTAACATAGTTACCACCAATTTTTACACCGGTCTTAACAAGTTTGCTAGCTCTTTCAATTTTTCCCGTAGGTATTCTGTCGAGTGTTTTCAATAGATTTGGGATTCAGAAGTTAGGCAAAGGATTCTTTGTAGAGGAACTTTCCAAAATCAAGGATATTTTCTAATGGGGTGTTGTCGAAGACGTCAAAAATCGTATTCACCGATTTTTCAATGGCCATATCCGTCTTTTCAAAACGGGCGGAATCATCTTTCGTCCAAAACCGCAGAATGAACATGAACTGCAACCAAGCCCCTTCCGAGAAGAGCTGTGGATTGTGTTTCGTAATCTTTAGATTTTTTTCTGCATTTCCATCTTCTATAAGGTCCTTCGCAAAATGTTTGATATGTTTTCGCAGCCCTTTTAATTGTCCCATATTTTTCATTGGATTCTTCTCCTGCCCTAAAACAAAAAGCACATAGCTGCGGTTCAAGGTCAGGATTTCAAAAAAGGTAAAAAAGAAAGTGAGCATTTTGTCTTTATTACTAAAACTTTCAAATTCCTCGTTTTTCTCCATAACAGCAATGGTATTCACAAAAAATTGTTCCCAAATACCTTTTTGCAAGGAATCCAAGGAACCATAAAACAAGTAAAAATCCTCTTCTTTTATTCCACTTACTTTACAAAACTTATAAATGGATTTTGGAACCATCTCATGGTCCAGTACATAGTCCATATATTTACTTATCAGTACATCTGCCGTCGTTTTTTTCGCTTTTGTTGCCATCTGTATTTTCTTTTAATCAATTACCTCGGTGCAAACACACGAGATATGCGTTAGGAACTAAACTAATTTTTCGAAGCCGGCCCCAGGGAACCATGCCACCTTATAATTCGAAGTCGGAAATAAAGTTACAACTCATTTTACACTTCTAAACACGTTACAAAAAGTTTAGGTTTTATTTAGCAAAAACGTGCTTCCCGGGGGCGGAAAGCACGTCTTAAACAACCTAACCAATAAATAATCAAAACGTGATTATAACCTTAGAAACTTTTTCATAGCAATTTCTTTCTTTAATCACAATTCAAAGATACACAATGTTTAATGTTTTTACAAATTAATTAAACATAAAAAATGTTAAACTTTTATTAGGGCAAATATGTCAGTTTGTCACAGTTCTTCGTTGTGGTATTTTTTTTGACATAAGAGAGATGAATAATTAAAATAAACAATACTAAAATGGCTACAGGTAAAATAAATGTTTCGGTAGACAACATATTTCCGCTTATTAAGAAATTCTTGTACAGCGATCATGAGATTTTTCTAAGAGAATTAATTTCCAACAGTACGGACGCCACGCTTAAATTAAAGCACCTTACTTCTATTGGAGAAGCTAAGGTAGATTATGGCAACCCCATGATCGAGGTAAAAATTGATAAGGAAGGTAAAAAGCTTCATATCATTGACCAAGGACTGGGCATGACAGAGGAGGAAGTCAAAAAATACATTAACGAAGTTGCCTTCTCCGGAGCCGAGGAATTTCTGAACAAATACGAAGACTCTGCGAAAGACTCAGGTATTATAGGACATTTTGGTCTTGGTTTTTATTCTGCCTTTATGGTGGCCGAAAAAGTAGAGATCATTACGAAAAGTTATAAGGATGAACCCGCAGTGCATTGGTCTTGTGACGGCTCTCCTAATTTCAATTTAAAAAAATCAAAAAAAGAAACACGTGGAACGGAAATCGTTTTGCACATAGCCGAGGATTCTTTGGAATTTTTGGAGGACAATAGGATAAGTGAACTGTTGGGCAAGTACAACAAGTTTATGCCCATTCCGATAAAATTCGGAACCAAGACAGAGACCTTGCCAAAACCCGAGGATGCAAAAGAAGAGGATCCTGCGCCAACACAAGAGGTAGATAACATTATAAATAACCCGAAGCCGGCTTGGACAAAACAACCTGCCGATTTAAAGGATGAGGATTACAAGAGTTTCTACAGGGAAATGTACCCTATGCAGTTCGAGGAGCCGCTATTTCACATTCACCTAAACGTGGACTACCCTTTTAATCTAACAGGGATATTGTACTTTCCAAAGCTTACCAATGATCTTAGCGCACAAAAAGACCGTATTCAACTGTACCAAAACCAGGTATTCGTTACGGATAATGTAGAAGGTATCGTTCCTGAATTTTTAACGATGCTGCGTGGTGTAATCGATTCTCCGGATATTCCGTTGAACGTTTCACGCTCCTATCTGCAGGCCGATGGTGCCGTAAAGAAAATATCATCATACATTACCCGTAAGGTAGCTGACAAGCTTAATTCATTATTTAAAAATAATCGTGAAGACTTTGAAGCTAAATGGAACGATATTAAGATCGTTATTGAATACGGAATGCTTTCCGAAGACAAATTCTTTGATAAGGCCGATAAGTTTGCCCTGTACCCCACCGTAGATGGCAACTACTTTACTTTTGAGGAGCTTCAAGAAAAAATCAAGGCAAACCAGACCGATAAGGACGAAAAACTGGTGATTCTTTACGCATCTGACAAAGAGGCCCAGCACAGTTACATCGAAACTGCAAAGTCTAAGGGATATGAGGTTTTACTAATGGACTCTCCCATTATTGGACATTTGATGCAAAAACTGGAAACAAGCAAGGAGAAGATATCCTTTGCCCGTGTTGATGCGGACCATATTGATAAGTTGATACAAAAAGAGGATACACAAATCTCTAAGTTGTCCGATGAAGAAAAAGAAAAACTGAAGGCAGATCTAGAGAAAGTCTTTGGCGAAAAGAGCAGCTACACGGTGCAATTGGAAGCGATGGACAGTGATGCCTTGCCATTTACGATTACGGAGCCTGAGTTTATGCGCCGTATGAAAGAAATGCAACAGACGGGCGGCGGCGGCATGTTCGGTATGGGCAATATGCCGGAGATGTACAACATTGTAGTCAATACCAATCACGAACTGGTAGGCGAAATATTGAACACCAAAACGGCCAAGAAAAAAGAGCGGCTCATTAACCAATCCTTGGATTTGGCAAAACTATCCAAAGGCTTGTTAAAAGGAGCCGAGATGACCGAGTTTATTAAGCGAAGTTATGAAATGGTAAAATAGATAGTAGATTTGAGATGTTGGAAATGAGCGTTGATACGTGAAATTTTCATCTTGTATCTTGCTTCTTGACTGTTAGATTTGACGCTTAAAAGCCACCTTGATGTATTCAGGGTGGCTTTTTTTATGGTATACGCTTGGGTCATTATTCAACTTTTTCACTATTTTTCTTCTAACTAACCAACCCACCCGCAGATGCAGGACGAAAAAAGCGATGCCAAGTACCGAGAAATTCTAGATGAACTACAAGTGCAAAGTTGGCAACTGGAATTAGTAATATCAGGTTTTGCAATTTTTGGATTGTTCAGTGCCTTGGAACCGTTGCAAGATCTTGCAATGTTAAAACGTTTTGAAAGCCAACCACTACAGTCGCTTTTTATAAGCACGATCTATATTACCTGTATCCTTGCTATTTTCAATTTAATACTTCATGTCTTGTTACGTGGCTTATGGATCGGTGCTGTGGGTATCCGGTCAGTCTCCGGGGATATCGATTTTAATCAATTGAACATTGCAAAAGTATTTAAAACTCATCTTAAAAAGAGGATAGGTTCTTTTGATAAGTACATCATCAATCTTGAAAATTATTCCAGTATTTTATTTGGAGTGACTTTTTTAATAGCATTTATTACGATTGCAGTATCTCTAAACTTTCTGATTTTTTTATTCTTTACGCTATTTTTGGTAGAGAACGATTTTTTACCTTTCGAACTGAAAGCTGTACTTGGTTTTGTACTGTTTCCAGCATTTTTCCTAGGACACCTTATTACGATCATAGATTTTGTGATCCCCGGCATTGTAAAGCGCTCTCCGGACGTTGCCAAAGTGTATTTGCCCGTTTACAAGATTTTTAGTGTCTTGACACTTTCCTTTATTTACAGACCCATTCTTTATAACCTGCTGGACAACAAATTCGGCAAAAAGATTATCTACAGCTTAATTCCCATTTACGGCATCTTACTCTTCTTTTTTTCCTTAGAAATGAACCCCAGTAATTTCTTCGATTCTAGTGACCCCTCGTCAGAAAAAATTGGACATCGGCGTAATTATAGCGACTTGATCGTTAGCGAAAAAGAGCCTCTGTTAATGGCAGGAATTCAATCAAAAACAATTACCGACCCTTTTTTACAGGTTACGATTCCATATCGCAAGTTTTTGGAGGACGACATCATCAAGTACGACTCTCTCTTAAAACCAGAGTCCGATGAACGCATCTATAAGTCAACCTTCAGCTTCGTGCAATTTGAGAAAACCGAGGACAGCACTAAAATAACGCCCGAGGCATATTTAAAAACTATCAATGAAATGTTCCAGTTTCAACTTGATAGTAAAGTAATTGAAAGTGATTTGATTATAGTAACGAACGAAAACAAACGTTTGGACCTAGAGATGTACGTTGATCTTTTGGGATATAGACGAGGAAAACATATTCTTACGATTAAAAACAAGGAGTTTAATACCGATAGCGTATACCACAAAGATTGGGTAGCTATCCCCTTTTGGTATTTTCCGGAAAACCCTTCTGCAGTACTTCATACCAGTAGTACAACCAAAATGAAAGAAATCGACAGTGTGGTTCATTAAAAACAGTTTTTAAATAACTACCTGAAGGAGGTCCACGATTAACAAGCTTTTTTTATCTTCACAACATGAAGGTCATCGCAACAAATATAGGAACGCCAACAACTGTTACCTGGAACGGTGCCGAAGAACAAACAGGAATTTTTAAATATCCCACCAAAGAAGGGCTCTTTCTTACCAAAAACGACGTTAAGGGAGATACGGTGATAGACCGGGTACACCACGGCGGCATCAATAAAGCTTGTTATCTATTTTCCGCCGACTATTATCCTTACTGGAAGGCCCTGTATCCCCGCCATGAATGGGACTGGGGCATGTTCGGGGAGAACTTTACCATTTCTGGCATGGACGAATCCAAAATACGTGTCGGGAATATATATAAAATCGGAACCGCCACGGTACAGGTATCACAACCACGGGAACCATGTTATAAACTGGGCATCCGTTTTGGAACGCAAGCGATTCTGAAACAATTTATAGTGCATAACCACCCGGGTACCTACGTCAAAATTATAGAGGAAGGCAACGTAATGGAGGGCGACAATCTAAACTTATTAAAAGAATCCAAGAACAGCCTTACCGTACAACAGTTCTACGAACTTATGTTCCAAAAAGAAAAATCACAGGACATTTTAAAGCTGTTTATGGCCAACGAGTCGGTTCCCCAATACAAAAAAGACCGATTTTTAAAATATATCAAATGAGTTTAGCCTATCCTTGGCACCTGTACCTTATGGCCGGCATGTATATATTTGCGGGCGTTTATCACTTTATAAAGCCAAAAATGTACATGCGCATTATGCCCAGATACCTACCCAACCATAAGGCCTTGGTCTATTGGAGCGGTGTGGCGGAAATTGCCCTTGGTATAGGATTATGCTTTGCCTTAACGCAACAGTTGGCCATTTATGGCATCATAGCCATGTTGGCCGTATTCCTACTGGTGCATTTCTATATGCTAAGCAATGAAAAGGCCGGTGCCGGCATCCCTAAATGGATATTAGTGCTGCGCTTACCCCTGCAGTTTGGACTTATGTACTGGGCCTACGCCTATTTGTCCCTGTAGCAAAAGCACCTTCGCCCAAGATTCCGTGGCCAATGCAATTATCCGTAACATAAAAATTGGAACAAACAGGGACTGCCGCGCCAGCTTCCGATTTAGCTATAGCAGAGGCTTTTGGAGTCATGGTTGACCATAAAAAAAGGGGACGTTTCCGTCCCCTTCTACTTCAAAAGTAATTAACTCAACTTAATCAACTATGAAATTTTCAGCGTAGCTGTTCTTCGCATCGGTCACTACTATTCTATAATTTCCAGCAAAGGCTTTTTTAAAATCAAAGGCTTTTTCTACGATCATTTTTTCCATAATGGTTTCTGAGAATACCAACCGGTATTCGGCATCGTACACTTTGATTTCAACCTTGGACTTGTCCAAGTTTAAAAAGTTTATGAACATCTTTTCCTTTGTCTTACGAAAATGAGGCTTGGCAATATTTTCCTCAAGTAGAATATTGGCCTCTCCATTTTTTAAGGATACCGTGTAAATCAATGTTTTATATACATCTGAAGTACTAATATAATACATACCCTCGGGCAGGTTGCGCATATCAAAACGTTTTACCAGAGTACCGTCGGCCAAGGTTTCGGCATATAATAGATTATCATCGGCATCGGTAATGCGTACCGTTACATCGCTCAGCACTTTTTCCATGGTAAGCACTACGCTTTTTGCTTCTTTAGTAGTTCTTAAACTCACTTCCCCGTCCCTGGCCATTCCTATGGCAGTTGTTAATACGAAGGCTATTACTGCAGTTGTTTTTACAATTGTTTTCATACGATTTTGTTTTTTAAGGGTTCTTAATAACTACACTACAAAACTAGGCTGGCTTTCCCCGTTACACTACATCGTAATTTTCTATTTTCTATGCTATTTTATCCTACTTGAAGCACAAAATACTGTAATAGGTTAATACAGCACATATTTTGGTTAATTTTACAAACCTTGACCTTAAAAGTGTTGTTTACTTTTATATTAGAATTGTACATTATATGATGACCCCAAAACCCAAGTTTGAAGCCATAGCACCCACGTTTGGGCACTCCTTTACCTTTCAAAAATTCGATGAATCCAAATTGAACAAGAATTATGAGTGGCACTACCACCCAGAAATAGAACTGGTATATGTTAACGGTGGCTCCGGTAAAAGACAAATTGGTAGCCACGTTTCCTATTATACCAACGGAGAGCTTATTTTAATCGGAAGTAATTTACCGCATTGCGGTCTTACGGACAGACTCACGGGAAACATCAGCGAAACGGTTATACAAATGAAGCCGGACTTCCTAGGCAACGATTTCTTTACTATTCCCGAAATGAAAAAAATTCGGACACTTTTTGCAACTGCAAATGGAGGTATTACCTTCTCCGGAAAGACCAAAAAGAAAATAGGTGAAAAAATAGAAGTATTGGAATATCAAACAGATTTCCAACGTTTGTTGTCCATTCTCAATATTTTTAATGAACTCGCAAATTCAAAGGAAGTAAATTTATTGAACGCGAAGGGCTTCTCTCTGGCTACTGACGTAAAGGACAATGATAGGATAAACGTGGTCTTTAACCACGTAAAAAATAATTTTAGGGAGGATATTACCCTAGCTGAAATATCTAGTATGGCAAGTATGACGATTCCTAGCTTTTGCCGTTATTTTAAAAAAATCACCAATAAGACTTTTGTGCAGTTCGTAAACGAGTATCGTTTGGTGCATGCTTCCAAGCTATTGGCAGAAAAACATATAAGTATCACCGAGGTATGTTTTGAATGTGGTTTCAATAATTTCTCCCATTTCAATAAATCGTTCAAAGCATTTACCGGACAGAATCCCTCCGAGTATAGAAATCAACTTAAAGCAGTTATATCCTGATGAAAGAATTGTTCAATAGCGAACCCCAGCAGCTCAACCTCCCCGACAGTACCATTAGCTATTATCCTAATTTTATAAGCAACGAATTAGCTGATGTTTATTTTAAAAAATTCAAAACCGATATCGTATGGCAACAGGACGATATTAAAGTTTTTGGAAAGGTCTACCCCCAGCCCAGACTTACGGCCTTATATGCGAATAATAACAAACCGTACTCCTACTCCAATATTACCATGCAACCGCATCTGTTCACCAAGGAACTCCTAGCCATCAAGGAAAAAATCGAAAGGGTTGCCCCATGCAGTTTTACCACCTGCCTATTAAATTTATACCGAGACGGAAAGGACAGTAATGGCTGGCATGCGGACAATGAAAAGGAGCTGGGGCAAAATCCGGTTATCGCTTCGATTAGTTTGGGCGCACCGCGGTTTTTTCATCTAAAACACAATACCGTCAAGGAACAAAAACACAAACTGCTCTTGGAACACGGAAGCCTACTTTTAATGCAGGGCGAAACACAACACTTCTGGAAACATCAAATTGCCAAAACAATGAAGCCTATTGGTGAACGCATTAACCTTACGTTTAGGGTGATCAGGGGCTAGAATACAAGTGTCAATTCTCAAGTTCAAGTGTCAACTTCAAATACAAAATCAAGCTTGCCCGCCGGCAATCTATGAGCTGTAGTCGGATAGAATCTCAGTGTATACGGGATAGTGTAGTTTTTGCAATGGATGAAAATTGTAACATTGAGCAAAGTCGAAATGCCAATGAGACCATCCATTCCTAGGTCTTCGACTGCGCTCGGACCGACATTTTTTAAAAGGTTCAAATTCAAGTGTCAGACTAGGAGCACCCAGCATTTTTACTACCCTCTACCCTCAAAAAACTACCAACTACCCGCTACCCTCGAAAAACTAACAACTACCCGCTACCCTCTAAGAACTACCCACTAAAAAACCTGAAACAATAAAAACTTGAAACTCCGAGCATCGGACATCGAGCATCAAACAATTTTCTAATGTATATTTGCACCGCTATGGAGAAAGAATTTACAGACCGCGAACTGGACCGCATTATAGAAATGGCATGGGAAGACCGCACTACTTTTGATGCGATCAGGTTTCAATTTGGTATATCGGAACAGGAGACGATCGAGATTATGCGCCGGGAAATGAAACCTAGCAGTTTTCGTATGTGGCGCAAAAGAGTTCAAGGCAGGGCCACAAAACACGCCAAATTACGTACCGATGGTGTAGACCGATTTAAATGTTCGCGCCAAAAACAGATTACCGGAAATAAAATCTCAAAACGGTAATCCTTCAAAAAGCGGCACTTACTTAAAAATGGCATTCAATACGGCAGCCAAACGAATACCTCCTTTTTGCAATTGTGTTTCTACGGTAGCCCACCATTCATAACTATATCTATAACCGATCTTTTCGCCAACCTGCACAGATTCGTACACCTCATTGGCCAATTCCTGAGACTCCTCTACCCAAGTATAGACATCGCCCTTTTGCAAGAACTTCACTTGTTCCTTCGAAATCCTGGGCAACGTAGCCGCAAGCTCTGTATATCCCATGCCAAAATCATCTATCATATTACTGTCCCAGACCCGGTGTAAATTACTGCCCCTTCCAAACCATTGCACCTGTATATCATTACCTCCTTTGTCTTCCTTCCTACCCACATGCATGGGCTGATGAAGGTCACCTATAAGGTGTACCAAGAATTTTAAATAAAACTGCTTGTCTTCTAATGAACTGCTTTTATCCTTGATTATGGCAATACTCTTTTCTATACCCATGACGATATCCCCATCTGGGCTGGGCGCTACGTCGGTATATTTTTTATCGCTTGGAAAATTTACATAGTGCCAAGGACTAAACTCCCTAAATTTTCTATCGGCTTTAATTTCATCGCCGAATGTAGAAACATCGGCAAGAGTTTGTCCGTTCAACAGTTTGTCTATCGCCTTTTTAGCTTTGCGGCTAAGGTACTTTTCGGCTACCTCGCCCGTAACCCTATGTCCGGTCTTGGACCATTCCATATCGTTTGCGAGCCCTGTTTGAACAATTAAAAACGATACTAAAAGGAACATCTTTTTCATTCTCATAATTTTGCGTAAAAATAGGGCATCCGCTTTTAAGGTATTGTTAAATATATCCTTGGAACGGAATTTAATTTTAGAAGTCCTTTAAACTTTTACCGTTCGCTAAAAAATTGCTCTTTTTCACATCGCGCTTCAGCTGGCTCCTCATTCAAAAGCCAAATTGTCGGCTTTTGTGTCGGCCCTGTCTTTTTTTACCTCCGTAGCGATGCTAGGCAACTGAAAAAGGTCTTCAAATGTTCAAAAAATCAATTTTTACCTCGGGAACGGCATCCCAAATCCGATCTACCTATGGCCTTAAAAACGATATTGCGGGAAATACGGGCAACACCCAAAACAATTAAGGATGCGTGGTTCATTGAGGTAACACCAAAGTTGGTCCATGTTACCTGGGTGGGTCTGGACAACCATGAAATCGGCTTTAGAAATACAAGTCTGGGCCAAGGGGCAAATGCCGCCTTACCCCTATTTGCCCTGTTGTATCAAAAACTAAATTCCGACTCCGAGTTTACTACCATCACGAATGCCAAATTCCCTAAATAATCTGTATCTGTACAAGCCGCTTTGGATTACGATCCTGTAAAAAAAGACGGATTCTTTAAACGATTTTTTAAAAATCCGAAAAAGACAAAACGTAAAAAATACAGGAATACCGGTGAAAGTTTAAAATAAATTGATATATTTATGATATCAATTTAATATCATATACCATGTCAAACGAAAAAAACCACAGCCCGATCAACGGTTACATTATGCTTTTTCTACTACTCGCCCTGCTCATTGGCGGCGTTTTACTTTTACGCATCTATGTTGGTGCTTTTATGATCGTAGCGGCAGTACTCCTTATTCCCGGGTTTGTACTCGTAAACCCAAACAGTTCTAGAGTGCTCCTTCTTTTTGGAAAATATATGGGCACCATAAAGCAAAACGGCCTATTTTGGGTAAATCCGTTTTACACAAAAAAGAGAATATCCCTAAGGGCAAGCAACTTTGACAGCGAACGGTTAAAAGTGAACGACAAGCTCGGAAATCCCATTATGATCAGTACTATCTTGGTTTGGCGTGTTACGGACACCTACAAAGCCGCTTTTGAGGTAGATGACTATCAGAATTTTGTTCGTGTACAAACAGATGCCGCCGTGCGTAAACTCGCCAGCATGTATCCTTACGACAATTTTGCGGACGAAGGTTTGGACGAGGACATTACATTACGCTCCAGCGTAAACGAGGTTAGCGATGCCTTGGAAAAAGAAGTTCAAGAACGACTCTCCATGGCGGGTATAGAAGTTTTGGAAGCTCGAATAGGATATTTGGCCTACGCACAGGAAATTGCAAATGCCATGTTAAAACGGCAGCAAGCGACGGCAATTGTAGCCGCCCGGCATAAAATTGTAGAAGGCGCGGTAAGCATGGTTGAAATGGCCCTGACAGAACTAAGTAAAAAAGAAATGGTCACCTTGGATGAAGAGCGTAAAGCAGCGATGGTGAGCAATCTCATGGTGGTGCTCTGTTCGGACAAAGATGCGGCGCCGATCGTAAACACAGGGACTTTAAACCATTAGAATATGCGTGTTTTCAACGAGACACAACGATTTAACCAATGGTGGTTATGGCTAATTTTAGGAGCTTCTGCTTTAGTTGTTATCAATAAGCCCATTATTAATTGGATACAGTCCGATTTTAAGGACACCAGTGCTTTTGATACCGGTTTCTTGATCGGCTGTGGTACTGTGTTGTTTGTACTTTACCTATTTATCCTTTTTAAATTAACGACCAGTATAGATGAAAGAGGAATCAGCTATCAGTTTTTTCCGATGCAGCTACAACCTAAACTGCTGCTTTGGAAAGAAATTGAAAAAGTCTGGACCAGACAATACAGACCACTTATGGAAAATGGTGGTTGGGGATACAAATGGGGAACAAGCGGAAAAGTAATGACTGTAAAAGGAAACAAAGGCATCCAGATCAAAATGAAAAATGGAAAATCCCTCCTTCTTGGAACACAAAAAATGAAAGAGGCACAGGCAGTATTAAACAAATATCATACTACAAATGAAGGAATATAAAGTGGTTACATGGAAAATGGGCTTTACCAATAACGACGATCGGCTAGAGGACACCCTTAACACCTATGCAAAACAAGGATGGCGTTTGGTACAATTTGCAGATAGTTCTGCAAGGCTCGTTTTTGAAAGAGATAAAAATAGATAATCAAAAAAATAAAGAGCAGAAGGAAAATACTAGAAGCCAATAGCATGCTAAAGTGAACTACGGGCAAGCCCGCGAGGCATTCGAAGGAAACGAACCTTTAATTTCGAGGCAAGCCTCGGGGTATTATACCCTTTGGCGGTGCCAATAAAAATTCCAGGGCTAACATAAAAGCCAACTCGCGTAATGGATGCTATAAGCGATTAAAGGAGTGCTAAAACGGTTTCATTGTAACAGAAGGAACCGTTTTAGCACGCTCAAATAAAAATCAAAACTGTAAACCTACCAACACTCAAAAACAATTAGTATTGGACAGTATAGTAACAGTATTTAGTAAGGATAATGAGTAAAAAAAAGGCATTTGCATTACGGGTAAACGAGGATATGCTCAAGGCGATCGAAAAATGGGCCGCGGATGAGTTCAGAAGCACCAATGGGCAAATTGAATGGATGTTGATGAAAAATCTCAAAGAAGCCAAACGAATGCCAAAACCCAAAAACAAGGAATGATTTTAGGATTGATTTAACACTTTAAACCCTTAAATTTGAAGTCAAGTTAATTCGAACAAAATGACCAAGATTATAAGTGTATTCACACTTTTCTTTCTTACCCTTACTAGTTACGCCCAAAACCCTGAAAAATCATTCACAGTAAAATATATCTCGGACGCCATTCAATTAGACGGTTCACTTGACGAACCCATTTGGGAAATGGCAGATAGTGCCGCAAACTTTCAACAATACTTTCCAACAGATTCAGTACAGGCAAAGCAGCAAACCGACATAAAAATGCTGTATGACGATAAAAACCTGTATATAGGAATACGCGTCAACGCTATCGGTAAGGATTATGTTATCACATCCCTGGAGCGCGATTTTAGGGCGGGAGGAAATGATAACATAAGCTTGCTTTTTGACACCTTTAATGATGGCACCAACGCATTTTTATTTGGAATAAACCCGCTTGGCGTAAGACGCGAAGCCTTAATTACCAACGGAGGTTCCGGGCTAAACGGTTTTACGACCTCATGGGATATTAAATGGAAAGGTGAGTCGGTTATTTATGATGACCACTATACCTCGGAAATGGTTATTCCCCTGACTTCGTTTAAGTTTAGAGAAGGGGAGACCAAGTGGCGGTTTAATAGTTACCGTTTCGATATGCAGTCCAACGAGCAAAGTACGTGGTATCCAATACCCCAAAACCAACTTATCTTTAATCTGGCCTTTATGGGAGATATGGTTTTTGAAAAAGGATTGGGAAAATCCAGAACACCATTGGCCTTGATACCATACGTAAACGGAATTTCGGCAAAAGACTTTGACACGGGCGATAACAGTACTAATTTTAAAGTTGGTGCAGACGCCAAAATATCCGTAGGAAATAGTTTAAACCTTGACCTCACCTTAAATCCTGATTTTTCTACCGTTGAAGTCGATAATTTTATAACCAACCTTACGCGGTTTGAAATTGCATTACCGGAACGCAGACAATTTTTCATAGACAACAACGACCTTTTTGGAGGTTTTGGAGGTAGTAGGGATTCCAATCCATTTTTTTCAAGAAGAATAGGTATAGCAAGAGACACAGCAAACAACACCATTGAAAACCGTATCATTGGAGGAGCCAGATTAAGTGGCAAAATAAACAAAAACCTGCGATTGGGCTTTTTAAACCTTCAAACCGAGGAGGACAACGAAAATGGCATCCCATCCAACAACAATATGATGTTCTCGCTACAACAGAAACTGTTCTCGCGATCCAACTTGGGTGTTTTCTTTATAAACAGGCAGGCTATTGGGGCTTCGGATTTTTTATCGGAAGATGAAGAATTTAATCGCGTCGTAGGTATTGATTACAATCTGGCATCGGCGGACAACAGTTGGATAGGCAAATTCTATGCGCACAAATCCTTTCAACCCAACGACAATGAGGGCAACCACTCGCTTGGTTTCTTCTTGGGGAAGAACACCAGAAATTTTTCGGTATTTCTAGATGCCGTTAAAATCGACGAGGAGTTCAACTCGGATCTTGGCTTTATCCCAAGAAAGGATATCGTTAAGTTGGTCAATATTTTTGAGGGTCGCATCTGGCCCAAAACAGGTATCGTAAATAATTATGAAGCACAATTGTTCCATGAGGTAATTTGGCGGCCAGGTTTGGACTACAAACTTACGGACCAAAGTCTTTCATTACAAACGACTGCCGAATTCAAGAGCCTTGAGCAGGTAAGCGCGGAACTGTCCAGAAGGTTTATCTTTCTTTCCGAGGGTGACAACTTCATTCCATCTGGCAACGATGATGACCTACCCCTACCGGAAAACGTGGGGTACACGGTGAACACCTTTGTTATGTCATTTGAATCCGATAGAAGAAAAGTATTCTCTTACAGCTTGGAACCGGGAATCGGAGGTTTCTTTAATGGCAACCGATATTCCTTGGAAACGGAGTTCCAAGTTAGGCTACAACCAAAATTAAGGATAGGTTTTGAGGCTCAGTATGACAGAATAGACCTGCCAGCGCCTTATTCCAGTGCCGATATCGTACTTATAGCACCAAGGGTAGGCGTTACCTTTAGCAAGTCTGTTTTCTGGTCTACCTTGGTACAATACAGTAACCAAAGGGATAACTTGGGCGTTAATTCCAGGTTGCAATGGCGCTTTGCTCCTTTGTCCGACCTTTTCATAGTGTATAATGACAATTACTCGGTAGACCTTTTTGCCCCTAGATTTCGCTCCATCAACCTAAAACTATCTTATTGGCTTAACATCTAACATCAAACATCAAACAAAAATAATTGGAATTAAAATTTATGACCATCAAACTTTTTAGAAAATATAACATTCAAACAACCGGAGTATGCTAAGGTTTGTTTCGATGGTTGTATTCCTATGCACATTTTTGACCGCCTTTAGTCAAAAAGAGCAAAAATCGTTTACCGTACCTTTTATCTCAGAAACGATTACACCAGATGGCGTACTGGATGAGCCCATTTGGGCAAAATCCAGTGATGGTGCCGTAGAATTTTGGGAGTACTTTCCTCTAGACTCTGTACAGGCAAGCAAGCAGTCCTCGATCAAAATCCTTTACGACGACAAGAATTTATATGTAGGAATTAAGGCCTATTCCAGCGGAAAAAAATATGCTACCACAAGCTTACAACGCGACTTTAGAGGTAGCGGAAGCGATAGTTTTTCCCTAGTTTTCGACACGTTTAACGATGGCACCAATGCATTTTTGTTTGGCATAAACCCCTATGGTGTTCGCCGGGAAGCACTGATTGCAAATGGAGGAACGAGCCAGAACGACTTTAATCTTTCCTGGGACATGAAATGGAGAGGGGATGCTAAAATATATGACGACTATTTTACGGCCGAGATGGTAATTCCGCTCACCTCCCTAAAGTTTGAAGAAGGTGCTACCAAATGGCGCTTTAATAGCTACCGCATCGAAACACAGTCCAACGAACGAAGCACTTGGACAAGAATACCCCAGAATCAACTTATCTATAACCTAGCCTTTATGGGGGATATGGTTTTTGAAAAGCCTTTGGGCAAGTCAAGAACCCCATTGGCACTTATTCCTTATGTAAACGGTATTACGGCAAGGGACTTTGACAATGGTAAAAATCTGGATAATTTTAAGGTGGGTGCAGATGCTAAAATATCCGTGGGAAACAGTTTAAATTTGGACCTAACGCTGAATCCGGATTTCTCTACCGTAGAGGTCGATAATTTTATAACCAACCTCACCCGTTTTGAAATTGCCTTACCCGAAAGACGTCAATTTTTCATAGATAATAACGACCTTTTTGCAAGCTTTGGCAATGGTTTTGATTTTAGCCCATTTTTCTCTAGACGTATCGGTATCGCGAGGGACACCGCAGGGAATACCATAGAGAACAATCTTATCGGAGGGGCGCGCCTTAGTGGGAAAATTACAAAAGACCTTCGTGTTGGATTATTAAACATTCAAACGGCAGAGGATTTGGAAAATAGAATTCCGTCCAACAATAACACCATGCTGGCATTACAACAGCGGCTCTTCTCCAGGTCCAACATCGGTGTTTTTTTTATCAACAAGCAGTCCTTCAAAGACTATGACTTTGTAGAACGCGAAGATGAATACAATCGCGTTTTAGGGGTCGATTACAATCTAGCCTCTAAGGACAATACTTGGAACGGATCGTTTATCGTGCATAAATCCTATCAACCGGACGACAATGAAGGTAATTTGGCCTCGAGTGCCCTTATCCGCTACAATACAAGAAAATTCAATGTTTTTGCCAAAGGTACTTTTGTAGATGAAGATTTTCGTTCAGATTTGGGCTTCGTACGTAGAACCGATCTTTTTAAGACACTACTGAGCGCTGAACGCGTTTTTTGGCCTAAAAAGGGAATTGTCCAAAATCATGCTCTTCGCTCTTTTACCAACATACGTTGGAGTCCTAGCAGAAATTTTCAAAATACCGATTATGACCTTCAAGGAAGTTACGAGGTACAATTTAATAATCAGTCCCAGGCAAGGATCGAATATACCAATAGCTTTACGTTCCTGTTCGACTCGTTCGACCCCACAAGAACGCAGGGCGCCGTAGAGCTTCCGGCCAACCAAAATTATCATTATAACAGCGTTGAGGCCGGATATCAATCCGATCAACGAAAATTGTTTTCTTATGAAATTGAATCGTCCGTTGGAAGGTTTTTTAATGGGAATAGATTCTCGCTTGAAGGCGGCATGGCCATGCGTTTTCAACCTAAAGCACTGGTATCCTTGCTCTTCAATTACGACCAAATAGATTTACCAAATCCATTTCCTAGTGCCGCTATCTGGTTGATCAGCCCCAAAGTAGATATAACCTTCAGTAAATCTATTTTCTGGTCTACCTTGATACAGTATAGCAACCAGAGAGATAATTTAGGCATCAATTCCAGGTTACAGTGGCGCTTTGCTCCCCTATCCGACCTGTTCATCGTTTACAATGACAACTACTCGGTAGATGTATTTGCTCCCAGATTTCGCTCCATTAACCTAAAACTTTCCTACTGGCTAAACATCTAAAATGACCTATAAAGTACTATGTTCCGACTTGGACGGAACCCTACTCTCTACCAAAAGTGATGTTTCGGAATTCACCGTACAACAAATCCAACGCATACGCAAAACGGTTCAAATTATTTTGGTATCCGCAAGAATGCCCAGTGGCATGTATTATCTACAGGAGCGCCTGGGTATTGAACATCAACCTATAATCTGCTATAACGGCGCCTTGGTTCTGCAAAATGGAACGACAGTTTTATCTATACCCATTCCAACCAGTGTTTTATGGGCCGTGCATGAAATGACTTCCCCTTTAGGAATAGATTTAGGAATATATGTAGATGATAACTGGTTTGTGCCCAAAACCTCCGAACGAGTAAAAAAAGAGATTAAATACACAAAGACCCAACCCACTTTCCGGCCAACAGAAGCTACGCTTACCGCTTTGCAACTTACGGGTGCGCACAAAGTAATGCTAATGTGCAGTAAAGAAAGTGCAGCTTTGGTAATGCCACACCTGCAAAACCAGTTCGGTAGCGACCTACATATCTACAGGTCTAACGACACTCTTATAGAAATCGCTCCTAAATCTGTTTCCAAAAGCTCTGCAATAGCACACATCCTTAAACCCACAGAATCATTACGGGACGTCATCGTATTTGGGGATAATTACAACGATATTGAAATGATCAAAGATGCTGGGTGCGGAGTAGCCGTGGCAAATGCCCGTGCAGAAGTAAAAGTGATTGCGGACCATATTACATTGGCAAATACAGACCATGGTGTGGCCCACTTTATCCAACAACATCTGCTTATTTGATTATATTTGAAAAACTTCGCCCTTAACCATGGAAAACACGACCTTAGAACCTCTTATTACCAATGATACCGTTGTATTTGGGCTTTTGGCCATAGCACTTGGATTCATTTTTTATACCTCTAGTATCAAAACCGGCTTTTGGAGAAAATTCTATTCTATTGTACCGGCCGTGCTTATGTGCTACCTACTCCCCGCTATTTTGGCAAGCAGTGGTCTTATTTCGGACAAGATATCTAACCTTTATTTTATGGCGAGCCGGTATTTATTGCCGGCAGCACTGGTGCTGATGACCTTAAGCATTGACCTAAAAGCTATTGCGAACTTAGGCTCAAAAGCCTTGATCATGTTCCTTACAGGAACGACCGGTATAATCCTAGGTGGCCCTATCGCGATACTACTAGTTTCTATTTTCTCACCGGAGACTGTTGGCGGAAATGATTTTGATGCTACATGGCGAGGACTATCTACCATTGCGGGAAGCTGGATAGGCGGCGGTGCAAACCAAGCCGCTATGTTGGAAATATTTAAATATAATCCTGAAAAATATGGGGGAATGGTTTTAATAGACATTGTAGTCGCCAATGTTTGGATGGCCATTGTTCTCCTTGGCGTAGGAAAAACGGAACGAATAGACAAATGGTTAAAGGCGGATACCTCCAGTATTGAAAGACTAAAGCTAAAAGTAACCGAGTTTACAGACAAGATTACGAGGGTCCCAACCTTAAACGACTACATGCTCATGGTTTGTCTTGCTTTTGGAGCCGTAGGTATTGCGCATTATTTTGGTAATAATTTAAGTGATTATTTATTGCTGAATTTTGATGCCGTTAGCAATAAAAAAAGCTTTCTATCCTTTTTAGGATCTAGCTTCTTTTGGATGGTAGTGATTGCCACGACCATTGGTATACTGCTTTCCTTCACCAAAGCAAAAAATTATGAAGGTGCAGGTGCCAGTAAAATAGGAGGTGTGTTTATTTATATCCTTGTCGCAACCATAGGTATGAAGATGGATCTGGGAAAAGTATTGGAAAATCCCGGTCTTATAGCCGTTGGGTTTATATGGATCGCCATACATGCAGGACTCATGATCTTGGTCGCAAAACTGATAAGGGCGCCCTACTTCTTTTTGGCAGTAGGGAGTCAGGCCAATGTTGGTGGTGCGGCATCGGCACCGGTAGTGGCAGCGGAATTTCATCCATCCCTCACCTCGGTAGGTGTGCTGCTTGCCGTTCTTGGGTATGTTGTAGGCACCGGCGGTGCCTTATTCTGCGCATATTTGATGGAAGTGGCCTCTGGCTTATAGATCAACAACCTTAGTAGGAGTGCACGAATTATGTTTACGGAACTAGTTTTACATTTCAAGGCAAACCTAGGGGAATCAATCCTACTATGGGATTCAAAACTAAAAATTTTACAGCACCTATATTTACAAAATTTTATTGATATTTGCGCCCTAATAAAAAAACATGAAACGATTCCTATATTCCCTTGGCCTCTTATGTCTGTTAATTTCCTGCACGAGTGAAACCGAAAATACAATGACCATAAACGGCACGATAAAGGGACTCAAAAAAGGCACCTTGTATCTGCAGCACATAAACGATACCACTCTTGTTACGGTAGACTCGCTTGAAATTGAAGGTGATGGAAAATTTACCTTTAAAACAGAGCTGGAAAGCCCCGAAATTTTCTATCTATATCTTGATAAAAAAGACAACAACGACATAAACGACAGAATTTCTTTTTTTGCGGAACCGGGACTCATAAACGTGAGTACCCATTGGAATTCCTTTGACACTAAGGCTAAAATTACAGGGTCCAAAAGCCAAGAAAAGCTTGAGGAATTTAGAAAAGTTATGTCCGACAACAACCTCAGAAGCCTTGAACTGACACAACTCATCTCTAACCAGAATGCGACATACAGTGCAGAAGAACTAGACTCCATTGCGTTGCTGTACAACAGAAAAATACAACGCAGCTATGTTTTCGCCATTAATTTCGCGATCAACAACAAAGACTCCTATATAGCCCCTTACATTGCAGTTAAGGAAATACCGGAAGTGAATGTAAAATACTTGGATTCTATAGCTTCCGTGCTGCCAACTGAGGTAGCCAATTCCAAGTATGGCAAAGAGCTAAGCTTATTAATAGAAAAAAGCAAAGAATAAAAAAAAAGCATCCAATGTAGGGATGCTTTTTTTAGTTTAACCCATTTTGTTGGATCTAACTTAGTTTATTTAAATCGTCTACCAAACTTTTTGCTTTTGTCTCCAACTCGGATCGTACCGCTGTTAAGTGTGATTTCCTGTTTTCAACATCTTTTTGGTTCACTTTTGCAATTAAATCATCAAAGGTCGCTATTGCATCGTCAATGACTTTAGCACCCTCCTTGGAATCTTGCTTTCCATTAGCTGCTTCTACTATATAAACCGCTTCAATGATATCGCCTAGAACATAGTTGATATCCTTTTTTAAATCTCTAACGCTTGCCATTTTACTAAATTTTTTTACAAAAATACAACTTTAAGCTTGTAAAAATAAGATTCGTATTAAATAGTGACTTCCAATAGTTGTACACCGTTGGTTTCAATGTGAATTCTGTTTGCCATTGCCGGCACTAATACTGTTTCTCCTTTGTTGATCCTGGCGCTACCCTCATTGGTTTTTAGATCCGCAACACCATCAACGGCCATATAGATGGTAAAAGAGTCCCTTGATGCAGTATCTTGGATAAAGTCTGTTGTTAGATTTAAGAAATTGGTTTTAAAATAAGGGGAATCCACCATACTGTTCGTAGCATCCAAAGTCCTGTCGTAGCGTACCTTAAAATCATCCTTTTTTTCGTAATCGATTGCGTCCAATGCCATTTCTGTATGTAGCTCTCTAAGATTACCGTTTTTGTCCTTTCTGTTAAAATCGAAAACACGATACGTTACATCCGAGGTTTGTTGTATCTCCGCAAGTAGCACTCCGGCGCCAATAGCATGTATCTTACCTGTGTTTATGAAAAAAGTGTCTCCCTTATTTACGGTTTCATAGTTCAATAATTCCAACAAGCTGTCGTCTTCCAAACTCTTGGAATACTGTTCCTTTGTTACATTTTTATTGAAACCAACAATAAGTTCAGCTCCGGCATCCGCATCCATAACGTACCACATCTCGGTTTTACCAAAAGAATTATGGCGCTTTTTAGCCAATTCATCGTTGGGATGTAGTTGAATGGACAGGTCCTGTTTTGCATCGATAAATTTAATCAGAATAGGAAATTCCTTTCCAAAACGCTCCACAACACTTTTACCTAACAGCGCTTCCGGAAATCTATCTATCAACGTACGCAAAGACGTATTGGCGAGCTCTCCGTTAGATACAACAGAAACATCGCCGGAAACGGCAGAAAGCTCCCAACTCTCTCCCGTAATATCGCTAACTATGGGTTTTTGCAATACTTTTTCCAATTTGGTGCCTCCCCAGAGCCGCTCTTTTAAAATAGGACGAAATTTTAACGGATATATACGCATTACCTAGGTATATTAAAGTTTATTTGTTCATTGAAAGCAAGGTTTTTAATGCCCTTTTCTTATGTTCCGATGCATTTATACTGTTAAAGACCATGATAACCGTGCCTGTTTTATCAATAACATAGGTTTCCCTTCCCGGTAACAACAATAGACTATTCTTTATTTTAAATAGTTTGCGAACCGTGTTATGCTTGTCTGACAACAAAATAAAGGGCAAGCCATATTTTGCACCAAAGCGTGCGTGACTTTTTGCCGAATCCGCACTAATGCCAATTACTTCGGCACCCAAGGCTACAAAATCTTCATAACTATCCCTAAAATCGCATGCTTCCGTTGTGCAACCAGGGGAATTATTTTTAGGATAGAAATAAATAACTAAAGGTTTTTTTCCAAGGAGTTCCTGTATAGAAAAATTATTTCCATTACTATCGGGAAGCGTGAACAACGGAATTTTAGTACCTACTTTTAATCCCATTATTATCCTGAAAAGGTTACAAAATTTCGTGGTGTCTCGTAAAGCACAACTTCTAAATCCATTTCCTTATTTATGTGCGGTCTTAGTTTTTGCCATGTAACCACTGCAATGTTCTCTGCCGTAGGATTCAGTTCCATAAACTCAGGTACTTCTTTGTTGAGATTCTTATGGTCAAATGCATCCTCGATTTCTGATTTTATCAAATCTTTCAGCACCTTTACATCTATCACAAATCCGGTTTCAGGATCTATCTTGCCGGTTACACTTACAATAAGCTCATAATTGTGTCCGTGAAAATTTGGATTACTACATTTACCGAATATTTCGGTGTTTCGGGTATCGCTCCAATCTTTTCTATAAAGCCTATGGGCTGCGTTAAAATGCGCCCTTCTACTAACTTTCACCTTCATTTTTTTTCGATGTTATCCAACAAGTGTTCGTAAAACTTTTCAAATATTATTTTAAACCAAGCTGTGTAGATATGGGGGTTGTTACTTATATCCTCCTTAATGGCTCTAGGGGTCATCCATTTCCAACTCGCCACTTCATCGGTATTTATGACTGGCGCATCGTCATAATAGCCTACCATTACGTGGTCCAGTTCATGTTCCGTTAAACCGTTATCAAAAGGGGCTTTATAAATAAATGAAAAAAGTTCTTTAAGGTCTGCCGAGAAACCCATTTCCTCTTGCAAACGTCTTTTACCAGCTTGTATATTAGTTTCACCCACACGTTGATGACTGCAACAGGTGTTGGTCCACAATAAAGGGGAATGGTACTTATGCCCTGCCCGTTGTTGCAACATAGTTTCCCCTTTTTCATTTAATATAAAAACGGAGAATGCCCTGTGGAGTATTGCTTTTTCATGAGCTTCCATTTTAGGCATGGTACCTATTTGCTCATCGTTTTTATTGACTAAAATTACCTCTTCTTCCTTCATTATGTAAAAATAGCATCTTTACATAAGCTAAAGTACACATGGCGATAAAATAATTAGATATAAGTATAAGATGGAAGCTGTAATCGCCTAAAAGAACCTTGGTGACTTCAAATTGTCCTTTATAGAAATGAAATCATACCTTAAAATAACTTCAAAAGATCCATCGTTAAAGGTTGCTCCACCCAATGCCGTAGTTTCTCTGTCGTAGGCTATACCTAACAAAAATCCTTCGGATATATTAAAACCTACCATACCACTTAACGCGGCATCCCAACGATATCCGGCACCAAGAATAAACTTTTCGTTGAACATAAAGTTAGCGGAAACATCTACCTGTAAAGGTGCACCTTGGGTCATCTTGGTTAAAATGGTTGGCTTAAACTTCAAAAAAGGATTCACGTCCCAAACATAGCCCGTAATCAAGTAAAAATTCATTTGTTCTTTTGCCGTCGATAAGGAGGATTCTTCAAAATGCGATGTTTCCAAAAATCTAGGAACCGAGAGGCCTGCGTAAAACTTGTTCGTATGATAGTATATCCCAGCTCCAACATTAGGAGACAGTCTATTATCGATATCCTGTTGTAATATTTGGTCCGATGTAAATTGGTTCAGTTCAGAAAAACGGATATCCAATAAATTTACACTTCCCTTAAGTCCAAAACTAAGCCTGGCCTCACTAGCCATTTTTATGGTATAAGAAAAATCCGCATCAAAATTGGTCTCAGAAGTTGGACCTATTTGGTCATTCACTATAGAAACACCCATTCCCAAACCTTTGTAACCAATTGGAGTATGTATGTTAACGGTCTGTGTAACCGGAGCCCCTTCTAAACCTACCCATTGCGATCTATGCAAAGCAGCAATACTAATTTGACCTCTTGTACCTGCATAAGCAGGATTAATACTTACCGTATTATACATGTATTGTGTATACTGGGCATCTTGTTGTGAAAATGCGGCAAATCCTATAAAAAATAAGGCGATAAGCAAAAGCTGCCTAATCCTATGTATGTGGTTGATGTATTTTGGTATACCTAGCATGCTTTTATCTGTTTATATATAAATAACCTGAAAGTGATTTCATATTTCCACTTGGCTCTTTGTACTCAATGATATAGAAATAGGTGCCTACCGGTAATTGATTATCCTGATTTACGGTGACCCTGCCTTGAGAAGAACCATCGAACACATTACCATCGGTATCATAGGCTTTAGTAGTAAAGACAGATACGCCCCATCTATTATATATCCGAACTGTATTTTCTGGAAAGTTTTCCAAGCCATCTATACGAAGTACATCATGAACCCCGTCACCATTTGGCGTAATTACATTAAATACTTCCACGGTTTCTCCTTGAGCCTCTAAATCAGAATCTAAATAATTTGGAATACCGTCGTTATCACTATCGTCATTTAAATAATTACCATCGCTATTTAAGTCTTCGTCGATCGTGGCAATACCGTCATCGTCATCATCGGTGTCCCTATAATCGGATTCTTCATCATTATCCGTGTTTGGCAAGTCGTTAATTGGGTCATCTGTTTCGTCATTGACATCGTCATCGGTGATATTAGCCCCTTCATAACCATCATCAAGTCCATCACCATCGGCATCGGCGCCTACAAATAAAGTATCGGCTATACCATCTTGATCATAATCATGAGCCTCTATACGATCAAGTATATTATCATTATCGCTATCCTCATCTAAATAATCCGGAAGACTGTCGCCATCGGTATCAACAGGGAATAAGCCTTGCACCCCTGATACCTCGTAAGCATCGTCAAGTCCATTTCCATTACTATCCATACCCGTTGGTGCTATATAGGCCACTGTAGTCTGTGCTTCTACATTGTCCGGTATACCGTCATTATCACTGTCTATATCTAAATAATCGGCAATACCATCACCGTCGGTATCCGTAATATCCGTAGCGGGATTATTGTCCCCATCAAGGTTCAAGTCTTCAAAAGTGTTTAAAATACCATCATTATCGCTATCCAAATCCGCTCCTGAAGGACTTATTATAACCGTAACCGTTGCCGTACTACAATTTCCTAGGCTATCACACACCGTGTATTCAAACGTATCCGTACCTACAAAGTTATTATTTGGAAAATAGTTGATTATGTCATCTGATGGGTCGCTAGGTGTGCCATTATCATCAATGGTAAGTGAGCCATTTGTTGGTTGAGTTGCGCTATATGTGCCTACTGTAGGTAAATCATTATCATTTAGACTCCAAGTATTTATGTTTATGATTTCATTTACGTCTATAGTAACAATATCATCGTTTGTGTCTACAATTGGCAACACATCTATGGTCACCGTTGCGGTACTGCAATCACCTGATGCATTACAAATGGTATAATCAAAATTATCCGGTCCATTATAATCTGGGTTTGGCGAATAGGTAACAATATCATCCGTAGGGTCGTTTGGTGTTCCGCCATCATCCACAGTTACGGTTCCGTTCGCCGGATCTGTTGTTGTTAGGGTTCCTGTAGTAGGCAAATCAGTATCATTATCGAAGATATCTACTATTGCTAAAGTATCCTCATCTAACGAGACAATATCATCTACCAAGTTGGCGGCCTGACTCAAACACACCACTGTAAAATTGGGCAGATTTATGTTATTACCTGCCTTGGTTAAGGTTGCGGTATATTTAACCACGGTTTGGTCTGCAGTAACAGTTGGCTGCGTTTGATCTCCTGTAAGCATAGGCGACCAACTTACGGTAGCACCAGCAGGAATATTAGACCTAATATCCAGTGTTACCTCATTATTAGGTGCTTCACAATCCGTAACAATAAAGTAACCGGTAGCGTTGGAACCACATAGCGTACCATCATAGGTAGCAAAATAAATCCCGGGAGCTGTTACTTCCAAGAAAAATTCCGTTCCTAAAACCGTAGCGGTATCCGATGCCTCATACCATTGGTAATTATTTTCATCGGTGCTGTTTGGCGCCTGCAATAAAAACTGGGCGTTGGATACAAGTGTCCCTAGCATCGTAAAAACAATGCTAAGAACCAGGGTTTTATATATAGTGATATGTTTCAAATCGATTTGAGGTCGTTGCTGTGATTAAATTATTTTACTACAAAAACTACATTGATCAAGGCATTGTAATCCGCGGGTGAGTTGTAAATGCGATAGGTTAAAATACCATTGGCATCCACGCTCATATTTTGAACTGTGGTACCATTTCCGAAAACGCTAGGGTCTGCAAAGGTTACGTGATAATCGAGTTCCGTAGCTGCATACGTAGGTATGGTACCAGCACTACTGACAACTGGAGATCCAAATTGCGCTATGTACTGTGCATGCAAATCAATTGTTCTATTTGTTGCAGGGTCCGGTGTTGAAGCATCTATTGCGATGGATGGTGGATAAAATACCTTGGATGCCCTTAGACTATTGACCTGCCTCATATTTCCGTTCGCGTCTGCGGTAACCAATTGGTCGGTGTCGGCAGCTGTGGGAAGATTTCGCACCCGAGCAGTGCCATTTACATCCAAATTACCGGTAATATCGGTGTCTTGATTTAAGCGGATATTGTCGGTTCTGATGTCCATAACAGTAGTCATGGTTGGAGCAGCACCGGCGGTTACGTTATCTGCCAGTTCAAAATGCATTCTTGATGTGCTTGCATCCACATCGGTACGAATACGGGCACTAGATCCATCGCTATCAGGTATTCTATTCGTATGGTTAAAGGTAATGTTAGCATTACCCCCACCATCATTTAGCGTCATTGCCACAGCGGCCGAACCATCTGTCCCTACCTGCAGCCTACTGCCGGGCAGGTATATACTCGTATCCCCATTTTCGGCAACCGTGTCATCTGCAGAATTGTTGAATGGATTGTCATTAAAGGTTGTTGCACCCACTTCAATAATATCACCATCTGCGTCTACTGCAAGAATATTGGTAGCTGTTCCAGTAATTGTACCTGATCCATAGTCTGAGAACCTGACTGTTCCGTTTTCAACATCCAATTTGGCATTTGGAGTTTCCGTTCCGATACCAATATTCCCGTCGGGTTTTATCGTCATGCGAACTTCTTTGGTAAGTGAGCCCTCAGGGGTGGTAATGAAATCCATTTTACCGGGAGCGGAGGTGTTACTGACTGTACCGTCCATCGTAACACTGATTTCTGCTGATGTTGCGAAAGGGGCCAAAATGCCACTTGCTGCACCTACCAACCCATTAAATCGTATTCCGCCAAGGGCATCCCCATCTTGAATAGGAGCAATTGAAGTTCCTGCCAAACGGGTTCTATACATATCCAAATCCATATCATTGGATGGCGTATTACTTGAGGAAGAAAAGATGACATCTTCACCTGTCAAAGTACTGACATGTAATTTACCCAATGGTGTATCAGTGCCGACGCCTACCCTATCGTTATCACCACTTACCACCAAGGTGTTGGCATCAAAATTGAGGTCGAAATTGTTCTGGGTAACCGCTCTATCACCAGTTAGAATACCATCTACAGTATAGATATTATCCCCGAAGCCAGTTATGGTAGAAAGGTCTACACTATTACCGTTTGAAATTTCCAGGTTAGCGGAATTCAATGTAAGTTGTTGACTATCCGTATTGGTGACCCAACCCGAACTGGTATAGGTGTATATCCGTTGTTCATCCGTGTTAAACACAGAAGATCCAACATAAACCCCGGTTGCACTATTCATTTCGGCTGTAGTTAGGTTAGGCAAACTTGGAAGGGAAGTACCTTCAATCTGTGCACTTGCCGAGACACCAACAATAAACAACCCAATAGCTATTATTACTTTTTTCATTCTTTTAGACTGTGGTTAGATTTTACTTAAGGAATTAAGATTACCGTGAACATGAACTCTAAATCAATATCGTCTTTCTGCGTACCGCCATTATCACTGTCCCCAATATTGACCCTAAATCCTGTTGCCGTCTGGTTATAATAAGTAATCCCAGGGTCGTCATAATTTGTTGTTGTATTTCCAGGGCAGTCACCACCGCAGTCCAAGGTTGAAAGCTGAATCACGTAGTTGGAATTAGCCAAAGCGGTATCAAAAGTTACTTGATAATCACCTTCATTTATTCTTGTTACCGTAGCTTGGTACAAACTGCTATTGGCGGCGTCCACACCAGGGGTACCCACATATTCAATGGCTACTTTTCCTGTGGCATAAATAGATGGCATCGCGAGTAGAAAGGCGCCCCCATCTGACCCAACCGAAATCTGGTTATTGGCTTGAGCACTAACGACATTGGCCGTTTGGGCAGGTCCGCCATCTTCGTCCAGATAAGTTATCACACCCGTGCCGTTATCCTGGGACAAACTTGTCACCGTTTCATTGATATCCACCGCAGTAATTCCAGGTTCTGAAATTGTTGCAATTCTGTTACCCGCGACCGTATTTGTAACAGCTACATCATCATCAGAAAGTGTATTGAGGTTAACGGTGTTTCCTCCTGTAATGCCTAATGTAGTTCCGGAAAGTGTCAACGTTTGGTTATCTGTATTAACACTTGATAAGGTCACGGTCTCATTTGGTGCACCATCTTGGGTTAAGGTCAGTGTTGTTCCGTCGAAAGTAAGGCCCGTTACGGATTCATTTCCTATGACAGCATCCGCATCATCTACATTATCAATATTATCACCAAACCCTGCCGGGATATTGGTAATGTTTGTCCAATCTGGGTTCAATTCAGAATCGTTAACACTAAACTCAGTGCCGGTCAAATCCAGACCAGTGCCCGCAGTATACTGTGTGTCGGTATCAATTTCCGCTGCAATATCCGCAAGAGCAAGGGTCACCGTGTTGCCATCGCTGTCCGTGATGATAAGGTTGGTGCCATCCTCCGTTAAACTGGTGTTCGTGGTGTTGGTATCGACTCCACTGGTAATGTCCGCCAAGGCGACCGTTACCGTACCGCCGTCCGTGTCCGTAATCACAAGGTCCGTGCCTACGACCGCAAAAGTCGCGTTCGTTGTATTCGTATCGGTTTCCGCTGCGATGTCGGCCAAGGCCAAGGTCACCGTATTGCCATCACTGTCCGTGAGGATAAGGTCGGTGCCGTCCTCCGTCAGGCTTGTATTCGTGGTATTGGTGTCGACTCCGCTGGTAATGTCCGCCAAGGCGACCGTTACCGTTCCGCCGTCCGTGTCCGTAATCACTAGGTCCGTGCCTACGACCGCAAAGGTGGCGTTGGTGATGTTCGTGTCCGTATCAATCTCGGCGGCCAAATCAGCCAAGGCCAAGGTCACCGTATTGCCATCACTGTCCGTGATGATAAGGTCGGTGCCGTCCTCCGTTAAGCTGGTGTTCGTAGTGTTGGTGTCGACTCCGCTGGTAATGTCCGCCAGAGCGACCGTTACCGTTCCGCCGTCCGTATCCGTGATGACGAGGTCCGTGCCGACTACCGCGAAAGTCGCGTTCGTTGTATTCGTGTCGGTTTCCGCTGCGATGTCGGCCAAGGCCAAGGTCACCGTATTGCCATCACTGTCCGTGATGATAAGGTTCGTGCCGTCCTCGGTCAAGCTGGTGTTCGTGGTGTTGGTGTCGACTCCACTGGTGATGTCCGCCAAGGCCACAGTTACCGTTCCGCCGTCCGTGTCCGTAATCACAAGGTCCGTGCCGACAACTGCAAAGGTGGCATTCGTTGTATTCGTATCGGTTTCCGCTGCGATGTCGGCCAAGGCCAAGGTCACCGTATTGCCATCACTGTCCGTGATGATAAGATTGGTGCCGTCCTCGGTCAAGCTGGTGTTCGTGGTATTGGTGTCGACTCCGCTAGTGATGTCCGCCAAAGCGACCGTTACCGTACCGCCGTCCGTGTCCGTGATGACGAGGTCAGTGCCGACAACTGCAAAGGTGGCATTCGTTGTATTCGTATCGGTTTCCGCTGCGATGTCGGCCAAGGCCAAGGTCACCGTATTGCCATCACTGTCCGTGATGATAAGATTGGTGCCGTCCTCCGTCAAGCTGGTGTTCGTGGTATTGGTGTCGACTCCGCTAGTGATGTCCGCCAAAGCGACCGTTACCGTACCGCCGTCCGTGTCCGTGATGACGAGGTCAGTGCCGACAACTGCAAAGGTGGCGTTCGTTGTATTCGTATCGGTTTCCGCTGCGATGTCGGCCAAGGCCAAGGTCACCGTATTGCCATCACTGTCAGTGATGATAAGGTCGGTGCCGTCCTCCGTTAAGCTGGTGTTCGTAGTGTTGGTGTCGACTCCACTGGTGATGTCCGCCAAGGCCACAGTTACCGTTCCGCCGTCCGTGTCCGTGATGACCAGGTCGGTGCCCACAACTGCAAAGGTCGCATTGGTGATGTTCGTGTCCGTGTCAATTTCGGCGGCCAAATCAGCCAAGGCCAAGGTCACCGTATTGCCATCACTGTCCGTGAGGATAAGGTCGGTGCCGTCCTCCGTTAAACTGGTGTTCGTGGTGTTGGTATCGACTCCGCTGGTAATGTCCGCCAAGGCGACCGTTACCGTACCGCCGTCCGTGTCCGTGATGACGAGGTCAGTGCCGACAACTGCAAAGGTGGCATTCGTTGTATTCGTATCGGTTTCCGCTGCGATGTCGGCCAAGGCCAAGGTCACCGTATTGCCATCACTGTCCGTGATGATAAGATTGGTGCCGTCCTCCGTCAAGCTGGTGTTCGTGGTATTGGTGTCGACTCCGCTAGTGATGTCCGCCAAGGCGACCGTTACCGTACCGCCGTCCGTGTCCGTGATGACGAGGTCAGTGCCGACAACTGCAAAGGTGGCGTTGGTGATGTTCGTGTCCGTATCAATCTCGGCGGCCAAATCAGCCAAGGCCAAGGTCACCGTATTGCCATCACTGTCCGTGATGATAAGGTCGGTGCCGTCCTCCGTCAGGCTTGTGTTCGTGGTATTGGTGTCGACTCCGCTGGTAATGTCGGCCAAAGCGACCGTTACCGTTCCGCCGTCCGTGTCCGTAATCACAAGGTCCGTGCCTACGACCGCAAAAGTCGCGTTCGTTGTATTCGTATCGGTTTCCGCTGCGATGTCGGCCAAGGCAAGGGTCACCGTATTGCCATCACTGTCCGTGATGATAAGGTCGGTGCCGTCCTCCGTTAAGCTGGTGTTCGTGGTGTTGGTGTCGACTCCACTGGTGATGTCCGCCAAGGCCACAGTTACCGTTCCGCCGTCCGTGTCCGTAATCACAAGGTCCGTGCCTACGACCGCAAAAGTCGCGTTCGTTGTATTCGTATCGGTTTCCGCTGCGATGTCGGCCAAGGCCAAGGTCACCGTGTTGCCGTCACTGTCCGTGATGATAAGGTTAGTGCCGTCCTCCGTTAAGCTGGTGTTCGTGGTGTTGGTATCGACTCCGCTGGTAATGTCCGCCAAGGCCACAGTTACCGTTCCGCCGTCCGTGTCCGTAATCACTAGGTCCGTGCCTACGACCGCAAAGGTGGCGTTGGTGATGTTCGTGTCCGTATCAATCTCGGCGGCCAAATCAGCAAGGGCCAAGGTCACCGTATTGCCATCACTGTCCGTGATGATAAGGTCGGTGCCGTCCTCCGTTAAGCTGGTGTTCGTAGTGTTGGTGTCGACTCCACTGGTGATGTCCGCCAAGGCCACAGTTACCGTTCCGCCGTCCGTGTCCGTAATCACAAGGTCCGTGCCTACGACCGCGAAGGTCGCGTTGGTGATGTTCGTGTCCGTATCAATCTCGGCGGCCAAATCAGCCAAGGCCAAGGTCACCGTATTGCCGTCACTGTCCGTGATGATAAGGTCGGTGCCGTCCTCCGTCAGGCTTGTATTCGTGGTATTGGTGTCGACTCCGCTGGTAATGTCGGCCAAAGCGACCGTTACCGTTCCGCCGTCCGTGTCCGTGATGACCAGGTCGGTGCCAACGACCGCGAAAGTCGCGTTCGTTGTATTCGTGTCTGTTTCCGCTGCGATGTCGGCCAAGGCCAAGGTCACCGTGTTGCCGTCACTGTCCGTGATGATAAGGTCGGTGCCGTCCTCGGTCAGGCTGGTGTTCGTGGTGTTGGTGTCAACTCCACTAGTGATGTCCGCCAAAGCGACCGTTACCGTACCACCATCAGTGTCCGTGATGACCAGGTCGGTCCCTACGACTGCGAAGGTGGCGTTGGTTGTATTCGTATCGGTTTCCGCAGCGATGTCGGCCAAGGCCAAGGTCACCGTGTTGCCGTCACTGTCCGTGATGATAAGGTCGGTGCCGTCCTCGGTCAGGCTGGTGTTCGTGGTGTTGGTGTCGACTCCACTAGTGATGTCCGCCAAAGCGACCGTTACCGTTCCGCCGTCCGTGTCCGTGATGACCAGGTCGGTCCCTACGACTGCGAAGGTGGCGTTGGTTGTATTCGTATCGGTTTCCGCAGCGATGTCGGCCAAGGCCAAGGTCACCGTGTTGCCGTCACTGTCCGTGATGATAAGGTCGGTGCCGTCCTCGGTCAAGCTGGTGTTCGTGGTGTTGGTGTCGACTCCACTAGTGATGTCTGCCAAAGCGACCGTTACCGTTCCGCCGTCCGTGTCCGTGATGACCAGGTCGGTGCCAACGACCGCGAAGGTGGCGTTGGTGATGTTCGTGTCCGTATCAATCTCGGCGGCCAAATCAGCCAAGGCCAAGGTCACCGTATTGCCGTCACTGTCCGTGATGATAAGATTGGTGCCGTCCTCGGTCAAGCTGGTGTTCGTGGTGTTGGTATCGACTCCACTGGTAATGTCCGCCAAGGCGACCGTTACCGTACCGCCGTCCGTGTCCGTAATCACAAGGTCCGTGCCGACTACCGCGAAAGTCGCGTTCGTGGTATTTGTGTCGGTTTCCGCTGCGATGTCGGCCAAGGCCAAGGTCACCGTGTTGCCATCGCTGTCCGTGAGGATAAGGTCGGTGCCGTCCTCCGTTAAACTGGTGTTCGTGGTGTTGGTATCGACTCCGCTGGTAATGTCCGCCAAAGCGACCGTTACCGTTCCGCCGTCCGTGTCCGTGATGACAAGGTCGGTGCCCACGACCGCAAAGGTGGCGTTGGTGATGTTCGTATCCGTATCAATCTCAGCGGCTAAATCCGCAAGGGCCAAGGTCACCGTGTTGCCATCGCTGTCCGTGATGATAAGGTTGGTGCCGTCCTCCGTTAAACTGGTGTTCGTGGTGTTGGTATCGACTCCACTGGTAATGTCCGCCAAGGCGACCGTTACCGTACCGCCGTCCGTGTCCGTGATGACGAGGTCAGTGCCAACAACTGCAAAGGTGGCATTCGTTGTATTCGTATCGGTTTCCGCTGCGATGTCGGCCAAGGCCAAGGTCACCGTATTGCCATCACTGTCCGTGATGATAAGATTGGTGCCGTCCTCGGTCAAGCTGGTGTTCGTGGTGTTGGTGTCGACTCCGCTGGTAATGTCCGCCAAAGCGACCGTTACCGTTCCGCCGTCCGTGTCCGTGATGACAAGGTCGGTGCCCACGACCGCAAAGGTGGCGTTGGTGATGTTCGTATCCGTATCAATCTCAGCGGCCAAATCAGCCAAGGCCAAGGTCACCGTGTTGCCATCGCTGTCCGTGATGATAAGGTTGGTGCCGTCCTCCGTTAAACTGGTGTTCGTGGTGTTGGTATCGACTCCACTGGTAATGTCCGCCAAGGCGACCGTTACCGTACCGCCGTCCGTGTCCGTGATGACGAGGTCAGTGCCAACAACTGCAAAGGTGGCATTCGTTGTATTCGTATCGGTTTCCGCTGCGATGTCGGCCAAGGCAAGGGTCACCGTATTGCCATCACTGTCCGTGATGATAAGATTGGTGCCGTCCTCGGTCAAGCTGGTGTTCGTGGTGTTGGTGTCGACTCCACTGGTGATGTCCGCCAAGGCCACAGTTACCGTACCGCCGTCCGTGTCCGTAATCACAAGGTCCGTGCCTACGACCGCAAAAGTCGCGTTCGTTGTATTCGTATCGGTTTCCGCTGCGATCTCCGTCAAGGCTATCGTAACCGTGTTGCTGTCACTATCCGTCAAAATAAGGTTCGTACCATCTTCCGTCAAGCTAGCGTTCGTTGTGTTCGTGTCCGTCAAAGCCGCGATGTCCGCCACAGGGACGCTTACCGTGCCGCCGTCGCTGTCCGTGATGACAAGGTCCGTGCCGCTAACCGCAAAGGTGGCGTTCGTCGTGTTCGTGTCAGTGGCCGCTGCTAAAGCTGCAAGAGAAACGGATAATATAGTGCCGTCGGAATCTTCAAGTTCCAAATTGGAACCATTGATTTCCAACCTATCATTTGTAGTATTTGTATCAATATCAGCTAATGGAATGGTCACCGTATTGCCATCACTGTCCGTGAGGATAAGGTTTGTGCCGTCCTCCGTTAAGCTGGTGTTCGTGGTGTTGGTATCCACTCCGCTGGTAATATCCGCCAAGGCCACAGTTACCGTACCGCCGTCCGTGTCCGTTATCACAAGGTCCGTGCCTACGACCGCAAAGGTGGCGTTGGTGATGTTCGTGTCCGTATCAATCTCGGCGGCCAAATCAGCCAAGGCCAAGGTCACCGTATTGCCGTCACTGTCCGTGATGATAAGGTCGGTGCCGTCCTCCGTCAGGCTTGTATTCGTGGTATTGGTGTCGACTCCGCTGGTAATGTCGGCCAAAGCGACCGTTACCGTTCCGCCGTCCGTGTCCGTGATGACAAGGTCCGTGCCTACGACCGCAAAGGTGGCGTTGGTGATGTTCGTGTCCGTATCAATCTCGGCGGCCAAATCAGCCAAGGCCAAGGTCACCGTATTGCCATCACTGTCCGTGATGATAAGATTGGTGCCGTCCTCCGTTAAGCTGGTGTTCGTGGTGTTGGTATCCACTCCGCTGGTAATGTCGGCCAAAGCGACCGTTACCGTTCCGCCGTCCGTGTCCGTGATGACCAAGTCGCTGCCCACGACCGCAAAGGTGGCGTTGGTGATGTTCGTATCCGTGTCAATTTCGGCGGCCAAATCGGCAAGGGCGAGGGTCACCGTGTTGCCATCGCTGTCCGTGAGGATAAGGTCGGTGCCATCCTCCGTCAGGCTTGTGTTCGTGGTGTTGGTGTCGACTCCGCTGGTAATGTCCGCCAGAGCGACCGTTACCGTACCACCGTCCGTGTCCGTGATTACCAAGTCGGTGCCAACGACCGCAAAGGTGGCATTGGTGATGTTTGTATCCGTATCAATCTCGGCGGCCAAATCGGCAAGGGCGAGGGTCACCGTGTTGCCGTCACTGTCCGTGATGATAAGGTTGGTGCCGTCCTCCGTCAGGCCGGTGTTCGTGGTGTTGTCGTTATCGTCTCCGTCAGCTATATCTGCAGGGATGCTCGTAATGTTCGTCCAGTCCGGGTTCAGTTCTGAATCGTTGACCGTAAACACGGTTCCCGTCAGGTCGAGCCCCGTTCCCGCGGTATACTCCGTGTTCGTGTCCACTTGGGCAGCAATATCGGCTAGATTAACCCTAACCTCGTCTCCATCACTATCTACAATTACTAATTCATTTGCACCAGCATCAACTTCAAAAGTTGCGTTCGTTGTGTTCGTGTCCGTCGCTGCTGCTATACCAGATAGAGAAACCCGAAATTCCCCACCTAAATTATTCAAAATAACAAGTTCTCCTACTCCTGGATCTATAAAAAAATCGGTAACCACAGTATTGGTATCTATTATAGCAGCCAAACTTGCTAAAGAAATTGAGAAGGAGTTTAGGTCACTATCCGTTAAAACCAGGCTATTCGTACCTGAATCTATATCAAAATTTGTGATTGTGGTATTAGCATCTGAAAAGGTGTCTTCCAAACTACTTAAGTCAACGGTAACAGATCCTCCGTTTTCCAAATCCAATGTTAACTCATTGGTGCTATCATTAAATATAAAACCCGTAAGTTGCTGATCGTCGGTAGATGTTAATTCCCACGAATCCCCGTCCCAGAAAAAGATAGTTCCAGTCGTGGTATTTACATATAAATCTCCTAAATCGGCACCGATAGGGCTGGACACGCCAGCGATGGAGACATCAGTTCCCTGGAGTACCTCACAGTTGCATTGGTCCTCCAACGTAACCGTTGTCTGTGCAAACGTGAAACTGGACACTAAAAATAGCACCCACAAAATTCTTTTGTCCATAACAGCCTGTTTACTTGAAATATAGTTTTGTAACATCTTTTTATTCCCTAGTTCCAAATTCAAAATTTACCCAGTTACGCTAACTAGAAACAGCTCTGAAATTCAGTGAAATTCTTTTACGTAACCCTAATAGCCTACAAAATTAACGTTAAGGCTTCCTTAGAGAAATAAATGTTGTGTAACGATGAAATAGTATTGTATAGCTATTAATTTTTGAGGTTACCGATTCATCTTAAAATAAAAAAAAGAAGTTTATTTCATCGATAAGGTCAATAAATACAATATTTGAGGAATGTGCCAAAAAGTTTTACGGAGAAGAATTTCTCCATCTTTAACAATGGTGAAAAATATCTTTTTTTCAAAAACCTAAGGTAATCCAATGGAAAAATTAGTATCCCAATTCGATTATAAAATGCAGGTTAGATCGTAGTTTATAATTTCATTGATACCAAATAGATTTCTATACTTATAGCTATGGAAGTCATGACTAAAATAACAGAATATGAATACGTTCTAACGAGTCATTTCACACACAAAACACTAATCTCTGCAATCTTCGTAGTCAACAGGATTAAAAAGTCTACATAAACAGTCTAACGGGAAGTATAGCGCAGCCTTATTCAAGAAAACAGAACTTGACCAACCTTTAAAATTGAGGTAATAAATCAAATAATTTTTACTATTAGAACGAGCCTTACACTATTGAACCGAACTCGCCCAATCTAGACGATAGCTAGGGATTAATTCATCGAAACAAAATCGAAATCAGTCTATTCTTTAAGTTCCTAATCCCCGATTTTTTTGTGCTTAAGACCTGCCAAAAATAATTTTACCAATTATCTTCAACCAGTAAATTCATCCACCACTAAAAAATATGAGAATTAACAATCATTTATAGCGTCGTTCGATGAAAACCTAATTTATTGATCTCTAGTCCATAATTATGAACTCGGAACGTCTATTTAAATCGTGTTGCTGAGATGAACACTTCATACCGTCATAACAATCATTTATCAGCTTGGTTTCCCCGAAACCTTCACTTGCTAATCTGTCCGCTGAAATTCCTTTAGAGATCATATAATTAATCGTAGACTCCGCTCTTTTTTTAGAAAGCCATAAATTATACTCAGCAGGACCTCTGCTATCCGTATGGGAATTTACTTGAATTTTTAAACTTGGATATTTTTCCATAGCCGCAATGACTTTCTCTACCTCTATCTCAGAATCTTGACGAATGTTATACTTATTAAAATCAAAATAAATAGTACTTAACTGTAATAGCTTAGCCAAATCATCTCCAAACCCACCAGTTACAATATCTCTTTCCAAATAGAAATCTATTATTTTTGGTTTGCCGTCCGAGACACCTATATATTCTTCAGAAGGAACGTACCCTTCCATTAAAGCTCTCACAAAATTTCCCTTATTGCAATCCAACACCAGACTATAATTACCATCGGAGTTGGTAATATCCGATAATATCTCTTCATTATTCTCATTTATTATCTTTACCGTGGCACCTACCAAAACACTATTCGAAATTTTATCCCTAATGGTTCCCGTTATTTTTTGAGTACACTCAAATACCAAAGGTTCCTTTTCCAGAAACTTATATATATCGTCATCGCCTAAACCACCTTCTCTATTAGAAGCCATGTAACCTTCTTTGGTAAGTTCATTAAAAATAAAGGTGAAATCGTCCTTTTTGCTATTTATAGGTTCGCCTACATTAAGGATTTTACCAGTGAAATCCTTTCGCTTTATTCTTGTTGCAAATACATCCAATCCTCCCAAACCTGGATGACCGTCCGACGAAAAGTATAATATTTCATTTTGTGTAACAAAAGGAAACGTCTCTCTTGCTTCCGTATTTATATTTGCACCAAGATTTTCTGGTGTACCGAACGTACCGTCATCGTTAATGTTTACCATAAAGATATCGGACAATCCATAAGTTCCTGGCATATCCGAGGCAAAATAGAGTGTTTTCTCATCTGGACTTAAAGCCGGGTTGGCCACAGAGTATTCATCGTTATTAAAAGGAAGCTCCTCTATTTCCGCCCATACCCCATCAATCTGTTTGGCCCTAAATATTTTAAGCCTGATAATTCCTTTTTTATCTTTGACGGATTTTCCTTCAACAACGTTATTTCTCGTAAAGTATAATGTTTTTCCATCTTTAGTAACAACAGAGGCAGATTCATGCAATCTTGTATTTACATCATCACCGAATTTGGTTACCATATCCATGGAAACACTGTCGGAATTTACTTTATATAAATCCAAAAAATCCTTAGCATTCCAAGTATGTCTGTACCTAGCAAAATTACCCGTATCCCTATCCGATGAAAAAATTAGACCATCCTTATAATAAGCAGGTGCAAACTCGGAGTAAACAGAATTATATTCGAAGGGGGATAATTCATATCGACCTGAATTTGCTGCAATTTCAGCTAAATAGTCCCTTTCTTCTACAAATGCACTAGCTCTAGCATCACTAGTGGTCATTGCCGTAAACTTGGACATAACTTGATTAGAACCCTCATAATCGCCCAATGACTTCAAGGTTTGGGCATATTTGAAATAATCTTCCGGAGCTACATTATCAGGAAACTCCATAACCAATTTTTTAAATGTTTCCGCTGCCTCGCTGTAGTTTGAATTATAGTAGTACGAATTACCTAATTTTTTTAGTAAATCTGCCGATACAAACCCCTTCTCAAGAACCTTTTCGTAAATATCGATTGCTGGTCTAAACGAATACTCTTCGTACTTTTCATTTCCCTTGGTCACCAATCTTTCCTGTCCCCATGTTACGCCAAAGGCAGAAATTAAAAAGAAAATAACCAGTATTTGATTTTTTTTTGTCATGATTCTTTCCGTATTAGAAGAAACGAGGTGATACCAATCGTTGAAAGGACTTAACTAATTCATACCTTAAAAATACTTCGAAGGAGCCATCATTAAAACGGGTACCTCCCAATTCCGTAGTTTCTTTATCATAGGCCAATCCAAGCATTAACTGATCAGAGAGCTGAAAACCTGCCATTGCGCTCACTGCGGCATCCAATCTATAGGCTGCTCCAAACGTAAATTTATCTGCAAACATAAAATTTGCGGAAAGATCTACTTGTAACGGTGCCCCACCAACCATTTTCGTCAACAACGCAGGTTTGAACTTCAAATTTCCATTTAGGTCAAAGACATAACCCGTAATCAAATAGAAGTTGATTCTTTCCTTTGATAAAAACTGTACTGCATTGGCATCGGTAGCAGAATTATCAAAATGTTCGGTTTGAAGCAGATTAGGAGCTGATAGCCCGGCATAAAACTTATTGGTGTGATAATAAAATCCTAAGCCAACATTTGGAGAAATCCTATTCTCTATGTTATCCACATTAACCGGTTCCGCATCAAAATTTCGTAATCTATTGAAATCTAGATTTAAAACATTTAAGCCAGCTTTCACCCCGAACGATAGTTTAGCGTCCCTGGCAACCTCAATGGTATAGGATAGAACACCATCAAAATAAGTTTCCTGAACAGTGCCATCACCAATCTCGTCGTTTACCACAGATAATCCATAACCTAGTTTACTGTTTCTAATAGGTGAGTGAATATTTAAGGTCTGTGAAGTGGGCGCGCCCTCCAATCCTACCCATTGAGCCCTGTACAAAGCGGCTACACTTAATTGCCCTCGTGATCCTGCATAGGCGGGATTAACACTTATGGTATTAAACATATACTGGGTATATTGGGCGTCTTGTTGCCCGTTTGCCTCAGTTACAAAAACTAATGCCAAAAAAAGTAACCCTAAGAAATAATTCCTGATTTTCATTTGGTTATGCTATTATCTGCTTATGTAAATATACTCACTATCGACAACACTTTCACCTGTTAGGGTCGTATAGTCGAAGATGTAATAGTAGACCCCGGAAGGAAGGTAATCTTCCACACTTAATGTAGACCTACCCCTAGACCGACCATCGAAAACATTATTCTGATTGTTATAATTTTCCCCTTCATATACTGCTACACCCCATCTATTGAAAATTTTCAAAGTACTACTACGTATATTTTCAACTCCACGAATAAACAAAAAGTCGTTTTTACCATCGGCATTAGGAGATACAATCTGATTGACTTCAATAGCTATAATCTGTGGTTCATTGACCACTATGGTAACAAGAGCGGTATCACAGTTGCCTAAAATATCACAGACCGTATATTCAAAGGAATCGGTTCCGCTAAAACCGGCATTTGGCGTATACGTGACAAAATCATCCAAGAGGTCATCCGGTGTTCCAGCATCATTTTGAACAACTACACCATTGGAAGCTCCGGTAAAAGTTACACTTCCGTCATTCGGAAGATTAATATCATTTAAAAATATATCAATATCCACCCCAGTTTCCGGGTCAGTAATAGAAGAATCATCTACCACATCCAATAGAGGGAGGGTTCCAACCGTAATTATTACGGTTGCCGTGTCGCAATTTCCATTGACATCGCAAATCGTATATTCAAAACCATCCGTTCCATTAAAATCCGAGTTTGGTGTATAGGTTACAAAATCATCCCTTAAATCGTCTGGAGTTCCACCGTCATTTATCGCTACAGTTCCATCCAAAGGTTCTGTAAACGTAATGGTCCCATCTCTAGGTATACCAAAATCATTTGCCAAAATATCAATATCTACGGGGCTATTGGAAGGAGTAGTGGCAAAATCATCTACTGCATCCAATATTGGGCTATCGGGGTCCAGATAATCCGGGGTGCCGTCGTTGTCCCCGTCGTCGTCAGTGGGGTCCCCGTTGCCGTTAGGGTCCTCCTCCTCCGTGGGCGTTCCGTCGCCGTCGTCGTCAAGGTCCCGGTAGTTCACGTCCTCCGTCCCGTCCGTGTCGGGAAGGTCGTTCGCAGGGTCGTCGATCTCGTCGTTCACGTCGAACCCGTCGTTTACGTCACCCCCCTCGTAGCCGTCGTCCAGTCCGTCGCCGTCCGTATCCGTGCCCGTGAAGGCCTGGTCCGGAACTCCGTCGAAGTTGAAGTCGTTGCCCTCGTTGTTGTCGCGTACCGTATCGTTGTCGCTGTCGCCGTCAAGGTAATCGTCCGTCTCGTCACCGTCCGTATCAACCGGCGTAATGCCGTCATTGTCCGTTCCTTCGTAAGCGTCGTCAAGACCGTCGTTGCCCGAGTCGTTCCCGCTGGGGGCGATGTAACCGTCAGTGGTCTGGCCCTCCACATTGTCCGGGATGCCGTCGTTATCGGAGTCGATGTCCAAATGATCGGGGATGCCGTCGCCGTCGCTGTCCAATGGGTCGGTCAGGGGATCGTTGTCACCGTCTAAATTGGGGTCCTCGGTAGTGTCCAAAAGTCCGTCGTCGTCGTCGTCAAGGTCCGTAATATCGGGTACGCCGTCCCCGTCCGTGTCCTTGCCCCCGCTATCGGGGTCCAAATAATCCGGGGTGCCGTCGTTGTCGCCGTCGTCGTCAGTGGGGTCCCCGTTGCCGTTAGGGTCCTCCTCCTCCGTGGGCGTTCCGTCGCCGTCGTCGTCAAGGTCCCGGTAGTTCACGTCCTCCGTCCCGTCCGTGTCGGGAAGGTCGTTCGCAGGGTCGTCGATCTCGTCGTTCACGTCGAACCCGTCGTTTACGTCACCCCCCTCGTAGCCGTCGTCCAGTCCGTCGCCGTCCGTATCCGTGCCCGTGAAGGCCTGGTCCGGAACTCCGTCGAAGTTGAAGTCGTTGCCCTCGTTGTTGTCGCGTACCGTATCGTTGTCGCTGTCCGGGTCCAAATAATCCGGGGTGTCACCACCGTCAGTGTTCACCGGTACGATGCCGTCATTGTCCGTTCCTTCGTAAGCGTCGTCAAGACCGTCGTTGTCCGAGTCGTTCCCGCTGGGGGCGATGTAACCGTCAGTGGTCTGGCCCTCCACATTGTCCGGGATGCCGTCGTTATCGGAGTCGATGTCCAAATGATCGGGGATGCCGTCGCCGTCGCTGTCCAATGGGTCGGTCAGGGGATCGTTGTCACCGTCTAAATTGGGGTCCTCGGTAGTGTCCAAAAGTCCGTCGTCGTCGTCGTCAAGGTCCGTAATATCGGGTACGCCGTCCCCGTCCGTGTCCTTGCCCCCGCTATCGGGGTCCAGATAATCCGGGGTGCCGTCGTTGTCCCCGTCGTCGTCAGTGGGGTCCCCGTTGCCGTTAGGGTCCTCCTCCTCAGTGGGCGTTCCGTCGCCGTCGTCGTCAAGGTCCCGGTAGTTCACGTCCTCCGTCCCGTCCGTGTCGGGAAGGTCGTTCGCAGGGTCGTCGATCTCGTCGTTCACGTCGAAACCGTCGTTTACGTCACCGCCCTCGTAGCCGTCGTCCAGTCCGTCGCCGTCCGTATCGGTGCCCGTGAAGGCCTGGTCCGGAACACCGTCGAAGTTGAAGTCGTTGCCCTCGTTGTTGTCAGGTACCGTATCGTTGTCGCTGTCAGGGTCTATATAATCCGGGGTGTCCTCACCGTCCGTGTTCTCCGGTACGATGCCGTCGTTGTCAGTGCCCTCGTAAGCGTCGTCCAGTCCGTCGTCGTCCGTATCGTTCCCGCTGGGGGCGATGTAACCGTCCGTGGTCTGGCCCTCCACATTGTCCGGGATGCCGTCGTTATCGGAGTCGATGTCCAAATGATCGGGGATGCCGTCGCCGTCGCTGTCCAATGGGTCGGTCAGGGGATTGCCGTCCCCATCAAGGTCAGGGTCCTCCGTAGTGTCCAATAGTCCGTCGTTGTCGTCGTCTAGATCCGTAATATCGGGTACGCCGTCGCCGTCCGTGTCCTTGCCCCCGCTATCGGGGTCCAGATAATCCGGGGTGCCGTCGTTGTCGCCGTCGTCGTCCGTGGGGTCCCCGTTACCGTTAGGGTCCTCCTCCTCCGTGGGCGTTCCGTCGCCGTCGTCGTCAAGGTCCCTGTAGTTCACGTCCTCCGTCCCGTCCGTGTCGGGAAGGTCGTTCGCAGGGTCGTCGATCTCGTCGTTCACGTCGAAACCGTCGTTTACGTCACCGCCCTCGTAGCCGTCGTCCAGTCCGTCGCCGTCCGTATCCGTGCCCGTGAAGGCCTGGTCCGGAACTCCGTCGAAGTTGAAGTCGTTGCCCTCGTTGTTGTCGGGTACCGTATCGTTGTCGCTGTCCGGGTCCAAATAATCCGGGGTGTCCCCACCGTCCGTGTTCACCGGTACGATGCCGTCGTTGCCAGTGCCCTCGTAAGCGTCGTCAAGACCGTCGTTGTCACCGTCGTTGCCGCTTGGAGGTACATAACCTTCGGTCGTCTGGCCCTCCACATTGTCCGGGATGCCGTCGTTATCGGAGTCGATGTCCAAATGATCGGGGATGCCGTCGCCGTCGCTGTCCAATGGGTCGGTCAGGGGATCGTTGTCACCGTCTAAATTGGGGTCCTCGGTAGTGTCCAAAAGTCCGTCGTTGTCGTCGTCAAGGTCCGTAATATCGGGTACGCCGTCCCCGTCCGTGTCCTTGCCCCCGCTATCGGGGTCCAAATAATCCGGGGTGCGGTCATTGTCGCTGTCGTCGTCCGTGGGGTCCCCGTTACCGTTAGGGTCCTCCTCCTCCGTGGGCGTTCCGTCGCCGTCGTCGTCAAGGTCCCGGTAGTTCACGTCCTCCGTCCCGTCCGTGTCGGGAAGGTCGTTCGCAGGGTCGTCGATCTCGTCGTTCACGTCGAACCCGTCGTTTACGTCACCGCCCTCGTAGCCGTCGTCCAGTCCGTCGCCGTCCGTATCCGTGCCCGTGAAGGCCTGGTCCGGAACTCCGTCGAAGTTGAAGTCGTTGCCCTCGTTGTTGTCGGGTACAAGATCATCATCACTGTCGTAATCTAAAAAATCAGGCTTGTTAGGTCGCGGGGTACCATCAGTATTCACTGGTGTTAATCCACCAATATAAGCGCTGTTTATCCCATTGTTAGAAGCATAAGTTGCTTCATCGTCATCATTTGGAGCAATATAACCAGAGGTAGTCTGCGCTTCCACGTTATCCGGGATACCATCATTATCCGCATCTATATCCAAGTGGTTCGGATATATATCAGAATCTCTAGAAAACGGTACTATACCTTGTCCAGCGCCAGGATAACTTTCATAAGCGTCGTCCAGACCATTACCGTCACTATCAATTCCCGAAATAGGTTTATACAAATGAAAATTCGGCGCCTCCAAATTGTCCAGTATGCCGTCATTATCTGAATCGATATCCAAATAATCGGGCACTCCGTCACCATCCGTATCGGTAGGGTTGGTCTCCGGATTATTATCATTGTCCAGATTAGCGTCTTCCGTTACATCTGTAAGACCATCGCCATCGTCGTCTATATCGATATGATCGTACACTCCATCTCCATCAGTATCTATTGTACTAAAGTTTCCGGGTAGCTCCGCCCCATAAACAAAAGGATTATTGCAAAGTACAAACAGAAAAATAATTGAAGCCACATATACACCATGGGAAATCCATGGTTTGTCAATTGAAAACATATTTTTTCTCATAACGACAGTTTAATTTAAACGTATCACCATGACATGTAGGATTTTATTTCGGTAGGACGTGGGACCCCTATTTTGAAATTAAATGCAAGATACTCGTAATATTACTAGCTTCTTAGTTTCTAGGATAACTTGTTAATAAATCTACACGAAACACGTATCACAAAGCCAGTTTATATTAATTGATTATAAATATAGGAAACAAAATTATCATTTTGGTCACAATAAATCGAAGGGATAATAACATAGCTTGACACTAAAAATCAAGGAAAAAACCACGAAATTCATGTATTTTTGACCTCAAATTACTATAAATGAGTTTTAAGGAGGAAATTGAAAGAAGACGAACTTTTGGAATCATATCCCACCCAGATGCCGGTAAAACTACCTTAACCGAAAAACTTCTGCTTTTTGGGGGAGCAATCCAAGAAGCGGGTGCTGTGAAGAACAATAAGATCAAGAAAACAGCTACCAGTGATTTTATGGAAATTGAACGTCAAAGAGGGATATCCGTTGCAACTTCTGTTTTGGCTTTTATTTATAAGGATAAAAAAATAAACATACTGGATACGCCTGGTCACAAGGATTTTGCCGAAGACACCTTTAGAACCTTAACCGCAGTCGATAGTGTTATCGTAGTAATCGATGTTGCCAAGGGCGTTGAGGAACAAACTATAAAACTTGTGGAAGTATGCCGAATGCGGAACATCCCTATGCTGGTTTTTATCAACAAACTGGACAGGGAAGGACAAGACGCTTTTGACCTTCTAGATGAACTAGAGCAAAAACTTGGGCTTTCGGTTACCCCGTTAAGTTTTCCGATAGGAATGGGTTACGACTTTAAAGGAATTTACAATATCCACGAAAAAAATATTAATCTTTTTAGCGGCGACAACAAGAAAAACATAGAAGAAACGATAGCTTTCGACGATTTGGAAAGTCCTGAACTTGAACAGATTATAGGTAGCACCGCAGCAAAGGAGCTACGGGAGAATTTAGATTTGGTTTGGGGCGTTTATCCAGCATTTGACAAGCAACTGTATCTGAGTGGTGAGCAACAACCAGTGTTCTTTGGTTCCGCACTAAATAACTTTGGTGTACGGGAACTATTGGATTGTTTCATAGAAATTGCACCTCCGCCGAAACCCAAAATGGCCGAAGAACGCTTAGTCCAACCAAATGAAAAAGAGCTTACGGGTTTTGTCTTTAAGATTCATGCCAATATGGACCCCAAGCATCGTGACAGATTAGCCTTTATAAAGATTGTATCCGGAACTTTTGAACGTAACAAACCTTATTTACATGTAAGACAGAACAAAAAACTAAAATTCTCCAGTCCCAACGCTTTCTTTGCAGAGAAGAAAGAGATCGTGGATATATCTTATCCAGGAGACATCGTTGGATTGCATGATACGGGAAACTTTAAAATAGGCGACACCCTTACCGAAGGAGAATCCTTGCATTATAAAGGCATACCAAGTTTCTCTCCGGAGCATTTTAGGTATATTAACAATGCAGATCCAATGAAATCCAAACAGTTATACAAAGGAATCGATCAACTGATGGACGAGGGAGTTGCACAACTGTTTACGCTAGAACTTAACGGACGTAAAGTAATAGGCACCGTAGGAGCGCTACAATTTGAAGTTATACAGTACCGTTTAGAGCATGAATACGGTGCTAAATGCAGCTATGAAAACTTTCCAGTTTTCAAAGCTTGCTGGGTAGGTAAGGAAAACAGAAAGAGTGATGAATTTAAAGACTTTATTAGAGTTAAACAGAAGTTTTTGGCAAAGGACAAAAGGGGACAATTGGTATTTCTAGCAGATTCCCAATTTTCGCTACAAATGACACAGGCAAAATACCCCTTGGTAAAATTACACTTTGTGTCGGAGTTTGAATAAAAAAAGCCCAGCTACGGATAGCTGGGCTTTTTTTATGCCTCACCGATTGGGCCAAAATTAATAGGTACAGGTGTTTGTTCATAATCCTTTATAGCACCATGCGCCTTCTCGAAACGCTGCACGTTATCGTTTAAAGCTTTAAGAAACTTCTTGGCATGCTGCGGCGTAAGCACTATTCTACTTTTTACCTTAGCTTTTGGCGCTCCGGGCATCATACTAATGAAATCGACGACAAACTCGGATACCGAGTGGTTGATAATCGCTAAATTTGAATACACACCTTCAGCCATCTTTTCATCAAGCTCTATATTTATTTGCTTTTGATTTGATTTTTTTTGGTCGCTCATACTAAATACTATTACATAAAAAAGCCCTCAATTAAAAACTGAGGGCTTTCAAATTTAAAATCTCAAGGCTTCTTTTCTTGCCATTATTTCATCATATTCCTCTTTAGAACCTACGATTATACTCTCATAGTCCCTCATTCCAGTACCCGCCGGAATTCTATGTCCTACAATCACATTTTCTTTAAGTCCTTCCAAAGTATCTATTTTACCACTCACTGCTGCCTCGTTCAACACCTTTGTTGTTTCTTGGAACGAAGCGGCCGATATAAACGATTTAGTTTGAAGCGATGCCCTTGTAATACCCTGTAGTATTGGAGTAGCAGTTGCCGCAACGGCATCTCTAGCCTCTACTAAGGCTTTATCGTTTCGCTTTAACAATGAATTCTCGTCTCTAAGTTCACGCGGAGTAACAATCTGACCAGGCTTTAGATTTTCTGACTCACCGGCTTCCATAACCACTTTTTTCCCAAAAATCTCATCGTTTTCACTGATAAAGTCGTCTTTATGTATTAATTGGTTCTCCAAGAAAATGGTATCTCCCGGATCTACAATTCTAACTTTACGCATCATTTGCCTAACAACAACCTCAAAATGTTTATCGTTAATTTTTACACCTTGCAACCTATATACTTCCTGAACTTCGTTCACCAAGTATTGTTGTACCGCTGATGGGCCTTTAATTTTTAATATATCCTCTGGTGTAATAGAACCATCTGACAATGGCATACCTGCACGCACATAATCATTTTCTTGCACAAGAATCTGATTTGAAAGCTTTACAAGGTACTTTTTCACCTCGCCCAACTTGGATTCGATAATGATTTCTCTATTACCTCTTTTAATTTTACCAAAAGAAACAACACCGTCAATCTCAGAAACTACTGCTGGATTAGAAGGGTTACGTGCTTCAAATAATTCGGTAACCCTTGGAAGACCTCCCGTAATATCACCCGCTTTTGCCGATTTACGTGGAATCTTGACCAAAATCTTACCCTCCTTTATCTTATCACCATCATCTACCATGATGTGTGAACCAACTGGTAAGTTATAAGACCGCAAGGTTTCTCCTTTTCCGTCCTGAATAAGTAAGGTTGGAATCAACTTCTTGTTCCTTGATTCCGAAATTACTTTTTCTTGGAAACCGGTTTGCTCATCAATCTCTACTTGGTAGGTTACACCTTGATCTATATTCTCGTAGGCAATTTTACCGGGAAATTCCGATACTATTACTCCATTATACGGATCCCATGAACAAATAACGTCTCCTTTAGCAACCTTAGCTCCGTTTTCTATAAACAGATGTGAACCGTAAGGAATATTATTGGTACTCAGTACTATACCGGTTTTAGCATCTACCACCTTTATTTCCGAAGTCCTTGATATTACAATATTAGCAGGTTCCCCTTCTGAATCAACACTTGAAACAGTTCTCAAATCTTCGATTTCAGCAACACCGGAAAACTTAACTTCGAGTTTATTATCCTCTGAAATGTTACCAGCGATACCTCCTACGTGGAATGTACGAAGCGTTAACTGCGTACCCGGCTCTCCAATAGACTGTGCAGCAACTACACCAACAGCCTCTCCCCTTTGCACCATTTTGTTCGTAGAAAGATTTCTACCATAACATTTGGCGCAAATTCCTTTTTGAGCTTCACATGTGAGTGCCGAACGCACTTCAATTCTTTCGATCGGGGAGGCTTCAACTTTTTTAACATCGGACTCCATTATCTCTTGATCTGCACTTAACACCAATTCCTGTGTCAACGGATCGTAAACATCATGTAAAGAAACACGACCAAGAATGCGCTCTCCAAGCGTCTCAACGATTTCCTCGTTCTTCTTAAGCGCTTCAACTTCCACTCCCCTTAGGGTCTCACAGTCTTCGATATTGATGATAACATCTTGTGAAACATCAACCAATCTTCTTGTCAAATATCCTGCATCCGCAGTTTTAAGTGCAGTATCCGCCAAACCTTTACGTGCACCGTGGGTTGAAATAAAGTACTCTAAAATCGATAAACCTTCTTTGAAGTTAGAAAGAATAGGATTCTCTATAATTTCACCACCACCTGCAGTAGATTTTTTAGGTTTGGCCATTAATCCACGCATACCTGTCAACTGACGAATCTGCTCCTTGGAGCCCCTTGCACCAGAGTCTAGCATCATATATACAGAATTGAAACCTTGTTGATCTTCTCTAATACGCTTCATAGCCAACTCGGTTAGCATAGCGTTCGTTGAAGTCCACACGTCAATTACTTGATTGTAACGTTCATTATTGGTAATAAGACCCATGTTATAGTTGGCCATAATACCATCTACCTGCTGATTGGCATCTGTAATCATTTCAGGCTTCTCTTTAGGGATAATAATATCACCAAGACTAAAGGAAAGACCACCTTTGAAGGCAAATTCATACCCCATGGTCTTTATCTTATCCAAGAAATCTGCTGTTGTTGGTACATCGGTAACTGCCAAAATACCTCCGATAATATCTCTTAAAGACTTTTTGTTCAATACATCATTTATGTATCCTGCAGCTTCTGGAACTTCCATGTTGAACAAGACCCTGCCTACCGTTGTAGGTATAATCTGGTTGACCAACTCACCCTCTTCATTAAAATCTTTCGCTCGTACCTTTATACCTGCATTTAAGTTAACCATGCCTTCATTGAAAGCAATTTCAACTTCTTCGTAAGAGTAAAAAGTCAATCCTTCACCCTTAATTGGCACTTCAGGCGTCGATTTTCTTTCCTTGGTCATATAATATAGACCTAAAACCATATCCTGAGAAGGTACGGTAATCGGTGAACCGTTTGCAGGGTTCAAAATATTATGTGATGCCAACATTAAAAGTTGTGCCTCCAAAATGGCCTCTGGGCCCAATGGTAGGTGAACCGCCATTTGATCCCCATCAAAATCGGCATTAAACGCGGTACAGACCAAAGGATGCAGACGAATCGCTTTTCCTTCTATCAATTTTGGTTGAAAAGCTTGGATACCTAAACGGTGCAGCGTTGGCGCACGGTTTAACAGTACTGGGTGCCCTTTCAATACGTTTTCAAGGATATCCCAAACTACAGGTTCCTTTTTGTCTATTATCTTTTTAGCCGACTTAACGGTCTTCACAATGCCTCTTTCTATCAACTTACGGATAACGAACGGCTTATATAATTCTGCCGCCATGTCCTTAGGAAGTCCACATTCGAACAATTTCAATTCCGGACCTACAACGATAACAGAACGCGCGGAGTAATCCACACGTTTACCAAGTAGGTTTTGACGAAAACGCCCTTGCTTACCCTTTAATGAATCCGAAAGTGATTTTAAGGGTCTGTTAGACTCGGTTTTTACGGCCGAAGCTTTTCTTGTGTTATCGAAAAGTGAATCAACGGATTCTTGAAGCATACGCTTCTCGTTACGCAAAATAACCTCAGGGGCCTTAATCTCTACCAATCGTTTTAAACGATTGTTACGAATAATAACTCTTCTATATAAATCATTCAAATCTGAAGTAGCGAAACGACCGCCATCCAAAGGTACCAATGGTCGTAATTCTGGGGGTATTACCGGAATTACCTTCATGATCATCCATTCCGGTTCGTTTTCCCTATTTTCTTGAGATTCTCTTAAAGCTTCTACGACTTGGAGCCTTTTTAAGGCCTCTGTTTTTCTTTGTTTTGAAGTTTCTGTATTCGCCTTATGTCTTAAGCTGAAAGACAACTCTTTCAAATCGATTCTTCCCAATAGATCAATCAAACATTCGGCTCCCATTTTAGCAATAAACTTATTAGGGTCGGAATCTTCTAAATATTGGTTCTCTTGCGGGATAGATTCCATTATGTTTAGGTACTCCTCCTCGGTCAAGAAATCCATTTTATTAATTTCTTCACCCTCAGGACCTTTAGCTATTCCGGGCTGAATTACCACATATCTCTCATAGTAAATAATCATATCCAATTTCTTGGAAGGCAATCCAAGAAGATATCCTATTTTATTGGGAAGCGAGCGGAAATACCAAATATGCGCCACAGGAACGACTAAATTAATGTGTCCTACCCTATCTCTACGTACTTTCTTTTCCGTAACCTCTACACCGCAACGATCGCAAACAATACCACGGTAACGAATACGCTTATACTTTCCACAAGCACATTCGTAGTCTTTTACAGGACCGAAAATACGTTCACAAAAAAGACCGTCTCGCTCTGGTTTGTGGGTTCTATAGTTTATGGTTTCAGGCTTTAAAACTTCTCCTCTAGACTCTGCCAAAATTGCTTCGGGAGAAGCTAATCCTATGGAAATTTTATTAAACCTTTTTATTGGGTTATTATCTTTTATTCTAGCCATAATAGCGTGCTGATAATGATTTTAAATGTGTTTTTAAATAGTCTCCTGAACTATAAACTTATTCCTCAAGTCTAATATCCAAACCTAATCCTTTAAGTTCGTGCATTAATACGTTGAAAGATTCCGGTAAACCGGGTTCTGGCATAGTCTCACCTTTTACAATGGACTCATAGGTCTTGGCCCTTCCGATAACATCATCCGATTTAACGGTCAATATTTCACGTAGAGTTGCAGATGCGCCATAGGCTTCCAGTGCCCAGACTTCCATCTCTCCAAAACGCTGACCTCCAAACTGAGCTTTACCTCCCAATGGTTGCTGTGTAATAAGCGAGTACGGTCCTATAGAACGAGCGTGCATCTTATCATCTACCATGTGTCCTAACTTCAACATATAAATGACTCCAACGGTAGCTGGTTGATCAAATCGTTGTCCGGTGCCACCATCGAATAGATAGGTATGTCCGAATCTTGGAATTCCTGCTTCATCTGTATACGAATTGATTTCATCTAACGTAGCACCATCAAAAATCGGAGTTCCAAATTTCTTGCCTAACTTAAGTCCTGCCCATCCCAATACGGTTTCATATATCTGACCAATATTCATACGTGATGGTACCCCTAAAGGATTCAACACGATATCGACTGGTGTTCCATCTTCCAAGAACGGCATATCCTCCTGACGTACTATTCGAGAAACAATACCTTTGTTTCCGTGACGCCCGGCCATTTTATCACCAACCTTAAGCTTACGCTTTTTGGCTACGTATACCTTAGCCAATTTCATGATACCAGCTGGTAACTCATCTCCGACAGATATAGTGAATTTATCCCTTCTTAGGTTACCTTGAAGGTCGTTCAATTTAATCTTATAGTTGTGCAACAAATCAAGTACAGCGGCATTGTTGTCGCTGTCCGTTGTCCAGCTTCCACCGACTAAATGGGCGAAATCATCCACAGAGTTCAACATTTTCATGGTGTACTTCTTTCCTTTCGGAAGTACTTCCTCTCCCAAATCGTTCAATACGCCTTGAGATGTCTTACCGTTAACTAAGGTGAATAATTTTTCTACTAAAATATCCTTGAGCTCTTGGAACTTCACTTCGTATTCCAACTCTAGCTTACCAAGTTCTTCCTTATCTTCTGAACGTTTCCGCTTATCTTTCACGGACCTGGAGAATAGTTTTTTCTCTATAACAACACCCCTTAACGAAGGAGATGCCTTTAACGATGCGTCTTTAACATCACCTGCCTTATCACCAAAGATTGCTCGTAATAGTTTTTCCTCGGGAGTTGGATCAGATTCCCCTTTTGGAGTAATTTTACCAATTAGGATATCGCCTGGCTTCACTTCCGCACCGATACGTATCATTCCGTTTTCGTCCAAATCCTTGGTGGCCTCTTCAGAAACATTGGGTATATCATGCGTTAATTCTTCCGCACCTAATTTGGTGTCCCTAACTTCCAAGGAATATTCATCTACGTGAATTGACGTGAATATATCTTCACGAACCACTTTTTCGGAAATTACGATGGCGTCTTCAAAGTTATACCCCTTCCAAGGCATGAAGGCTACCGTTAGGTTTCTACCTAGCGCTAACTCTCCCTTTTCAGTAGCATACCCTTCACACAGGACCTGTCCCTTTTTAACCCGGTCGCCTTTCTTTACAATAGGTTTTAGGTTAATACTTGTACCTTGATTCGTTTTTCTGAACTTGACCAAGAAATATGTCTTTTCATCCTCTTCGAAACTAATAAGTCTCTCAGCATCGGTACGGTCGTACTTGATGGTTATCTTTTGAGAATCTACATATTCTATAACACCATCGCCCTCTGCGTTTATCAAAACTCTAGAATCTGATGCAACTTGTCTTTCCAGACCAGTTCCAACAATTGGAGACTGAGGTTTTAATAATGGCACCGCCTGGCGCATCATGTTTGACCCCATCAATGCACGGTTAGCATCATCATGCTCCAAGAACGGAATTAATGAAGCTGATATAGACGCAATTTGATTGGGTGCAACATCGGTATAATTAATTTCAGAAGGATCAACGACCGGAAAATCGCCTTCTTCTCTTGCAATAATTTTATCGGCATCGATTTGCCCGTTCGCCTTCATAGGAATGTTCGCTTGCGCTATTTTCATTCCCTCTTCCTCCTCGGCACTCAGGTATACGAAATTATCGATATCTACCTTCGCCTTTTCCACCTTCCTGTACGGCGTCTCCAGGAAGCCCATTGAATTTACTTTAGCAAATACAGAAAGTGAAGAAATCAAACCAATATTGGGTCCTTCAGGAGTTTCAATAGGACATAGCCTACCATAGTGTGTGTAATGAACATCACGAACCTCAAAACCAGCTCTTTCTCTCGAAAGCCCTCCTGGTCCTAATGCGGATAATCTTCTTTTGTGCGTTATTTCCGCCAACGGATTTGTTTGATCCATAAACTGAGACAACTGGTTGGTCCCAAAGAAGGAATTAATTACCGAAGACAAGGTCTTGGCATTAATCAAATCAATTGGTGTAAACACTTCATTATCACGTACGTTCATTCGCTCACGAATCGTACGTGCCATTCTAGCCAAACCTACCCCAAATTGCGAAGACAACTGTTCTCCAACAGTTCTCACACGTCTATTAGAAAGGTGATCAATATCATCTATCTCCGCTTTAGAGTTGATCAACTCTATCAAATATTTGATAATGGTAATGATATCTTCTTTAGTCAAGACCTGCTTGTCCATTCCGATATCCAAACCTAATTTTTTGTTCATTCTGTAACGGCCAACCTCACCTAAGTTGTAACGCTGATCGGAGAAGAATAATTTATCTATAATTCCGCGCGCAGTTTCCTCATCTGGCGGTTCGGCATTACGTAGTTGACGATAAATATGTTCAACGGCTTCTTTTTCAGAGTTCGTTGGATCTTTTTGTAGGGTATTATGAATAATTGCATAATCAGATTGTGCGTTATTCTCCTTATGTAACAATACCGTCTTTACGTCGGCTTCAATTATTTCGGCGATGTTTTCTTTATCAAGAATTGTATCACGATCCAATACAATCTCATTTCTCTCGATAGACACTACTTCACCCGTATCCTCATCGACAAAATCTTCGTGCCAAGTGTTCAACACCCTTGCGGCCAACTTGCGGCCCAATACTTTTTTAAGTCCGGCGTTAGAAACCTTAATCTCCTCAGAAAGATCAAAAATCTCTAAAATGTCCTTGTCCCTTTCAAAGCCAATAGCTCTGAACAAGGTAGTAACCGGTAATTTTTTCTTTCTATCGATATAGGCATACATAACGCCATTGATATCGGTAGCAAATTCTATCCAAGAACCCTTGAAAGGTATTACTCTTGCAGAGTATAATTTAGTTCCATTTGCATGGAAAGACTGTCCAAAAAAGACCCCTGGCGAACGGTGTAACTGAGAAACGACAACGCGCTCGGCACCGTTTATAACAAAGGTACCGCTTGGAGTCATGTAAGGAATAGTTCCCAAGTAAACGTCTTGAACTATAGTTTCGAAATCCTCATGTTCCGGATCGGTGCAGTATAGTTTTAACCTGGCCTTTAACGGAACGCTATAAGTAAGACCACGCTCTATACATTCTTGAATTGAATATCTTGGCGGATCAATGAAGTAATCCAAAAATTCCAATACAAACTGATTTCTAGTATCAGTAATTGGAAAATTTTCCATGAAGGTATTATACAAACCTTCGTCACCTCTTTGGTCAGATTTTGTTTCTAGTTGAAAAAAGTCTTGAAACGATTTGATCTGAATATCTAGAAAATCCGGATAATCCGGTGTCTTCTTAGCGGATGCAAAATTTATTCTTTCAGTCTGATTTGTGAACATCTACGGACAGTGTTTTGATCGTGAGTACTAATGGGGTAGTATATTTCATCATATACATAATTCTATAAAATGGCTTAGGTCTAGCCGCAAATTGCGAAAAGACCTAAACCAAAACTGATATAGCTGTCGTTATTACTTAAGCTCAACTTCAGCTCCTGCTTCTTCCAAAGATTTTTTGATACCTTCTGCTTCGTCCTTAGAAACACCTTCTTTTACTGCTTTTGGTGCGCTATCAACGATGTCTTTTGCATCTTTCAATCCTAAACCGGTTAATTCCTTAACCAATTTAACAACTGCTAATTTAGAAGCACCTGCGGCCTTCAAAATAACGTCGAATTCCGATTGTGCCTCAGCAGCTTCGCCACCTTCTGCGGCTCCGCCACCAGCAGCAACCGCAACTGCAGCAGCAGCAGGCTCAATACCATACTCATCTTTTAAAATATCAGCTAACTCGTTTACTTCTTTTACCGTAAGGTTAACCAATTGTTCTGCGAAATCTTTTAAATCTGCCATTTTCTATCGTTTAATAAAATTTTAAAATATACTTAGTTTTTAGTGCGTACTTATCTTTCAGATAATGTTTTAAGGATACCTGCCAGTTTACCACCACCAGATTTAAGTCCAGAAATAACGTTTTTGGCCGGAGATTGTAACAACCCGATAATTTCGCCGATCATTTCTTCTTTAGACTTAATGCTCACAAGAGCATCCAAGTTTTCATCACCTATATAAACTGCCTCTTCTACAAAAGCTCCTTTTAATAAAGGTTTTTCAGATTTCTTTCTGAAATTTTTTATGAGCTTTGCCGGAGCATTACCAACCTCTGAAAACATTAAAGAGGTACTCCCCTTTAACACACTTGGAAGTTCGCCGAACTCTCTGTCCGAGGCCTCCATTGCTTTTGCAAGCAATGTATTCTTAACTACAGCTAATTTAATATCGGCCTTAAAACATGCCCTTCTTAAACTTGATGTAGTTGCTGCATCCATACCAGATATATCCGCTAAATAAATAATGGAATTATCTGCTAACTGAGCCGTCAAATCTTGTACAACCGTTGCCTTTTCTTCTCTTGTCATAATTGAAATTTTTAACCAGCAGCGCTTAAACTGACTTTGGGTCTAATTGAACACTAGGACTCATGGTACTGGACATAAAAATACTTTTCATGTAAACACCTTTAGCAGCGGTAGGTTTAAGCTTGTTTAAAGTATCCAACAATTCTTTGGCATTGTCCGCAATCTTATCCGCCGTAAAGGAAGCCTTCCCAACTGCAGCATGAACAATACCAGTTTTATCAACTTTGAAATCAATCTTACCTGCTTTCACTTCGGAAACTGCCTTAGCAACATCCATAGTTACCGTACCAGTTTTTGGATTAGGCATTAAACCTCTTGGGCCTAATACTCGGCCTAAAGGCCCTAACTTACCCATAACACTTGGCATGGTGATAATTACATCAACATCTGTCCAACCGCCTTTGATCTTATCCAAATACTCGTCCAATCCAACATAATCAGCTCCAGCCTCTTGTGCCTCGGCCTCTTTGTCCGGTGTTACCAATGCCAAAACCTTAACATCCTTACCGGTACCATGAGGCAGTGTAACTACACCACGTACCATTTGATTTGCTTTTCTTGGATCAACACCCAATCGTACCGCTAAATCAATTGACGCATCAAATTTTGTATTGGTTATCTCTTTTATTAAAGCGGAAGCCTCGTCCACAGAGTACAATCTATCCTTCTCTATCTTCGAATGTGCTTCTTTAAGCTTCTTTGTTAACTTTGCCATTTAATTGCTTTTAAAGATTTAAAAAGGTCTTTTTCCCGATACCTTCATACCCATTGAACGCGCTGTACCTGCAATCATACTCATTGCAGACTCTACCGTAAACGCGTTAAGGTCAACCATTTTGTCCTCGGCAATTGCCTTAACTTGGTCCCAGGTTACATTCCCTAATTTTACTCTGTTAGGTTCGCCAGATCCTTTTTTAATCTTAGCCGCTTCCAATAGCTGAACTGCCGCTGGTGGTGTTTTTACAAGAAAGTCGAAAGACTTGTCCTTGTAAACGGTGATAACTACGGGTAAAACTTTACCTGGCTTATCCTGCGTTCTAGCATTAAACTGCTTACAGAATTCCATTATGTTAACACCGGCAGCACCTAAGGCGGGTCCAACCGGTGGCGACGGATTCGCTGCACCTCCCCTAACTTGTAGTTTAACTACTTTACCTATTTCTTTTGCCATTGTTTAAAATTAAATTTTAAGTGTGTCAATGGAAGCGACACGACTCATAAATATGTAACAATTATCTTAAATCTTTTCTACTTGCATATAGCTTAACTCCAATGGTGTTTTTCTTCCGAAAATCTTTACCATCACCTCAAGCTTGCGCTTCTCTTCGTTTATTTTCTCTACCGTACCATTAAAACCGTTAAAAGGACCATCGATAACCTTGACCGTCTCACCAAATACAAAGGGAATGGCTACGCTATCGGTATTTACCGTCAACTCATCCACTTTACCTAGCATTCTGTTTACTTCGGATTTTCTCAAAGGAACTGGGTCACCCCCTTTTGTCTCACCGAGAAAACCAATAACATTGGTTATAGACCTAATAATATGCACCATCTCCCCGCCTAAATTGGCTTTCACCATAATATAGCCTGGAAAATAAACTCTTTCTTTATTAATTTTTTTACCGTTTCTGACCTGAACAACTTTCTCGGTCGGAACCAAAACGTCTTCCAAATAATCGGCAAAACCGTGACGCTCTACTTCGCTCTCGATATAGCCTTTGATTTTATTCTCTTGACCACTTACAGCTCTTACTACGTACCATTTCTTTTCCAATACTTCTGACATAGTACTTACCTTAATTTAGAACGTTGTTGAAATATAACTTTATAACTTTACTAAAAACGGTATCAACTCCCCATGTAGCTAAAGCAAAAAGAATCGAAAACACGGCCACAACCACCATCAGGTTCGACGATTCTGCCCTTGTAGGAAGTGTAACGTTATTTCTTAGCTCCTCTACCGCTTCTTTTATATATGTGATCATTTCAACGAAATTTTTAGCTTCTATAGAAAGTTTTACCAACCTCCTTAAATTATGCACGGGAGGAGAGACTCGAACTCCCGACACCTGGTTTTGGAGACCAGTGCTCTACCAACTGAGCTACACCCGTATTTATATAAGCATACCAGAATTAAAAACAACAACGGCACACCCAATTATATTTACATCGAAAGGTATCCGCCTGTTGGCGGACACCCTTATGATGTAACACTATTTTAAACTATTGTTTGAGACTAAAGAATCTTAGTAACTTGACCAGCACCTACAGTTCTACCACCTTCACGAATAGCAAAACGAAGACCTTCGCTCAATGCGATCGGCTGAATCAACTCAACGGTAATCGTTAAGTTATCACCAGGCATAACCATTTCAACTCCACTTGGAAGAGAAATATTACCTGTAACATCCGTAGTTCTTACGTAGAACTGTGGACGGTAGTTATTATGAAATGGTGTATGACGACCACCTTCTTCTTTCTTAAGGATATAAACCTCGGCCTCGAATTTATCATGTGGCTTAACAGAACCTGGTTTACAGATAACCATTCCACGACTAATTTGGGATTTCTCGATACCTCTCAACAAGATACCAACATTATCACCGGCTTCTCCTCTATCCAAAATCTTACGGAACATTTCAACACCTGTAATCGTAGAAGATAATTTTTCAGCACCCATTCCAATAATATCAACTGCATCACCCGTATTGGCAACACCTGTCTCTATACGTCCTGTTGCTACGGTACCACGACCAGTAATCGTGAAAACATCTTCAACCGGCATCAAGAAATCCTTATCAACATCTCTTGCTGGAAGCTCGATCCAATCATCCACGGCCGCCATCAATTCCATTACCGTATCTACCCATTTTTGCTCTCCGTTCAAAGCACCTAATGCAGAACCAGCAATTACAGGTCCATTATCCCCATCATACTCGTAAAAAGAAAGCAACTCACGCACTTCCATTTCAACTAGCTCGATAAGCTCCTCGTCATCGACCATATCCACTTTGTTCATGAATACAACGATTCTAGGAATACCAACCTGACGTCCTAAAAGGATATGCTCCCGTGTCTGTGGCATTGGACCATCAGTTGCGGCAACGACCAAGATAGCACCATCCATCTGTGCAGCACCGGTAACCATGTTCTTTACGTAATCCGCGTGACCAGGACAGTCAACGTGTGCGTAGTGACGGTTTGCCGTAGAATACTCTACGTGCGATGTATTAATGGTAATACCTCTTTCCTTTTCTTCCGGAGCATTATCGATAGAATCGAAGCTTCTCATTTCAGAAAGACCTGCGTTAGCCAAAACAGTTGTAATAGCCGCAGTTAACGTGGTTTTACCGTGATCTACGTGTCCAATGGTACCAATATTTAAGTGCGGTTTGGAACGGTCAAATTTTTCCTTTGCCATGTTTAATGAATTTTAATCTTAGTTTATATTAGTGTACAAATTTATTGCTTTGTTGAGCCAATGACGAGATTCGAACTCGTGACCTCTTCCTTACCAAGGAAACGCTCTACCCCTGAGCTACACCGGCGTAAAGTGTTGAACTTACCCTGAAACCAACAGAACAAATCTCTGCCTTCGCAGGAATGAAAATACTTTCAAACACCATAGAGCCTACAAGTGAAAAACGCTACCACAACCCCATCAAACTTCAAAAGCGATTTTCCAGTAACAACAAAAACTATTGTGCTACGAAAGAAAATTAGAGCGGGAGACCGGGTTCGAACCGGCGACATTCAGCTTGGAAGGCTGACGCTCTACCAACTGAGCTACTCCCGCTTATAAATTTCAAAATTTCAAACAAATACATTAAAAAAAATAAAGTGGGGAGAGCAGGATTCGAACCTGCGAAGACGTAGTCAGCAGATTTACAGTCTGCCCTCGTTGGCCGCTTGAGTATCTCCCCAATTATTCAGTATTTTAAGAACTTATGAGCCGTTGAAGGGACTTCCTTCGACTCCGCTCAGGATAAACTTCTTCTCCCCTACAAACAAAAGCATTTTTAGGCACTTTTTGATTGCATCCTGATACATTTTCACTATTTCAAGAGCCGATGGAGGGACTCGAACCCACGACCTGCTGATTACAAATCAGCTGCTCTAGCCAGCTGAGCTACATCGGCACTTTTAATACGCTTTTCAGCATAAAAAAGTCCGCTATTTCTAACGGACTGCAAATGTATTGATTTATTTGTTTATTCAAAACAAAAATGAAAAAATTTTAATCACGCTGTCAACCTTAATTTTTCTTTTCTTTTGATCAGCTTTCTTTCCAAACAACTACATGCGGAATCTACAGCCTCCTCAAAGGATTTACACTGCTTTTTAACAACGTACTTATCCTTGGGTATGTTTACCTTGATTTCAACTATTTTGTTGGCCTTGCCGCTCACACTTACCACTTTCATATAGATATCGAAACTGATCGCCTTATCATAAAATGTTTCCAACTTATCCAAACGTTGCTGTAAGAAATCCAGCAGCGATTTATCTGCGTTAAAATTAATACATTGGGCATTTACCTTCATATCGTTTATGTTTTACCATCCTACAGGCTAGGATGTTGGATTAGACAATTTTAGTTCTTAGCTCTGGGATGGGCCAAAGCATGCACTTTTTTTAGCTCGGCAATATTATTATGCGTGTATACTTGCGTAGATGCCAAACTAGAGTGACCCAACAATTCCTTAACAGCATTTAAATCAGCACCTTTATTAAGCAGGTGCGTAGCAAATGTATGCCTAAGCACATGAGGACTCTTTTTTAGCTTACTGGACACCTCCCTAAAATACTTATTTATAGTTCTATAAACAAGCGTTTCATATATTTTATTGCCCGAACCGGAAACAAATACATAATCATTTTCGACTATACGTTCCAATTTGGCGCGCTCCTGATAATAATTCAAAAAATGAGGCTCCAAACTTTTTAGCATAGGAATAATACGCTCTTTATTTCTTTTTCCCAATACCTTAATACTCATGGTCTCAAAATCAACATCGCACATCTTTAAGTTGATAAGCTCCGCCCTTCGCATTCCGGTAGCATACAGAAGATGAACCATAAGCTGATCTCGCTTACCCTTAAAATCATTAGAATACCCAAAAGCAGAAAGTACGGCATCCATTTCAACTTCGGAAAACGGAATCTCCACTTTTTTTGATGTCCTTAATGCTTTATGTTGACTTAAAGGACTTGCACCAATGTCCCCTATTTTTTGAAGAAAGCGATAATATGCTTTGAGCGAAGCTATTTTCCTATTTATAGATCGATTAGAAAGGCCCATTTCGGATAATGATACGATCCAATTTCTAATGAATACATACTGCACTTGTTTTAGATTCCTCTCACCGACAGTAGTGACATAAAATGCCAAAAACTCCGTTAGATCTTTTTCGTAAGCAGTAACGGTGTGCCCGGAATAGTTCTTTTCTAGTTCCAGATACCTTACAAATTCCTTGACCATCATAGACCAAAGTTATTAAACCTTGGTCGAATTTAAAGTTTTGACAAAAAAAATCCCGCAAATTGCGGGATCTTATTATTTTGTGCTGAAGGTTTTAGATTTCTTCTGCATCTCGTAAACCTTGAATATACTGTGCTTTTTGCAATTGTGCTCTACGCACAACAGAAGGCTTATTAAACTGCTGACGTTTTCTCAACTGTCTCATTGTACCTGTCTTATCGAACTTTCGCTTAAAGCGCTTTAAAGCTCGGTCTATGTTTTCTCCTTCTTTTATTGGTATTATTAACATGGGCTACAACCTCCTTTCTTTAGTGATTAAGAGCGCAAAGATAGTACTATTTTTAAGATTCAAAAGATTATTTGAACAATAATTCCATTGAATGAGAAAAACCTACTCCCTTGGCGCCCTGTATTCTTTTTTATCAATGATTATCTTCGCTATAATTTCACGCAAAATTTCCGAGGTTCCTCCGCCTATGGGGCCAAGCCTACTATCACGGAACATCCTAGCCATTGGGTAATCTTCCATATACCCATACCCCCCCAAAAACTGTAAACATGAATAAATAACCTCGTCTGCCATTTTGGTGGACTTAAGCTTAGAAATAGTGGCTTCCTTTACCACATACTCGCCTTTATCCATCCTATCCACTACATAGTAATTGTACTGTCTACACATTTCCATATCCGCATAGAGATCAACCAAACGATGGCGTAACGCCTGGTATTGGTTTATAGTCTTTCCAAATGTCTCTCTCTCTGCCATGTAATTAAGTGCATAATCCAGGGCGAATTCTGCTCTTGCGTGCGCGTTTACGCCCATTATTAATCTTTCTAGCGCAAAAGCCTCCATAATGAACGTAAATCCATTTCCTTCTGCCCCCATTAGGTTAACGGAGGGAACAACAACATTATCAAAAGCAAGCTCTGCCGTATCGGATGCTTTCCAACCTAGCTTGTTCAATTTATTGGCGGACACCCCTTTACTTTTTAAATCTACGATGAAAATACTAATGCCTTTATTTCCCAGTTCTGGATTCGTTTTAGCGGCCAATATCACATAATCCGCATACACCCCATTGGTAATAAAGGTTTTGGAACCGTTTACAATATAATTGTCACCTTGCTTGATTGCGGTCGTTCTCATACCTGCAACATCGCTACCCCCAAAGGGCTCTGAAACTCCCAAACAACCAACAAGTTCGCCACTCACGGAAGGTTTCAAGTACGTATCCTTTTGATAGGTGCTCCCATTTTTGTTCAGATGGGTCATTGCAAGGTACACATGCGCCCAAATAGCCGCTGCAAATCCGCCCGAGTTAATTTTTTGTAATTCCTCCAACAACACCACCGTGTAAAACAGATCCAAACCCAAACCACCTTCTTGTTCAGGTGTGGCAAGACCTAGAAAACCCATTTCACCTAATTTTTTCCAAATCGACGCATCTATCTTACCGGCATCCTCCCATTGTTCTATGTTCGGTACTACTTCTTTTTGTAAAAAATCCTTTAAACTTTGCCTAAATAATTGATGTTCTTCAGTGAAGTACATTCCGTTCATAGCATTAATTTTTTAACAGCAAATATAAGGCAATTCTGTTAATTCGATCCGCTGGAAAAGTCTCTATTTCCAACAACTCGTCAAAAGAACGAATACCACCGTTATCCTCTCTAAAAGCGACTATGTCGTAAGCTGCCTTTTTTGGAATGTATACGATTTGGGCCAACTCTTCCGCCGTTGCGATATTGATATCCAATTTTCTTATCTCGGGTACCTGCTTCACACGAAATAGCTCCAAGGTTCTTGCTACCACCTCTGGTTTTAATCCATACACATCCGAGAGCTGTTCATCCATAAGAAAACCACCCAGCCTATCCCTAAACTTGATTATCCTTGCCGCAAGCTTGTCTCCAATACCATTAACGCCTTTGAGCTGCTCTTCCGTTGCCGTATTTAAATCTAGCAGGACCGCTACCGCTTTAGGTTTTTCTATTGTAGCACCAACCTTCGTTCTAGCTTTAGTTTTTCCTGTCTCGGTTACCCAATCCGGAAATTTAAAGTAAGGAGCGATACGATTCAAAATTGAATCTGATACCTTGGTCACCTTTTGAAATTCGGCAGCAGTATTTACAAACTTTTTACCTTCCCTAAAACTATGCAATCTATCTATTTCAGCCACGGTAAGCCCAAGCGTATATCCTTTATAATCCGTAATAAAATTAGGGTTGAACGGATATAACTCTACGGTATCGTTTGCCATGGATTTTTTACGTAATAAATCGATTTCGTTCTGGGTCTCTTTGTCCGGAAGCATACCTTGTGAAGTGATGGCAACAACATCCTTAAAAAGGAAATGACCTACTTGTAATAGGATGAGCAATAACAACAAAAAGAAAATCCCACTTCGTTCTTGTTTATTGAACTTTAAGTGGGATTTTAAATTTTTCATCAGTACTTCAAATGTACATTATTTGGCTTCTACTTGTCTTTTGAAAAGCTGGTTCGATTTTAATTTTCTCCAATATTCTCCCAGGTCGGTTTTCACCTCCCCTGACAAAATGTAAAGTCCGATAATATTAGGGAAGGACATGGCCAAAATCATCATGTCCGAAAAATCCAGAACCGCACCCAAACTTACCGAAGCACCTACTACCACAAATACCAAAAAGAACATTTTGTAAACCATTTCGGACTTCTTGCTCTTACCGAACAAATATGTCCAAGATCGCATGCCATAGTAGGACCATGATATCATTGTTGAAAAAGCGAACAAAAACACTGCCAAGGCCAACACATAAGGGAACCAAGATATTTGGCTGCCAAATGCATCCGAAGTCAATTGCGCACCAGCCAATCCTTCAACCTCGTGCATACCGGTAAAAATAAGCACTAAGGCAGTTAAGGTACATACTACCACCGTATCTATGAACGGCTCCAACAAGGCTACGAAACCTTCTGAAGGCGGATGGTTAGTCTTTGCCGTACTATGGGCTATAGCAGCCGAACCTACTCCTGCTTCATTTGAAAAAGCGGCCCGTTGGAATCCTATTACCAGCACCCCAATGATACCACCTTTTAAAGCCGAAGGGTTAAAAGCACCCTCCCAAATCGCCGAAAATGCCGGACCAATATTTTGAATATTCATTATGATCACCGCTAAAGCAGCCAAGATATAAATAGAAGCCATAATCGGTACTACACGTCCCGTTACTTTAGCAATACTGTTGATTCCACCAATAATCACCACACCTACCAAAATTGCCGTAACAATACCAAACCAAAAACCGTTTCCGACAAGGGCTGGAAACTGTCCGGCCAACTGTTCAAAGGACTGATTGGCCTGAAACATATTGCCCCCACCAAAAGATGCCCCCACACCAAGTACGGCGAACAAGCCTGCCAAAACCTTTCCAAAACCTTTCATATTTCTTTTTTCCAAACCATATCGCAAGTAGTTCATAGGGCCTCCAAATACCCTGCCATCAGGTAGTATATCTCGATATTTGACACCCAATGTACACTCCACGAATTTTGAGGACATGCCCAATAATCCGCAAACGATCATCCAAAAGGTTGCTCCGGCTCCTCCTAAGGATACCGCTACGGCAACACCGGCAATATTCCCTAGACCAACGGTTCCTGAAACCGCAGTCGCCAATGCTTGAAAGTGGGTTACTTGACCCGGTGCATCTGGATCATCATACTTTCCTTTTGCCAAATCCAAGGAATGTTTAAATCCTCTTATGTTAATAAAACCCATTCGAATGGTAAAGAACAATGCCCCTAGCACAAGCCACATCACAATAAACGGTATGGGCTTGGTAATGGAATCACCGTTAGGATGGGTCATTACCATTGGTTCATCATACTTGACCTCTGCCAAATAATGCGCCCCTTGCTCAATGATATGTTCTTGATTTTCGGAATTGTAAATTACGTTTCCTTCCGCCGTTAGGTGGTTCAGTATTCCTGTCGCATCTGAAATAACGGTCTCGTCCGCTCCATTGGTTTTGGATATAATAGCAACGGCCTCACCTTTTCTTACTTTTACACCGTTATCCTTGAGCCATTCTTTTAATGTGTATTTGTTTTCTACATCAGGTGACCATCCAGGAATGGAAATTCGTTTCAAATCTGCGTAGGCAATAGGATCATAAATCCCTACAGCCGCAAAAGGATCCCAAAACAAAACTGAGCCCAAAGCGCTTACCGCAGGCGTCATTACCCCATTAAACACTTCTGTTATTGCTTCTGAATCCACCTTAAAAGCCTTGGTTACGGATTCTCCATTTGCGTCCGTAACAACAACATTATACGAAACTCCTTCTACCAGACCGGATGCCTTATTTGATTTTAAGGGTGTACTCTGATTGCTCCATTTATAGGTATAAGGAGGGGTACCACCTGTAACCTCTAAGGTAATAACACCATCGTTTATAGTACTCGATGGATTAAGTGTCTTTCCTTTGACCTCAAGTTCCTGTGCAGATGCTGACAGACAAATAAAAAAGGAAAAAAAATAAAGTAATTTTTTCATGTGGACCATGGATCTAATTTAGTTTTAGTTGGTTTTTTAATCACTATGTGGCAATATCATAAAAAATATGTGGGTAATCAAATATACGCTTAAAAGATTCTTAGGCGATGTGAAACATTTCATTCAGTTTTTTAATTTGTTCCGGACGCCCTAGAACGATTACCTTACTTTTTAGTTCCAATTTCAAGTCTGCTTCTGGGTTAATAATGTAATCCCCGTCCGGAGTGATATAGCCAATAATTGTACACCCTGTCTTTCTGCGCAGATCCAGATCCCGTAACGAGTTACAATCTACTTGATCCGCAAAGCGCTCAATTGCAATCTCCTCCAAATTAGTGGTGTGTTCGCCCTCGGTGGATAGCTTATCCATAAAGGTAATGAGGTCCGGCATCACTACTAAAGATGCCATGTGGTCGCCACCGATCTTATCTGGCATAATTACTTTATTGGCTCCGGCCAAAAGCAACTTTTTCTGCGAAGTTACTTGAGAAGCCCTACTGATAATGAACAATTTTTTATTTAACTGCCTTGCCGACAATACAACAAAAAGATTTGTAGCATCGTCCGGTAACGCCGTAATCAGATACTTCGCACGCTCAATGCCAGCGGCCAAAAGCACATCGTCATCATTAGCATCGCCTTCAACAAACAACACTTCACCTTCATACTTATCTATAACTTCCTTTTCTCTTTCTATGATTACAAACGGCCTATTATACGCTTTTAGCCGTTTTGAAGCTTGCATGCCATTTCTTCCAAACCCGCATACCACCGTATGTCCAGCCAAATTATCTATTGTTTTTTTCACTCTCTTTTTTTTTAAGATTTGTAACGAATTACGGCTTAATATGTATTCCGTAACTACCGAAATAGCAAAACCGACTATAAAAACACTGGTAACAATCAAAAGGACCGTGAAAATTTTACCTTCGGGACCCATAGGCCTCACCTCCGAGAAACCTACCGTGGTGACCGTAATGATGGTCATGTAGAGGGCATCTATCCAAGAATAGTCGGATATAAACCGGTAGCCGAATACACCGAACGAGAGTACTACCGCTATTAAAACCAATGCCAAATAAATCTTGGACCTAAAAAATTTTATCATTGCTATAAATCAAAAACAGACGTTCTTTTGGTGTGAACCAGATCTTTAATTTTTAACCAAAAAGCTAGAAAAAGATACAACGCAAAACCAAAACCCAAGGTTACAAAAGTCAAGTAAATAAAAGAGGTACGCACAACCCTGGTGCGAATCCCCATACGTTCCGCTATTCTGCGACAAACCTCGAAACCTCGCTTTTGTAAATAATGAAGTAAGGTGTAAAAACTGTTCATACCCGCTAATTAAGTCTTTAAAGTTAATAATTCCACCCCTACGGCACATTGCAAACACTTATTTTTTGTACAGTAATTGGTGTAAAGTTCCAGTAATACCTGACTATCCTTTGCATTATTGACCTTTAAACCAAGTGTTCGGTACTTTTGCACAATGCTATTCTTTTCCGATGCAATATCCGCAACAGGTTTGGTAAAGGAGTCATCCAATGAAATTCCCTGATGCCGTAGGTAACAGAATTTTAACGGCAAGATCGTATTGACGACCAAAAGATCAATAAACTTTTTAGTCGTCCTTTTTACACTTTTTTTGGAGGTTTTGTTAAATGTAAAGTGCGTTTCCCAAAACGTACTCGTAGGCACCACAAATAAACTATAGAAATCAGCTGTCTCTGCTTGTATTGCCTTATTGAACAAGGAAGACTCAGCGGCGTATAATTGCGCGAACTGGGACAGGCGTATGGTAGGAAAATTTGATGGCCGTAATTTAAAAAACCGAGGTTTAGACAGTACGGTTGCATCCAACTCGTATTTTCGACATAAATAATCATAGGTCTGCCGTAATTCCTGTTTATAGGTGTTTGGCTGTTGGTCATCTTCCAACAGCCCCGACAAACCAAAAAGAAGTGCCTCCAATTCCAACGGTTTATTCTTTAATTTTCTAATCATGGAGAAATCTATGGACAGACCCAAGTCAAAAAAGAAGTCGCCGTTAATTTTTGAGCCAAAATTTTTAAGTAACATTATAAATAGTACCTTTTCCCAATCGTTGTTGGACTCCTCCAAAAGTTTAACTACAATTTCCGATTTTCGTTCTAAACGCTCAAAATACAAACGCTCCTTCCAATTATCAAAACTGAAACTGGAAATGGCGGTGATATCCGTACCACAATTGATAAATCTATTGGGCCGTTGCTGAACAAGCTTTTTATAATTGGCAAGTAGATCATCGCTTATATAATTCTTAAGCTCAAGTGTAGGCACCTCTGAGCCATCCAGCCGAAAAACTGCAACATCATCTTCCCAGACCACATGGAGTATTACATTATCATAGTTCGTATCCATTTCGTGATTATGGGCATACCAATCAGATGATTTTATGTGAATTTCCACATTGCCGGCCCACAGTTGTTCATCAATGATGAGCTTTGCGTTAAAAAAATCCGGACCGCTTAACTGATTATGAGTTCCCGATGCCTGAACCACTATACCATGACCTTTCGTTGTTCTAATCCGAGCAACAGGATATTTTTTATACTTCCAGATGTAGTGCAACAAATCCTCCTTCATACCCTAAAAATAAAAAACCCGCTCAAAAGCGGGCCTTTTATTCGTTAAATTCTACTGTACATATTTTGCTAGAACCTAAGTTAAGCCAAATACGATGATATTCTTGGTTTAAAAAAGGGAAATGGTGATCCATATAATTCTGTTGGAAACCAACTAGGTTGAATTCGTTCACCTTTGATAACCGATTACCCCATTTCAAACCCATAAAAAATTACTCCGCAACTTCACCTTCCCAGTTCATAAAACCTCCGGCCAAGTTGTAGGCATTTTCAAAACCGATACTGTTCATTACTGCACAGGCTTGTCCGCTTCGGTTTCCAGACCTACAATACACGTAATAGTTTTTTGTCTTATCCAATTTTTCGAGCTCATCTATGAACCCCTGCCCTAAATAAATATCGATATTCTTTGCATTGGGAATACGTCCTTCCTCCAATTCTTCTTCGGTGCGAACATCGAGAATAACAGCGTTGTTATCCTCTCTTAGTTTCGCCGCCCATTCGTCTTGCGATAAATCTGCCATAGTGCTACAATATTAGTATTTGCATTCAAAAATAAGGGATTCTGTAAAACTACACTAAACCCCAAGACACGACAACTCAAAATCTTAACCATTTTGCTGCAAACGTCACTCCACTTAAATCTAGAAACAAGACAGTAACGAAAACAGGCCATCTTAAAGTTTCCTTTGTCAAAAATATCAATTGACCTATACCCGATACTACAATCCAACAAAAAACGCCTCCTAATACAAAAACCACAACCCCCAAGGTGCGCCACCTAAGTATTAAGCTCCCAATAGGTATCCGGTATCATTTTGGTTAAAGGCTAAAGACGGATACTCACAACTCGGGACTATAAACTTACCTACCCGTCCCGTTCGGGAGCCGCAAAAGACAGTTCCCACTTTGTGTATTTTTTTCTATGGTCGTTGGGTTCAAGAATAACCACAGAATAGAAAATCCCCTGGCAGCGCCCTTAGGGAACAATCCCGATTAAATCTCTATTATCAATCTCGAAAGTATAGAAATAGTTAGACCTCATCAATTCAAGTTATACTCGCGACCAGTTCAATATCCATTTTTTAACAAAAATTTAATTAACAAATCAATTTGGAATCGTTGCAACAACACTACATTTGTATAGACAATAATTGTTTCTACATGAATGTTGAAGAGGCTATAAAAACAAATGCACGGATCCCTTTAAAAAAGAGGACCATTATTCATTTGTCATTGGTCTATAACAAAGTTAACGAACAAGTGGCATTAACACTTAAACCATTTGAAGTTTCCGTACAACAGTTTAATGTGCTTCGTATTTTAAGGGGGCAAAAAGGCAAACCTGCAAATTTATCTACCATTAATGAACGCATGGTAACCAAAATGAGCAATACGTCCAGGTTGGTAGACAAACTTATTGTTAAAGGATATGTGAATCGTACAATCTGTGAACATAATCGCAGAAAAGTTGAGATCAATATCACCAAAAATGGCTTACAGTTCCTAAATGAAATTGATGGCATGCTATTTGAAAAAGAAGAAGAAATACTTAGTGATTTTACCGAATTGGAATTGGTTAGATTAAATGAATTATTAGATAAATTTTAAACACATAAATGAACACCATTTTAGAGAACAGGACTTGGCGTTATGCCACCAAAAGATTTGACCGTACCAAAAAGATATCCGAAGAAGAAATGGAACTGTTACTCGAGGCAACGCGGTTGAGCGCATCTTCCTACGGACTGCAGCCTTACCATATCTTTATAATTACGGACACGGAAATACGGGAACAGTTGAAACCGGTATCTTGGGGACAATCGCAAGTTACGGATGCTTCACACCTTATTGTTTTTGCGCATCAAACGGATTTTGGTGGGGAACTCGTAGATGATTTTATTAAAAATACCGCTGAAACAAGAAATATACCAAACGAAAACTTAAAGGGCTACAGCGATTTCGCAAAATCAAAATTAGTAGACCTGCCCCAACAAACAAAGGAAGAGTGGACAGCAAAACAAGTATACCTTGCACTTGGAAATCTCATGCAGGCAGCAGCGGAATTAAAGATAGACACATGCCCAATGGAGGGTTTTGAAGCCGAAGCCTACGATACCATTTTGGGCCTTAACGGCAAGAACCTTACCACTTCTGTTGTTGTTCCCATTGGATATCGTTCCACCGATGATGCAACGCAACATTTACCAAAAGTGCGTAAGTCGAAAGAAGAATTATTTACCTATATATAACTGAGAATTTTACACAATTACATTAAAACAAAAACGATGAAAAAAACAGTATCAAGTATCTTTTTAGCATTATTGTTCAGCTATTCCGCAACAGCGAACACAACGGTTGACAATGAAAAAAAAGAAGTAAACGTTAGTCAGAGCAAAGTAACCTGGAAAGGCTATAAGGTAACCGGCGCACATGACGGAACCATGGAACTAAAATCCGGTCATTTGGAGATGGATGGCAATAAACTGGTGGGAGGCGAATTTGTAGTGGATATGACTTCTCTTACCGTTACGGATTTGAAAGCCGGAGACGGAAAAGAAAAATTGGAAGGTCATTTAAAATCCGATGATTTCTTTGGCGTAGCAAATCATGCAGAATCAAAATTGGTTTTCACTTCCGTAAAACCACTTAACAAAAACTCCTACACCGTGGTTGGGGACCTAACCATAAAAGGAATTACAAAACCTGTAACCTTGGTAATCTCTATGTTTGAAGGAAAGGCAACGGCAACCGTAAAAATTGACAGAGCCAAGTACGATGTTAAATACGGTTCAGGAAGCTTTTTTGATAACTTGGGAGACAAAACCATCTACGATGAGTTTGACCTGGTTGTTGATCTAGTACTTTAACAGTTACGAATACCGTACAAATCAGATTTAGTATTTAGAAATCCCTTTGAAGAAATTTCAAAGGGATTTTTATTTTTTAGGCATAGAAAATTTGTGCCTTTAAAATTCCTTTCTATATTTGAACTTATGAAAGTAATAAACAACACTTGGTGGTGGAATATTTTACGACAACAATCGTGAACTAGTCCCCTATTTAAAAATATAAAGGCTTGTCATCACGACAAGCCTTTTTCTATTTAAACCATAGTAGTATTGTTTCCATACAGACAGATACCCATTAAAACGACATCATGCAATTTGAACTAAAAACCCATCATAAAAAAATTCTAGCGGACACCATCACTCCAGTTAGTGTCTACCTGAAAATTCGCGATAGATTCCCCAATAGTATCTTACTGGAAAGTAGCGATTACCATGCCAACGACAATAGTTTTTCCTATATCTGCTGTAATCCGATCGCTTCTATAACCGTAGAGAACGAAATCATTACCCAAGTATTCCCGAACGGCAATAAAAAAACCACTCAAATAACCGATACGGTAGATGTAATGCAAGAAGTTGATGCTTTTGGCAAACAGTTTAAAACAGCTGATCAAGAGTTCAAGTTTATTACCAATGGACTATTTGGGTTTATGGCCTATGACGCCGTGCGCTATTTTGAAGATGTATCCATAACCAAAAAAGAGAATTCTATAGAAATTCCCGATATGCACTACGCGGTGTACCAGAACATCATCGCCATTAATCACTTTAAGAACGAGGCCTATCTTTTTGCCCATTGTTATAACACGGAAAACAATATCCCCGAACTGGAACAGGTATTAAAGGTGCGTACCTTTGCCTCCTATAATTTTATAAAAGAAGGTGCGGTAAAAACGAATCTAGAAGATGATGCCTTTAAAGAACAGGTGGCGCTGGCCAAAAAGCATTGCCAACGTGGCGACGTTTTTCAATTGGTATTGTCCCGCAGGTTCTCACAAGGGTTTAAGGGAGACGAATTTAATGTCTACCGTGCCCTCCGCTCCATAAATCCTTCTCCATACCTGTTCTTTTTCGACTATGGGGATTTTAAGATTTTTGGCAGTTCACCAGAAGCGCAGATTATCGTAAAAGATGACAAAGCGGAAATACACCCCATCGCAGGTACCTATAAAAGAACCGGCAACGATGAAAAGGATGCGGAGCTGGCCAAACAACTGGCCCAGGACGATAAGGAAAACAGCGAACATGTAATGTTGGTAGACCTGGCCCGGAACGACCTTAGTAGAAATGGCAACATGGTAAAGGTAGATACCTATAGAGAGGTGCAGTATTTTTCCCATGTCATCCATTTGGTGTCCAAGGTTACCGGTATAAAAAAACCGGACATATCAACCTTAAAAATAGTGGCGGATACGTTTCCTGCGGGAACCTTGAGTGGTGCACCCAAACACAGGGCCATGCAACTTATTGAACAATACGAAAAAACAAGCAGGGGCTATTACGGGGGTGCCATAGGATTTATGGATTTTAAAGGCAATTTTAACCATGCCATTATGATCAGGACCTTCCTGAGCAAAAACCATGAATTGCATTTTCAAGCAGGTGCCGGGCTGGTAGCCGCATCAAATGCAGAAGATGAATTACAGGAAACCTATAACAAATTAGGTGCTTTGAACAAAGCACTGGAAATCGCTGAAACAATTTAAATGGGACAGAGGATATTAATGATAGACAATTATGATAGTTTCACCTATAATCTGGTGCACTATCTAGAGGATTTGGACTGCAAGGTTATTGTAAAAAGAAACGATCAATTGACCTTGGAGGAGGTAGATGCCTTTGACAAAATCGTATTGTCCCCTGGGCCAGGTATTCCGGACGAAGCCGGACTTTTAAAAAGCATTATAAAAACCTATGCCGGTCATAAACGTATTTTTGGGGTGTGCTTGGGACAACAGGCCATAGCAGAGGTATTTGGAGGAAGTCTTACGAATTTGGACCAGGTGTACCACGGAGTGGCCACGACCATAACAATTACGCAAGACGATTATATCTTTAAGGACCTTCCGGCAAAAATTGAAGTAGGCCGCTACCACTCATGGGTAGTACATACCGATCTACCGGATTGCTTGGAAGCAACATCGTTTGACGAAAACGGACAGATTATGTCCCTTCGCCATCGAGAATTTGATATAAGGGCGGTACAATTTCATCCAGAGTCGGTCTTAACGCCAGATGGTAAGCAGCTATTAAAGAATTGGATAAAGCGCTAACGCTTTAGTAATAAGTAAAAAGTATTGAGAATTATTTTTTTTCAAAATATACTTACTACAAATTACTTAATGAAGTGGTTTAAACTTTTCGCGTTCAAGCGAAAATTAGAAATTTTATGACTATTTGAAGGCTTTTTTGAGTTGCATAGCATAGCTATGGAAAGAAAAAAAGACAAAAAATGGGCGAAAAAGAGCAATTTTTTAGCTAACGGAAAAAGTTTAAATGACTTCAATACTTAATACTAACAAAAAATGAAAGAGACATTAAATAGATTGATCAATCATGAAATCCTTGAAAAACAGGATGCCAAAAAGATATTGGTCAACATCGCAAAAGGCGATTACAATACCAGTCAGATCGCATCTTTTCTTACGGTGTACATGATGCGTAGCGTTACGATCGAAGAATTGGAAGGATTTAGGGACGCCCTGCTTGAGCTTTGCTTGGCGGTAGATTTATCGGCCTATAATCCTATCGATCTATGTGGCACCGGCGGCGATGGCAAGGACACTTTCAACATCTCTACCCTAGCATCCTTTGTTACCGCAGGGGCTGGCATTAAAGTAACCAAACACGGTAACTATGGCGTATCGTCCAAATGCGGCAGTAGTAATGTGATGGAAATTTTAGGCATCAAATTTAGTAATGATGTGGATTTCCTAACCAAGTGCATAGAAGAAGCCGGTATCTGTGTATTGCATGCGCCCTTGTTTCACCCGGCCATGAAAAACGTAGCTCCGATCCGAAAAGAATTAGCGGTAAAGACGTTTTTTAATATGTTGGGGCCCATGGTTAATCCCGCGTTTCCTAAAAATCAAATGGTAGGTGTTTTCAATTTGGAGTTGGCGAGGATGTACGGCTACCTCTATCAGAATACGGATAAGAACTTTACGGTCCTGCACGCCTTGGACGGCTATGATGAAATTAGCTTAACAGGTGATACCAAAACAATTTCCAATGGCTCCGAAGGCATTATAAAACCAAATGATTTTGGACTGACGGCGATTGATGCCAAGGCAATTGTTGGCGGGGACGACATAGCGGATTCCGCTCAAATTTTTATGAACGTACTAAACGGTAAAGGCACGGAAGCACAGAACAACGTCGTATGTGCCAATGCCGGGATTGCCATTGCGACCGTCGAGAACGCAACACCAAAAGAAGGGTTTGATAAAGCAAAAGAATCCTTATTAAGCGGCAAGGGACTAAAGGCATTGAAGCATTTGCAGGAATTGAGTAAATAAGCCACTTGGCTTTCCATAAGAAGGGACTGTTAAGACGTCTTGGCGAGGCACAAAGCAAACCGTTCTTTTGGAACACGGAATTGAATTAGCGGGTATAAAATTGAATTTAGTTGACAAATAAATTGAAAAGATGAAATGAAAGGGAGCATAACATAATGAAGTAAGCCTAGGATTTTTACATATTACCTCACTATGCTCGCAATGACAAATACCTATGAATATACTGGATAAAATAGTAGCGGATAAATACAAAGAAGTTGAACTAAAAAAGGGTTTGATTCCGATGGGCCAACTGGAAGCCTCCATACTTTTTGATAGAAAAGGAGTGTCCTTAGCTACCGCTTTAAAAAATAGCGACACCGGTATTATTGCCGAACACAAGCGCCGCTCTCCCTCCAAGGAAACCATTAATCAAAATACAAACGTGGGACAAGTTGCCCTTGGTTATGAAAAGGCAGGTGTATGTGGCATGAGCGTACTTACCGATATCAAGTATTTTGGGGGTTCCTTAGAAGATTTGTTGTTGGCAAGAGCGTCTGTAAGTATGCCTTTGCTCAGAAAAGAATTCATTGTTGATGAATATCAAATCCTAGAGGCGAAAGCCCATGGTGCAGACGTAATCTTATTGATCGCCGCAGTATTGACCAGAGACGAAATTAAAAACCTTTCGGAATGTGCTAAAAGTTTAGGTTTGGATGTGTTGTTAGAAGTACATAACGAGGAAGAATTGCATAAATCGATCATGCCCAGTTTGGATATGTTAGGGGTGAATAACCGTGATTTAAAAAGATTTACGGTGAGTTTGGAAACCAGTAAGTCCTTATCACCGCTGATCCCAGACGAATTTGTAAAAGTGTCTGAAAGTGGCATTAGTTCTGTGGAAGCAATAAGCGATTTGAAAACATACGGATACCAAGGTTTTCTTATTGGAGAGAACTTCATGAAGACGAATAATCCAGGTAAAAGTGCAGCAGATTTTATTGATTTACTAAAATGAAAAAAATAACCGACAATAAGCTAGATATAACTCCCTCTCCTTCGGGGAGGGCTGGGGCGGGGCTTAAAATTTGTGGCATGAAATATAATCCTGAGGCGGTTGCGGCATTGCGACCCGATTACCTGGGCTTTATATTCTGGGAACCTTCTTCTCGTTTTTTTAGCGGAGAAATTCCCTCCTTACCAAAAGAAATTAAAAAAATAGGGGTGTTTGTAGATGCTACAATAACCGATGTAACAGCAACTATTGAAAAATACAATTTAGATGGAGTACAATTACATGGGAATGAAAGTCCCGATTATTGCCTAAAACTTAGACCTGTCAGGTTTTCAAAACCCCACAGGTCTATAGAAATTATAAAGGTGTTCTCTATTAAAGATGAATTTGATTTTTCCTTATTAAGGCCTTTTGAAAATGTTTGCGATTACTTTTTATTCGATACCAAAGGCAAATTACCAGGCGGCAATGGGTATGCATTTGACTGGAGCGTACTAAAAGCATATCCGTACACAAAACCTTATTTTTTGAGCGGTGGCATTGGCTTGGAAAACAAAAACGATATTACCGAATTTTTAAAACGACCGGAGTCAAAATACTGTCATGCTATTGATGTAAATAGTAAATTTGAACAAGAACCAGGATTGAAAAAAATTGCTGAATTAAAGGAGTTTATAAACGTGGTTAGTAAATTATAAAAAAGAAAATAAATTGAGCAGTACTAAGTGATTACGTATGTGCTAAAGGAGTTAGAGATTGCTTCGCTTTGCCTGCAACGACAAAAAAAGAAAAAGAAATGCAAAAAGAAATTGAACAAAGTGCCCATAAGGAGAACCTAGGGGGCTACCACGCAGACGAAAAAGGCTACTATGGTGAATTTGGAGGTGCCTTTATACCGGAAATGCTATACCCCAACGTAGAGGAACTACGCCGTACCTATTTGGATATTATGTACACGGATTCTTTTCAAAAAGAGTTCCACCAATTGCTTAAAGACTACGTGGGCAGGCCTTCTCCGCTTTATTATGCGAAGCGACTTTCGGAGAAGTACAACACCAAAGTATACCTGAAGCGTGAGGACCTCAACCATACCGGAGCGCATAAAATAAACAACACCATTGGGCAGATACTTATGGCCAAGAAACTGGGCAAGACAAGAATTATCGCCGAAACGGGGGCTGGCCAGCATGGTGTTGCCACGGCCACGGTATGTGCCTTAATGGGTATGGAATGTATCGTATACATGGGCGAAATAGATATTGCCAGACAAGCCCCTAATGTGGCGCGGATGAAAATGTTGGGGGCAGAAGTGCGTCCGGCACTTTCTGGAAGTAGGACCTTAAAGGATGCAACCAATGAAGCCATTCGCGATTGGATCAACAATCCCGTAGATACACATTATATTATCGGTTCTGCGATAGGCCCCCATCCCTACCCGGATATGGTTACCCGGTTTCAGTCGGTCATATCGGAGGAGATCAAATGGCAGCTAAAAGAAAAAGAAGGCCGTGAAAATCCGGATTACGTGGTGGCCTGCATTGGTGGCGGAAGCAACGCCGCTGGCACATACCATCATTTTCTTAACGAACCGGAAGTGGGCATTATTGCCGTAGAAGCCGCGGGAAAAGGGGTCCATACCGGCGAGAGTGCCGCTACCTCGGCCTTGGGCAAGGTGGGTATCATCCACGGCTGTAAAACCATGCTCATGCAAACCTTGGACGGACAAATTACCGAACCGTACTCCATTTCGGCCGGACTGGATTATCCGGGCGTTGGCCCCATGCATTCCCATTTATACAAGTCGGGACGGGCAGAATTTTATTCGGCCACGGATGACGAGGCCATGACCGCAGGCTTGGAACTTTCACAGTTAGAGGGCATTATTCCCGCCATTGAAACAGGACATGCCTTTGCCATTTTTGCACATAAGAAATTTAAACCGGACGATGTTGTCGTCATCAGTTTATCAGGGCGTGGGGACAAGGATTTACAAACCTATATAGACTATTTCAAACTAGCATAATGACCAATAGGATCAACACCAAACTACAGGAAGACAAAAAGCTCCTCTCCATCTATTTTACGGCAGGCTACCCCGCTCTAAACAATACCGTACAAATCATTCAGGATTTAGAAAAAAACGGTGTAGATATGATAGAAATAGGATTGCCGTTTAGCGACCCTCTAGCAGATGGCCCTACCATACAGGAAAGTTCCACGGCTGCGTTACACAACGGAATGACCACAGAAGTGCTTTTTGACCAATTAAAGGACATTCGCAAAACAGTTTCCATACCACTTATCGTAATGGGTTATTTTAATCCCATGCTCCAGTACGGCGTAGCGGCATTTTGCAAAAGGTGCCACGAAATAGGGATAGACGGTATTATTATGCCGGACCTGCCTTTGGACGTGTACCAAACGGAATACGAAGCGATATTTAAAAAATATGGATTGATAAACGTCTTCCTGATCACCCCACAAACCAGTAATGAGCGCATACAACAAATCGATGCCGCTTCGGACGGATTTATTTACATGGTGAGCTCCGCCAGTGTAACAGGCTCTAAATCGGGCTTTGGAACAGCGCAATCGGACTATTTTGGGCGCATTGCGGCCATGAAGTTAAAAAATCCCCAGATCGTAGGTTTTGGGATCAAGGATTCGGAAACGTTTCAACAGGCTACCGCATCGGCAAAAGGTGCCATTATCGGTTCTGCGTTTATCAAACATTTAACGCAACATGGAGTGGAGGCAATTCCATCGTTCATAAAAACCATTAGGCTCTAATGAAAAATGTTATCAACGATTGGAAACTAATACTCCTATTATGCCTTACCCTGGGTTTAGCACCCTTTTTTCCCGAACCCCATTTGTGGGGAAAACTAAAATGGATAGCAGGGGGCGCTAACGGTATGGGTGCTTTGGACTGGTTCGATGTTTTGTTCCATGGCTTTCCTTTCCTACTCCTTATCAGAAAAACAGTACTGTCTTTTTTTAATACAGCTTAGGGCATAGCATTCTATCTTTTATCCTTATTTTTCGGTATTCAAAAACACTTCTCATGAAAAATTATTGGTGCATCCTGTTTCTTCTTGTATTAACAAACACTACCACGGCACAAACACCTGAAGACATAAAATCATCCGTACGGCATAGTATTGACGAACTCAGACAATTTGTAGCCTTACCGAACGATGCCCTTAATGCGGACGATATTGATCGTAATATTAGGTGGTTAGGTGATAAATTCAACCAAAGAGGTTTTAACACCTCTATTCTGGAAACCGAGAATCTTCCCTTGTTCTTTGCCGCATTGCCTATGGAGGATACCAAGCCAACCCTATTATTCTATATGCATTTGGACGGCCAATCGGTAGACCCCTCTAAATGGGACCAAACCGATCCCTACGAAACCATTTTAAAGTCCCAAGATGGCGAAGGCTGGAAAACCGAGGATTTTGCAGATCTGGATGCCGATATAAATTATGATTGGCGCTTATTTGGAAGATCCACCTCAGATGATAAAGGCCCCATTGTTATGTTTTTAAATGCCATCGATTTATTAAAAAAAGACGGAAAAGAACTCGCTTTCAACGTAAGGGTGCTTTTGGATAGCGAGGAAGAAAAAAGCAGCAAGCCCTTACCAAAGGCGGTACGGACCTATAAAGAACTGCTACAGGCCGATTTTCTAATTATAAATGACGGTCCGGCACATCCGTCGGGCAAAGCGACGGTTATCTACGGTTGCCGTGGCATAACCACCTTGTCCTTAACAACCTTTGGCCCCATTAAACCACAGCACAGCGGACATTATGGGAATTACGCCCCAAACCCCGGATTTCAATTGGCGCAGGTGTTGGCCGGTATGAAAGATACCGATGGAAAAGTAACCATTCCTGGTTACTACGACGGAATTACCATAAACGAGGCTACCCAGCAAGTCTTAAAAAGTGTACCGGACAGTGATGAGGCCATATCCAATAAACTCCAGTTTAAAACTGCTGAAAAAGTGGGTGCTTTCTACCAAGAAGCACTTCAATATCCTAGCTTAAACATTAGAGGCTTAGGTTCTGGATGGATAGGTGATAAGGCACGGACCATAGTCCCTGCAACCGCTACCGCCGAACTGGATTTGCGATTGGTTCCCGAAAGCGATGGTACACGGTTAAAACGTCTAGTGAAAAAACACATACAAAACCAAGGTTTTTACATCACCGCTACAGAACCTACAATAGAGGAGCGTATGGCGCACGATAAAATAATGATGATAAAGGAAGGTTCGGTAACCGATGCGTTTAGAACCGAATTGAACAATCCTTACGGACAATTTTTGGTCAACACCATGTCGGATACCTTTAAAGAAGATGTGGTTCAAATTCGCATTATGGGCGGTACAGTTCCTATTGCCCCTTTTATAAACGAGTTACAGATTCCGGCATTCGTGGTTCCCATGGTAAATGCGGACAATAATCAGCATAGTCCCAACGAGAATTTAAAAATAGGGCAAATTGCGTATGGGATACAGACCTTTTACGCTTTATTGAGCACCCAATTGCCAAACTAAATAGGGCTCAGAAAAATAAATGAGAAGTAAAAAAAGCCCCCGGCGTTATGGCGGGACCATTTTTGTGATGGGATAGTACCCTAATGCTACCTTAACGCATCTTATGCCGAATTCCTACTGGCGTTAATATTTCCGTATAAAGATCTGGTAACTATTTTCTCGTATAGCTCTTTATGCGCATTTCCTTCCCCAATTTTCTGCAGGGCGTATTGCTGTATGACCAATAACGGCAATACAATGTTCTCCCTGATCTTAATCGATTCCCTGGATACGGCTTCTTTTTCCATCAGTATTTCCATGCCGGAAAGTTGTAATAACATTTCTTTGGAAAGTTCGTATTCCTCGTGCAAGATTTCCCAGAATGCCCCATACTCTTCGTTCTCTTTCATATAACTGGTAAGTTCAAAGTAACACTTGGAAAGGCTCATCATACTGTTCATCATAAGCGCTTGAAAAAAGGGTACTTCTTCGTACAATTTCTTTGCCTCTTCAAATCTGCCTGCATCGGCCAAGGTCTTCAAGGCGGTACCAATACCAAAATAACCGGGAACGTTTTGTTTAAGCTGGCTCCAAGACCCTACAAAGGAAATTGCCCTAAGGTCCGATAGTTCTAGCTTCGCCTTGTTTCCCCGTTTTCCAGGTCTACTTCCAATATTCGCTTTGGTATAATACTTTAAGGTACTCATGTTCTCCAGATAGGGCATAAACTTGTCGTGATGTTTTAGGGCATCGTACTTGGCGAAACTTAGTTCGGATAATTCCTCTATAACCGATCTGGACTCTTCGGATATAACGATTTCCTTTCCCAATATGGTATTTGAAAGTCCGGCCGTTAGCAATTGTTCACTGTTGTATATGAACTGTTCTTTAGTGCCATAGGTACTTGTAATCGTCTGTCCCTGTATGGTAAGTTGAATTTCATTGTTGGCCACCTTATTTGTTTGCGCCGCATAAAAGCGATGTGTTTTACCGCCACCTCTTGCCGGTGGGCCTCCCCTGCCATCAAAGAAAATAGCGGCAACATCGTTATTTGCACATACTTGGGAGAGTTCTTCCTTCGTCTTTAAAATGGACCAATTCGCCTTTAAATAACCGCCGTCCTTGGTACCGTCGGAAAAACCGAGCATTATCGTCTGCTTGTTCGCCCTGTTTTCCAGATGACTTCTATAGTCTTCCAAACCGAACAACTGCTGCATGGTAGCCTCTGCGTTATCCATTCCTTTCATAGTCTCAAAAAGTGGAACGATATCAAAGGTGATATCCTTGTTTGCCCATCCGCACCATCTAAAGAGTGCATAAACGTATAGAATGCTAAAAATATCCTCGGAATTGCTTATAATATATCTATTGCAGCCCTCTTCCCCGTTTTTGGCCTGAATATCGGCCAATTGAGAAACGTTCTTTATGGTATCCTTTACAATTTCCTCATCGTAGTCATTGGCATTAAGCGTAATGTTCTTATGTAATAGGATATTGATCAATTCGGTTTCGGACAACTCGTTTACATCATCTATTATAAAACCATTTTTAATCAAAACGGCATTTATTACTTTGGTGTGCATACTATGGTCCTGACGGATATCGATGGTCGCAAAATGTATTTTAAAGATTTTTACTTTATCAATAAATACATCCAATTCCTTTAGATATAAATTATGGTACTTTTGCACCAATGCTTCACGTATTTGGTTCAGAGGGCCAATAATATCCTCATAGCCTACGTCCTTACTAGGGTCGAACATGGCCCTGTAGAGGTTTCCCCGTAATTTATTTATGGGTTCTTGCACCTCTTTAAAGGTTAATTTGTTTTGAAGTCCCTTGAGGTCATTGTAGTAACACTTCATTAGCGTTACCCGTAGTTCGTTCACCACGTCTTTTGTAATGTCTGCGGTTACAAAAGGGTTGCCGTCCCTATCGCCACCGGGCCAAAAGCCAAGTTTAACAATATCATGATTGGAAAACCTCTCGTTGCCAGCACTCCCTTTAATGTAAGCATATAGCTCACCTATAGCCTCATAATACACATGGCGCAAGGTGTAAATAATATTCTTGGCCTCGTCCAACGGGGTGGGTTTTTTAGCATTGACCAAAGAGGTAAGTCCCAATTGCTGCAAAACCACGTCTATCTCATCTATACGATTCTCCAATATTAAGGTTCTTAAATTTGTGATGATATCCAGTACGGCAGGGGTATAGAACTGAGTTGGGTGGGCGGTAAGTACAATACGGGCACTAAAACTATTGAGCTTGTCCAAAATGGAATCCCAATTCTTGTTATTGTCTACCAATTGAAAATAGTCTTTTAAGGAGAGGGAACTGCTGTGTTTATGTAGTTTAGGAAAAGCGGCATCCTCTACACTATCGTACAGCACCACTTGGCGCTCTACGTACTGTATGATCCGGAACATAAAATCTATACGTTCCTTTTCCGTTTGCAAATCGGCGAAGTTCTCAAAAAAGGCTTCTATGATTTCTTTTGGATTAAGACCTGCTTTCAATCCTTTTTCGGATTGGTCCATAAGTAAAGGAATAAGCATTCCTACATTGTCTATGTTTCGGTAGGGTAAATTCAAGAACAAGCTATTATACACATTGAATTTGTTCTGAACCGATTTCTTAAATGCCTCTACTCTTTCTATCTGCTGCATACCTATTCTAGTTTTGAATACTAATTTTATGATACTATAACATTATAGCACAATTGCGCTATAAATATCGCTATTCTATAAAGATCTTGGGTCTAATTTTATGGTAAATAACAAAATTGAAGCACCACACCACAAAAACAACAGCATTGACAACAAAAACTGTTCAGTACCTGTTCTTGGCTCTATATTTACAGTGTAATTAGTTACTTAAATTTTTTCATTTTCATATAATGTTCTCGTAAAAGAGTCCGGTCCAAATGGCCGGACTCTTTTTAGTTTTATGGGTATTTGTTAAGAAAACACAGGCAAAGATTTTATCCAAATTATTCTCGGTTTACTCTTGAAAGCATTAAAAATCCATTAGATTAGTACTCACATATAACAAATAAACATACCTAGGTACGTTTAGCGAATTTTTGTAATCGATACCCAAACGAGAAACTTTGAGCAGACTATTTGTTGATAAAATAAGAGATTATGATGGATATTCTGACCATAATGAATACACTTATGACTTTTTAGACAGAAGCTCAAAAAAAGAATTTGGAGAAGTTCGTGATTTACTAAACGATTGGTTTTCTATTTTCCCAGAATCTGAAAAAGCCGAAATAAAGTCTCGAATTAGAAAAGACTTTGATTCCACTTTTTATGAATTATTTCTTTACCAATTATTTCATAGACTTGGATTTGACATATTAGTTCATCCTAAAGTTCCTAAATCAAAAAAACGTCCTGATTTTTTAGTAACTAAAAATGATTTGGAATTATATGTAGAAGCAAAAGTCATTACAGGAAAATCAAAAGCGGAAGAATCCTTTGAAAGAAAGAGGAATGAATTTTATGATGCTCTAAACAAATTAAATTTTGATAGATTTTTAATTAGTTTAGAAACATTAATTTTTAAAACTGACAAACAACCGAACTCTAAAAAATTTATTAAAAATATTCAAACTAAAATTGAAAAACTCAATCCTGATAAAATATCTGAAAGTATTAATTCTGGAGAGATTTCAACTCTACCAAAAATAGAGTACGAAGATGAATATATCGAGGCTAAAGTTGGCATAATACCTTTGATTAAAGAAGCAAGTTCTGAAAAGCATAAAAGTCCAATAGGAATGTATCCAATGGAATCGTTTTGGGGAAATGGCGACAACTTATTAAAAAAGGCTATTAACGATAAAGGAAAATACTACGGAGAATTGGACAAACCTTTTATAGTTTGCATCAATACTATTGACTTTAAGACTGTAGTGAAATCTGATGTTGACAATGCAATTTGGGGTTCTAAAGCATTATCTTGGTCTACCAATCCAGAAAACAAAGATAAAAAGTGGATAAGAAAATTAGATGGAACTTTCCTAAATAACAAAGGCCCAAGGTTAAAAAATGTTAGCGGAATTGTTTTCACAAGAGTAATACCTTTCAATATAAAAAATGCCGATTTTGTATTATTTAAACATCCATTTTCAACGAATAAATTTGACTTTGATAAGTTAAATTTAGAATATGAATATGTCAAAGAAGGTCAAATTTTAAAAAAGGAAGGACAGAATTTATCAGACATATTTAATGAATAAACTACTGCCCTCTCTTTGTGGATAATACAGGAAAAATCGTTTGCAATTCGAAATCAATTTTAAAAAAGTTAAATTTGTAAGGATGATAACAAAAAATCTTTACATAATCTCTGGGTGCAATGGTGCTGGAAAAACTACAGCTTCATATACCATTTTACCTGAAATAATTGAATGTAAAGAATTTGTAAACGCAGACGAAATCGCAAAAGGATTATCACCTTTTCAACCCGAAAAAGTTGCGTTCGAATCTGGACGAATAATGATAAATCGAATCAATGAACTTTTGAAAGAAAACGAGAGTTTTGCATTTGAAACAACATTATCAACAAGAAGTTATCGAAACAAAATCATTCAAGCGAAAAAACAAGGATAAAACGTTACTCTATTATTTTTTTGGCTTAACAATATAGAACTTGCTAAAGAAAGAGTAAAAATTAGAGTAAAAGAGGGAGGACACAATATTCCAGAAAAAGTAATTGAAAGAAGATATTTAAAAGGAATTTATAATTTATTTGACATTTATCTTCCGATTATTGATGGAGTTTTGATTTTTGATAATTCTTTCGGAAAGCACGAATTAATCGCTCACAAAATGGGAACTGATGATTTAGAAATAATTGATTCAGAAAAGTTTAAACAATTAAAAAAGGCTTATGACACAAAAAGATAAACAAATCGAATTAAAAGACAAGATTGTGAAAGGACTTGAAAAGGTTTATGAACGACTTCTTGAATTCAAAAAAACTAAGAATAGCGAACTTGTAGTAATGCGAGGAGATAAAATCGTGAAAATAAAACCAGAATAGTAAAAGCTATGCACAATCGAGTAGACGGGTCTGCCCTTAGTTAAAAAATGACTTACGGATTGTCAAAATTTTACTTGTTGTACCAGAATTTAGCGACGACTTTGTTACAGACTGCGAAATGGACACTGAAATGGATTTATCATTGATGACAGCTTCTTCTCTTTCGAATATTTCAGAGGCTTTTAAAACATCCAAGTATTCGGAATTCCCACACGTTTTATTCCGTGACATTGTAATAAACGAAGAGCGAATAATAAAAGCATTGCGTAAATAATTGGAATAAAAGCCAGTGCCTAACAACGGTAACCGTTGCACAAGTCATTAATCGCGAAAAAAAACGGATGCATATAAGGCCCTCTACGGTTTTTTTTCTTGTCGCCTTAGAAATAAAAAGCTAATTTTTGATACCTTGGTGAGGCACCTAACGATAATTCAAGGATACTTTTGACCCATGTTGCAAAAGCTGGTGTTCCATTCCACTTTTCACCAGTTTTTGTCCGAATTTCAGGTACTCCTACCTGCCGGCAGACAGGTCTTAAGGTTGTAGGCGATGGCCGAGAGGTGTATTACCTTGCTGGCCTATTTGAGGCCTATCTTATTTGTCTTGCGCATACTCATATACTGGGGATATCACTGTTTTTCATTTCTGGTTTCGCCTAATCTGATCGCCGCAATGGTCAATTTAAACTTCTACATTACGTTCAAAAAAGGTGCAAAAGCGCTAAACCATCATAGATAGGTTTCCTAAATGAAATCATTAACTTTAACCCATTCTCTAATCTGCGGGTGAAATCATCCATCGGGATATTGAACAACGTAATATTGTACAAGGACTTATAAAACATATTAAGGAGGATAAAGATGATCGGTATAGTTGGCGGTGTAGGGCCATATTCAGGAATAGATTTACTAAAAAAAGTATTTGATCATACCTTGGCCAACAGTGATCAAGAGCACTTAGATGTTGTACTGTTATCCATGTCTTCCGGCATTAAGGACAGGACTGAATATGTACTGGGCGAGGTAAAGGAGAATCCAGGAACAGCTATTGCAAAAGTGCTTCTTAAACTACAGGATTCAGGTGCTACAATTGCCGGGATTCCTTGCAATACAGCGCACTCCTATGAAATTTTTAACCGTATCAATCTTGAATTAAAAAAAAATACTGCAACTATTACCGTATTACACATGATCGATGAGACCCTTAGTTATATAGCTGCCAATCATCCAAATATTACTAGAGTTGGTGTGCTTTCTACTACGGGCACCTATAAAACCGGACTCTATACAAACGCCCTACAATCCAAAGGATTTGAAGCGGTTACGCCATCTTTAGCGATACAGGAAGAGTTAATTCATCCGGCAATATATCATCCAAGCTATGGAATTAAAAGTGAATCCAATCCGATCGCCCCACAAGCCAGGGAAAATTTAATGAAGGGAATTTCTTTTTTAAAGGAACGAGGTGCCCAGGCGATCATCCTTGGCTGTACCGAAATACCACTGGCTATCACAGAAAAAAAACTGGACAATATCTTGCTCATAGACCCGACCACTGTTTTGGCACGGGCATTGATCCGATTTTCAAATCCGGAAAAATTAAAACCCATTTCACCGATATGACCAAACCGCTACTACTCTTTTTTCTGTTATTACAACTACCGCTATCCTCTACTGCCCAAGAAAAGCTAAGAGCTAGAGAACACGGAATAGCACCGGGCATTTTAACACCGGGCCCTTTAAATACCATTACAGACGTGGCGGGGGTGTCCGTAGGCCAAAAAAACTTGGTTATCGGGGATTCGATACGCACGGGAGTCACGGTGATTCTGCCGCATCAGGGAAATATTTTTCAAGAAAAGGTACCTGCCGCAATTTTTGTGGGCAACGGGTTTGGCAAGGCGATAGGTACAACACAGATCGAGGAGCTTGGTAATATCGAAACACCCATTGCCCTAACCAATACCCTGAACTCATTTTTAGTAGCAAATGCTTTGATAGACTACACCCTTTCGGTTCCGGAAAACACGAAAATAAGATCCGTGAACCCTGTAGTGGGCGAAACCAATGATGGATGGCTTAATGATATAAGAGGGCGCCATGTTAAAAGTTCCGATGTTATGGAAGCGATAACATCAGCGAGCACAGGCGCGGTAGAAGAGGGAAATGTAGGTGCCGGAACAGGAACCAGATGCTTAGGTTTTAAGGGAGGTATCGGAACCGCTTCCCGTAAACTACCAAAAGAAAAAGGCGGTTACACGGTCGGTGTCCTGGTGCAGACCAATTTCGGGGGCATCCTTACCATTAACGGTGCACCGGTGGGAGAGGAACTGAACAATTTTTACATGGCGGAAGATGTGCCCTATGTGGTGGATGGATCATGCATGATTATTATTGCCACGGATGCCCCCCTATCTGCCAGAAATCTAAAACGTTTGGCAACAAGGTCTTTTTTAGCTTTTGGCAAAGTGGGTTCCTTTTCATCAAACGGTAGCGGAGACTATAGTATAGCGTTCAGCACACATCCTTCGGTACGGGTTCCTTATAGTTCAACCGAGACCGTAAGAACCATTAAGACCGTACCCAATGACGAAATGTCCCCTCTTTTTTTAGCCGTTGTCGAAGCCTCCGAAGAAGCTATTTACAATTCTCTTTTTATGGCAACGGATATGGAAGGTCAAAAGGGTAGGACAATGAAAGCCTTACCTGTAGAGAAAACGCTTAGCATATTGGATAAATATAACGCACGCAAAAAATAATGCGATACTATTCCCTACGCAACCTTGTACCAACAAAAATCAACTTTAAGTTTTTATGTATTTTGAAAAAATACACCAATTAACTACGCTCCAACCACAATTCTTAGCACGCTAATTTCCTAACACAACTTTCCTTCTAAAAAATATGACAGGGGAATTTAAAACCGATACGATATATGCAGCACACATACGAAGTTCAATTTCAATAGTACAAAGGGAAATCAATAAAGCAATAGTTGGTTCATTTTCTCAAATCAAATAAACGATCAGCAAACCCATGGGTTGATTCCCGAGCAATAGAAAACTGAATTTTACGTTGGCATTATACGAATTCAATTTAGAAACAGAATCATAGATCAAAGCTCCTAAAGCTCTAAATTATCTTAACTTTACATTATATTCAATTAAAAGTACAATTATGAAATATTTTAAGCTACTTGCCGTATTAATTTTTAGTGCGGTCGTTTCTTTAACTTCCTGCAAGGATGCGGCAAAAGCACCAAAACAAGAAACGTCACCACCGGCGAACGTTGCAGAACCATTTACACCACCAAGTAATCCAACTCAAAACATAGCTACTCCGGAACCAGCTCAAAATGCAATGGGAGTATGGCATTACACCTGCGCTCAAGGTTGTGCCGGAGGCGCTGGATCACCGATTAATTGTGCCACTTGTGGAGCGCTGTTAGCTCACAACCAAGGGTACCATACCAATCCCAACAATGCACCGATGGCTTCTCCCCCACTTGCCGCCGCACCTGCTCAAAATGCCGCTGGAATATGGCATTACAGCTGTAGCAAAGGATGTGCCGGAGGTTCTGGCACCGCTGGCAATTGTAGCACCTGTGGTGATGCCCTGGCGCATAACACGGCGTACCATTAGAAGATGATCTCCGGAAAAGGCTACTGGGCCTAAAAATCAGTATTGATTTTGCCCTAAGCGTCGCAGCATAGTAAATATGGACTGCCGAGTAATAGCATTTCCCAATTAAAAATAAGCCATGGCTAGGCAATGCCTGATTTTTCTTTTTCGCAGGCCAAAAAAACAATTCAATTTCTATGGCTGAATTTCAAAAGAGAACTGGTATGAAAAGTATAGTGCGCTGACCCAAGCTTATGGGTTACGGTGTCAATGGTGTCAAAGTGATAAGGCAAAAAAACTCACGGACAACGGCCAAAGGTATTCTGGGACCCCATTCTTAGTTCATTACCTACAAGCACTTTTACAAGGCTTTTTTATATCGATAATATGAGAAGTCAATTTTAAGGCTTTGTTTATGGTAAAAAAGGGTCTTACGTATCTTTTTCAAACCATCAATTACCATTGAACTAGACCGCTATGGATTTAAAATTCAAAGGTTTTATTGAAGCAATGAAATTGCAAATGGTTATTATTTTACCTAGTTATTCAGTTATTTACTTCAAATTACAAAATAGCCTGTTAATCATTTAACTAATATCTAAAGTGGCTTAAATGTTTATTGACTTAGGCACTTAATCAATACTCTTTATTAAGAATGGGCCAAGCCCAATATCATTTGGTTGCCCGATTTCTAAGCTCGGGTCCGTTCCATGTTTTCATGGGAAGGACCGTTAAAGGCTCCTCTCTTGAGATCCCTGCCTCCGACGAACGAAGTATGAGTGAGAGGAAGGCACAGGTGTCCGCCAAAGGTGGACGGAGGGTTTGACCCGCAGACTTGCCCGTGCCAGCCTGGCTCTTGACACGCATGCCGTTACCGACGCCAAGCTGAAAGAAGGCACCAAACTTCCCCGGATTATGCGATAACGCCCCATACGTGGGCAATTTTGCGGTCATATCTCCCCGTCAGCAAAGCTGCCGCCCCTCTTTTCTAAAGAGGGGAGCAAAAAACTATGCATACACGATATAACCTTAAGCCGGAGTTTAACAGGTATGATGGTAAAGCAAGCTTAATAAATTACTAAAATCCAATAAACCTAGGGCTTAACATCTATTAACTATGTGGCTACGTCAATGAAAACATTTTAAAGTTATATGAAACCCCACTTTTTCAGAAAAACTCCCGATACTGCATTATCCTAAAATCAATGGTATTTAATTCGGGGTTTTCAGCTTTCATTCGTTTATAGGCTTCTAAACTTCCAACTGCGCGGTTTGCAGCACCGGATGGCGCAGTCAACGAAACCGTTTTAATTTTAAGAGCCGTTTTAGGGTGCACAAAGGAGTGAATTCGTGGCACAGTATTGGAAACCACTTGCAAACGAACTTGATACGCTTTGAGATGTTTTCTAAAAAAATATTCAGGTCCATTTTTACTGTTTCCGCCTGTAAACAATAACGTTTCTACCTTGGTGTACCGTTCTAGATAGCCCAACAGGTTCCTAAGTTGTATATGGGCCATTCCCAAATCGGAAGCATCTATTTTCTCCCGTTGGGCAGATGCTACAATATCACAAATACCAATATTTCTATCTTTTAGAAAATTCTGCCGTTGTACAATGGCTTCCGTTGTGGTCTCATACTTCAAATTCAAGTTGAATATTCGGTCCAAAATAGGCCAGAGCTGTCCGTCCCTACTTCCATAAGAGAAGTTCACGTCGCCCTGTTTTAATTCCCCTTGTGTAAATCTAGGAGGCGGCAGGGTTCCAACGATAAGTTTGGTAACCCCTTTGAACAAATAAGGTTCGTATGGGTGGGTATGAAGAAACAAAGGATAATAGGTTTAAGTAACGATTAACTATAGGCAGCGCTACATTCAATATCGAATTTACTAACTTTAAAGGGATATACAGAAACAGCGAAACGATAAATAGGTTGTTGAGCATAAAAAATTAAAAATGGGCAAGGGAGACAAAAAATCCAAAAAAGGAAAAATAGCCAACAATAGCTACGGAGCCAGGAGGCCAAGGAAGATTAAAAAGCGTCCTACCGTGGAGGAAAAAATAAAAGTGGGTAAAAAGAAATGATCAATAGTTAGTCTATCTTAAAATTTAGGTCTAATTGGTCGTTGTTCTGCAAAGTCAGCTCATAGGTATAAAAACCAATAGGCAGAGCGTCTTCCAATTGCGTCATGGACCCGTATTCGAAGGTGGTAGAATCTGCCACCACGGTTAAGGACATATCAGGAAAAGCTTGGTTGTATTCTAAATATTCGGAGAATTCACCTGCTGCAATATTTTCATAGACAGTGTCTTTACCTGCAATCCGTACTTCTTGAAAAAAAGAGTCCGTACTGTTTTGTATCCGTATGTTTACGGTAGTTACATCATCATCCCTGTCTGTACAAGCTGCCAGAACACCTACTGCAAAAAATGCCAGGATAAAATACTTTTTCATACCTATTTTGTATTACCGTTCGTATTACATGTAGAACGGTATTAGCAATAGAATATTTTACCGAATAAATACCGGCTCGTTTTCTTTTAGGGTATGCTCCTTGCTGTATTGATACTCATCTAGATTAAAACCCCTGATATCATCCAAGGTCCGGGCATTGGAATCTATGATATAGCGTACCATGGAACCTCGTGCTTTTTTGGCGAAGAAGCTAATTATCTTTAATTTATCGTTTTTCCAGTCTTTAAAAACAGGAGCTATTACGGGTACTTTTAAAGCTTTGGTATCTACCGCACCAAAATACTCGTTACTGGCCAAGTTTACGAACAACTCGTTTTCCTCTAATTCGGAATTTAAATGATCCGTAATACGTTTCTTCCAATACTCGTATAGGTTTTTGCTTTTTGCTACAGGCAAGGATGTTCCCATTTCCAAGCGGTAGGGTTGCATAAGGTCCAAAGGGCGCAAAACACCATATAATCCAGAAAGGATACGTAGGCTATTTTGGAGTGTATCCAATTTATCCTCCGGTATCGTGTAAGCATCCAATCCCTGATATACATCTCCATTAAATGCATAAACGGCAGGTCTGGCATTATCCGGTGTAAACGGTAGGCTAAAATCTTGGTTGCGTTCCCAATTAAGCTGCGCCAAATTATCGGAAATGGACATCAGAGCGGACAACTCCTTTGGTTTTTTCTTAGCTAGCACTTTATTAAGTTTCTTGGCGGATTCCAAGAATACAGGTTCAGTATATTTTGATGTGGGCACCTGGGTTTTATAATCCAATGACTTCGCAGGCGATATTACAATCTTCATAAGCTTATTATTTAAATCTCTTAGTAATGAATTCCCAGATGCTTTATTTATACCAATTTAAATTCTAGATGTCGCATAAAACAAGTTTCTTTTTTACTCAATTGTCGTCATAAAATAGAACCATAGCTAATGCTATGCTTAAATTTCATTCCTAAACTGAGAAAAACTAATTCAAATTTTCAATACGACATTCAAAACCTAAATTGGTACTATTCTTCTTTTGGGTCTTAAAATTTATCTTTTGGCTGTTAGACGCTACAAAGGCGCGCTTCTTACATAGCGATGTTTTTTTGATGGATAAAAATAAAAAGGAACGGAGACAATACCTACACCTGTGGGAAAAGAGTTTTGATACCACTATTGCGCAAAACTATATTCCAGTACTATTTTGACTATAATTGCGCCACTTTTCTATGCATTGCTGCATATCCTCCGGAATTTCAGAATCAAATCGCATGGCTTTGCCCGTTACCGGATGTACAAATCCCAAGGTTTTTGCATGCAGGGCCTGTCTTGGCAAGACCTTAAAAGCATTTTCAACGAACTGCTTGTATTTGGTAAAGGTAGTCCCCTTTAAAATACGCTCCCCACCATAACGCTCATCATTGAACAGGGTATGCCCAATATGTTTCATGTGCACGCGTATCTGGTGGGTCCTTCCGGTTTCCAACTGACAAGAAATTAGGGTAATATACCCCAATCGTTCCAATACCTTAAAGTGGGTAACGGCTTCCTTTCCTTCTTCTCCTTCCGGAAAAACATGCATTTGAAGTCGGTTCTTGGGGTGCCGTCCCACATGCCCGGTTATGGTACCTTCGTCCGCTTCAATATTTCCCCAAACGAGGGCTACATACTCGCGTTCCGAAGTTTTGTCGAAAAACTGTTTTGATAGATGGGTCATCGCGGCCTCGGTCTTGGCAATAACCAAGAGTCCGGACGTATCCTTATCTATTCTGTGCACCAGTCCCGGACGCTCATTGCTGTTGGCCGGTAAGTTATCTATATGGTAAATTAGGGCATTTATGAGTGTTCCGGAATAATTTCCATGACCCGGATGTACTACCATACCTGCCGGTTTGTTCACTACCAACAACACCTCGTCCTCATAAACAATATCTAAGGGAATATCCTCTGGAACCAACAAAAACTCATGTGGTGGATGCTCGAACATGACTCGGATTTCGTCACCCGCCTTTACTTTGTAGTTCGATTTTACAATTGACCCATTTACCCACACATGACCATCTTTCGCCGCTTGTTGTATCTTATTTCGTGTAGCGTTCTCTATAAAGTTCATCAAAAACTTATCTACCCTAAGCGGTTCTTGGCCTTTTGAAGCTACTACGCGGTGATGTTCAAAAAGCTCATTATCCTCTGGTTCCTGATCTGTTGTAATTTGCATACTTATTCGGAATCTGCCTTAATAATCGCTCTACTGGTAATGGAACCGTTGCCGCAGATAAGTTCTACTTTAGAAGTCTTGGGCAGCTTATCGCCGGGTTTTACATATTTTCCCTTGTACTTTATTTCATAGACCATGTCCTTGCCCAATTCGTCGATATAGGTTACTCGTTGTACATCCAGGCCTACTGCTTTTAACATGGAAGTGGCGTTTCTTTTGGTCACCTGTTTAATATTGGGTAAGGTCACCTTTTTATATCCGGAGGGATTGACCGTAAAATAAATCTTACGGTTCGTTTTTACCTTGGTTCCCGCCAGAGGATCCTGGTCTATGATGGAGAATCTAGGGTAATCGGGATTAAAATTGGCAGAATCCAACACCTCGTACCTCAACCCTGCATCCTCAACAGATTTACGCATTTCCATAACGGAAAGCTTTGCAAAATCGGGAACTTCTACAAACTCGCCATGATTGGTAGTACTCTTTAACCAAGATAAGGTTACAAAAACCAAAACAACGGTCAACACTAGGGCCAGTCCCAACTGAATCAAAAATGATTTACTTCTTAAAAAATTGAAAAAATTTCTCATGTGGCTAAATAATCCTCCAAAGATAATAAATGCGCGTGTACAAAACGGATTCCTTTGTATTTCTTCCTGGCCGCCCATAAGCTGGGTATCTCATTTTTGATTGGACTCCCCTTTTTTCTTTCTCAGGAATAGTACATCTTTGTGTAAACGATCATCCCTTTAGTTTTTAACATGAAGAAAAAGATAGCTATTATCATGGGAGGCTATTCCAATGAATATGAAATCTCCCTACAAAGCGGCAAGGTTGTGTACGACTTTTTGAACAAGGATAAATTCGACTTGTACAAAATTCATATTTTTAAGGAAAAATGGGTCTACGTAGACAACACCGATACCGAACATCCTGTAGATAGGTCCGATTTTTCGATACGTATCGATGGGGATAAGGTAAATTTTGACTGTGTATTTAATGCTATCCATGGTACACCCGGGGAAGACGGTTTAATGCAGGCCTATTTTCAGTTATTGAATGTACCGCAAACATCCTGCGGTTTTTATCAGGCTGCGCTTACCTTTAACAAAAGGGATTTATTGAGTGTTCTAAAACCTTACGGGATTAAATCTGCCGCATCCTATTATTTGAACAAAGGCGATAGTATTGATGAAGATGCCATTATAGAAAAAGTACAACTCCCCTGTTTTGTAAAGGCGAACAAATCGGGCAGTAGTTATGGTATTAGCAAAGTCTATAAAAAAGAGGATTTACAACAGGCTATAGACGTAGCGTACAAAGAAGATGATGAAATAATCATAGAAGCCTGTTTAACGGGAACCGAAGTATCGGTTGGCGTTTTAAAACTTGACGGTAAAACTACCGTACTTCCCATTACCGAAATTACGACCGAAAATGATTTTTTTGATTATGAGGCCAAATACGAAGGAAAATCCCAAGAAATAACCCCTGCAAGACTATCTCAGGCTCAGGAAAAAAATGTAAGATACTGGGCCAAAACCATCTATGATATTTTAAAGATGAGCGGTTTTTCTAGAAGTGAGTTCATTTTTATAAAGGACGAACCCTATTTGTTGGAGGTGAATACCACACCGGGACTCACCACCAACAGTATATTGCCCCAACAAGCAGCCGCGGCCGGTATAGATCTGCCATCGCTTTTTGAAAATGCCATTAATGAAGCCTTGAACTAAATTTGCCTATATTTAACCTTTTAGCCGATCAGTATGAGACGTGCAATTTTCCCGGGATCCTTTGACCCGTTAACCTTAGGACATTATGACATAATCATGCGTGGTATTACCGTGTTTGACGAGCTCATTATTGCGATAGGCAAAAACGCGGATAAAAAGTATATGTTCTCTTTAGAGGAACGAATGCACTTTATCAGCGAAGCATTTAAAGGAGAAAAACAAATTAAGGTGCTTACTTATGAAGGACTAACCGTAGATTTTTGCAAAAAAGTGGATGCCGATTATATTCTAAGAGGATTACGGAATCCCGGAGATTTTGAATTTGAAAAGTCCATTGCGCATACCAACCGTAAATTATCGGAAATAGAAACTGTTTTTTTACTCACTTCTTCCGGTAAATCATACATCAGTTCTTCCATCGTTAGGGATGTTATTAGAAACGGAGGAGATTATACAGGATTGGTGCCGGATTCTGTTCGGGTGTCCAAATAAACCCAATTATCCCATGTCAATGTAGAGACGGTAAACCGTTTATATAAAAGAAGTCATTTAAACTTTTTCCGTTAGCTAAAAAATTGCTCTTTTTCGCCCATTTTTTGTCTTTTTGTCTTTCCATAGCTATGCTATGCAACTCAAAAAAGCCTTCAAATGGTCATAAAATTTCTAATTTTCGCTTGAACGCGAAAAGTTTAAACCACTTCAAAGCATACAATTATTCCTACAAATATGACATGCTTTATTTTTTAATAAAAGTAAGAAAATTCTATCTTAAAACTCCTTAATTCTTCAGTTATACCAAACACTTCCAGTACATGTGTTTGGGATAAATCATTCTCCGCTTTTTAAAAAAATCAGTACTATCTAACTCATAGTGGATAACGACTACCAACTATTTCGACCATTTCAAAACTCCAATAACGCTTGCGAATAGTTGATTTCAGGATGATCTAAACCACTAAACGTGAAATTCTAGATGAGAAAAAGCGTAAAAAAATGGACATAGTTCAATAAACCAAAACATACCCTTTTTGTTAAAAAAAGTCTACTTTCCCAATAATCACAACAAGTAATAGATAGTTCACAACAAAAATTTATAATATTGAACAATCCTTACAACCTTGTAAGAAAATACGACATTATGTTGAAGGACTTTCAAACTATTTCCACTTCATTTTTGGTAAAACAATTGCCAACGGCTACGCTTTTCGTAGATATGAAGTTAAGGGTAGTTTATGCATCCGATAAACTAATTTCCTTATTCTGTGACGAAAAGGTGAATTTCGTTGGACAAAGTCTATTTACTATTTTCCCAGAACTAGACTCCAAGTGGGAGACCGTTCTAAAAGAATGCCTAACTGGAAAATCTAGCCCAATGGGTGTTCAAAGCTTTACGGATGCGGAAGGTAAGGAGAAATTTTACGAATGGTCCAACGCAAGTTGGTACGACTCCGATGAGAATATCATAGGTGCAATTATTCAAATAAATGACATTAGTTTAGCCATTGAAAGTGATGTTGCTTTAGACAAAGCCAACATTCTGTTAAAACAACAATCCGAACTTTCCAAGATCGGTATTTGGGAATACGACCTACAAAAAAAAACAGTGTATTGGTGTGCAATGACAAAAACAATACACGAAGTAGCTTTGGACTATGTACCGGATATAGACAAAGCTATAGATTTTTATAAGAAAGGTCACAGCAGAAATGCTATTTCCATGGCCGTTTTTGAAGCTACGGACAAAGGCAGACCGTGGAGTTTAAAATTACAGATCGTCACTGCCAAAGGAAACGAAAAGTGGGTGTTGGCCGCTGGGAAACCCATATTCGAAAAAGGGAAAATAGCTAGGATCATGGGAACCTTCCAGGACATTAATGAAGAGGTTGTAGCGGAAATAAAAACAAAGGATAACGCAAAACTCCTTAAAACATTGATAGACCATTTACCTTTAAATGTTTTTATAAAGGACAGGGATTCGAAAAAAATACTGGTAAACAAGTCCGAATGTGATTACTTGGGCGTTGCCAACGCTAATGAGCTTATAGGGAAAACAGATTTCGACGTGTACCCTTTTGAAACTGCAAAATTATCTAGAGACGAGGATTTACAGATATTGGAGACTTTAAAACCGATACTTGGCAAAGAGAGTATCAGTGTAAAAAAAGATGGTTCGGAAACCGTTTTTTTAAGTTCAAAAATCCCTCTTTTAGATGAAGATGGCCATGCAACTGGCATTGTAGGTATTAGTCTGGATATTAGCGACCTCAAACAAAAAGAACAAGAATTAAGGAATCTTATCAACGTAACGTCCTTACAGAACAAAAAGCTCATCAATTTTGCACATATCGTTTCGCACAATTTAAGATCCCACAGCGCTAACTTTTCTATGTTACTGGATTTTTTGGTACATGAAAAAGATGAGGAAGAAAAAGTGAAAATAGTGAACATGCTCACCCAGGCATCCGATAATTTATTGGAAACATTAGAAAACCTAAATGAGGTGGTAACGTTAAGCACCAACACACAGGCTAAAAAGGAGAAAGTTAACCTACATACTAAAATCTCCGAGATCCAGCAAAACCTGTCCGAAATAATCCAAAATAACAAATTGAAGATCATTAACAAGGTTTCCCAAAATATTGATATTAGAATTGTGCCTGCCTACTTGGATAGTATCTTAATGAATTTTATAACCAACGGCGTAAAGTACAAACATCCGGACAGGGAACCCCAACTTGAGTTTAGCACAGAGGTAATTAAGGACTACACGGTACTGAGTATCAGTGACAACGGAATAGGAATAGATTTAGAAAAATATGGAAGTAAACTGTTTGGCATGTATAAGACCTTTCATACCAACAAAGATTCAAGAGGTATAGGATTGTACATCACTAAAAACCAAGTAGAGGCCATGCACGGTAAGATCGAAGTAGAAAGCGAGCTTGGCGAAGGAACCAAATTCAAGGTATTTTTTAAATGAGAAAAGTAAATTTCATCAGTATAGTGGATGATGACCCCATAACGGTATTCGGTATTAGGAAAATGCTTAATGCAACGGTAGAATGCAATATAGTAGAGTCGCACATTAATGGAAAGCTAGCTTTGGAAAGCATCAAAGAAAGAATAGCCATGAGCAAGCCACTCCCGGAAATTATTTTTTTGGATATCAATATGCCTATTATGGACGGATGGCAGTTCTTAGAGGAATTCATCAAATTGCCGATCACAAAAAACGTAAAAGTAAATATAGTTACGTCTTCCATAGACCCCTACGACATTGAACAGTGGAATTTTTTTAAGAGTAAAACGAAACATACCATCACCTTCAACAATAAACCCATAAAAAAACTGGAGATGGTTGAAATTACCAGAGTAGCCTAGTATACATATCTTGTTCCGGTTTTTAGCTATTTTTACGCTCGATATACATTTAACAGGCGAGCATGAAAACAGTATCCTTTCGACTATTTATAGTATGTACTACCATCTTTTTTCTCTCCTGTGAAAAAAGGACAACATCCAATAGTACAGACCTTAGGACACCTTTTGAAACATCAAAGGGCAAGGAAACCGCAACGTACCAGCAAACGATCGAATTCTACATAAAACTGGCAAAGGGATTTCCAGAGATAAATATCCAGACCATTGGAAACACCGATAGTGGCAACCCATTGCACATTGTAACCTATAATCCAGACGGGGATTTCAACTATAAACATATTCATGAAGAAAAGACCGTAATTCTTATAAACAATGGTATTCACCCGGGGGAGAGTGATGGTATTGATGCTACCATGTTACTTTTCAGGGACTTGGCAAACGAAAAAATAGACACCCCTGTAAATACCGTTCTAGTAACCATACCCATTTATAATATTGGAGGATCCCTAAACAGGAACTCAAACACACGAGCGAATCAAAACGGTCCAGAATCCTATGGTTTTAGGGGGAACGCACGAAACTATGATCTAAACAGGGATTTTATTAAAAGCGACACCAAGAACGCCAAGACCTTTGCGGAAATCTACCATTTGGTGAAGCCGGATATATTTATAGACAACCATGTAAGCAATGGGGCGGATTATCAATACACGCTAACCCACTTGTTTACCCAACACAATAAGTTAGCCGGTGAAACCGGCAGCTACCTTCACAAAATACTTATGCCGGCATTACAGGACTCACTTTCCGATGCAAACTGGGATATAACGCCTTATGTAAATGTTTTCAACAGAACACCGGAAACAGGTTTCCAACAGTTTATGGATCATCCTAGGTACTCCACTGGGTACACCACCCTTTGGAATACCCTAGGTATGATGGTAGAGACCCACATGCTAAAACCATACAAAGAACGCGTTAACGGAACCTATTTACTCATGAAAAAGATGATAGGTATTGCCGAAAAAGAAGGAAAACGTATTACAGAAATTAGAAAAAATGCACTAACGGAACAATTTAAAAGCACATATTATCCCATAGCTTGGCAAGTAGACACGAGCAAAACCTCCCAGCTTAATTTTAAAGGATATAAAGCGGATACCGTTATAAGTAAAATTACCGGTTTTAACAGGCTCAAATATAATCGCAAGGCACCCTTCACCAAAAAAGTGGTTTATCAAGATCATTTCATCGCCTCGGATTCGATTAAGATACCTAAGGCATATATCATTGGAAAACAATGGGTAAATGTCATAGACCTGCTCCAACGTAACAAAATAGAGTTCACTTCCTTTAAAAAGGATACGATAATTGACGTAGAAATCTATAAAATAGCTGACTATAAAACCGTTGACAATCCTTATGAAGGACATTATTTGCATTACAATACCCAAGTAAAGACTGCATTGAGCCAACAAAAAGTGTTCTCGGGAGACCTCTTGGTCCATACAGACCAAGCTGGTATCAGATATGTATTGGAAACCCTTGAGCCTGCTGCAGTTGATTCCTTTTTTAACTGGAATTTCTTTGACACTATTTTACAACAAAAGGAGGGTTTTTCTCCCTATGTATTTGAAGATACCGCATTGCTAATGCTAGAAAACGATTCGGTTCTTAAAAAGGAATTCGAACTAAAAAAACAAACAGAAAAGCATTTTTCGGATAATTGGTACGCACAACTAAGCTGGCTGTTCAAACGCTCTAAACACTATGAAGAGGCACACATGAAATACCCGATATATCGACTGCCAAAATAGCATTAAAAGACTAATCCCCTTCAAATAAGATTTTGATATTGGCATAGGAATTCTGAAGCGCAATTCTTATTTTCTCGGGACCTTTCCACCTTACCTTTACTATACCTTCCTTTTTTTCGGGCTTTAGTTTGCCTTCAAATTCGGTTTTCATTGCGTACCAATGTACCTGTTTTAATGTAGGTATGCCGTTATAATTAAAAACGTGATAGGTTGTTTTTAAAAAATTTTCTATACGTAATCCGCTTACTCCGGTTTCTTCCATGACCTCGCGCATGGCACAGTCCTCTATGGATTCACCTTTGTCCAACTTTCCTTTAGGCAAATCCCACTTGTCGTTTCTATAGATAAACAACACTTTTCCTGCATCATTTGTTACCACGCCGCCCGCTGCTACGATCAACGGAATTTCTTTGGTAAATTTCTTTAAAATCTCCTCGTGATTTGGATGATAAATGTAAGCCTCTGTCAGCTTTTTCTTTTTCAAGGCCTTTATTGCTCCATGTATGGCCTCCTTGTTCAACGGAAAATACTCGCCGTTGGCAGTTTCCGATAGTTTATTTGTTAAAATCAAAGGCAGTTCATTAACAAAAACTTTATACATTTGCGTTATGGTTTTAGATAAGAATACCGCAAAAAAAACAGCAGAGCTTCTATTGCAAATTAATGCAATAAAATTGAAACCGGAAAATCCTTTTACATGGGCCTCCGGTTGGAAATCTCCCATTTATTGCGACAATAGAATTCTATTGTCCTACCCGCCCATACGAAACTATGTAAGGGATGAAATGGCAAAGCAGGTAGAGACACTTTACGGCAAACCAGATGTTATTGCCGGGGTTGCCACAGGGGCTATCGGTATTGGCGCATTGGTAGCAGATGTGCTAGGTTTACCGTTCATTTACGTAAGACCGGAGCCCAAATCGCATGGCAGAAAAAACCAGGTAGAAGGCCATTTGGAAAAAAACCAGACCGCGGTGGTCATAGAAGATTTGATAAGCACCGGCAAAAGTAGTCTTAATGCGGTAGACGCTCTAAGGAACGAAGGCGTAAACGTCAAGGGAATGCTGGCTATTTTTACCTACGGATTTGAGACTGCGACAACCAATTTCATTGAGAAAGACCTAAAACTTAACACCCTTAGCAGTTACGACTATTTGATAGAACAAGCCTCCGAAACGGGCTATATCAAAGAAGATCAACTTAGAACACTAATGGAATGGAGGATTGCACCTTCAAAATGGAACCAACACTAGTACTATGTTTATAGAAACACCCAAGACTGTAGTATCCAAAAGCGATAAAGAGACGTTTGAATTTTTAAACGACCTCGCAAATTTTGAACAATTGATGCCGGATAACATTGATAAATTCGAAGTACTTAACGAAAATAGATTTCTTTTTGCGTTAAAAGGGATGCCGGAAATTGTTTTGGAGAAAAAAGAACAAACACCACCCCACAAAATGGTGTTGGGCGCTGCAAGTGAAAAATTGCCATTTACACTCTCTGCGGATATCACCGCTATCAGCGAAAACGAGAGCGAAGTACTGTTAAGTTTCGCGGGCGAATTCAATGCCATGATGGCCATGATGATAAAAAACCCCATTACAAACTTCATGACCACACTTTCTACAAACTTGACGAAAGTTTAATAATGTAACTTGATCTCTTTTAAATCATATTCCTTAAAAATGGCATTTTCTAGCGCAAGCCTTAGTTTACCCTCTTTTGTTATCCCTTGAATAATACCGGTAAACAGCGGTCCATTTGGTTCTTGAAAAGTTGCCGGGCTATTTTTTCTAAAAAGAACACTTTCATATTGATATAGCAAACTACTCCAAGTAGCCGAACCCATACCATGTAAGTATCTTTGAAGTGAGAGAAGAATACGCTGTAACAGATCTTCCAAATCTACTTCCCTACCCAAAAGCAACTTTAACGAAGATGCTTTTACCTGATTAGGAAACAATTCCTGATTTACGTTTAAACCAATTCCGATTATAGAAGTTTTAATTTCCTGCCCGGCAATACTGTTTTCTATCAATATGCCACATATCTTAGAAGTTCCTGACAGAATGTCGTTAGGCCATTTGATGCGAAGCTGGGGCAAACCTAGGTTCAACAGCACATCGTAAATTGCACAGGTCACACACATACTAATCATAAAATGATTGTCCAAAGATATACCTTCATGCCTCCTTAACACACTAAAAGTCAAATTTTTACCGGGTTCGGATTCCCACGATGCACTCACTTGGCCCCTTCCCTTTGTCTGTGCAAAAGCAGTAACTACGGTAAAATCCTCAAGTGATTTCAAGGACATTAGCCCTCTTAAATAACTGTTTGTAGATTCCGTGGCATCAAGTTTGATTATTTTCATAGGCCAGCGCTTTTACCAATCTATAATCTATTGTTAAAAACTAGGGGTAAAAGAACAAAAATATAATAACTTTGTAAAAATAAAATTTTTGAATGCAGAATAGGAAAAATGGTGCAGATGAGTTAATTGCATTAATTTTACAAGGAATAGAAGAAGTAAAAGGACAGCACATAAATTTACTCGACCTTAGGGACATCGAAAACACCGTTTGCGACTATTTTATTGTATGTAACGGTACTTCCAACACGCATGTAAATGCAATCGTAGGTTCTATCCAAAAAACAGTTAGTAAGTCGATACAGGACAAACCTTGGCACGTAGAGGGCGAAGCTAATGCTGAATGGGTGCTTATGGACTACATCAACGTTGTAGTTCACGTATTTCAGAAACAGGTTAGGGAATTCTACGACATAGAAGGGCTTTGGGGAGACGCTAAGTTTACAACAATAGAAAGTAGCATTAATAATTAAAAACATAAAATGGCTAAAGAAAATAGTACAAATCCCAAAAAACCAAAGTTCAGTACGTGGTGGATTTATGGCTTGGTGGCAGTATTACTTATCGGTTTTCAATTTCTGAACAGTGATAATCTTGCCAGTGTCGAAAAAACGACCACCTCGGAATTACAGGAGTACTTGCGCAACGGCGATATCGACAAAATATTGATCATTACCAATACGAACCAAGCAAAAGTTTTTCTCACCGATGAGGCCCTTGCCAAAGCAGTGCACAAGAACGTAACAGAAAAACCATTTTTACCTTCATCTGGGCAAATACCACAATATACACTGGATTACGGTGACCTTCAGATATTTCAAAACGAAATAACCGAAATAAAAAAGGAGAACAATCTGGAGACCATAGTAGAATTTGGCAAAGAATCCACTGCGATTTTAGATTTTCTTCTATCTCTGTTACCCTTTGTCCTTATTATCGGTATATGGATCTATCTCATGCGCAGAATGTCCGGCGGTGGCGGTGGCGGTGCCGGAGGACAAATCTTCAATATAGGAAAATCCAAAGCGAAACTTTTTGATGAAAAGACGGATACAAGAACCTCCTTTAAGGATGTTGCCGGCCTAGAAGGTGCAAAAGAAGAAGTAGAGGAAATCGTAGAATTTCTAAGGAACCCGGACAAGTACACATCGCTTGGAGGTAAAATACCTAAAGGGGCATTGCTCGTAGGCCCTCCCGGTACTGGAAAGACCTTATTGGCAAAAGCCGTAGCAGGCGAAGCAAAAGTGCCTTTTTTCTCGCTTTCCGGTTCCGATTTTGTAGAAATGTTCGTTGGAGTTGGAGCATCAAGAGTTAGGGATCTATTCAAACAAGCAAAAGACAAATCCCCGGCCATTATATTTATTGATGAAATAGATGCAATCGGTAGGGCCAGAGGAAAGAACAACTTCACAGGCTCCAACGATGAAAGAGAAAACACCTTGAACCAGCTATTGACAGAAATGGACGGTTTTGGTACAAACACCAACGTGATAGTATTGGCCGCAACCAACCGAGCCGATGTGCTGGACAAAGCCCTTATGCGTGCAGGAAGGTTTGATAGGCAGATCTATGTAGACTTACCGGATATTAGAGAACGTAAAGAAATCTTTGAAGTCCATCTAAGACCTATAAAAACCGCAGAAACACTGGACCTTGATTTCTTGGCAAGACAAACACCAGGATTTTCGGGAGCCGATATTGCCAATGTTTGTAACGAAGCTGCATTGATTGCCGCAAGAAAAGAACAAAAGGCAGTGAACAAACAAGATTTCTTGGATGCCGTTGATAGAATAGTAGGCGGACTCGAGAAAAAGAATAAAATCATTACCCCTGGAGAGAAAGAAACGATAGCATACCACGAGGCAGGGCATGCAACCACTAGTTGGATGTTGGAGCACGCCGCACCCTTAGTGAAGGTGACCATTGTTCCCAGAGGTCAATCTTTAGGGGCTGCATGGTACCTCCCAGAAGAACGATTGATCGTTAGACCGGAACAAATGCTGGATGAAATGTGCGCTACCATGGGTGGTCGTGCAGCAGAAAAAGTTATTTTCAATAAAATCTCTACAGGAGCCTTAAGCGACTTGGAAAAAGTAACCAAACAAGCGCGTGCCATGGTTACCATATATGGTTTAAACGACAAAATAGGAAACATCACCTATTATGACTCTTCCGGTCAGGATTCCTATGGGTTCTCCAAGCCTTACAGCGATGAAACCGCCAAGACCATAGATGAAGAGATTTCTAAGATTATAGAAGAGCAATACCAACGTGCTATCAAAGTACTTACGGATAATAAGGACAAACTTACTACCTTAGCGGAAAGGCTATTGGAAAAAGAGGTTATTTTTAAAGAAGATTTGGAAAAGATATTCGGCAAAAGGCCTTTTGAAAAAGACATCTTGGCGCAAAAAGAAAGAGACGCTGAAGATGTGGCCAGGGAAGAGAAAGCCAAAGCGGACAAAATAAAGGACGTAGAGGAACAAGAAGCAAAGGGAAAAGAAGTCGAAGAAAGTTAAAATTACACGTACTAGTTTAAAAGATGAAATGGGGCTCTTAGATATTTTATTTGGTGGTGGTAAGAAAAAAGTTTCAAAGGAGACTACTGAAACGCGAGGCCAACACATGCCCGATTTAAACCTTCCGGTAGACGAGAAGTTCACCATACATTTTAAACAAAACGGCGGTAAATTTTTATACTGTGTTTCCCAAAGTGAAATTTCAACGGCAATTGAGAACATAATAGCGGAAAATAGCTGGACAAATGCTCCTTTCTTTGCAATGGATGATCGCTTGATATCGAAATTTAAAACAGAAAATATTGTTTTCACCGATACGGCAAAGAATAGCGAAGTTTTTTTTACCACCTGCGAACATCTTATTGCCCAAAACGGAAGTATACTGGTCTGTTCCAATCAACTTCATGAGAAAAAAGTAAATGAACTTCCCAGCAATGTAGTAGTATTCGCTACAACGAGTCAATTGGTAGAATCTATAGGTGAAGGTCTAAAGACCATCAAAAAAAAATACGGCCCTAAAATACCTACCAATATTACCACATTAAAACACTTTAAAGCCACAAAAGAAAACTCGGATGATTTCCTAACGTACGGAAGTAGCACCAAAAATCTTTATCTTTTACTTTTGGAAGATTTATAGTATGAGGGAAATTTTACGAAGGTCATTAACCGGAGCAGTTTACATTATTCTACTATTGTCAGCTGTTTTTTTAAATTCCGATGCTTTTGATTTTCTTTTCATGACCTTTGGCCTAGCCTGTCTCTATGAGTACAAGAAATTGGTAAACCTCAGGGGCTATTACCTCTTTGCCGCCTATTTAGCGCTGTGGTGGGCCTTTATTTATTTGGTAAACGACCAAAGATTAATTAACGTATTAATGCTCATCACCATTGCTATTGATATTTACCTACTATTTTATCTCTTTACCAAAAAACCAAGAATTTTTGGTACACTTCAAAAATTTGTAATCGGTCTCTTTTATATTGGTGGCGGCTGCATATTTTTAACCATGATACCCTATAAGAACGATGCGTTCGCCAAACTTTTGATCATGGGTATTTTTATCTTGATATGGGTTAATGACTCCTTTGCATACCTTGTAGGCAAAAGTATTGGTAGGACAAAGCTATTTTCTGCGGTTTCCCCAAAAAAAACTGTTGAAGGAACGCTAGGAGGTTTTATATTTGCTCTGGCAGCTGCGTACATCATGGGCACCCAAGAAAAATTGATAAGCCCGTGGCAATGGATGATCCTTGCGTGTGTTATAGTAGTGGCCGGAAGCCTTGGAGACCTAATAGAATCAAAACTGAAAAGAGCTGCAGGGGTCAAGGATAGCGGTGCTATTTTACCTGGGCACGGCGGAATGTTGGATAGATTGGATAGCTTGGTCTTTGCAGCGCCATTTGCTTATTTAACCTTAAATATATTTACTTATGCTTCATAGAGAGGGCCAGTTTATAATTTTGATAACCTTTTTTATTGTAGGAATCGGAACCCTTTTAGCTCATTTCTTTATCGATATCCAGTGGTTAAAGTGGTTGGTTCAAGGATTTTTATTAGTTGTGCTGATTCTCATTCTTCAATTCTTTAGAAATCCCTCAAGGAGAGCCAATAAAAGTTTTGATGAAATCCTTTCTCCGGTAGATGGCAAAGTCGTAGTCATAGAAGAAGTAATGGAAAATGAATACTTTAACGAAATGCGCAAGCAGGTTTCTATTTTTATGTCGCCTATAAACGTTCACGTTACAAGGTACCCGGCCAGTGGTACCATTAAGTATTCCAAATACCACCCCGGAAAATATCTAGTTGCCTGGCATCCTAAATCTAGCGAGGAAAACGAAAGGACAACGGTAGTCGTTCGTACCCCAAAGTTTGGAGATGTCCTGTTCCGACAAGTTGCCGGAGCTTTGGCGCGTAGAATTGTTAATTATGCCGAGGAAGGAGAATCGGTACAACAAGGAGATGACTCCGGATTTATAAAATTTGGTTCTAGGGTAGACCTTTTCTTACCTTTGGATTGTGAAATCAACGTGGGCTTGAACCAGAAAGTAAAAGGAGCCCAAACCTGTATTGCCACTTTTGTAAATCCAAATGAAAAAGAAGAAGTTACATACTGATTTCGAAGCAGCGGTCACTTTTGTTAATTCATACACTACACCAATACCTGCGGATACCCTTTTAAAGCTATATGCGTACTATAGAATTGCGAATGAAAATTTTGACAATCCTGGTAGCAAGACCCCGTTAATTAATGCCTTTAAGGCAAACGCTTTGATACAGGCCCAGAATATTGACGGCGAAGAGGCAATGAAATCCTATATTAAACTTGTGAATTCCGAATTAAGATAGAATCGTTTTTATTCGTATAGATCTTCAATATCCGCATTGGAAAGTTCTATAAAAAGTAAAGCTACCTTCTCGCATATAGCAATAAAATAACGTTCTCCTTTAGCAGTCGTTGCATGCTCAGGATTCCCTATTCCGGTATCTTTGCTAACTTTGGACCATTGACGTTCTGCCCACACCCACCCTTCCGAAAAGGCCTTTATTCTAAACTTCTTTGCAGCACCGTTACCCCATTCCTTTTTAGGAAGAACCAGATCTGGCCTCAGGTACAGCATTAAACTTGTTTCCATTTCATCTGCATGGTCCCCAGCTTCATCAAAATAAGCGGACTTATCGAATATTTGAGGAAAAAAGCAGAAACTAATGAACATGTTCGGAAACTGCAATCCCAACTCCCTTACCAAAGGTTTAAAATTATTACCGCCATGGCCATTAAAAATTAGCAGTTTATAAATCCCTTGAGTATTTAGGACCGTAACAATATCCTTTAAAATAGTCAACTGTGTGCTTGGGTTTAGGTTGATATCCAAATAGATATCTTTTTGACCGGTATTTACCCCAAAGGGAATTGTAGGCAAAACCACCACTTTACTACCCTTTTCCCAAGCAATTTTTGCCGCTTCGGTAGCCATGGCCTCGGCCTGAAAATTATCCGTGGCATAAGGCAAGTGATAGTTGTGGGCCTCTGTTGCCCCCCATGGTAGTACCGCCAATTCAACACGTTCATCTTTCAAATGCTTCCAATTTGTGTCCGCTAATACGTAAGGTCTTATCATTTCATATATTTAAACAACAGGTTGGGATGTACTATTTGTATGCCTATTAAAATTAAAATAGAGCACCGCAACGAAGGTGAGCAATAAATAAAGGAAAATCGCAACTCTTCCCCATATCATAAGGTCGCTTGTAATGAACCAATTATCATTGGAGAGCAAGAAAACCATACCAACTACAGATCTTGAAACCTCTATCCAAAAACCATAGGAGACACCATCCATTAAACTCGTGTAACCATAAATGCCCATAAATATAAAACCACCATAAACCATAAGTTCTACCGTATCCAACGCACTAAAGTTAGAAAACAACAAGAGTAACAAAAATGTGGTGGACAACAGCTGAAAAACGATGTACATGTTAAACAGCACCGAAGAAGGTGTTTCATACTTTCGAAAGGAATAGACATCGGTAATAACGTCTTCAATGGGATATTTGGCCTCAACGTCCGCTGGTCTCCATCCGGTTGGCATAAACCAAATTCGCAATTTATCCCTATAGCTAGTGGTACGCCATGCATCTTGCAATAATCTCCAAAAGTGCTGAAAATTGATATGCACCGGATTCCAGGTTTTAGCAGGCTTCAAAACCCCGTACTGCGGCGGAACATTATCCAACTCTTCTTGAAACGTACCAAAGCACCGATCCCATATACAAAGAAGCTGACCCAAATTTTTATCGATATATTCCGGGTTTATAGCATGATGCACCCGATGTTGCGAAGGTGTCACAATCACATATTCCAGCCACCCCAATTTACCAATATGCTGGGTATGGTACCAAAACTGGGCAAACAAATGAACCGGCGCCAAAACCGCGACTACCTGGTTGGGAACCCCCAACAGTGCAGCAGGAATCAATAAAAAAGCGAAATACCCAAAGAGATTGGAAATAGGCTGCCGCAACGCACAGGCCAAATTAAATTCCTCACTACTATGATGAATAACATGTTGGTTCCAAAAAATATTAACCTTATGACTAAGCCTATGGTTCCAATAACCGGCAAAATCAATGGCTAAAAATGCAACAAACCAGACTACCCAACTAGTATGAATCTCAAATAGCGATAAATGCTCCAACAGAAAAGGATAGGATATCAATACCAGCCCAATACCAAGAGAGTCCTTGATTATATTGGTAAGGCCAGAACTGATGCTGGATACAGAATCCATTAGCTTATGTTTTTGATTCTTTACGATATACCCGTAGGTAATTTCAAAAACCAACAACAACATAAAAAAAGGAATAGCATACAGCAATGCCTTGGCATAGGTTTCCATTCGGCGATACTTTAATTAAAAGGCCCTATCATAATATGCGCCCGAAACGTTCCGGGATCCATAAGCCAAGGCATGCCTTTGGCATGGGGCTTGTCCGGAAGACCCGTAGATTCGGTCGTAGCAAATGCGGTGTATATAACATACCTGAACTGACCATCTGACAATTCCCCCGTTTCAGGATTATAGCCCTCATCGGTTCCATAATAAATGTAGGTCATACTGGGTTCCTTGGGCATTTCCAATTTACCTTGGGCAACTTCCATACCCCTTATTTCCCGCTTTTCGTTAAAGTCCTTTCCCTCTGCGGTCAGTTCCCTTCCCCGTTTCATAAAAGGCTCTAATTTCTTTGAATAACAGGACACACTAATCCCTTTCTTTTTAGGGTCATCGGCCAAACAGATCAAATTATTAGTCCCCTCCCTTAACACGACAAAATCACCTTGCGCATTATAACCGTACACCATGGCACCATCCTTGTCCGCTTCAGGAGCGGGTAAAACCGCAGTTTTTATTTGGATGGCTTCCGGCAACACGGTTAGGGAGGTTTCTTGGGCACTGGCTACAACACCCACAAACAAGATACTTAAAATCACTATTTTTTTCATGGTTTTTATTTTAATAGGCTCTGTAAGTTATACAATTTATTAAAATGACAGTAAATTTTAACCATCAAGATTTTCACTACAGGCTAGACTTACAAATCCCATCGCAGCATACGAATCAAAGGTTATGGAAGCACGTGCCTATCTGCAACTAGCCCCGCTGTAAAAGGTAAGAAACCTCATCTTCCTCAAAAGACTACTTAGGGTGTTGTTCATATACTAATACCAATTTAAATTCTAGATGTCGCATAAAACAGGTTTCTTTTTTACTCATTTGTCGTCATAAAATAGAACCATAGCTAATGCTATGCTTAGATTTCGTTCCTAAACTGAGAAAAAAATAATTCAAATTTTCAATACGACATTCAAAACTTAAATTGGTATAATATGTATCCGTTAGTTTGATGAGAAACAGGAAAATCTAAACGAATAAGATTATAATCGATTAGACGAATATTCTAAAGTAGTAGCAAAATTATGACAAGTGCCATGCCAGCAGCCGAAAAATATAATCCTTTTTTAAATATAGAAGTCCCTGGCAAAAACATCCAGAAAGAAGAAAGGACAAAGAACAACAATGCAACACCAAAAAATATATTCAATATGTACAACGGATCTGCGGATTTTGCTTTATGCAAATGTGTCATTTTATCCAACACCAGCGGAAGTGCTTTTTTAGTATAGGTTACTTCGCCGGTCTCCACGTTATAATAACCTTGTTCAAAAGCGGCTATGGTGCTGTCTAAAGACTGAAACTCCAAATTTTTAATCTTAATCTCCTTCCCAACGGCTTCGGCATTTAAGCCTGGTTCAAGCTTTTTTTCGTGTTTTGTTTCTCTCTTTAAAAAATCGGTATCCCTAAAAATCAACACAATTCCACTGATGGCGTACATCGCCATAATACCTGCCAAAAAGAAACCAAGATACCTATGATATTCCCTTACCTTATTGGAAATTTCTCTTTGTTTAGACATAGTTTAGAACGGTTTTATCCAAAAAAAAGAGAATTTTTCAAAGCATTCTAACCTCAACCCCTTTTTTAAGCCCATTTACTTTGCGATCAATAGTAATTACCTCTGCATCATTTAATAATTGAGTAGCTACTGCAAACTGGCCAAACTCTTTTCCAAGGTCTCTATTTTCGCCTCCGCGTCCGCAACTTTTTTCTTTTCCATCGCCACAACTTGTTCGGGCGCGTTGTTTACAAATCGCTCGTTGGATAGTTTTTTCTGAACCGATTTTAAAAATCCCTTTGTATAATTAAGTTCCTCCGTAATCTTCAGAACTTCGGCCTCGATATCAATGGCACCGGACATGGGAACAAAATATTCGTTACTTTTCACTCTAAACGACAGCGCTCCTTCAAGTGGGGCGTTTATATACGAGATTTCAGAAACATTGGTAAGTTTCTTTACAACGACATCCCATCTGGCAGGCGTCTTTTCTTCATTTAGCAAAGATAGCTCCAAGGCCTCTTTCATGGGAATGTTCTTATCTTTTCGGATGGTGCGCACTCCCGCAATAACTTCTTGCGTAAACTCAAATTCCTTGATCAAGCCCATATCTACGTTACCTGCTTTAGGCCACTGTGAAACCACAAGGGCATCTTCGGGCTTTCTGTTAGAGATATGCTGCCAAATTTCTTCCGTTAAAAAAGGCATAAAAGGATGAAGTAACTTTAAATTATTCTCGAAGACTTGAATTACGGCATCGAAGGTGGTTTTATCTATAGGTTTTTGGTATGCCGGTTTCACCAGTTCCAATAACCAGGAACTGTAATCGTCCCACACCAATTTATAGATGCACATTAGCGCATCGGAGATACGGTATTTACTAAAATGATCCTCTATTTCCAACACGGTCTCGTTAAACTTGGAATCATACCACTCCAAGGCCAACTTCGAGGCTTCTGGTTGCGGTAGATCACCTACTTCCCAACCCTGTAAGAGTCGGAATCCGTTCCATATTTTATTGGCGAAATTTTTCCCCTGTTGGCAAAGGTCCTCATCGAACATTAAATCGTTACCTGCTGCAGAACTTAAAAGTAGGCCTACCCGAACGCCATCCGCTCCGTAGTCATCAATTAGCTTAAGTGCATCTGGAGAATTACCAAGCGACTTGGACATTTTTCTGCGTTGCTTATCGCGCACCAAACCAGTAAAGTATACATTTTCAAAAGGGCGTTCACCTCTAAATTCATATCCCGCGACGATCATCCTAGCCACCCAAAAGAAAAGAATATCGGGTCCTGTGACCAGATCGTTGGTGGGATAGTAGTAGTTCACCTCCTCATTTTCGGGCTCCAAAATTCCACCAAAAACACTAATCGGCCATAACCAAGAAGAAAACCAAGTGTCCAAAACATCGGGATCTTGTCGCAAATCTTCCAACACTAATGATCTATGCTCTCCTTTAGCCGAAAGAGCCGCCTGAGCTTTGGTCAACGCTTCGGCTTTGGTTTCCGCTACTACAAAATCGTTTTCCCCATCGCCATAGTAATAAGCAGGAATTTGTTGTCCCCACCATAACTGGCGCGAAATATTCCAGTCCCGTACATTTTCCATCCAATGGCGATAGGTATTTTCGAATTTTTTGGGGTATAGTTTCACATCGCCCGTGCTCATAACGGCATCCAAGGCAGGCTTTGCCAAATCTTCCATTTTCAAAAACCACTGATCGGACAGTTTGGGTTCAATAACAGCTTTGGTACGTTCTGAAGTACCCACTTTGTTGATATGTGTTTCCGTCTTTACCAAAAACCCTTTGTCTTCCAGTTCTTTGGCTATTTCTTTACGAACTACGAACCTGTCCTTGCCTTGGTAGTGAAGTCCAAAACTGTTAAGGCTGGCATCATCGTTAAAAATATCTATGGTTTCCAACTGATGTTTTTCGCCTAAAGCCTTATCGTTAACATCATGGGCAGGCGTAACTTTTAGGCACCCGGTTCCAAATTCCATATCTACATAGTCGTCCTCTATAATCGGAATAACCCTACCACAAATAGGAACAACTACGCGCTTACCTTTTAAATGCCCAAACCTGTCGTCATTTGGGTTGATACAAATGGCTGTATCCCCTAAAATAGTCTCGGGCCTAGTGGTAGCAATGGTCACTTTTTCATTGGAACCTTCAACTTGGTAGGCCAGATAGTACAATAGCCCTTGCTTTTCCTCGTAAATTACCTCTTCATCGGAAAGCGTAGTTTTGGCCTCAGGGTCCCAATTCACCATCCTATGTCCTCTGTAGATCAACCCTTTATCAAACAGATTTACAAAAACCTTTATCACGGAGGCTGACATATCGTCATCCATGGTAAACTTCGTACGGTCCCAATCGCAGGAACATCCCAATTTTTTAAGTTGATCTAAAATAACACCTCCATATTCGTCTGTCCAGTCCCAAGCGTGCTTCAGAAATTCTTCCCTACTAAGATCTGCCTTTTTTATACCGTCGGCCTTTAGTTTGGCAACCACCTTTGCCTCTGTGGCAATAGAGGCATGGTCCATACCGGGCACCCAACAGGCATTTCTCCCCATTAAACGCGCCCTTCTTATCAATACATCCTGTATGGTGTTATTGAGCATGTGCCCCATGTGCAGGATTCCCGTAACATTTGGTGGTGGTATTACTATGGTGTATGGCTCTCTAGCATCTGGTGTGGAATGAAAAAAATTGTTTTTCATCCAGTAGTCGTACCATTTGCCTTCTACACTCTTAGGGTCATATTTGGACGGTATTTCCATAATTGGAACAGTTTTTGGTAATGTTTAGGTTGATGGGATTAAAAAACAAAGCCGAAAAGATATGTTAAATTATCTAATCGGGCCCTTTTCTTCCCTATTGTAAATACGAAACAAAAATAAGTAACGTTAGAGTATAACAAAAGGATTTTGAGGTTGTTCTGAAAAGAATTAGCTTTGGTATCCCTTAAATTTTAAAACAATGAAAAAACTAGTACTTTTCTTATTTGTAGGATTATTAGGATTTAGCCTTACGGCCCAAGATGTTGCGGCCAAGATAGAGTTCAAAACCGAAACGGTGGACTACGGTGAAATTACCAAAGGAGCAGACGGTATTCGTGTATTTGAATTTACCAATACCGGAAAAGCGCCACTCATAATTAGTGATGTAAGGTCTAGCTGTGGTTGTACGATTCCAAAAAAGCCGGAGGCTCCGATTATGCCAGGTAAAACAGGTGAGATCCAGGTAAAATACGATACAAATCGTGTTGGACCCATCAGAAAAGCGATTACCGTAATCTCAAATGCCGATACACCAACAAAAGTCCTTAAGATCAAAGGAGAGGTTAAAGGAGAAGGCGCTAAGTAAGCGTATATACTTTTAGAAATTTTAATTGCGAAAGGACCCATTAATTTGGGTCTTTTTTATTTAAACAATTCTTTTAGCTTAAGACTAAAAATCAAATCCCGATTAAGCCTGGAGACCCGAACCTTTACGCTTTCATGTTTCCCTTTGTTAAGCATCTGCAAAATCTCCTGTAGTTTATACCTATGGACCCGCTTACCGTTGACCGCTAAAATTACATCTCCCTCTTTTAGACCGGCCGAATATGCGGGACTACCAACCCTTATTCCGGAAACAACGATCTCGGGTACCAAACTTAGTCTTGTAGCACCGGCCATCATTATTTGCACATTACCATACTCGGTGTTTTCGGTTACGTTCATGATACGTTCCGAAATATAACGAACCCCTGCATGTTGCAGGTTTATACCACTTATATTGAACTGAAACGGTAACTTAAAATTTCGGTTCTTTTTTAATGAAATACGTTCATTTGGATAGTCAAAAACGATATTGAACCGTTTTAGCAATGCACCTCCAAGGGTACCGTTCCTATCTCCTAAATCCGTTATAGCCCCAAAAACGGACATGTTCGGGAAAGCGGCTTTTGCATCCTTTAATACAAAACTTCCTATTTGAATATGCGATATCCTAGTTCGTTTTCCATACACGTCCCCTGCCAGTCCTTTACCTAAAAAATCTTCATAATTATTGCTTGGCAAAACAATACTATCGTTTTCAAAAAGCCAAATAGCATCGCTACTTCCTGTATCCAACAGCATTTTAACAGCCACGGTTTCATCGTTCTCCAATCCTACTTTGGCATTTAAATAGGCCTTGTTATGAACCAAGGAAATATCAAATGATTCACTATTGGCGTTTCTTTTATAGCTATATGCTTTTGGGTCATAAAATTTTAGAAACCGTTTTCCATAATCTATTTCTACAACAAAATCCCTAAACAGATCAAACCCGATAATGCCGTGCACGGGAATTCCTAAAGTTGGGGAAAAATTAATGGCCGCATCCATGACCACAAATAATTCTTGAGACGCATTTTCAATAGTTCCTAGGCGAAACCTATTACCGTGAGACCTCAAGGCGTTCACGGCTTCACCCTCCCCAAGTCCATTTATAGATACTTCCGAAACATTGTTCAGTTGAACAGAATCTTGATCGGCCAAATTAAAAAGTATAGGCTTGTTTACACCGGAATCCAACACAAAGGAAAGGGCTACTCCATTGACCTCCATGGGAATTATCATTAAGTTGTTCAGCAGCTCAAATTTTATTTTTTCCGCTTTCCTACCGTCCTTCAATTGGTACCGCTGCCCAAACAGCTCCAATTGTGAAAAGCACCCGAAAACCAACATCAAAATCAATAAATTCCTTAAACCTCTCATAACTAATATTCTAATCCCTCTTAAGATACATAATATTTACCTTAAGACGCTTAATTTAACATTCATAAGCGCTATAAATAATAGGTAGTTCTGTTGTAATATCGGTTATGATTTATCACTTTTGTGAAAAATAAAATTGTATGCCATCTGTATCTAGAAAAGGGCTTTCCATGCCTCAATCCCCAATAAGAAAACTAGTTCCTTTCGCAGAAAATGCCAAGAAAAAAGGCGCAAAGGTTATCCATCTGAATATTGGCCAACCCGACATTAAAACTCCGCAACTCGCTTTGGACGCGGTTAAGAACAATAATCTTTCTGTATTGGAATACAGCCGTACAGAGGGGTCCGAATCCTTTAGGGAAAAGGTTGCCGGTTACTATGCAAAACATCAAATTAACATTACAGCAAGTGAAATCATAGTAACTACAGGAGGTTCGGAAGCGTTGTCTTTTGCCATGGGCAGTATAGCGGACAATGATGACGAAATTATTATACCCGAACCCTTTTATGCCAATTACAATGGCTTTGCGACTGCGAACGGCGTAAAAGTCGTTCCTGTGGTCTCCAAGATCGAGGATAACTTCTCCCTGCCTCCTATCGAGGATTTCGAAAAGTTGATAACCCCAAGAACCAAGGCTATTCTAATCTGCAATCCAGGAAATCCCACGGGCTATCTTTACAGCAAGGAAGAAATAAAAAAATTGGCATCTATTGTAAAAAAACACGACTTATTTTTAATCGCCGATGAAGTGTATAGAGAGTTTACCTATGACGATAAAGAGCACTATTCCATTTTACAGGAAGAAACTTTGGACCAACATGCCATCATTATAGACTCGGTCTCCAAAAGGTATAGCATGTGCGGGGCCAGAATAGGTTTTTTAGTCACAAAGAACCAAGACGTTATCGCTACGGCACTCAAATTTGGCCAAGCTAGGCTATCACCGCCTACCTATGCTCAAATTGCCGTAGAAGCTGCTTTGGATACACCACAAAGTTATTTTGACGACGTAAAGACAGAATACCTACAAAGGAGGAATATCCTTATCGCCGAACTTGAAAAGATAGATGGAATAAAAGTCGCAAAACCTCAAGGAGCATTCTATTGTATCGTAGAGCTACCAATAGCGGATGCCGACGACTTTGCACAATGGCTATTGGAAGACTTTAGAGTAGATAATGAAACAGTAATGGTTGCACCGGCGGGTGGATTTTATGCCACTCCCGGACTGGGAAAGAACCAAATACGAATTGCCTATGTCTTGGACCAAGATAGTTTAAAGCGGGCTGTACATATTCTAGGAGAAGCATTAAAAAGCTATATTGGCTAATGGAAATTAATAAAGATTTTTCCCTTAAAGCTTACAATACCTTCGGAATTGATGTGAAAGCAAAATTCTTTGTGCAGGTACAAACAGTAGATGAGCTTAGCGAAATCTTAAAACGCGACGGGTTTCACCAAAAATTCATATTGGGCGGTGGTAGCAATATGTTACTGACTACCGATATAGACGCACTGGTCATACATATAGCCATTAAGGGAATCACTGTTATTTCCCAAACCGATGAGCATGCAATGATTAAAGTAATGGCGGGGGAAAACTGGCACGAAACCGTACTTTGGTGCCTAGAACGCGGATATGGCGGACTGGAAAACATGTCCCTTATCCCCGGGAACACGGGCACCGCACCGGTACAGAATATCGGAGCCTATGGAGCCGAACTAAAAGACTGTTTTGTTAGTTGCGAGGCCATTAATAGAATCACACAGGAATTACACCACTTTTCAAAAGATGATTGTAAGTTCGGATACCGAGAATCCTATTTTAAAAACGAGGGCAAGGACAAATATATTATCACCTCTGTTACGTTTAAACTTACAAAGAAAAACCACAAACTAAACACGAGTTATGGTGCTATTGAACAGGAGTTAACAAAACACAACATTTCAAATCCTACTATAAAAGAGGTTTCGAACGCAGTCATAAATATTAGGAACAGTAAATTACCGGATCCAAAGGATTTAGGGAATAGCGGCAGCTTCTTTAAGAACCCCGTTATTGACCATGATACCTTTAATCGGTTTAGCCAAGACAACCCCCAAGCCCCCTTTTATAAAATCTCGGACACCCAATACAAAATACCAGCTGGCTGGCTCATAGAACAATGTGGTTTTAAAGGAAAACGTTTTGGAGATGCCGGGGTTCATGAAAAGCAGGCCCTTGTTTTAGTTAATTACGGAAATGCCACAGGAAAAGAAATACTGGAACTTGCGAATACCATCGTTGCTTCCGTAAAACAGAGGTTTAATATTAAAATTGGGCCAGAAGTAAATCTAATAAAATAGCCCTCACAATTAAAATTATGAGAGCTAAACCAAACCAAACTAACCAAAAAATAAGTAGCAGTTACCAGCTGCGTACTTAAAAAGATATATATCTTAGAGCCCTAAGCCTTAACAATCAATTTTATAAATTAGCGTTTAGAGAATATACGGACTACACAACCGTTCGGATGTTTAAACCCTAAAAGTTCCGTACCCTTTTATGAGCACACTTCTGGAAAAACATATTGTGGAATTATTACAGGAACGAAATGACAAAGCCATTTCCCTGTTGTACGACAATTATGGAGATACTTTACTTGGTGTAGCTAAAAAAGTGGTCCGTAGTGATGATCTTGCACAAGATGTACTGCAAGAAAGCTTCGTTAAAATCTGGAAGAAGGCTGATACCTACGACCCCTCAAAAGCAAAATTATTTACCTGGTTATTCAGAATTATAAGGAATACCGCCATTGACAAATTAAGAAGTGTAAACACAAAAACCGATAAGGAAATCCAAATAGACGTTTCGGACGTATATAACATAGGTGTTGAAAGTACCAGACCGGAACTTATGGACATCCAGCAGCATTTGGATAAGATAGAGGACAAGTATCAAATAGTTTTGGATGCCCTCTTTTTTCAAGGAATGACCCAACAAGAAGCTAGTGAAGAATTGGATATCCCGCTGGGAACGATAAAATCCAGACTTAAAATTGGCCTTAGGGAACTGCGTAAAGTCTATGGGCCGGCAACTTTAGCACTGCTTTTAAATATGATACAATGGTAGAAAAAATAAAAATATTTTTAGATTCGGACATCCTTGAACGATATCTTTTAGGTAGTACTACAGAAATGGAAACCTTACAAGCGGAAAGATATATTGCAATGTATCCGGAAGTACGAAAGGTATACGACGAACTTCAAGAAAACCTGGAAATCTACGCAAAGCTTCACGCTGTACAATCACCAGACGGACTTAAAGAAAAAATCGTTGCTAGGATCCGTTCGGAACGCGCGGGGAGGCGTAAGTTCTTTAGATATGCAATGGCTGCGAGCATCGTTGCATGTATGTTTGCCAGTGCCTCTTTTTTCTTCTGGGACCAAAACCAGAGCCTACAAGAGGAAAACACCATGGTAAGCAACAAAATAAAACTGTTGGAAGAGGATATGAAACAACAATTGGAGGATGTAAGAAACCAATTTATTGTCCTTAACAATCCACAGACCAAAAAGTATAACGTTAGGGGAAATACGAAGGCCAAGGAGCTAAAAGCTGTTGCATACATAAATCCGGTAAAAAGATTATCGTACATCAATGTAAAAAAATTACCTAATCTTCCCGAAGATCAATGTTTTCAAATGTGGGCAGAGGTGAACGGAGAAATGGTTAATCTTGGCATTATCGAAGAAGCGGCGACTAATGACAACCTTTTGGCGCTACCTTACGCCAAAAATGCAGTAGGGTACATTACGATTGAGCCAAAAGGGGGAAATCAAAATCCTACCGTAGAAAATATAGTTGCGAATATCGCCTACTAAACATCCGTATTAAAGTAATGCTAAAGCCCCTAAATGGGGCTTTATTTTTATATCTTTGTTTGTTGTAGTGCCGTATACACCAAAAAAATTACCTTTTTTATATTGTGTAATGCTAGTGTAACGTGCTACGGATAGATTTACATTTATTGATTTCTTGAAATTGTACACGGATGAAACTCTTACTTCTTACTATTGCACTTTTAGGTATTGCTTTCTTAGGTATCGCTATAAAAATATGGGCCAAAAAAGACGGTAAATTTGCGGGAACCTGCGCAAGCCAGAGTCCGTTCCTTAATCAGGACGGCGAAGCTTGCGGCATGTGCGGCAAACTACCAGGTGAGCAGGATTGCAAAAATGACAACATTGCCTAGCTGGTTTACACTATTTACAGCTATAAAATAATGATATAAGACTAGGATTGGATAACACGGAGGCTATAGAAGAGACTATTACCAGAGCCAAAATGGGCAACCAAATTGCTTTTAGTCGTTTATTGGATACTTTTTGGAACGATGTTTACGGTTTTCAACTAAAACGTACCGAAAACGAAAACGACGCAGAAGACATTACCATACAGACCTTCTCCAAAGCATTTGACAAAATAGACACTTACAAGGAAACGTACGTTTTTAAAACCTGGTTAATTACAATTTCCAAGAACATACACATAGACCTTGTCCGCAAAAGAAAAAGAAACATTCTAGATACCAGAGGCAACGGGGAAGCCATAAAAAAAATGTTGGACGACGCACCTTCTATGGAAGATCGCCTGATCCAAGAACAAAACCTTGCAGATTTGCTTCGCGATATCAAAAAACTAAAACCTCATTACCAAGAGGTCATCAACCTACGGTATTTTAATGAGCTTAGCTATGCCGATATTGCCGAAAAACTGAATGAACCTATTAATAATATTAAGGTAAAATTGTTAAGGGCAAAAAAACTGTTGGCTGAAATTATTTCCAGTAAAGCGTAATTTTTATCTTAAGCGAACAACTACCTTTAGATCAAAGACCTCGGCCCAGATATATTAACCATGTTTTCAGCACTCTAGCTATTCTAATGATAAACCGGGGAAGTTCTACCAAGAATCATCAAGAAAGATAAAAAAATCGAAGACTTCACCTATCATTTGCGAGTCTTTGCATCCATGATATAGTTTGTATATTTGTCTAAAAAAGTAGCATGTCCGTAGCAGTAAAAGAAAACATAGCACCACCAAAAGGCAAGCCAAAATGGTTACGAGTTAAACTCCCAACGGGTAAAAAATACACTCAATTAAGGGGCCTCGTAGAAAAATACGACCTACACACTATATGTACGAGTGGAAGCTGTCCCAATATGGGAGAATGTTGGGGAGAGGGCACTGCCACTTTTATGATTTTAGGTAATATCTGTACGCGGTCTTGCGGCTTTTGCGGTGTTAAGACCGGAAGACCGGAAGATGTGGATTGGGCAGAACCGGAAAAAGTGGCACGCTCCATTAAGATTATGGGTATAAAACATGCCGTAATCACCTCTGTGGATCGAGACGATCTTAAGGACATGGGTTCGATCATCTGGGCAGAAACGGTACAAGCGATACGCAGAATGAACCCCGAAACCACGCTGGAAACACTGTTGCCCGATTTTCAAGGAATAGAGAAACATTTGGACCGTATCATTGCGGTTTCGCCCGAAGTAGTTTCCCATAATATGGAAACTGTTAAAAGACTTACGCGCGAGGTACGCATACAAGCAAAATACGAACGCAGTCTAGAAGTACTCAGATACTTAAAAGAAAAAGGAATCAACAGAACCAAATCTGGCATTATGCTGGGACTTGGAGAGTTAGAGGAGGAAGTAATCCAGACACTAAAAGACCTTCGAAATGTGAACGTAGATGTCGTAACCATAGGTCAGTATTTACAGCCCTCGAAAAAGCATTTACCCGTAAAGGAATTCATTACACCAGAACAGTTTAAAAAATATGAGGAAATTGGGCTGGAAATGGGCTTTAGACATGTGGAAAGTGGTGCTTTGGTAAGATCTTCTTACAAGGCACATAAACATTTACTTTAAACGAGGGTACATATTAAATTAGTGCTACTTTTCGTCATCTTATATTAAAAAAGCAACCTATCCGTGAATACCATGGGCCACCAACTAAGTAAAAAAAGCTGACGCCGTCCCTATGAAACAAATAAATGTAGGAATCAATGGCTTCGGAAGAATAGGCAGAACCTTCTTTAGGTTGGCACAAGAGCACCCCAATATCAATATCGTTGCCATAAACGACCTATCGGACACCAGAACCTTATCCCATTTATTGAAGTACGATAGTATACATGGCATCCTTTCTACGAAAATTGGGTTTGATGAAGAACACATCATTGTTGGCGACCATAAGGTTAGACTTACCAGTGAAGTCCACCCCACCGAAATTAACTGGAAAAGTTGCGCTGTAGATGTTGTAGTGGAATGTACGGGCAAGTTCAAAACTCGAAAGCAGCTTGGCCATCATATCGCCAATGGAGCAAAAAAAGTAATACTTTGCGTTCCACCAGAAGAAGAAGACATTAAAATGGTTGTGTTTGGTATTAACGAACAAACCTTGAAAAAGGAAGATGATATTATCTCAAATGCTTCGTGTACTACCAATAACGCTGCACCAATGATCAAGGTAATACAAGGACTTTGCGGTATTGAACAGGCCTATATCACCACTATTCACTCCTACACGAGCGACCAGAGCCTGCACGATCGGCCCCACAGAGATCTAAGACGTGCAAGAGCTGCGGCCCAGTCCATTGTTCCCACGACCACGGGTGCGGCGAAAGCGCTTACCAGAATATTTCCCGACTTGGCAGAAGTCATTGGTGGTTGTGGCATTAGGGTACCTGTTCCAAATGGCTCTTTAACGGATATTACCTTTAATGTAAAAAAACCTACCAGTATCCAAGAAATTAACGATACTTTTAAACGTGCGTCGGAAAATGAGTTTAAAAATATACTTTTTTACACGGAAGACCCTATTGTATCCATCGATATAAACAATAGTTATCACTCTTGTACGTTTGATTCTCAGATGACCTCGGTAATCGGAAAAATGGTGAAAATTATTGGATGGTACGATAATGAAACAGGGTATAGTAGCAGAATTATAGACCTGATCGATTTTATGAGCAATAAACAGTTTGTTTGAAATTTATACGTTCACATAAGAAGCTAAAGCACTTTTTTGCACTACTCCTGGTTTTAAGCCTAGGAAGTCTCACTATTGCCCAAGAAACAACACCTTACAAGGATGTTGCACCCTACCTAAACGAAGCCCGGAACCTTAGAAACCAAAACAAAATAGATCTTGCCTTGGAAACCTTGGACAAGGCAGCTGAAGAAGCGGAAAAAAACGAAGATGTAAAAGCTCTTATAGATTCCTACCATGAATTAGCCATTTTATATCTTAAACTAGATCGTGAAGCAGATACACAATTTTACTGGGATAGGGCCAGTGTTCTCTTAAAGGATACCGCCTACCCCTATGGCGATGCCATACACAAATATATCGAGGCTATTTTGTTGTATAGGAGCGACCAGAATTTTCAAGCACTGTCCATGTTGGAAAAAGCAAAGCAGATCAATAACGATCGAAATTTTTTTAACAACATTCTATTGGCAGAAGCCAAAGTTTATCTAAATCTTGAAAAATATGAAAGTGCCACAAAAAATCTTAATTCCCTTGTTGTAAATACCGATATCTATGAAAAGGATTTTTTAAGAACCCAAGCTTATTTAGGGCTTGCAGAACTCTATTTAAAAAAGGGCGAGCTCAACGAAAGTGCAAAAAACGGGGAGGATGCTTTAAAAATGGCAAATACCCACGGTTTTGTCATGGAATCCAAAAAAGCGAACGTGCTGTTGGCAAAAATCTATGAGCAATTAGGGCTCTATGAGAACGCCTACACCAAAAGTCAAAATTTATTACAGATCAACGATTCCATTTTTAATGTCGAAAAGCTTAAGGTAGAAGTAAAGACAGCGGATAAAATACGCGATGATATAAAAACGAATCAGATCGTTAGCCTGGAAACCAAGGTAGACGAACTTACCGAATCCCAAAATAGGTCCGAAATTACCGCAATTCTAGCGTCGGCTTTCCTTATTATCATCTCATTATTGGCGGTATCCCTGTTCCGAAACAATCAAATTAAGGTAAAGACCAACGATCTGCTGCATACGAAGAACAAGGAACTCCAAGTGGCAAGGGACGGAGCGGTACAGGCAATGGAGGCTAAGACCAACTTTTTATCTACCGTTAGCCATGAACTACGTACACCTTTATACGCAGTAACCGGGCTTACCCATTTATTGCTGGAAGAAAACCCGCAAGAACATCAGAAGGAGCATTTAAAGGCCTTAAAATTTTCAGGAGACTATCTCCTGAACTTTATTAACGACATTCTTCACATCAATAAAATAGACGCCAACAAATTGGAACCCTTGAATATGGATTTCAATTTAAAGAAAATTATGAACGAGGTAATGGATTCGCTACAACAAAGTGCAAAAGCGAACAATACCAAACTTGTATTGACCTTTGATAAGAACATTCCCGGACATTTAATGAGCGACCCCTTAAAGCTCTCACAGGTTTTTATGAACTTGATAGGAAATGCCATAAAATTTACAAAAGACGGCCAAGTTACCGTTACCACTAAATTGTTGCACAAAGAGAATGAAGATGTAAAGATATTCTTTGAAGTAAGGGACAATGGAATCGGCATATCCAAGGAAAAACAAAAAAGTATTTTTGATGGTTTTGAACAAGGTTCCATTCAGATCAATAGGGAATATGGAGGCACAGGACTTGGTCTTACCATCGTAAAAAGCTTATTAAGTCTTTTTGATAGCGAAATAAGATTAGAAAGTGAACTTGGAAAAGGGAGTGCCTTTTTCTTTGAAATAGATATGAGAAGCCTGGACGACCTGCCAGAGGATATTAGCTTTGAAGTTACCCAGCGCGATTATGATTTTAAGGGGCTACACCTTATGATTGTGGAGGATAACAAAATAAACCAAGTAATCACCAAAAAAATGCTGACCAAAAAAGAGATTACCAGTGATATTGCCAGTAATGGGGAGAAGATGCGGTAATCCTAGCAAAAGAAAACGTTTACGATGCCATCTTAATGGACATTCACATGCCCGGTATTAGCGGCGAGGAGGCTACCATACAAATTCGAAAATTTGACCAACGCACCCCTATAATCGCACTGACGGCCATTTCCCTTGACGATAGTCTAGAAAGCTTCTATGCCGCCGGATGTGACGATGTTGTAACCAAACCTTTTAAACCTGAAATTTTTTATCAAAAAATAGGGGAGAACATATTCGATAAAAAAAAGAATATTAGCGAGTCATAAGTCCTTCAAGTGCCTGTTCTAAAATCACTTCTCCATTGCCTAAAAAAGAGTGTGATACGGGAATATACCATAGATTGTCCAAATCATCCTTTAATCTAACATAGTCCTTTTCCGTAGTAAGAACGTACGGTTTCTTTTTTAAAACTTCCAATTCGTTTTTTGTAAAAAAGTGATGGTCGCCATACGCCAAGTGTTCAAATCCGATATTGTTTCTTTTTAAATAAGTTGTCAAGGGCTTTGGATCGGCAATACCCGTAACCAAGCTAAGTTGCTTATCCTGGAAAAAGCTCAAGAAAACGCTACCATCTTTTCCTATGACGCGTTCTGCATAAGTCAAATAGGCAAACAACACGGTTTGATGCTCCTTAGGATCTATTTTTTTCTTGATAACAGCTTGCTCCTCTTGCTTTAGTGTTACCGGACATTTGGTTACTACGATACAATTGGCCCTTCGTGCAGCATACTTTGCGTCCCTTAGATCACCGGTAGGCAAGTACCAATCTTCCATGTATAGGTTATCGTACGTAGTTAATAAAATAGAATAACTTGGGCTTACCTTTCGGTGTTGAAATGCATCGTCCAATAAAATAACATCCGGTTTAATCTCCTGTTCCAAACGCTCTATACCATGTTGTCTATGGGCATCTACGGCAACGGTAATTTCCGGAAACTTAGAGAAAATCTGAAATGGCTCGTCCCCTATTTCCCCTACCGTTGTTTTTTTATTGGCCAGTACAAATCCGGTTGATTTTCTTTTATACCCTCTACTTAACATGGCCACTTTATATCGTGGAGCCATGATACGTATAAGAAACTCTGTCATCGGTGTTTTTCCGGTACCCCCTACAGACAGGTTACCCACGCAAATAGTGGTGGTAGAAAAGGTTTGCGATTTAAATATACCGATGTCGTATAACCAGTTACGGACCACGACCACTAGGGCATACATTACGGAGATAGGAAAAAGAAGTTTTCTTAGCAGTTGCATCGGAACGAAAATATAATAATTTATCTTTGATAACCTTATATTTTATCGAAAATGACAGTAAACGAAGTAGCCCGTATTTTAGAACAATTAGCACCTTTGGGATACGCAGAGGATTTTGACAACGTAGGCTTGTTGGTAGGCAATTCTGGAATGGAGGTAAACGGCATCCTTGTCACCTTGGACACCTTGGAACATGTTGTGGATGAAGCCATCGAGAAGCATCTTAACCTTATCGTTAGCTTCCACCCTATTATTTTCGCCGGACTAAAAAAAATTACGGGCCGGAACTATGTGGAAAGAACCGTATTAAAAGCCATAAAGAACGACATTGCCATCTATGCGATACATACCGCACTCGATAACAGTATTTCTGGAGTGAACCACAAAATATGCAAGGTGCTGGGACTAACCAACACACGGATATTAATTCCACAAAAGGAAACCATTAAAAAACTGGTCACGTACATTCCTGTAGCAAATGCCACCAAGGTCAAAAATGCCCTGTTTAAAGCCGGAGCAGGAGCTATTGGCAATTACAGCGACTGTAGCTTTAGCGTCGAGGGCACAGGAAGTTTTAAACCAAATGAAAAGGCGCAACCAGTAAAGGGAACCATTGGCGAAATACATTTTGAAAAGGAAACCCAAGTAAGTCTTACCTTTTCCAAAAGTGAGGAGAAGCAAATACTTGCAGCACTATTCGAACATCACCCTTATGAAGAAGTGGCCTATGAAGTTACCACGCTTGCAAATACCGACCAGAACATTGGGATGGGAATGATAGGTGAATTGGAGAACAACATGTCCGAAACAGACTTTTTGAACCACTTAAAAGAGAAAATGAACGCTGCGGTGGTGCGCCACTCGGAGCTTAGGAACAAGGACGTAAAAAAAGTCGCCGTTCTAGGCGGTAGCGGTGCATTTGCCATTGGTGCCGCAAAAGCTGCGGGAGCGGATGTTTTCGTCACCGCCGATGTTAAATATCACGAGTTTTACCAAGCGGAAAAACAAATGGTCATTGCTGATATTGGACACTTTGAAACTGAGCAGTTTACAAAAAACCTTTTAGTTGATTATCTTACGAAAAAAATTCCTAATTTTGCAATCCATTTATCGGAAAGTATAACAAATCCTATCAAGTATTTTTAAATATGGCAAAAAAAGAAGATTCGTCCGTAGAAGCAAAGCTTAGAGCATTGTACGATTTGCAATTAATTGACTCTAGAGTTGATGAAATACGCAATGTCCGTGGCGAACTACCGTTAGAAGTTGAAGATTTGGAAGATGATGTCCTAGGCCTAAAAACTAGAATGGATAAACTAAAAAGCGATTTAGAAACGATTAATTTTGAAATCGGTGCTAAGAAAAACCTTATCGAGGAATCCAAGGCGCTAATCAAAAAATACACGGAACAACAAAAGAACGTCCGCAATAGCAGGGAATTCAACTCCATTACCAAAGAATTGGAATTTCAAGAATTGGAAATACAACTTGCCGAAAAAAACATAAAGGAATTCAAAGCCCAAATTGACCAAAAAAAGGCAGTAATTTCCGAAACAAAAGAACGGCTCGCTGAGCGTGAGGCGCATTTAAAGCATAAGAAAGGCGAATTGAACGCTATTTTGGCGGAGACCGAAAAAGAAGAAAAAGCCCTATTGGAAGAATCCTTGAAATATCAGGGAAAAATAGAGGAACGTTTGGTGAAAGCGTACGCAAGAATCCGCAACAATGTAAAGAACGGATTAGCGGTAGTTCCAATCGAAAGAGGAGCTTCTGGCGGTTCTTTCTTTACCATACCACCGCAGGTACAAGTTGAGATAGCTTCGCGAAAAAAAATCATTACCGATGAGCACAGTGGTAGGATTTTGGTTGATCCCACTCTAGCTGACGAAGAATCCGAAAAAATGCAAAAGATGTTTGCTAAATTATAATCATCCTCGCAAAATAAGGAAAAGCCGTCTATCTTTGATAGTCGGCTTTTTTTATGTAGCTTAGGCTAAGATGTTATACAACAAAAGCATAATCCTTGTTCTTTCATTAGCACTAACCCCTATGTTATTTGCCCAGAATATAAGTGATTACAAATGGGAAAACAGGCTCATTTTTCTGGTAGACGAAGAACCGGAAACAAGCATTATGAACTCCCAACTCAAAATTTTGGAAGCAAAATCCGATGAATTAAAAGAACGGGACATTATGGTTTTTCAACTCACACCTAAAACCATCCTTTTATCAAACGGAGAAGAAACAAGGCTTTCTTCCATTGAAACCTATCGTTCGCTTGCTATTCCAACGGATTTTAAAGGGATTATTCTCGTTGGTAAAGATGGTGGCGTAAAACTCAAGAAACCTTATATAGTCCCTGTAGCCAACATTTTCACATTAATTGACGGTATGCCCATGCGAAAATCTGAGATAAAAAGGAAGAAAGAGGGTTAAGGGTTAAGGGTTATTGGGTTACTGGGTTACTGGGTTATTGGGTTATTGGGTTACTGGGTTATTGGGCTATTGGGGTATTGGTTATTGGTTATTACAGAATATTAATATGCGCATCAACAACCTTGATGCTAGCACACGAAAGTGTTTGGAACTGGTCTTACATTAAGAGGCAAGTCTCGAGGATTCAAACCCACAGGTGGGATTAAAAAATATGAACTTAAAATACAGTTTAGGCGTTCTTATATCGGTTCCACTTTTGCCTATTCTTTATGTTCAGGGTAAAAAAATAAAATCCACGGTTCCAAAGTTACCAGAAGCAAAGGGAAACCAAGGGTCATATTCCGTTTCTTCTGAACGTACCCTCAGTATTATTACTATCGGTGAAAGCACTATTGCAGGTGTTGGCGTCCAAACGCACGAAGAAGGCTTTACGGGAACCTTGGCCAAGGAACTGGCGACAGCCTTAAAATCCAATATCAATTGGAAGGTGCACGCAAAAAGCGGCTACACGGCGAAAAGATTAAATGACCATATTATCCCTGATATTACAGAAAATCCAGTTGACTTGATCGTTATCGGTATTGGAGGGAATGACGCCTTTGAACTGAGCACGCCTAAAAAATGGAGTGAAGATGTTCGTGAACTGATTAAAAATCTCCGATTGAAATTTGAAAACGTTCCGATCCTATTTATAAATATGCCGCCAATCAAGGAGTTTCCAGCGTTTACCTCTTTAATTAGATTTACCATTGGAAATCTGGTGGATATTCTTGGAAAAGAATTGGTAAAAATAGTAGCCGATTTTGAAAACGTTTACTGCTACGCCCGTGTAGTTCGTTCCAACTATTTTATCGAGCGCTATAAACTAAATATAACTCCGGCCGACTTTTTTAGTGACGGTGTGCACCCCTCAAAAATAACTTATCAAATATGGGCAAAAGATGTTGCTACGTACATCATGGAATCCAAAGAAATAAAGAACCATTTAATACATGACAAAAATTAATTGAAAATAAAATGTCAGCCAGAGCCCGGTCCAAGACCAAGCAATTTGTATTTTAACTATGTTCGCTACACTACTTTTACATCTATCCTTTGTCTTATCAAATAATAAGAAATGAAACCAAAATTCACGACCATAGAACTTATATTCCTCTTTATGGCCGGTATTGGAGTTGTTGCTACTTGGTATTTTAATGCGCTCTTTTATTTGGAGTCAGAAGATACCTCAATTACCCATTTTATAGCGCAAACCGTAACCACATTACCTGCAAAATCAATAAGTGCGGACATTAGTGTCGTCGCAACCACTTTCCTTATTTGGATGGTCTATGAAGCCCGAAAAATAAAAATGACCTATTGGTGGCTGTTTATCCCGTTTACCTTTTTGATAGCTATTGCCTTTACATTTCCCCTTTTTTTATTTTTCAGGGAACGAAAACTTAGAAAAAATAGGCTACTCGGCCAGTAAGGAAAGTATTTTATTTTCTACTTCCGAACTGTCCCATAGCCTCTCAATATTGGGTAGTTGCATTACTTTCTGCATCAATTCTTCCTGTGCATCCCCAAGGGCCAAAGCCTCGGCATAAGGCCTATTGGAGAAGGTTACCCTGCTATAGGCAGGAATCCATTTCTCAGGATATTTTTGTGCAAACCGCTTTTCTATTTTTTTCTGGAGCAGGAATTTTGGGTCGGCAGTTTTACTACTCATTTCCATAAAATTGCGGTAACTAAGTTCCGCAATGGCATCCGCATTGGGCTTTCTGGATACTTGATATTCCCCAAAAATTGCCTCCCAGTCGTTTTGATGTTTTTCTATAAGTTGATTTAAAACAAAGATGTCCTCAAAACCGGCATTCATACCCTGACCGTAAAATGGCACTATGGCATGTGCGGAATCCCCCACCAAGGCTACTTTGTCCCAGTAGGTCCAAGGATAACATTTCATAGTCACCATCGCACTGGTAGGGTTTTTAAAGAAGTCCTCCAGCAAATCATCCATTACCTGCATCACGTTCGGGAAATAGGTGGCGAAGAATTTTTGCGCCTGTGGTTTCGTCTTAATATTCTCAAAGGAAACGTCACCCTCAAAAGGCATAAAAAGTGTACAGGTAAAACTACCGTCCAGATTGGGCATGGCGATCAGCATAAACTTTCCTCTAGGCCAAATATGAAAAGAATTCTTATCTAACTTATGACTCCCATCCTCGTTAGCCGGTATGGTGAGCTCTTTGTACCCTACATCAATAAAATCTTGGGAATAATCGAACCTACTGCGTCGCTGCATTTTATGGCGTACCCTTGAAAAAGCCCCGTCACAACCAAAAATGATATCATACCGGTACTCTTTCCACTCGCTCTTTTCCGTTTCACCGGTAAATATTTTGGCCTCCGGCAGGTCTACATCCCACACTTTTTCGTTAAAGCGAAAATTTACACCGGCATGCTCTGCAAGATCGATCATTTTTTTATTGAGCACACCTCTGGAAATAGACCAAATGGCCTCTCCCTCCTTTCCATACTTTTGATAGTATTCCGGTTGCCCCACCACATGCATAGCGCGTTTATCCAAAGGGATACCAATTTTTTTGATTTCTTCCTCGATACCTACCGCTCTTAGAGCCGTCCACCCTCTATTACTCATTGCTAAATTTATAGAACGGCCAGAGAATTTAATATTTCGAATATCGGGCCGTCTATCAAAAACAGTAATGTCATGCCCATGTTTTCTAAGGTAAATAGCAAGTAATGATCCTACAAGACCGGATCCAATAATGGCAATGTTCTTTTTCTTTTGCGGCATGGGTAGCGGATTTATATCCAAATTCTAACGAATCATAAAAATAATAAATATTAATGGACAACAGGCAGCAAAGGGCTACCCGTATTTCCTAGAATTTGATACTGTTTTATTCGCTTCTTGTTTAGCTTTTATTTATTTTTGATAAACAAAATAAATATCGTTTGAAACATTTTACTACTTCAATCTTAGAAGAACTTCCTAGCAGATACCGAGCGAATTTGATAAATAGCTGTACGGGCTATAAATCCAGTAACCTTTTAGGTACCATTTCTCCAGCGGGACATACAAATTTGGCAATTTTCAATTCCGTGGTGCATATTGGCAGTAATCCTCCAATGCTCGGTTTTATTCTTAGACCATTAACGGTAAGAAGAGATTCTTACAACAATTTTAAATCAGCGGGCGCTTTTACGGTGAACCAAGTTTCCAAAAATATGATAAAAGCAGCGCATCATACTTCGGCCAAGTACGACGAAGGTACTTCGGAATTTGAAAAAAGCGGACTTACAGAAAGTTACCTAGATGGCTTTGAAGCACCGTATGTGAACGAAAGTCCCATTAAAATTGGATGCAGGTACATTAATGAATACGAAATTAAGGAAAATGGATGTCTATTGATTATTGGTGCAATCGAACATATTTACATGCCCGAAGAAAGCATTGCCGAAGATGGCTGGGTACACTTGGACAAAACTGAGGCGATAAGTGCCGTTGGAATCGATGGCTACGCCTTACCAAAAATCATAGAACGCCTTGCCTACGCAAAACCAGATGAACCGAGCAAATCAATTCTAGATGGCTCATAAAAAAGTAAACCTTCCTAGCAAAACATGCATTGTGTGCGGCTTGGATTTTAACTGGCGTAAAAAGTGGGAGCGCAATTGGGAGGAAGTAAAATATTGTAGTGAAAAATGTAGGAGGTCTAAATGAGTGGGTAGTGGGTAGCTTTTAGAGGGTAGCTTTTAGAGGGTGGTAAAAAATACGTGAACATCTTTGCGAGGAGGCACGACTAAGCTAATTGATTATCGTAGAACCGTACCGTCGTTGATTACACTAAAAACGCATTTTGTGAGTAATTGTTGCAGTTGAAATTTGCCTGTGTATTTGAACTTGAGTTTGTATATTTTATTTGTGTTTGCGCTTGTATTTGACTTTTGAATTTGTAAAAAAAGCTATGAAAAATCTAATGTGGTTCCGAAACGATTTGCGGGTTGCCGATAATCCCGTGCTAAAATCCGCTTGTACAGGAGAAAAAGTTATAGCAGTATATTGTTTTGACCCAAGACATTACCAAATAGATAGTTTTGGATTCAAAAAAACCGAAAAATATAGAGCCAAATTTTTAATTGAAACCATCACGGAGCTGAGAGCATCTTTACGCGAGCTGAATATTTCTTTATTGGTATATCATAAAAAACCCGAGGATATTATTCCACAAATTGTGAAAGATTACGGTATTCAGAACATCTATTCACAAAAGGAATGGACCAAAGAAGAAAACGCGGTTTTGGACGCCGTTATTGCCAAAGTACCAGCACTAGTGAATTTTGAGGAATATTTTGGTCAGTTCTTATTTCATCCAGACGATATTCCTTTCAACAGTGTTCAGGACATTCCGCAGGTATTTACAGCGTTTCGAAAAAAGTGCGAAAAGTACAGTAAAGTAAGACCTCTTATTCCTGTACCTAACGCAATGGACCGTAGTAATCTATTGGAAGGAGACACCCAGATTCCGTCCCTTAAAGAACTAGGACTATCTGATTTTGAAATGGATACACGAACAGCTTTCCCGTTTAAAGGAGGGGAATCCAGCGCCATGGAACGCATACAGCACTATTTCTGGGAAACCAAAAAATTAGCCTATTACAAAAAAACCAGAAACGGTTTGATAGGTATCGATTACAGCTCTAAACTATCGGCATGGCTAGCCAATGGAAGTATCTCAGCTACAACTATTTATTGGGAGGTGCAACGGTTTGAAAAGGAAGAAGTAAAAAATCAGGACACCTATTGGCTTGTCTTTGAGCTTATTTGGAGGGATTTCTTTAAATACATTTCCCTAAAACATGGGAATGCTTTTTTTCTACAAGGCGGAATTTTAGATAAGAACTATGACTGGGAGTATTCTGAAAGTAAGATGAAAAAATGGATTACCGGTGCCACACAAGAACCTTTTGTAAATGCCAATATGAAAGAATTGGCAGCTACGGGATGGATGAGTAACCGGGGAAGGCAAAATGTAGCGAGTTTCTGGTCAAAGGAATGGCAGCAGGATTGGCGTTACGGAGCTGCCTATTTTGAGAGTATCCTTATTGATTATGATGTGCATAGCAATTGGGGCAATTGGATGTATAACAGTGGCGTAGGTAACGACCCAAGAGATCGTAAATTTAATATTGCCCGCCAGGCCGACATGTACGATGCACAGGGAAAATTTCAACGTTTGTGGTTGCAGGATACGCTATTCTAGTCTAGTTGAAATTCAAGTTCAAGTTCAAGTTCAAGTTCAAGTTCAAGTTCAAAATTAAGCATTGCTAGGTGTAGGTGAATTCAAAACATTACACGAATTAAACTATTAGAATGAAAACACTCAGACTCATATTAGGAGATCAGCTCAACCAAAAACATTCTTGGTTCCAAACCGTAGATGACGATATTACCTACGTCATGGCAGAAATGCGCCAAGAAACCGATTATGTGAAACACCATATACAAAAGGTAACGGCATTCTTTTTGGCAATGCGCAATTTTTCCGAAGACCTATCCGCCAAGGGACATCAATTTATATATCTGAATATTACGGATAAAAAGAATCCGCAAGACCTTGAAAAAGTAATTACAAAGTACATAAAGGAAACCAAGGCCGAAAAATTTGAATACCAACTCCCAGATGAGTTTCGGTTGGACGATCAGCTGAAAGAAATCTGCAAGAATCTAGCGGTAGAAACCAATGTGGTTGATACCGAACATTTTTACACGGAACGTTACGAGCTCAAAAACTTCTTTCAAGGAAAGAAACAGCTTATTATGGAGTCCTTTTACCGTATGATGCGAAAGAAACACGACATCATGATGGTCAATGGCCAGCCAGACGGAGGTAAATGGAACTACGACCAAAGCAACCGTAAAAAATGGAAGGGTACCCCAGAAATCCCACAGGAACGAGCCTTTAGAAAAGACGTCTCCGCTGTTTTAGAAGAAATAAAAGCTGCCGATGTTGAAACCTTCGGGGAAATAGAACCACAAAACTTTAGTTGGCCTACGAGCCGGGCAGAGTGCTTATCCGTTTTAAACTACTTCTGCGAAAAATTGTTAGTCCACTTTGGAGATTACCAAGATGCCATGCATACGAACGAAAAGTATCTTTTCCACTCTCGTGTCTCCTTTGCCATGAACGCTAAAATACTATCCCCTAAAGAGGTCATAGATACCGTTCTGGAGCATTACTACGAACACACGGGCGAAATCGACATATCACAAGTAGAGGGATTTGTACGACAAATATTGGGATGGAGAGAATATATGCGTGGCATCTACTGGAAAGAAATGCCAGCCTACTCCAACTTGAACAAACTGGAAAACCACAATCCCCTGCCCGATTTTTTTTGGACAGGCAACACCAAAATGAACTGCCTTAAACATGCCGTTGGACAAAGTTTGACAGATGCCTATGCACATCATATCCAACGTTTAATGATTATTGGCAATTACGCCTTGCTGACCCAAATAGACCCGGATAAAGTTGATGAATGGTACCTAGGGGTCTATATCGATGCCATTGAATGGGTAGAAATCACGAATACGAGAGGCATGAGTCAGTTTGCAGATGGTGGTATCGTAGCTACAAAACCCTATGTGAGTAGCGGTAACTACATTAATAAAATGAGTAATTACTGCGGAGACTGCGTTTATAAGCATACTCAAAAAACAGGGGAAAATGCCTGTCCTTTCAATGCTTTATATTGGAACTTTTTGGATGAGAAGAAAGCGCATTTCAAAAATAACAATCGCATGGCGATGATGATGAATTTATTGAATAAAAAAGATAAAACCGAACTTAAAGAACTTCAAGATAGAGCTCAGAAAATCATTGCTCACCCAGACCAATTTTAAAAAATCAATGATAATTTAAGTTCGTCATACGCCTTTAAAATAACACTTTACTTCATATAAAAAAGCTCCATTAGGCCATTCCGTTTATCGATGAGCCCTAGACATTCATGTGCATATTTCCTCCACTCACCGATAGATAAGTAATAAAGCCTGAATTTTTTTATCGCTAAAATCTGCGCTTCAACTAAAAAAAAACGCTTTGGCGAAACAAGGTGCTTTTCATCTGTAATCTCTTATCCGTCAAAGAAATACACAGTTATTTTACAGGCGAGAACGTAACCTAAAAAAATACCTGTTCAATTTTGAGAATGCTGTGTTGAATATAAAACTAAAAACTTAAACGAAGGTATAATTCCCAAATCGCCTACCTATGCAAAATGCAATCAACAAACTTAGAATAACGAGAAAAGGTACAAGCTTTATGTTTGCCTTTATTTCCTTTTTGCTCTTGAGCGTAAAACTTAATGCTCAAAGTATTTCTTCGGGGGTGACCTTCCACTGGGAAGATGTTCAAAACAATGTAAGCGAACCTGCCACAATCAAATCTATTACCATTAATGGTAAAGAATACAATTCATTTGTTGTTCCTTCATCCTACAAGATGACGCGTGTTGGACACTCTGGACATTCTAGAAATAGAATTAAAAGAAACGGATCTACTGTAATTGAAAATAGTAGCAGTTCAAATTGGCAACAGAAAGCGGAGGAAGCCTATCAATCCTTAAATTTAAACCATTATTTTGAGTCTGCCAGTAACGGTGACGATTTGTGCAATAGTACTGGTCAGGCCATTTCGAACAAAACACAGATACAAACTATTAGTTTCTCTCCAGGTATCCCGTCTAATGAAGACGGTATAATAGGTGTTACGGAAAGAGGTGGTAATAATTGCCTCTATGTTGAGCTATATGGTAAAAAAGGAAATGGGAATAGCGAAGAATTATTAGGGTACACTTTAGTGAAAACAGGTGGTGACCTAAGAGGTGTTGGTCCACAAGCCGCTCCAACAAATAGTTCCGATTACTGGCGTAGTGGTAGAAACAATGAAAATGACCAAGTAATAGGTATCGCCTTATTCGAACTTTCAAAAATTGCTCCCATTGGCTCCATTATCACATCTATAAGATATTCCGCAGCTACAGAGGATCATGGGGACGGTAAGTTCTTTTTAATGCAATCGTATGCGGTCGATGACATTTTTGAAACTGAATTTGACCAAACGCTAAATGGTAATATCGAATTAAACGATAACGTTCCAGAGCATTCAACATATACCTTGCAAACAAGTCCAACACCTATTAACGGGAGTTTACAACTAAATACAAACGGTACATTTAGCTATACGCCTAATGCTGGTTTCGTAGGTACAGAAATTTTTGAAATAGAAATGTGCTTACCCGCACCAAATCAATCGGTTTGTGAAACTTCTACGCTAACCATAACGGTATTACCAAATAATTTACCAACAGCAGTGGACGATTATTATACTATAGAGGAAGATGTGGTAAATAACGTTTTCAACATGTTATCCAATGATGATTTTGGCCTAGATGGTCCTAAATCCAATAATCCAATACGAATAACCCAAAGTCCAGCTCAGGGTACTGCCTTACTAAACGATAATGGAACCGATAACGACCCATTGGATGATTACATTTCCTATACGCCAAATCCAAATTTTAATGGAAAGGACGAGATACACTATGAAATTATAGACGGTAATGGCTCTAGTTCATCTGCTATAATTCATATCCAAGTGAATCCGGATACTTCTAAAAATATCAAGATTATCACTAATGGCATTACAGTTGATGAAAGCGTTGGAATGGCTACTATTACGGTTCAAATTACTGGTAATTATCAAGTTGGACCTACCATATCCTATACTACCCTAAACAATACAGCTATTGCGGGAGAAGATTACCTTACGATAACTAATACGCATGTCTTTGAAGGAAACAACAACGAATTATTTAGTTTTCAAGTGCCTATTATAGATGACAATTTTATTGAGGTAACCGAAATTATAGATATAGAAATAACCAGCCCTTCCTATCCTACAGCTGTACGTTTAGCGACTACAATAAATATTATTGATAATGATAATGGAAACGGAAGTGGTATTTCATTTTTTAACAACGACGATATTACCGTAGACGAAAGTGCTGGTACGGCAACCGTAAACGTGTTGTTGACAGGGAACATTCCCGGTGGATTCACCTTGGATTATACCACAACGGATGCCACGGCATTTGCGCCAGGGGATTACACCACAACCTCGGGACAATTGACCTTTGTAGGTAATGATGGGGAAACACAACCTATCACGGTTACCATTATAGACGATAATCTTATTGAAACTTTGGAAAATTTAGTCGTGGACCTTTCTAATATCTCTACGAACCTTATATACATAAATGATGACCAAGCTACCATAAACATTGTCGATAACGACGGTGGCACAGGTACCGGAATATCTTTCGATAGTAGCAATGTTACCGTAGACGAAAGCGCTGGTACGGCGACCGTAAATGTAGTATTGACTGGAAACATTCCAGGCGGGTTCACTTTGGATTATACCACAACGGATGCCACGGCATTTGCGCCAGGGGATTACACCACAACCTCGGGACAATTGACCTTTGTAGGTAATGATGGGGAAACACAACCTATCACGGTTACCATTATAGACGATAATCTTATTGAAACTTTGGAAAATTTAGTCGTGGACCTTTCTAATATCTCTACGAACCTTATATACATAAATGATGACCAAGCTACCATAAACATTGTCGATAACGACGGTGGTGTAGGTACCGGAATATCTTTTAACAACGACAACATTACCGTGGATGAATCTGCCGGTACGGCTACCGTGAATGTTCTCCTTACAGGAAACGTTCCGGGCGGTTTCACCTTGGATTATACCACTACGGATGCTTCGGCCGTTGCGCCTGGGGACTATACAACTACCTCCGGACAACTTACCTTTGCCGGCACGGACGGGGAAACACAACCGATAAACGTTCCTATTATCGATGATAACCTTATCGAGGCTCTGGAGAATCTCTTGGTTGACCTTTCCAACCTTTCTACTGGTCTGATTTCCATTAATGACAACCAAGCTACAGTGAACATCACCGATAATGACGGTGGTGTAGGTACCGGAATATCTTTTGACAACGACAACATTACCGTGGACGAAAGTGCAGGTACGGCTACCGTAAATGTTCTCCTTACAGGAAACGTTCCGGGTGGGTTTACTTTGGATTATACTACAACGGACGCCACGGCCGTTGCGCCTGGGGACTATACAACTACCTCCGGACAACTGACCTTTGCCGGTACGGACGGGGAAACACAACCGATAACCGTTCCTATTATCGACGATAACCTTTTGGAGACTTTGGAGAACTTGTTGGTAGACCTTTCTAATCTTTCTACGAATCTGATATATATAAACGATAATCAAGCTACGATAAATATCTTAGACAACGACGGCCTTGGTGCAGGTGAGGGCATCTCCGTGGCCGACTTTACCGTGGACGAGGATGCGGGTACGGCGGACTTTGTCATCACCT
>NZ_JBHTHY010000008.1:0-64902 GCF_042676845.1 Maribacter chungangensis
ATGCCGATGGCGACGGCTATGCGGTATCGCCTACAGTGGAAAGCTGCAACAGTCCCGGAACGGGCTATACAAAAACAGTACTCCCAACAACGGATTGCGACGATACCGATGCCGAAGTATTCGAAGTCTCCACATGGTACTTGGATGCGGATGGGGACGGCTATGCGGTATTGCCTACAGTGGAAAGCTGCAACAGTCCCGGAACGGGCTACACCAAAACAATACTCCCAACAACGGATTGCGACGATACCGATGCCGAAGTATTCGAAGTCTCCACATGGTACTTGGATGCGGATGGGGACGGCTATGCGGTATTGCCTACAGTGGAAAGCTGTAACAGTCCCGGAACGGGCTACACCAAAACAATACTCCCAACAACGGATTGCGACGACACCGATGCCGAAGTATTCGAAGTCTCCACATGGTACTTGGATGCGGATGGGGACGGCTATGCGGTATTGCCTACAGTGGAAAGCTGCAACAGTCCCGGAACGGGCTACACCAAAACAATACTCCCAACAACGGATTGCGACGACACCGATGCCGAAGTATTCGAAGTCTCCACATGGTACTTGGATGCGGATGGGGACGGCTATGCGGTATCGCCTACAGTGGAAAGTTGCAACAGTCCCGGAACGGGCTATACAAAAACAGTACTCCCAACAACGGATTGCGACGATACCGATGCCGCGATCTTTGAAATCTCCACATGGTACTTGGATGCCGATGGGGACGGCTATGCGGTATTGCCTACAGTGGAAAGCTGCAACAGTCCCGGAACAGGCTATACAAAAACAGTACTCCCAACAACGGATTGCGACGATACCGATGCTGAACTAAACCCAGAAACCTTATGGCACCTTGATGCCGATGAAGATGGTATGGAAGATTCTACTGAATTCATTATATCATGTGAAAACCCAGGTGAAGGCTATACTAACGCTACACTTCTACCTTTTTCTAATATTACGGAAATTAAAATGTACCCTAACCCTACCTCGGACCTGATAACCATCAATTTTGGCAAACTGCTTGATCAGATCAATATCAGTCTCGTCAACTCTTCAGGGCAGTTAATCAGAACAAAATCTTTTATAAACAGACAAACAATTCAACTTAATATCACCACCTTGGCCTCTGGCTTATATTACGTTGCCATTAGTAGCGAGGACAAAATCATCGGATATCAAAAAATCAGTAAAAACTGATAAAATTCTTTAGTTAATAAATTTTGATAACCGTTTATCGATTCCATTAATTAACTCACCCCAAAATTCTATTTTTACCTCTGTACTGTTATAAATTCTACTTTAGACTTGTAACCTTACCTTACACGCTTTTAATTAACCATAGGCGAAATTTTCATGAAACAATACCACGATCTACTAAAACATGTGTTGGCAGAAGGCAACCAAAAAGGTGACAGAACGGGAACGGGAACCAAAAGTGTTTTTGGCTACCAAATGCGATTTGACCTCAGCGAAGGTTTTCCTATGGTAACCACCAAAAAACTACATTTAAAGTCCATCATCCATGAACTGTTATGGTTTTTGAAAGGGGATACCAATATAGAATACCTTAAGGAAAACGGCGTACGCATCTGGAACGAATGGGCCGATGAAAACGGAGATCTTGGCCCTGTTTACGGAAAGCAATGGCGCAATTGGAACGATGACGAGATAGACCAGATCAAAGAGGTCATACATGCGCTGAAGACCAACCCGAACAGCAGAAGAATGTTGGTATCCGCGTGGAACCCAAGTGTATTGCCGGACACTTCCAAATCCTTTTCAGAAAATGTAGCGAACAATAAAGCGGCATTACCGCCATGCCATGCCTTTTTTCAGTTTTATGTGGCAGAAGGCAAATTAAGTTGTCAGCTGTACCAACGTAGTGCAGATATCTTTTTAGGCGTACCGTTCAACATTGCATCCTATGCCTTGTTTACCATGATGATGGCACAAGTTTGTGGTTATGGGGCCGGAGATTTTATACATACGTTCGGGGATGCACACATCTACAGCAACCACATGGAACAAGTAGAGCTTCAATTATCAAGGGATTTAAGGCCTTTGCCTAAAATGCACATTAATCCGGAGGTAAAAGATATTTTTGACTTTAAGTTTGAAGATTTCACCTTAACGGATTATAACCCACACCCTCATATTAAAGGAGCTGTGGCGGTTTAATCGACAAATAAACTATTCAGTTAGATAGATAAAAAAAGCCCAAACATGCGTTTGGGCCTTTTCCTCTTAAACTAAACTCACTAACAAATAAAATTCTTTTTCATAGCAATTCCTAGTCTCCCACCCGGGTAACCATGATGAAATTGGAAAGGTCAAAGAAACCACTTAGGCCACTTGTATTTTGTCCGGCGACCAAGCCAGTAATACCATCCTCATAGGTTAAGTGCCAGATATAGCAAACACCGATTCCGGCGCCATCAAAATCTACGCCTTCAACAGCCGCTAACGTAGGCGGAAGTCCTAAAATATTCCCGGCGTCATCCGTAATCACATAGGTTTGATTTGTACCGTTCAGATTTGCTTCATCCAATTGCACACCGCTAACCATATCTGGCGTACCATCCATTGTAAATGTATATGGACCTCCGGATAGGGTTCCTGCATCCAGGGCATTCCTTGTTACGGTTATGGAATTGGACAGGGCAAAAAATCCGTCAAGATTACCGGCATTGCCACCGGCCTCCAAGCCTACTATTCCGTCTTGGTAAGTGATGTGCCAAATTAAGCAAACACCAGCCCCGGCGCCATCAAAATCCACCCCTTTCGCAGCTTCTAAGGTTGGTGGAAGGCCAAGGATATTCAAATCCGCATCGGTAATGACGAAGCCGGTATTGCTTCCGTTGACCATACTATCGTCCAAGGCAAGTCCGCTTGCCATATCCGGCGTACCGTCTACCGTAAACTCATAAGGCCCTCCGGACAAGACACCTGCATTTAACCCATTTCTGGTAACGGTTATGGAATTGGACAGGGCAAAAAATCCGTCAAGATTACCGGCATTGCCACCGGCCTCCAAGCCTACTATTCCGTCTTGGTAAGTGATGTGCCAAATTAAGCAAACACCAGCCCCGGCGCCATCAAAATCCACCCCTTTCGCAGCTTCTAAGGTTGGCGGCAGGCCAAGGATATTCAAATCCGCATCGGTAATTACGAAACCGGTATTGCTTCCGTTGACCATACTATCGTCCAAGGCAAGTCCGCTTGCCATATCCGGAATACCGTCTACCGTAAACTCATAAGGCCCTCCGGATAAAAGACCGGCATTAAGTCCATTACGTTGTACTTCTACAGGATTGGATAAACTAAAACTTCCCATAAGGCCATCTAGATTGCCACCAGCCTCCAGACCATTTATATCTCCAGAATAGGTAAGGTGGTATATAAAAAAGGTGCCCACTCCTGCGCCATCAAAATCTACACCTTCCACGGCAGCCAAAGTTGGTGGCAAACCTAATATATTCCTAGCATCGTCCGTAATCACAAAAGACTGTGTTTCCCCGTTCAAGGCCGTATCGTCCAAGGTAATTCCCGTGACCATATCCGGGTTGCCATCTATCAAAAACTCGAAAGGACCACCTGCCAACGTACCGGCACTTAAGCCGTCCCGTACCACCACAATAAAGTTGGACAAGGCAAAAATACCTGCTAAATTATCCAAATTCGCTCCCGATTCCAGTCCGGCCAGCCCCTCCTCGTAGGTAATATGATAAATGTAGCAAGATCCGACACCTGCACCATCAAAGTCTACACCTTCCACTGCAGCCAAGGTAGGTGGTAAACCTAATATATTCTTGGCGTCATCCGTAATGACGTAGTTTTGGAAACTTCCGGTCAATGCACCGGCATTTAAACTAAGGCCGCTGACCATATCCGGTTGGCCATCTACCGCAAAGGAAAAAGGGCCACCGGAAAGTGTTCCTGCGTTAAGCGTCAAAGGAGTTGTATCCGTGTCATCGTCTTCACAACTCCAAAAAATTGCTGTTACCAGAAACAGCATCATAATTGTTTTTAAATTGTTCATTGTTCTATGTATTTTGATTCGATACAAAGAAACCATGAGGCTGTAACAGAAGTATCACGTAAAAATCATATTTTATAATTATCTCATTTTCAATTATTTATAAATTATTTTATTTTCTTAGTGTCAGAATTAGCACTTTTCTACGACTCTATCCTAACGGATGACCACCATCAATTCCCCAAACTGTGAACTTTCCGTGATAATTAACCCTTTATTTCGTAGTATATGAGAACAGTTTTGATAATTGAAGATGATCCGGAAATCGTTCACTTGCTGGAAATTCATCTTACGGACCTAGAATGCAAGGTGCATACCGCATTAAGAGGTGACGTTGGTCTTGCCAAAGCTATTGAATTAGTTCCCGACCTTATTATTTTGGACATTATGCTCCCGGGCATGGACGGCATTGCGGTTTGTCAGAAAATTAGGGCTCACAATATTAAGTCGCCCATTATCATGCTTACGGCAAAGGCCGAGGAAATTGATAAAGTTTTGGGACTGGAAGTAGGTGCAGACGATTACCTTACCAAACCGTTTAGCGTGCGAGAATTTATAGCCCGCGTAAAAGCCATATTTCGCAGGGAAGAAATGGCCAAGACAGCCAAAAAAGAACGCAGCGATAAAAATGCAAATCAATTCGGAGACCTATCCATAGATATAGACATGCGCAAGGTTTTGGTAAACGGGGCCAAGGTGGAACTCTCGCCAAAGGAATTTGAACTCTTGGTGCTACTCTCGTCCAATCCTGGAAAAAGTTACGACCGCGCCAAATTATTGAACCTCATTTGGGGCTATGAGTTCAAGGGCTACGAACATACCGTTAACTCCCATATCAACAGGCTTAGGGCAAAAATAGAACCCGACATGAGCCATCCTACCTATATTCTAACTACCTGGGGCGTTGGTTACAAATTCAATGAAGAACTATGAGAACAACAATACTATCCAACAAACTCATACGAAAATTAGTTCTCTCCTTTCTTGCTATTCTTGTGCTGGCGGGTTTAGGCTATACGATAGCTACCATATACCTTTCCAACAACTATTTTCAGGAAACCACCCAGAGGCTGCATGCCAACCTGGCACAAGACCTGATAGATGAAAAGTTTGTGGACCAAAGTCCCATAGATAGCACGGGGACCATTAACAAGGCATTATTTGGGGACATCATGCACGATATGATGGCCGTGAACAGGGCCATAGAAGTATATCTTTTGGATTTGAACGGCAGGGTGCAGTACTCCGTAGTCTTGGACCATGATGCACCGGAAACCAATGAGAAAATCATAAATACCGACCCTATTGAACGTTTTATAGCGGCCAAGGGCAGGGGTTACTTTCTTGGCGATGATCCAAAAAACGTTGAAAACCAACAAGTATTTTCGGTGGCCAAATTCAAAAAGGGTACTTCAGAAGGCTACATTTACATCATTTTGGCCGGACAGGATTATCTGAATACCCGTGATCTACTCTTTGGCAGCTACGCCCTAAAAATAGGCCTTGGCACCTTATTGGTCACCTTACTTTTTGCCGCTGTTCTAGGAATACTATCCGTTTGGTATTTAACAAAAAACTTAAGGGAATTGGTGTTTGCCGCAAAGCGCTTTGAACAAGGGGATTTAAATTACCGAATCGAAAATGCGGAAAAAAGTGACTTGGCCGGTGTAACGACCACCTTCAACCAAATGGCGGATACCATTCTTTCCGATATGCAAAAAATTAAATCGCTGGAAAAACTACGGCAGGAACTCATAGCCAACATCTCCCACGATTTACGAACACCCTTGGCCATTATTCAAGGCTATATAGAAACCTTACAGATGAAGGATGCCCAATTAACGGGAACACAACGGTCCGATTATCTTAAAACCATTAGTTCTAGCGGCGATAAACTTGCCAAGCTCATTGCTCAACTTTTTGAGTACTCCAAGTTGGAGGCCAATCAAATTGAGCCGCAAAAAGAACCTTTCCTCATTAGCGAGCTTGCCAATGACGTGCATAGAAACTACCAGGTACTGGCCAAACAGAAAAATATTTCATTAACGTTAGAAATGCAGCAGGGAGCCCCTTTGGTATTTGCCGATATTTCTTTAGTAGAACGTGCCGTACAAAACCTGATGGACAATGCCCTCAAGTTTACCCCGGAAAACGGCGAAGTTATTGTGCGCATCCTACCCAAAAAAGATAGTGTTGAAATTACGATAAAGGATTCAGGTCCAGGTATTCAATCGGAAAATCAGGCTTTGATCTTTGAGCGTTACCGACAAACGAAGACCGGACAACAAAAGGAAGGTGCAGGACTTGGATTGGCCATTGTCAAAAAAATTATGGAGCTACATAATTCTAGCATTAAAGTACTTAGCAAGCCCAATGAAGGAACCGCTTTTGTTTTTAACCTACCTATTTATAACGTAGCGTAGCACCCACATAAAAGCGAAGATTATTCCTTATCTTTAAAAGAAAATTGCGTTCATGACCCTTACCGATTCCCTTTTGGATTTCTTTATCGAAACCCGCGCACATACAGAGAACTTGTGCAAACCTTTAGAAATAGAGGATTATGTAGTGCAGCCGATAATAGATGTGTCCCCGCCTAAATGGCATTTAGGCCACACGACCTGGTTCTTTGAGGAATTCATCCTTAAAAAATACAAGCCGGACTATACGGTTTTTAATGAAGATTTCTCCTTTGTCTTCAATAGTTACTATGAGACCGTTGGCCAACGGGTTGTGCGTGCAGACCGGGGCAACTTATCCAGACCATCGGTAAGTGAGGTGTATGCATACAGACAACACGTTACCGAGGCCATAAAGGCATTGGTGGCATCCGTAGAAAACAAGGAATTGGATACAGTGTTGGAAATTGGCATTCACCATGAGAAACAACACCAGGAATTATTGTTAACGGATATCAAGTACATCTTGGGAAACAATCCGTTACTGCCCACGTATTCCAACAGCATCAAAGAGCACCAAGCTGCCACTACCCAGCAGGAATGGCTCACCGTACACGAGGGTGTTTACGACATAGGGCATAACAGTAGCGATTTCTGCTACGACAATGAATTGGGGCGCCATAAGTTCTATTTACATGACTACGCCATCTCCAACACCTTGGTCACCAATGCCGCTTTCTTTGCCTTCATAGCAGCTGGCGGCTACCAAACATTTGATTTATGGCATGCCGAGGGCTGGGATTGGGTAAAACGAGAGCAAATCTCAGCGCCCTTGTATTGGCATAAGGTTGATGGTGTTTGGCACCATTACACCCTAAACGGACTCCAAAAAATAGACCCGAACACCCCTGTAACGCATATTTCCTATTTTGAGGCCTTTGCCTTTGCGCAATGGAAAGGTAGCAGGCTACCCACGGAATTTGAATGGGAAGCCGCCCAACATTTATTTTCTTGGGGCCAACGTTGGGAATGGACGGAAAGTGCCTACCTGCCCTACCCCAACTACAAAAAGGCCGATGGTGCCCTGGGAGAGTATAACGGTAAATTTATGGTCAATCAAAAAGTACTGCGCGGGAGCTCGGTTGCGACCCCAAATAAACACGCACGGCCTACCTACCGCAACTTTTTTCAAACAAATTTAAGATGGCAGTTTACCGGACTACGGTTGGCCAAATAATTACGACTCATCCTATATGCCTAAAAATTTAGCTCAAAAGTTGGACACTCCGTTCCAAAGAGAAGTATATGAAGGCCTTACCGCCTATCCTAAGTACATATCTTCCAAGTATATCTATGATAAAGCTGGCGACAAGCTGTTTCAGGATATCATGAACATGCCAGAGTACTATCTGACCGATACGGAATTCGGCATCCTGGAAACCCATAAGGAGCAACTTGCCCGGCTATTTGCCAATGGCAAAAATCCTTTTCATTTGATAGAGATGGGGGCCGGTGATGGCAAAAAGACAAAGATTCTTTTGCGTCATTTTACGGACAAAAACCTCAACTTTACGTTCCGGCCGATCGACATAAGTCAGAATGCACTGGATTCTTTGCAATCAAATTTAAAACAGGAAATTCCCGACGTACAGACCGAGCCGCTACAGGGCACTTATTTTGAAACGCTTAGGAAATTGAATTTTTCTACGGACGAACATAAAGTAATCCTTTTCCTAGGTTCCAACATAGGCAATCTGTTGCATGAAAAAGCGATTGAATTCCTATCCCAAATACAGGAGTATATGCAGCCAAAGGATTTATTGTTCATTGGTTTTGACCAGAAAAAGAATCCACAGACTATCTTGGATGCCTACAACGACCCTAACGGAATTACAGAACGGTTCAATAAAAATCTACTCGTGCGCATCAATAGGGAACTTGAGGCTAATTTTAAGCTGGACAGTTTTACACATTGGGAGGTATATGATCCGGAGAGCGGTACCGCCAAAAGCTATTTGGTAGCCACCTCCCCACAGAAAGTCCGCATAGAAAAGCTAGATCTGGACATCACTTTTGAGGCATGGGAAACCATTCATACGGAAATATCGCAAAAATATGATGACAAAACCGTGCATTGGTTGGCGGAACAATCGGGCTTGAAAGTTTTGAAGGCCTTTAGCGACCAAGAGGACTATTACAAGAATTATCTATTTACAACATCAGTTTAAAAAACATCATCTATGAAAGCAATTTGGAACGATACGGTAATCGCGGAGAGCAATGAAACGGTAGTCGTAGAAAACAACCACTATTTTCCGGCGGAAAGTATTAAAAAAGAATATTTTAAATCGAGTGATACACACACCTCCTGCCCGTGGAAAGGCAAAGCGTCCTATTACTCTTTAGAGGTAGACGGAAAACAGAATCCGGATGCGGCCTGGTACTACCCGGAAGTAAGTGAACTGGCCAAAGGAATTAAAGGTCGTGTCGCTTTCTGGAAAGGGGTATCCGTAGTGGAGTAATACCAGTTCTCTTTTTAAGACCAGCCAAAGAAATTGAATTGTTTTTTGTCCTCCGAAAAAGAAAAACCGGGTTTAGCAGGGTTATGGCCGATTATTATTTTGAAGTAGGGCGTAAAAAGAAACAATGTATCGGATGATTTTCAATTGGGAAATGGTATAATACCAATTTAAGTTTTGAATGTCGTATTGAAAATTTGATTTTTTTTTCTCAGTTTAGGAATGAAATCTATGCATAGCATTAGCTATGGTCCTATTTTATGACGACAAATGAGTAAAAAAGAAACTTGTTTTATGCCACATCTAGAATTTAAATTGGTATTCAGCATTGAAAACACTAGAAAACAAAAGAGGCCTTTTAACTAATTAGAAGCGTCTTTGCGAGGTACAAAGCAATCCGTAATCGATAGGATTATCGACAAACAGATTACTTCTTCCGAATACTCGGAACCGTAATGACGTCTACTTGTATTTGTTAAAAAACCTCCTAGATTTATTAAAAGCTGACTACAGCTCTAGAACGGCGTTCTCAGAACCTGCATAGTCGTTCCATTGGTAACGATCCGCTTCTGTCTCGTTAACAAACTCTCCATCTACGATATATTTGAACTCGTAGCTATTTTCCTTAGGAAGATCAAAAGTTCCTTTGAACGTTCCGTTTTTTAATTTCTTCAGGGTACTGCCCTTAGGGTTCCAGTTGTTGAAATCTCCTACTACGGCTACTTTTTTTGCCTCTTGCGCAGGAACAGTAAAAGTTACCTTGCAAACTGGTTTTGTCTTTAAAAATTGTTTTGCGATTGCCATGATGCTTGTTTTTAGAATATACGGCAAAACTACCATATTAAGTTGCTCATTCACAATGATTAATATCAGTTTTATCAATTTATCAAAAATACCGTTCTATTTGCTAAAAGACTAAAAATTAGTCCTTTGAAAATTGCAGGAAATGGATTACTATCTTATTATTTCTAAGATTTTTACAATGGTATCTATCTCCTTTTGTGTGTTATAAAAATGAAAACTCAAACGAATACCGTTTCCCCGCTGCGCGCAGACCACATTGTGCTCCAGTAATCGGTGAAACAAAGCGTCATCACCCTTGATATTAAAGATGGTGCTATGGGTCTTGCGAGCCACAATATCCTGCCTCAAAAGTCCCCGTTCTCCAAACTCCTTCTTCGCTTTTTCGGATAGCATGCGATTGTGTTCCGTAATGGCATCCATTCCAATTCGGCTCAGGAAGTCCATGGAAAATTTTAAACTTCCAAAATTGAGACAGGAGAGATGCCCTGGCTCAAACCTTTTGGCAAAACGAATGCTATCCTTCTTGTCTAAATCGCCATCAGCGGCATTAAATCCCGTAGTACGTACAGAAAAACGCTCTTGCACGGTATCAGAAAACAGCATAAACCCATTGCCATAACCGGCCAACAACCATTTGTAGGCACTCGCACCAAGCACATCGATACCGGAAGCTTCAAAATCAAAGATCATGGTACCGCAGAACTGGGTTCCATCGGCTATGACTATCAGATTGGGATGCTTCTTTTTGAGTTCCTTTAGAAAATTAAGGTCAATTAAAAAGCCATCTAACCATTGTACCAAGCTCAGGGCCAATACTTCAATATTCTTCGCTACAATAGTTTCTTGAATGAGTTGCTCTATAGCTACGTCCCTTTTCAGATAAGAAATATCAAAATTCCTGTTTTCGAAAGACCAATTAAGCGAGGGGTAATCATGATCCAACAACAAGACTTTGGTTTTCGGAGCTAATCCTTCTAAAAGAAAATTGAGTCCGGTCGAAAAATTGGAGACCAGTGCAACATTTTCCCGTTTACAATTAAAAAATTGCCCCACGGTAGTTCGGGTATCCGATAAAACAGTAAGGCTCTCGGTACGCATTTCACTCCCGTGCAATAACATATCCAAATCATGTTCCTGTCGCCAATCCACGAGCGAATCGTACATAGGGCCATATACCGCGGTATTGGCATAAATCCCTTTTCTAGTTACCGGAAATTGCTTTCTGATCTTTTCCATCTGCTATTTATAGGTATAATGTCCAATTATTTTATATTGAAACAACACATCTTCCAGCACCTGTCCGGCACCAATATTATGTACGATAAGGTTGCGTTTTACGCCCCCTGTTTTTTTATCCGTTACGATGCCTATATGATAGAGTCCCCTGCCCAAATCCCAACACACGATATCCCCTGCCACATAATCGCTGGCACTCTCCGTTATCTTTTTTACCTCGCCGTGCCGCTCAAAAAAGGTCATTAGATTGGGTACCCTACGATGGTCTATGTTCCTATCGGTGCGGGACAGCGCCCAATTTTTGGGGTATAAATGAAAGTTGGCTCTCATATCCTCATGGACCTCTTTTTGTAGGTCGATATCCATTTTTCGGTACGCGCGAATAACCACATCCGTACAAACGCCCTTATCACTGGGCACATCGCCGTTCGGGTAAGGGATGGAAAAATAGCTGCCGTCATAGGTTACCTGTTGCTTGGTAAGCTCCAAGGCCGCATCCGATAACAAAACAGGAGTTGGCGTTTGGGCAAAACAGAAGGTGCTAAAAACCAAAAGAATACCATAAACCAAATGGCGTATTTCCTTTTTAAACTTCATTTTCTATTGTAAGATAAATCACCGTTCGGGAATAAATATCGCGCTTTAATTTAAAAGTAACGCCACCTAAAATCCCATTTAGCGTATCTTTAACCTAAGCATAAAAATAGCAAAATACCCGTGGCATCCTTTTTGCCGATGTATTTTGATAATTAAACATTATTCAAGTGAATACCATTACCATGATAGCCGCAGCGGCGCAAAACAATGCTCTAGGAAGAAACAATGACCTCTTATGGCACCTGCCGGACGATTTTAAGCGTTTTAAAAAATTGACCATTGGCCATAAAATCATTATGGGCCGCAAGACCTTTGAAAGTTTTCCAAAACCATTGCCAAAGCGCACCCATATCATCATCACTAGGGATACCGCCTATACCGTTCCCTATGATGATTGCGTTGTTGTACATTCCTTGGAAGATGCGTTGCAACTGGTTTCAGATGAGGATGCATTTATCATTGGCGGGGGAGAGATTTATAAGCAAGGTGAAGTTTTTGCCGATGTTATTGAACTTACTCGCGTACATGGCACTTTTGAGGCAGATACCTTTTTTCCCGAAATAGATTCCGATCGCTGGGCGCTGATTGCAGAGGAACACCACCCCAAGGACGAAAAACATCACTATGCGTTTACGTATTTGACCTATACGAGAATCGGAAAACCCCTAAAAATCTAAATAGTCAACCGTTTTTGTGGCGGCCACCTCCGACACAAAGTGCTGCAATAATGCTACATCCGTATTCGTTAAAAATTGATGTGACCCGTCTCCGTTATCCAAAGTGTTCAACAGTCCGTCCCTTTTCAGCACGGCCTTGGTCTGTCTTGCCACCGCCTCTCCGGAATCTATAATGGTAACCCCGGATGGCAATATTTCTTTCAACAAGGGAATTAAATAAGGGTAATGCGTACAGCCCAACACCAGGTAGTCTATTCCCTTTTCCAACATAGGCTTCAGATAGCCCTGCAATAGTTCCCGTGTTTCGGCCGTGTGCAATTTCCCGCTTTCTATCAATGCTACAAGCCCCTTTCCCTGCTGTTCTATAATTTCGCTATTTTTCGCATGATCTTTTGCCGTACTGTGGAACAGGCTACTGGTCAAGGTACCCTTTGTCGCCAATACCCCTATAGTCTTGGAAGCGGACTGCAAAGCAGCAGGTTTTATTGCGGGTTCGATCCCTATAAAAGGAACATCGTAGGTTTTTCGCAAATAGCCTATAGCGTTTGTGGTTGCTGTATTGCAGGCCACCACAATGAGCTTGCAATTTTGTTGCAACAGGTACTCCGTATTCTTTATGGATAGTTGAAGAATAGTTTCTTTGGTCTTCTCGCCATAAGGTGCGTTTTTACCATCGGCCAAATATATGGTGCGCTCTTGGGGCAATAATTCCTGGATTTCTTTCCAGATGGAAGTCCCTCCTACTCCGGAATCAAAAATACCTATTGGACGTGCGCTCATGCTTTGGTCTACTCTAACACTTCAGAAATTGGTGTTCCCGTGCTGCCACTTGGAAACGAAATACCCAACAAGGCAGAAATAGTAGGGGCGATATCCGGAATTTCTGTACGTTCTACCGTACTTCCTTTTTTAATTCCTTTTCCAAAGAACAACAAAGGTGCATGTGTATCATAAATCTGAGGCGACCCATGGGTGGAACCCGTTGTGCTATATCGTATAAAACCGGGTTTCAACACCAACAGCACATCACCGGAGCGTTTTTGATTGTAACCATTTTGAAGTATATAGGGAATTCCCCTGGTATATTCGTTTTGCCACATTTGATGGCCGGTATATACCCGGTCTATAAAGTCATACCCCAAATATTCCTTGGCGATCTCCTCCTGTACGCTTTTCACGTCCAGATCTAAGTTTTTAATAATCTTGTGGTCCAAGAAAATCTGTAGGTTGGAAAAATTCTTTACAATATCCTCCGTGCCGTATTTGTACTTTAAGAACTCGGAAAATTTGGTTTTAACGGTACCGTAATCTACATATCCCGCAGGTATTTTCATATCCTTTAGATACGTAGGAACCTCAATGGCCGCATGGTCCGCACTTAAGAACACCGTGTATTCCCCTTCGCCTACGTTCTTATCCAAGGCTTTAAACAATCGCTCTAAATCTACATCCAATCGCAGGTAGGTATCCTGTATTTCCTTGGAGTTTACTCCGAAGTTATGTCCCACATAATCGGTACTGGAGAAACTGATCGCCAAAAAATCGGTATCCTCGTCCTTTCCCAATTCTTCCTTAACCAAGGCTTCAATGGCAAAATCAGCGGTAATACTGTTTCCATAAGGTGTGCCCTTTATCATATCAAAATTACCGTTCTTATCCAGCAGGGCCGTTGTATTATGCGGAAATGTCGATGTTAGTTCGTCGTCCCATAAGCCTTCGTACTGGTTATCGTCTACACCACTTTCGGTGTAGGTATTGATATCCCTCAAGGTGGTCCAAGCCTTTTTATACGATTGCGCGGCACCTGAACTATTAAAATCATTTACCCAAGCAGGTAAGGCATCCATGTAATAGCTACTGGTGATCCAGTTTCCTTCATCGGCTCCATGAAACCAGTAAGCAGCGTTTGCAGTATGCCCACCGGGAAGTACCGCTCCCCTATCCTTTAGGGCAATGGCAATGGTCTTTCCTCTCATCTGTGTATGCAGGCGTAACTCGTCCGTTACGGTAGTCACCGTCATCCGGTGCGGCGACATTTGTCCGGCATCACTTTTCGTACCAACAGAGGCATAAGAATCGTCTCCGGCACAATAGACAGAGGTATCATTTTCCTTATCGTACCAATTATTACCGATTACACCATGGGTTTCGGGCGCAGCACCCGTATACACTGAGGCATGGCCAGGGCCAGTACTTGTTGGCGCATAGTTAAAATGGTTGTTCTTACAGTTAAAACCTTCATTGATCATACGTTTAAACCCGCCTTCACCATAATGGGAGTAAAAACGCGTGAGGTAATCGTAACGCATTTGGTCTACAACAATACCCACCACTAACTTTGGTTTCACTCTCACATGGGTTTCATCTTCGACTTTTGATTTTTTTTGTCCACTAAGGGTCAAAACAGAAAACAATCCTATAAAAAGGACGGGAAGGACTAAACAACGGTTATGGCTCATACTTTTTTGTTTAAAGGATAAAAATAAATAAAATATCCCTTAACAGAGGAAATAATATCTCCCTGAAGCTAAGTATTATCTCGGTACTTGGCGGTGTAATAGATTTATTTCATTTAGATGGGAAAAACCAAAGCCCTTACCCGAAAGCCAAGATTGGGTCGTACTTCATTGCCCCTACGGATCGGGCGCTAAAAACGATAGGCACGACCCATTACATTCCTTCCCTACCCTCGTCGGATGCAAGAGAAACTATTAATCGAAAAAACAAGCAGAGGAGTCTACAGGGAATTATTTGGATTCAAGGACAAATCCAAGCCATTATTGTTACTTTTACACCAAGAAATCTAATTTAGTACATGAACTATTTAGCGTCTATTGGCAGCTATGCCATTATGGTAAAGGAAGTTTTTAAAAAACCCACCAAATGGCGTATCATGAAATCCCTGATTTTAAAGGAGATAGACGAACTCGTCTATGGGTCTTTGGGTATTATTATTTTCATTTCCTTTTTCATTGGTGCGGTGGTCGCCATACAAACGGCCTTGAACCTTACCAGTCCTATCATCCCTAAAAATCTGATTGGTTTTGCCACTCGGCAATCTATTATTCTAGAATTTGCCCCAACCTTCGTCTCTGTCATCATGGCAGGAAAAGTAGGTTCGTACATCACGTCCAGTATAGGAACTATGCGGGTTACGGAACAAATAGACGCTTTGGAGGTTATGGGTGTCAATTCACTCAACTATCTGGTATTTCCAAAAATTATTGCCATGCTTTTTTATCCCTTTGCCATTGCCATAGCAATGTATGTGGGCATATTCGGCGGATGGTTTGCAGGTGTTTTTGGCGGGTTTCTTACCAGTGCCAATTTCGTAGAGGGCTTACAGATGGATTTTATTCCCTTCCACATTACTTATGCCTTTATAAAAACCTTGATTTTTGCCTTTATCATCGCTACCATTCCCTCCTATCACGGATTTTATATGAAAGGTGGTGCCTTGGAAGTAGGTAAGGCCAGTACTACTTCCTTTGTATGGACTAGCGTTGTTATTATCATATTAAACTATATATTAACACAACTCATGCTGGGCTAATGATAGAAGTTAACGACATACATAAATCATTTGGCGATGCACACGTTCTTAAAGGAGTAAGCACGGTATTTGAGAACGGGAAGACCAATCTCATCATTGGGCAAAGTGGATCGGGAAAGACCGTATTTTTAAAATGCCTCTTGGGATTGTTTTATCCTGAGGAAGGGGATATTATTTACGATGGAAATAGCTATGCCTCGCTGTCCGACAAGGAAAAACGAAACCTGCGTCAAGAAATGGGGATGGTTTTTCAAGGGAGCGCCCTATTTGATAGTATGACGGTTGCCGGAAACGTAATGTTTCCTTTGGAGATGTTCACAAAACAATCCGTATCTGAAATGACAGACCGGGTAAACGCCGTTCTTAAACGTGTGAACCTTATTGATGCCCATCATAAATTTCCTTCTGAAATCTCCGGTGGAATGCAAAAACGAGTCGCAATAGCACGCGCTATTGTAATGAATCCGAAATATCTTTTTTGTGATGAGCCAAATTCTGGACTAGATCCTAAAACGGCGATTTTAATAGACAATCTAATTAAGGAAATAACGGAGGAATACGACATTACCACCGTTATCAATACCCATGACATGAACTCGGTAATGCAGATCGGGGAAAAAATCCTCTTTCTAAAAGACGGACTCAAAGAATGGGAGGGCACCAAGAACGAAATTTTTAAGACCGATAACCAAGCGGTAACGGATTTTGTCTATTCTTCCGACCTCTTTAAAAAGGTACGCCAAATGTATATTGAAGAGCGAAATTGATGTCTTAAAAAGCTCTTTTTTATAGTTTTCTTTAATTTTTTCAAGCTCTCCCATTTGGACAAAGGGAAGAATGAATTTCACTTTACGGAAGAAAGAGGGTTAGATCTGCTAAGCTTGGTTGAAACACTCCGCGGAAAAGTTCTTCGCGGCAAAGCAGCCCCGAAACTTCGGGGGGCAAACTCTCCGACACCGATAAATCGGCGCCACCTCCCTTCGGCTGAAGGGAGGAGCTTTTTTTACTTGGTTTTATCTATAAACAAAAACAACCTAAAAATCCATTTACTTCCTTTCAATTAGCTCCCCTCTTCAGACGAGGAGGGGTGTCCGCTTGCGGACGGGGAGTTTGACCCGCAAACTTGCTAACACAAAGCTCGGTCTTTTCGCACGGTACGGCAAAGCAGCCCCGAAACTTCGGGGGTCAAACCCTCCGACACCGATGAATCGGCGCCACCTCCCTTCGGCTGAAGGGAGGAGCTTTTTTTACTTGGTTTTACTTTTAAAATTATCCCTGATTTCCATGATGACGGACGATAAATTATCAAAAACCATTTTGTTCTCGAACCTTACTACGTTGTAGTTCATCTCTTCAAAATAAGAAGTTCGTTTGGTATCGTACACGACCGCGCTCGGGTTTTGGTGTACCTCGCCGTCCAATTCTATAATAAGCCTTTCCGATGCACAGTAAAAATCTACAATATAATTTCCGATACTATGTTGTCTGGTAAATCTCTTACCGTCAAGATTTCGAGATTTTAAATGATTCCAAAGAAACGCCTCCGAAGGGGTCATACGCTGGCGAAGTTCCCTCCGTCGTTCTGAAAGCTCCTGCTTGGTATGGACTCTATTGTTTTGCTTTTTCATATAATCTCAGTTAATGAACCCTATCGAACGTATAACTCGGTGATGTATTAAAGATAAAAATTTTTGATTTCTTTTTAATTAGCTCCCCTCTTCAGACGAAGAGGGGTGTCCGCTTGCGGACGGGGAGTTTGACCCGCAAACTTGCTTACACAAAGCTCGGTCTTTTCGCACGGTACGGCAAAGCAGCCCCGAAACTTCGGGGGTCAAACCCTCCGACACCGATGAATCGGCGCCACCTCCCTTCGGCTGAAGGGAGGAGCTTTTTTTACTTGGTTTTATCTATAAACAAAAACAACCTAAAAATCCATTTACTTCCTTTCAATTTGCTCCCCTCTTCAGACGAAGAGGGGTGTCCGCTTGCGGACGGGGAGTTTGACCCGCAAACTTGCTTACACCAAGCTTGGTCTTTTCGCGCGGTACGGCAAAGCAGCCCCGAAACTTCGGGGGTCAAACCCTCCGACACCGATGAATCGGCGCCACCTCCCTTCGGCTGAAGGGAGGAGCTTTTTTTACTTGGTTTTATCTATAAACAAAAACAACCTAAAAATCCATTTACTTCCTTTCAATTAGCTCCCCTCTTCAGACGAAGAGGGGTGTCCGCTTGCGGACGGGGAGTTTGACCCGCAAACTTGCTTACACAAGGCTTCGTGTTTTCGCGCGGGACGGCAAAGAAGCCGCGAAACTTCGGGGTCAAACCCTCCGACACCGATGAATCGGCGCCACCTCCCTTCGGCTGAAGGGAGGAGCTTTTTTTACTTGGTTTTATCTACAAACAAAAACAACCTAAAAATCCATTGATTTCTTTTAAGGCAGATAAGCACGTGGCGCTTTGATACTAGTAAGTAACTTCAAAACAAAGGCAAGGTCAATCCAAAATCACCTCTTTTATTTGCAGGTCTTTGTTCTGCAGGCGTAGTTTTAACCATTCATGCAGTTTTACTACGTCTTTTTGTGTCTGTGAACGCCCTGCTTCCTTCTTCCACGAAACTTCAAAAACGGGTATGGTATCGGTTTTATCAAAATCCGTAGAGATCAGATAGGAATATCCCAAACGTGCCAAGTTTTCATAGTTTGCTTTGGCCTCCAGACTTATTTCAGAGAACGGAATCTGTCCTTGGGTACCTTTATTCAGTCGGATGAGCTCCGACTCCAAAAAGGCAATTTTCTCATCCTTGCTAGATAGCATATTTTTTTGGGATTCATACAGCTCGTTCACATATTTTAATTGGTCCGCGGCTTCGTTCTTGGAGCCCTGTACGACGTTAAGGGTTGCTCCCCGTAGTTTTGGATATTCCTTCATTTGTGCCTCCCAAGTTGCGATCACATTATCGGGAATGGTCTCGTTGCCCATAAACACCACCTCCAAAAACGGATCCTCGCCATCTTGAAACTCAATATCCGTAAAATCCTCTAAAAACCTGCCTTCACCTGAAAACTGGTAGGTAGCTATCTTTTCATCTACAAAGCTATTGGCGTCTTTACGGAACAGGGATTCCTGAAATACGTTATAAAAGGTAATACCGGCAGGAATCATGACCAAAACGGCTACCAAGGAAGCCATTCTGGATATAAACCTACGGCGTTGCGAATTTACGTAGCGCACCATAGGAAAACGCAATAGTTTTATCACCAAAAAGGTGGCCAAGGCTATGAATATGGTGTTTATGGTAAACAGGTACATGGCACCGGCAGCGTAATCCCAGTTACCGATCGCCAATCCAAAACCAACGGTACATAGCGGCGGCATTAAAGCGGTAGCGATCGCAACCCCAAAAATAACACTGGCTATAGTACCCTTTTTTGCCCTTGCGATCACCAAGGCCAGACCACCAAAAAAAGCGATCAATACATCCCGTATATCGGGTGCTACCCTTGCCAAGAGTTCGGAAGATTCGTCACGTAAGGGAAAAAACTTGAAAAACAAGAAAGCCGTTAAGACGCTCAGCACCACCATTACACCAAAGTTCTTCAAAGACCTTTTGAGCGTATCTATATCGTTGATGCCGATAGACATACCAATACCTAAAATAGGCCCCATAAGCGGCGAGATAAGCATCGCTCCGATCACCACGGCGGTAGAATTCGCGTTTAATCCGATCGAAGCTATAAAAATCGAACAGATCAAGATCCAAGACGTGTGTCCTTTAAAAGGAATATCGGCTATGATCGCCTCTTTTGTGGCTTGCTGGTCTGTATTGGTACGAATGTCCAAAAGTTCCCACAGAAACTTTTTTACACTTCCCAATAAACCTTGAAAGTCCTTCTTTACGTTCTCGCCGGTATCCTTGGAAGTATCCGGGGGCGTACTATTATCCTGTCCTAAATTTTCTTGCATAGTTATGCGTACTTATCACCGTATGCGTCTTTTACCTTGTTCAGCACTTGTTTAATATCCTGTTCCTTTGACCTGGGATAGATTAAAAGTACATCTTTTTTGTCTACAATTATAAAATCCTGCAAACCATCCACCACAACAATTTTATCTTTAGGGGAACGGATCATATTTCCGCTAGCATCCTCGGCAAGTACCCGAGCGTTCACCACAGCGTTTCCATGGGAATCCTTATCCAATTTATCGAACAAGGAACCCCAAGTGCCCAGGTCGTTCCAATCAAAGGTAGCGGCAAGAACGTATATGGCTCTGGACTGCTCCAAAATAGCATAATCGATGGATATATTTTCTGCTTTCGGGTAATTCTCGGCGATAAAACCAGCTTCCATAGGCGTGTTATAGGCATCCATACCTGCCTCAAACAGTTCGTATTGCCCAGGTTGGTAGGCCTTGAACGCATCTACTATGGTTTTTACGCTCCACATAAAGATACCGGCATTCCACAGAAAATTACCTTGTGCCAAAAAGTCTTTGGCCGTTTCATAATCCGGTTTTTCCCTAAATTGGTGCACTGGTTTTATTCGGGTATCGCTGTTCTTATCAAATTCGATATAGCCAAAACCGGTATTGGGAAATGTCGGTTTTATGCCCAAGGTGCACAACACGGCCTCCTGCTCGCATTTCTCAAAACATGCGGTTACGTCTTGTGCAAAAGCCGCCTCGTCCTCTATCCAGTGATCGCTTGGCGCTACGATCATTAGCCCGTTCGGGTTCATTTTTTTGATTTTTAGCGCTGCATACAGAATGCATGGGGCGGTATTTCGCATGGCAGGTTCCAGTACTACCTGGTCTTGTTTCACCAAGGGTAGTTGCTGCAATACCAAGTCGTTATAGCGCTCGTTCGTGAGGATTAGAATATTTTCCGTTGGCACGAATTTGTTGAGCCGTTGAAAGGTTTTTTGTATCAAGGTCGTCCCTGTTCCCAACATATCGTGGAACTGTTTTGGGTTTTCGGTAGTGCTTACAGGCCAAAATCTTGAGCCTACACCACCGGCCATTAATACCGCATAGTAATTTTTGTTCATCTTAACCGTTTATAAGTTCGACTTCTGCATTGGGCTGAAAAAGGTATGTTTTCCCTGTACTTACCTCAACGCACTCGTATCTTTTTGTTCGTTTATTTCCCTTTTTAAAGAGCTTTCCGTTGTATATGCGAAAAACACTCCCTACCTGTAGTTCAAAAACGTATGTTTTATCCGATTGTTGCTCGTCAAACTTTTTTAGGGCGATGGATAGCTGCGCATCCGTGCCGCTACTGGCCTTGGGGTTTTTAAAATGGCGTGCCAATAGCGGAAGCAGAACGGAAGGAAATATGGCTGGCCTAATAAACGGCAACATAAGTTGTTGGAAGGTGTGTTTCCACTCCAATCCATGTGGTTTTATGTGCCTACCGTATTTTTCAAAAGCTATCAAATGCGCGATTTCATGTACCAGGGTAATCAAAAAACGATATTTGTTCAGGGTGGCATTTACGGTAATCTGGTGCTGTCCGTTCGGGAGTCTCCTATAATCGCCGTGACGGGTCACGCGTTCGTTCACTATTTTTAGGTGTACCTGGTTTTCTTTGATCAGGGCCATACAGGGTGCAACGGCACGTTCGGGCAGGTAAGGAGTAAGGACGCTTTCCATCACTACAAAAATACCTGAAAAAATTAGGATTCAAGAGTCAAAAAATCAGTATTATCGTTAACTATAATAAGCTGTACTATGAAAAAGCACTTGTATTTCCTTGTTTTTGTAGGTATCCTTGGTTGTTCACCTAAGGTGTTCCAAAAAAAATGGACAAAAAAAATAGCGCCGGAAAGCTATACCGTTCAGTTTGAAACTTCTAAGGGAAATTTTGAGATAGACGTAACCAGAAGCCTTTCTCCTTACGCCGCGGACCGACTCTATCAACTTGTAACTAACCGATACTTCGATGGTCAACTTTTTTATAGGGTAAATCCAGGTTTCGTGGCCCAATTTGGGAGCAGCAACAAGGCCGCTTACGATAGCTGGAACAGCATACCCGTTCCGGATGAAGCTGTTGTTCAGGGCAATGAGAAAGGCACCTTGAGTTTTGCAAGGGGCGGACCGGAATCAAGAACAACGGACCTGTTCATTAATTTGGGAAACAACCAACGCTTGGATACTATATTTTACAACGATGTTCGTGGGTTCCCATCTTTTGGAAGGGTGGTTGAGGGCATGGAAGTCGTAACGGCACTGTATTCCGGCTATGCCGATACCACAATGAAGGATATGGAACTAATGTACACGGATAAGAAAGCATTTTTGCAAAAATTCCCAAAATTGGACAGCATATATCGGATAGGTATCAAACGGTGATGGTAAGCCGTGCCCTATATTACAATAGCGGACCAATTAAAGAGGGTACCAGAAATCGCACACTGCAACAAGACCACATATTAAGTTGACCGGCGTTACCGTATAAAAAATGGCATCCAGAGCGCTGGCAAAATACTACGCTTCTCTACTATGTAATCAAAACAAGATGTCGGTTGGCAAGAATTATTGTTTTGCTATTTGAAGAGTGCCATTTTACTGGTTAAAAAATAGCTCCCTTAACTCAATCGAAGGACTACCAAGCCTTATTTCATATTAATAACCATAGGTTGTTCCAGTACACGAAACAAAACCCTATTGGTATAGTAAGCTCCAATTTAGCAGCTAATACCACCTTTTGCCCGTTCTTCTTACTCTATTTTTTTGGGCCATATTGGTAATTGGTCTCAAGAAGTGATTTTGAGTCATTGAGCACTAAGGCCATATTTTTAAAATTCTCTACTTGCTTACTATTTCTTAATTTCTCTAAAATACTTTTATCGGTCAACCCTGCCCGTGCCACCAAGAGGGTAATATCTGCATATTCTGAGATTAAAGACGTATCGGTAACCAGTAGCATAGGTGCAGTATCCACAATAATATAGTCGAACTCTTTCTTTACCTCGGAAATGAACTTAGAAAAACCTTCGCTACTCAATAGCAGAGGTGCGTTTGGCGGTATTGGCCCACTTAGGCAAACCTTGTGCCCCTGCGCCATGTCTAAACCGGGGTAAATAAAGTCTCTGGGATTTTGATCGGAATTTTTAAGAAAGTTTGATAACCCCTTACTAGAAACACCCATTCCAAAAAAATCGTGTAAGCTTGGGTTACGTAAATCTGCACCTACCAACAATACTTTTTTATTTAAACTGGACAAAGCAACCGACAGGTTATAGGATAGTAAACTTTTACCTTCACCAGCAGTACAGGACGAAACATAAACCACACTACCTTTGGCAGCCTTTGGCAATAAGAACTTAAGATTAGTTGCAAGTATCCTGAACGACTCTGCCATTTGTGATCGATCATTGATATCCATAAAGGCTCTCTTATTCTTGATATGTGGAATTTCTGCCGCTATTGGAACGGTTGGAAATAATTTCTCAAGATCGAGACGATTAGCTATTTGTGTGTCAAAAACATTTCTAACGTAAAAAAAGGTAAATGGCAAAAATAATCCCAATAAGCCGGCTAGACCAAAAACCACCATTTTTTTTGGAGCTACCGGCAAACTACTTGTCTCAGCAAAATCGACCACTTTTACGGATGGTGCCGTTACTGCTAAATTAATGGCAGCTTCTTCACGTTTTTGTAGTAATAGCAGAAAGAGATTTTCTTTTATGCTTTGCTGTCGCTCAATAGAACGTAGCATTTTTTCTTTCTCAGGTAATCTGGCGAAAGCAGAACTAGCCTTTGAACGCTGTGTATTCAAACGTCTAAGAGAAGTTCTCATCTGCGTCTGATAGACATTTACCGTTTTGAGGATATTTACTTTAGCGCGTTCTAATTGTTCCGAAAGATTTACCAAAGTAGGATGTTCTTCTCCAACGGTCATTACTAGTTTCTCTCTTTCCAAAGCTATTTCATTATAGCTGGATACCAAGGTATTTAAGCTACTATTCGCCAAGCCAATATCTACTGGCAACAAGCTATAGGCAGATTGATTGATAACCGTTTTCTTTAATAATCCGGACAAGGAAATCTGAGTCTCCAAATTAGCTACCTGATTTTCGGTTTCCGACTTTCGTTCTAAGGAAATTCCAGCATCTGCCTCAATATAGGAGAGGTTATTCGTTCTTTTAAAATCTTCCTTTCCACCTTCAATGGAATCTAGTTCTGTAGACAGATATACAAAGCGCTCATCAATAAAATCAAGGGTGCGCTTGGATACCTGTTGACGATCAAGAACTCCGTCATTATTAAATACACGAACCAAGGTATTTAAAATAGCTTCTGATCGCTGATAACTTTCCCCTACTAAATTTAACGATATGATATCGCTGATTTTACTGGTAGGCTCGATCCTTATCGCTTTGCGCAAATCCGAGATAGTTGTTTTTCTAGGCTTCAAAACCAATTCATAGGTATTTCCTATATATTCGTCAATTCCGATATCCGGAGACAGAGACACTGCAAACGGCAAGGTGCTATTTACAGAATCCAAAGCACTATATTTTAAGGTCCAAGTTCTTTCAAATTCATCCGTCACCTCTAATTGGTCTCGCCTTAAAACCATTTCAAAAACCATAGTATTCCGAAGACTGTCCTCTAAAACGGTTTTAGTTAATATTACTGGTAGATTCCATACTTGCGTAGTCTTAATATTTCCCTTTGCATAAAAGGAAATATCAAGATTTAGCTCTGACGCCACCTGGTCCAATAAACGATAAGATTGCAAGACCTCAATCTCATTATCCATATTAATTTTAGACGAACCACCGCTAAGCATAGAAATAGCGTCCGCTGCCACATTCATTTCCGTAGTTTCATCGATTATCTTTATTTTGGCAGTAGATTTATAGGATAAAGGAGTATATCTAAGATAGCCAAGACCCAAAAGAAAACAGAGCAGTAAACTCAACAAAAACCAAGGCCAAAACTTCAGGTATTTGTTAATTAAGGGCTTTATGCTATAATACGAATCGTCATCGGCTATATCTAAGGTAAAAGAAGGATCTTTCATAATTATAACATCAGGTAAAATAAATGGACACAAATTTAAAGAAACAATTGGCAATCATTTGCCTGAAGTATGTTTATTCTGTTTAATTATGCCGTTTTCCTTCCATTACCTGTTATTAATGTTGACGAATTTCATATTTAAAGAACAATTAATTACTAAAATTCCACAACTCTAATTACGAACAGCAAACCGCAATGGAAGTAAACAGTTTAATTTCCAGGTTGTATTAATCATTTAAGCGAATCAAATGAATAGTATTAAAATTATCCGTCTAAATCATTAAGAAATTTTTATAACCTCAAAACAATTTTTTCGTGCCCATCTAAATCAAAAAGATTAGGCATACGGTATTTTCAACTTAATGGAATAAACTGCTTCAACTTAGAAAAGTTCTTGAAAAACAACGCCATTAGCGGTCTATTTAATTCATTTGTTTTCATGGCCCTTAAATCTTCCTGACTTTTAAGCATCATATTCGAAATACTTTTATTGCTCTTACCACCAACTCTCATTTTGGTTATAACTTCTGGCAGGAAACCAAATTTATATTTTGGCCTGAGCAAAACGCGCAACATAAAGTCATAGTCCGCCGCTATTTTATATGATCTATCAAAATTGCCACATTCCCGATACACCTCCCTTTTTAAAAAAAGGGTTGGATGCGCAGGCATCCAACCACGCTGTAACAACCCTACATGGAAGTTTTTACTGTACCAGTTTCTAACTACTTTATTGGTGTTTTGGCGTTCAACATATAACAAATTTCCATAAACACCAGCATAATCCCCTTCTTTAAAGCGACTTACAATCGCAGAGATAATTCCTGGGTTAGCTAAAAAATCATCTGAATGGACAAATCCTATAACATCACCCGTAGCTAGATCGAGTCCTTTGTTTATGGCGTCATAGATACCTTCATCAGGGGCGGAAACATACGTAATCCCTTTATTTTTTGAGCTAAACTCTTTAATTATTTTTAAGGTATTATCTGTTGAGGCTCCGTCTACAATAACATGTTCGATATTTTTATAATCCTGTTCCCAAACAGAACTTAGGGAGGCTGACAAGGTTTCCTCGCTATTGAAGGTTGCTGTTATGATCGTAACTTTCATTTAAGTTTTCCCGTTAGTGTTCTTAAAATAACATGTAAAGCTTTTATCACTATGTACGAGTCCTTTACTTTTATAGATTTTCAACAGTCCATAATTTTTAAACCAAAAGGCGAAATACCAATAATCGAATTAAACCCATTTTAGTATCACAAACAGGAAGTTCGTAAAACCGTTGGTCAAACCTAGGTTCAACTTAGCATCAAATAAGTTAAAGCAAATTACGCACTATGATAAAAACGATTGAAATTTTGGCACAATAGTTCTAAAAAACATATCAACATCCTTGTAGTATTTGAGCAAGTCCTTTACCTCATCGCAAACCGCAATGACCAAAAGATGGTAGGAAAAATCCAGTTTACATGACAATACCTGAACTTGCTTCAAAAATGAAATGCAGCGCAAACATTTCTATTACTCATTAAGGTCAATTCCAGGGTCTCGGTGAGCATTTGATATTTTGTAATTTCCCCCCGACGTTCGCAATTCCTTTATCTTCATGGCTATCATCCATTCATAGGTTTTCCTTAATCTACAATAGTTGTAACCTGCTCTTCCATTCAAAAAACCTCCTTTTAAAATATAAAAGGCAAAAAAGACGAACAGCGGGCGAAATGGAATTCTATAACTTAAACGTTTTTGCGCTTTTCGCCTTACCACCGGGTCTTTTGCAAAAAGATTACCGTAGGAAATCCTTTCATCTATCTCCACGGCTATTTTTGACGCTTCCATAGTAGAGTATCTATTATGCTTATCGAACCACCAGGCTAAACCTTTATTAAACGGAAAATGAATCAAATGAGCATTAAGGGCGCCTATTTTACCTGTGGTAATATACTCTTCGTTTATCTCACGCTCCACACTGACCCTACCATTTTTAAACAACCTTGGAAACCAAGTAGGGTACCCACTGCTTTGCTTGATCCATTTGTTTTGATACATATCCTTACGCCTAACTCGGTACATAGTAACAGCATTGGCTATTTTTGTTTTTTCAAGGATTTCGGTTTTAAGTTCCGGGGTTACGATTTCATCTGCATCCACCATAAGTATCCAATCGAATTCTTTACCAACGGCGCTTAAAGCAGCATTTCTTTGACTTGCATAATTATCAAAATCGCGCTGTATAACCCTTGCTTTATAGGATTTGGCGATGTCCAACGTTGTGTCCGTACTAAATGAATCAAAAACTATAATTTCATCAACAAAATGTAGTGCTTTTAGGCAACTACCTAGTATGGTTTCCTCATTATACGTTAATACGACGGCACTTATCATCATTTAAATTTATTCGAAAGGAGTTTTACTATTTATTTTTTGTCCTTAAACCATAGACAATAATTTTTACCATATACTATCTTTAGGCAACAAGACCAACTTTTGATTTGCAAACATAACAATTTGAACATACAGTAATTAGTCTCCTTTTTTATCTAGCATTTTTATTAGGGACCAATTAACGGATCAACCCCTTGGTTATATTCTAGATCTAAGTTTTAAAAAAATCAGATATACAACAGGTATTCTTTCTCTTATGAGATTTAAGGTAAAATGCAAACTTGACAGTACTAAACATTTAAATCTGTTCCAAGCCAATTCGTCCCGTCTTATCTTATATTGCTCCCTAATACCTTGAATGTACTTGCTTGAAACCCCTCCTAATTCAAAAACGGCAAAGGGCATATTAAGATATTTTATTTCTTCGTTTTTTAAATTCTTAATAAATTTTAATACAAAATCCCAATCTGCCGCCAATTCATAATTCAAATTATAAAACAGTTTTTCCTTAATTAATGTATCCTTGGCAAAAACCATTGATTGGTGGTGGGCAAACATACCATACCATGCCAGCGTATGGTTTTTTGCTTTTTTGTAGTGCTTCATGTCTCCATGGGCTTCCTTTTCAAAGGTATCTCCATAGATAAATTTTAATTTAGTATGATGCCCATTTAATACGGCATGTATTCGACCAAGAACAAATGAACCTGAGAAGCAATCACCTGAATTCATAAAAATTATATAGGCCCCAGTTGCATTTCTAATTCCTTTGTTCATTGCATCATATATACCATTATCATTTTCGGATATAATCTTTAAATTGGGAGTTTTAACCTTACTTAAAAAATCCATTGAACCATCTTGAGAATTACCATCAACAATAATAAACTCAAAATCTTTAAAGTCCTGCTCGCTAACACTTTTAAAGGTGCTCTCCAAACCAGCTCTATTATTATAATTTATAGTTATAACACTGAATAAGAAGCTATCAGATGTGTGATTTAATTCTTTCATGGCATTTAAAAATTTCACAAATAGCAAGTATAACTTGTTATTTATGAACAAATAATTTAAGCATATTCACCTTTTCTAGATGATATCAAATCGTTTATTTAGTAAACTACCTCCGGGCAAGCCCGCGAGGCATTCGAAGGAAACGAACCTTTAATTTCGAGGCAAGCCTCGGGGCATTATACCCTTTGGCGGTGCCAATAAAGCTGCTATTTATCAGGCTAGAAAAAACACCGCACTTTAGTGCTTACATAACACTTTAACAAAAAAACCGTATCTGTCCAAAAAAATCTACACCCTTGCATAAATCAATAAGGAAAGCTAACTCGTTAAATAAATAGGCTCTTTATTAATAATGCAAACATGCCGATATCTTTAGTCTTTTAAAACGCGTTTTTTAAGGAATTTGGCAGGATTCCCACCAACAACGGTCCATGGCTCAACATCCTTAAAAACAGATGCCGTTGCGCCTACAACCGCCCCCTCGTGTATGGTGACCCCCATTCCAATGTAAGCACCAGCGGCAACCCAAGCTTGACTCTCAATAACTATTGGTGCCACAACAAGGTTATGCCGGGAAGATTCGATATTATGTGATGCCGAACATAAAAATACTCTTTGGGACACAATGGAGTTTGACTTCAAAATTACCTTCCCTGGATTGTAACAATCTACATAGGCACCAAGAACAGTATGCTTTTCCATAATCAAGTTCCAGGGCGCCCATATCCGAACACTTGAAAAAACAAGAGAGGTAGCGTGCACCTTGGCTCCAAAAAGGTTTAGTACGAAAACCCTGTAGCTTCTAAAAATAGGATTGGAAAAAGGTCTAAAAAATAGCAGGGATATTATATTCCAAATAAGCCTGCCCATCTTATTTTTTAAGCTTAACTTATTTTCATAATTGGAATAATCAACTCTTGATGTATTCATTTCTTATTATTTAATGTAGAAAACAAAGCTTCCCATTTTGTCAATACCATTTCTAGACTAAAGTCTTGCGACTTGCGTAAAGCTTCTTTTGCCATGGCATCCAGTTTGTTTTCATCACTCATTAATTCCCGTAATTTATTGATTGTTTCTTCCTCCGAATAAGGCATTGAAGTTATAAAGCCAGATTTACCATCTGTCACAATATCGTAAACAGCAGTATAACTACCGTACACCACAGGCACCATTCCATAACTCATTGCCTCGGTCAACACAAGACCAAAACTCTCCAAATCTGAAGTTAAGATCAATATAGAAGATTTTTTATAATAGGCCGTAGGGGGCTTGTTCGTAAAGCCTTCAAAATGGACCCCTGTAATTTTGTTCTGTTCAACGTAGGTTTCAAGATTTGACTTTTCCGGACCATCACCGACTATAACTAATTTCCAATCTGGGTAGTTTCCATACATTTTCTCCCAGACTTCAATAATTCTATGTACCCGTTTATGCGTATAATCTATACGACCAACATATAAGATAATTTTTTCTTTTGAACTTGAATCATGTCCGAACTCCTGATCGGAAATTGTCAAAGGATTACCAATTGTAATGAGTTTAGACGTGTTTTTTAACCCACTAAAGCGCACAAATGTATTAATGAAGCTTTTTGACAGAACGACATATGCTGAACTATTGTCGTAAACATATCTTGAATTATAAGATGTAAAAACTAACATTGCTCTTCGCAACACTTCATAAACTTTTATTAACAACCTATTTTTAGAAGATTTCATCTTGTTTTCAAAATACATAGTACGTTTGTTCTTATCGGGGACACCATGCATCACGGAAATAAGTTTACAGTTTGTTTTCCCAATTGCCATGTTGCACAATACGGTTACATAAAAAGGCAAACACCATTGATTCAAAATAAAATCTATCTCGTTATCAAGGATAATCTTTTTGAGAACCTTAATGTTCTTTGGTGTAATTACTGGATAAGAAAGCTTACGCAATACAATGGACGGATCTAGTTCTGAACTTAATTCGGGGACTGTCTGTTCAAAAGAAGCAATAGTTACGGCATATCCTTTTTTCACAAAGGAATTGGCAAGCACCGTGGTAACAACTTCAGTGCCTCCATAGTTTGGATACTTCCCTATTACTATTAAAATTTTCAATGTCTTATAGTTTATTTTTAGTTCCTATACTTAGGAAAGATAGGATTATTGATGCATACATGTAGCTCAGTCTGATTGTTTTATATAGTTCTTGGTTTACTAAAAAACAAATTATCAAGTATACCTAGTTGCGCTAATCTAATCGAACAAAATCCGGTCTGTCATTTTTAAGTAAAATCCATTCGTATAAACTGTGCATTTTTCTCGCAACAGCTTCCATACTGTACTTTTCTTCGATTAATTTACGCCCATTCACACCCATTTGCATTATGTGTTGACTAGGCATTTGAATCGCCTCTTCAAGTGCAGTCTTTAACGCCTCAACTCCAATATTGATCCATAACCCGCATTCATAACTTTGCAGATCTTGCCACGGCGCACCCTTGGTCGTAATCACAGGAGTGCCGCAGGCCAAGGCCTCGGCAACGACTATTCCAAAATTCTCACTATGGGTAGGCAATACAAAAAATGTGGCTTCTTGATAGGCAAGCACTTTATCCTTGCCATCTAAAGGTGCTTTTATCTTCATAATTTCCGATAGTCCTTGCTCGGCAATATTTTTTTTCAGATTTTCAATATAAGCAGATGCTCCATTTCCAATGATATCTACACTCCATCCTTGTACAAGTGCAGGAGACAATTGGCTCCATGCCGTTATTAAATTCTCAATACCTTTTTTTGGATGGATACGCGAAAGGAATAAAATTTTCTTCGTTACTCTCTCACTTTCAAAATCCTTTACCACGAAGTCTTCCACAGGCACTCCGTTAGGAATCAATGCAATGGGGTTTTTAAGTCCCAAAGCGCGAATACTATCTACCTCCATTTGAGCTGTGGCATGTAAGCAAGCAGCTAATCGCAAGTCCTTAAATTGATATAGTTTAAGTGCCAACTGTTTTTTTACTCTTTTTTGTTGTAACGACCATGGCTCCAACATCCCCCTTGGAGTAATTATATAGGGAACTTTTAACCTACGTGCCATCTTGGCCATTTGATGCACTGGTAAATCCCAGATTGCATGTCCATGAAGCAAGTCTAAATTATCTTCTGCCAACTGCTTCTCTAAACCATCAAGTTTTCCAAGTTTCTTAAACTCGTAAAATCTCAAATTAATGTTGGAAGCTATAAACTGAAATAGAATTGGATTTTGAGTTTTTCCAGTATATAGAGCTAAAGACAAAGAAGAAAAATTACCACCCATATTACGTAAAAGATGGGTAACACTGCGCGAAGGGCCTCCACCTGCTGTATCTATGGATGATATTACATGAGCTATTTTCACAGATTTTTGGTTTAAAACTACTGTAAAGGATACTTATAATTTAATGAAACAAGAGGCGTTTAATAATGCTTCGAAATAAGTCGACTTACTAACTTTATACGATAATACACACTTATTGTTATTTAAACTTTATTTCTTTTTTAAATGGCTCTGAAGACTTACCCTTTTTGAAGGCTTACCTATTTTTGAAGTCTTCACCTTTAGTTATCCTTTTCCCAAGGCGGAATAGGAACTTTTTGAGAGCTTAACACATCAGAAAAATAGCTGGAAATGGACTCAGGCGCAATGCATTTACTCCATTCTTTTATTTTATTTCTCTTTGCCCTAATTATATCTATATTATTCCTACAATAAGTTAATGCCGTTAAAAGGTTATTCTTTCTCTCATTTGAAAATACAATACCATTCCATTTATTTATCAAATCCTTTGCGCCACATTGATCACTACAAATCACAAACAACCCAGCCATTAATCCTTCGTTAACTACGGCTCCCCAACCGTCATATAAGGAAGGTAAGACTAAACAATCGTAATTATGCATTAGACTTCTAGTTTCATAATTAGTTTTAACCCCTATAAAACTTACTTTATTTTGAATATTATTTTCGTTGACTATTTCTTTTAAATTATCCAGTTCATTACCACCACCAATAATATCTAAATGTATATCAGTCTTCAAAAATGAAAGTTTCTTTAATAAATTATTAATTCCCTTTAACTTAATAAGACTACCAACAAATAATAATTTTAAAGTTGGCTCATTATTCCTGTTGTTTAATTCAATTGAATTGTGGTTCTCAACACAATATACGAATGGAATTATAGTATTTGGTTTAAAACCCCATAAACGATACCATTCTCGGGCATCCTCACCAATAGCGAATACTTTATCTATGTACTTAAAATACTTTTTGTCTTGAAAGATAGTTCTAATTAAGTGTAGAAATTTTGGGCGTAAATAAAAGGTAGGTCCTTCGGTAATTAAATGGCGTTTCACATCATAATTAAGGCTATGTTTAAAAGAGTAAAAAACAGTTGGATTGGCCCTTAAACCAGAAAAAAAATGCTGTGCATTTGGGTATTTTTTATAAATAAGTTTTATGGTTTCATTTCTAGGTGAAACTATAATTTCTACTGTATTGATATTTGATATTTTCTCTACACCCCATCCCATTCGTTTACGAGCTGCGGACATTTCTTCAGCAGCAACTAAAATAACTTGTAATTTATTGTTAACCCTTGCTATATTTTGAATATATGGCAACTGATGTGGTGAAACAATGTTTTGCCAAAAAATTAGTATCATCTTCGCAAGTTTTTTGAACAAATAATTCTATAATCTAATTGATTATTATAATTAAGCGACCTAGAGAATTCTTTAACTTGTCATTAGTTAGAAACAATTATATTTCGGCTAGCCGTGGACGCCTTTGACACACCCTAAATAGATATCCCAAAATTAACCATAATAGAAAATTTTTTGATCCAGGACCGAAAGGGGACTGCTCCTCAAATAAGCCATTAAAATAATAGGTTACTACTAATAATAAGAACACCAAATGAAGTGGGTTATAAAAACGTAAACGCTTACGTAAAAATAAAATTGGCAACAAAAGAAAAATAAATATAAACAATGATCCAATCGCACCAAATCCTAATAGTATCGACAAAGGAAAACTGTCAATAAAATAATACCCTCTTCCAAACCAAATATTTTCACTGAATAACTCAGGGAATTCGTACAAAAATTCTACTCTACCGGATGAAACTTCGTTTAAATCATTTATATCCCTTCCGCCGAACAATATATTTTCGATTAATATATTACGAATATCTTCAAAAAAAAGAACAATAGACCCTGATATTAAAGTAAATACCAGCGTTAGTTTCTTTATTATTTTATTTGACGTGTATCTATATGTTAAAATTATGACAAATATCAACCCCAGTATCGTAGCTCTGCTTTTTAGCATTAGTATTAAATACAAAGTAAATAGCAAAAAAACTACCTTAAAAAGTCGTGTTACTTTTACCTTTGATTGAAATAGCAGTAGAACAAAAATCTGACAACTTAACAAAATTTGTGAAGCTGAGTTCTTAGCTTTATAAGCATATGTAATATCCTTAACATCAAATTCAGTAGCAAAGGAAGCCCAATAGATAGATATTGCCAAAATTGTTCCGCCAATTAACCCAATTCTCCCTAACCATTTTGCAAAATCTGTATCAGTAAAATAAGGTGCTGAATTATATGCGATTATAAATATTAGTAAACTTTTAGCAATATTACCTATGTGTGCGGATTCAAAATAGTCATTCCCAGAAACTATCTGCATTAGGAGCGCATAAATAATTAAGAAAATAAACAATAAAGCTATAAAAGTTACAGCTTCACCTATAAAGATACTTCTGTTAACAATTAATAATACTAACGTTACCAACCAAGACGACTGCAAATAAACACTAATTTGCATTTCAAGAACTTGAGGAACCTGAGATATTAGTGTCAAGAAGACACTTAAAAAAAAAACACTTCTAACAATGATAAAAGACTGCATTGTATTTTTTTAGTTATAACTCAAAACTACTGATAAAAGTCTGAGCATTCATATAATTCATTTTAAATACTAAGTCTTAAATTATTCTACATTGCCGCTAATTAAAAATATTAGACCTTAATCGGATTGTTTTTTAAACCCATTTTTTTTAGAATTTTTGCTGGCACACCGCCAACTATTGTCAATCCTTCAACATCTTCAACAACGGTTGCACCAGCTGAAATAATTGCTTTATCTCCTATATTGACACCTCCCAATATTATTGCCCCAGCGCCTATCCAAACCCCATTTCCAATAACAATATCTTGGCTATAACCCTTACCAGCTATTCTGTGTGCATTTGGAGTTATTTCATGGGTTCCACTAATAATGAGCACATTAGATGAAATGTCGCAAAAATCTCCGATTACTACAGTCGATTTACCACCAGTAATTAATGTGTTGGTGCCAATAAAAGTATCTTTACCTATAGAAACTTTAACTTCCCCTAAAACTTTAACTGATGAAAATAATCTAGCATCTTTAGCAACATCAAATTTCATTAATCGAAATAAATAAACCTTAGTTTTAAAAAAACGGGATTCTGGAATAAAATACATTAATCTTTGTATGAAGTATTTAAAAATTTTAAACATGACCTAATTTGATATTGTTATAAATAAACATAATAATGACCAAAAAACAAATTTGAATTATCAAATTGCTAACAACCAACGAAAGAGCTCCAGAATATATGTTATTAATTAAAAAGAGGTAAGTCCCGGTTATGATTAAAACGTCGCGAGTAAATCGTAATCCAAACATGTACCAATTTTTATCTATTGACATAAAGGCCTGAGCATATACATTTGAAATACTTATAAATATGGTCGAAAATAGAGAAATAGCTAAAATATAATCCAATTCATCTTTATAACTTTCTCCATAAAAACCAACAATCCAGTGCCTTAACAAATAAATCCCTATAAATGGTATAACAGTTGTTACTAAATTTATAAGTATTGTTTTTCTTATTATTTCGGTATGTTTTAACAAATCTTTATTGTTCTCAGACAAATGGGTTAAAATAACGTTTCTTAATATACCAGGTATAAATAGTATTATAGCACTCCATTGAGCGGCAGCACTATATAAACCTACTTCTCCATAATCACTGAACTTTAAAAGTAATATAATGGTTAACCAAGAAGTCAACGCATACAGCCCTTCTTGCATTGCAACTGGTGTAGAAAATTTTAGTATCTTTTTGCTTAAAGCTTTAAATTCTGCAGATCCAACGAGATTGGCCGCTGGAATAAACTTTTGAACTTCCATATAATTTAAATAACAGTTAAAAATTTGGGTACAAAGCAGGGCAATTAATGCACCATTTAAATCAAAAAAATAGGTTAATATAAAACTATTGGTAAACGCCAAAATACCTACGTACGTATTAATTCTAGCCATCGACTTAAAAGCATTAAAACCGGAAAGTATCCCAATTTGTGCAGTTGTAAGAGCGCTGAAGATAACCCAAAATGAAACTAATCTTACTGGAGTAACTAAATGCGGGGCTTCAAAAATAACATCTGAAACATACTTTGCAAAAACAAATAATAGAATTGCAAGTATACCGCTCAGGACTAACGATATTCCCATGGTTAAAATAGCTATTCCCTTAATTAAGTTTGGGTTTCTATCTTTACTCTCCGCAATAAATTTAGTCGCAGTATAGCCTAGCCCAAAAGTTGAAAACATTGCAACACTAATTAGCGTTGAACGAATAGTACCAAATTCACCAAAAATCTCCTTACCTAACAGACGCGCAACTATGATTGCCCCTAATAACGACATAGCTTTTGCTAATACATTTCCAAATAATGCCCAAAACGAGTCCTGAGCAAACTTGCTTTGCCTAACTTTTGTATAAAAAGCTTTAAATCTAGATTTCATTCAGAAATATCATATTCATATAAAATCAAGCTGTGATAGGGTTATACAATTGGGATGATAGCTTCAAAAAGAACCGTATCTAAATCTTTGATACAAACTAAGTAACCTCAATTTTCCAAAAACCAAGCATAAGTTTCCCGAATTCCTTCCTCCAGGCCAATAGAAGATTCCCATCCCAACTTTTTTAACTTAGACACGTCCATCAACTTACGTGGTGTACCATCGGGTTTATCCCTATCCCAGATAATTTCACCCTCATGCCCCACCGTTTTTTGAATCAGCAATGCCAAATCCTTAATGGTTAAATCCTTACCGGTACCTACATTGTATAAATGTCCGGGCAGTTCATTTTCCAAGGTAAAGACAACGGCCTTGGCCAAATCGTCTACATGTAAAAATTCCCTTAGGGGCGTACCGCTGCCCCATAAGGTAACGGGCGCGTTATCGTTTTCCCTGGCTTCATGGAACTTGCGCATCATGGCCGGCATTACGTGAGAGCTTTGCAAATCAAAATTATCGTTGGGGCCGTATAAATTGGTGGGCATCAAACTCACAAAATACCTGTCCTGTTGTTCCCGTAAGGCCTGGCATAGTTTTACCCCGGAAATTTTAGCGATCGCATAACCTTCATTAGTAGGTTCCAAGGGGCCCGTAAGCAAATAGTCCTCCTTTAAAGGTTGTGGCGCTAGTTTAGGGTAAATACAGGAACTGCCCAAAAAAATGAATTTTTCCACTTCGGCAGTAACAGATTGCTGAATAAGGTTGTTCTGTATCTGCATGTTTTCCATCAAAAAACCATACTGGTCCTTTAGATTGGCGAGAATCCCCCCTACTCTAGCAGCGGCATCTACCACTATATCCGGCTGTTCTGTGTTAAAAAAATGGGTGACAGCTTCTTGGTTCCGTAAATCGAGCTCGGTACTGGTCTTTCCAATAAGGTTGGTATAGCCTAATTTTTTTAAGGCCCGCCATACCGCAGATCCTACCATGCCATTATGCCCTGCTATATATATTCTACTATCCCTATTCATAGTAATTGAGGGTATTGAATCCACCCTTTTTCAAATGACGGTCTTTTTCCATCAATTTTAAATCGCTCTCCATCATTTCCTTCACCAAAGAAGCTACATCACATTGGGCTTCCCAACCTAGTTTCTGCTTTGCTTTGGTGGCATCCCCTATTAAAAGATCTACCTCCGTTGGTCTAAAGTAATTAGGATCTATGCTCAGCACCTCAGTTCCGAGAGGGAGCTGATACTCTTCATGGTGGCAGGCTAGTACATAACCTTTTTCGTGTCTTCCACTTCCTTTAAATTCCAAGACCATTCCTACTTCGGCAAACGCCATGCGAACAAAATCTCGCACTTTTGTGGTCTTACCTGTAGCAATTACCCAATCCTCAGCTTCTTCGGCCTGTAGAATCATCCACATTACTTTTACATAATCCTTCGCATGGCCCCAATCGCGCTGGGCATCCAGATTACCTAAAAAGAGTTTATCCTGCAATCCTAATGCAATACGGGAAACTGCCCTGGTAATCTTACGGGAAACAAAGGTTTCCCCTCTTAATGGCGACTCGTGATTGAACAGTATCCCGTTACAGGCAAACATACCGTAGGCTTCCCTATAGTTAACGGTGATCCAATATGCATACATCTTTGCCACACCATACGGGCTTCTTGGGTAAAAAGGTGTTTTTTCGGTCTGTGGTACTTCCTGCACCTTGCCATATAGCTCAGAAGTGGAAGCTTGATAGATCTTTGTTTTCTTTTCAAGCCCCAAGAGGCGAACAGCGTCCAATAAACGTAATGTCCCAAGTCCATCCGCATTACCTGTATATTCGGGTATTTCAAACGAGACATGTACATGGCTCATCGCTGCCAAGTTGTAGATTTCGTCCGGCTGTATTTCTTGGATCAACCGAATTAGATTTGTGCTATCCGTCATATCACCATAATGCAAAATAAACCTACGTCTTTCCTCGTGGGGGTCTTGGTACAAATGATCTACGCGTTCCGTATTAAAAAGGGAGGACCTGCGCTTTAATCCATGAACTATATATCCTTTTTCCAGTAAAAATTCACTTAGATAGGAACCGTCCTGTCCCGTAACCCCTGTGATAAATGCAACTTTTGCCATACGCTTCATTTTCATTTTTAAGGCTTGCAAGATGATGCCTGCTGACGCTGCCTCTATAGTTATTCTATTTTTCCACTTTCTCCTACAGTTGCTATTACAACTAGAGCACTTTATGTTTACGGTTACAATTTAACGCATTAAGCGAATAGCAACAGCAATTACAATTTGTTTTGATACTGCTCTCCCTCCGCGCTTTCTTTACCTTTAATGGAAGTACCACCCGCCCGTAAACGCTTTCCAAAAAAACTCTCCCGTTTCGCCATACGAACCGCTTCCTGTTGTACTTTTATCAACCTAGCGATTTCCTCATCAAATACCTCAGGCGCTTTTGCATTCCTAGACTTGATACTTTCATCATCCTTTATACCGGTATAATTTTGCACAACCTTACCTAAACGAACCTCCGTTTTTTTGCCTTTTACATAAAACGGGGACAAATACAAGGACACCCCAACCACCAAGCAAGCGAACAGCTGCAGGTGAATGTTTATATCCTGCAAGGCCAAGGCTACAAGAACTACGGCCAAATTTAGACCTACAATACACATACTGGACTTCTTATGGCTAAAACCTAAACTTAAAAAACGGTGGTGGATGTGGTTCTTATCCGCACTAAAAGGGCTTCTGCCCGCCCGTATGCGTATGGTGAAGACACGCAGCGTATCCATCATGGGATAGGACAGGACGGCAATGGCCAAAATAGGTGCATTGGCAATGGGGAGGGCAAAGGCGGTTGCATCTGCACTCTTATTCAAAAAAGCAATCGTGAGGTAGGCCAACAGAAAACCGGTGAACAAGGAACCGGAGTCCCCCATAAACAGTTTTTGCCGTTTGGAAAGATTGTGCTGTAGAAAGCCGATCAGCGCCCCGATCAATATAACCGAGGCCAGTGCTAAATACAGCTGCCCGTTAACAAAAAAGAACAAACCGAATACCGTAGCCGAGAGGATTGCCAAGCCACCGGCCAAACCGTCGATACCATCGATAAGGTTAAAGGCGTTTATGACCAACAAGAAGACAAAAACCGTAAAGACCACAGAAACCCAATAAGGCAGTTCCCCAAATCCAAAAATGCCCTCCATGCTTACAATACGAATATCGGAGGCAAATACCACCAAGGCAGCGGCAATGAGCTGACCGCTAAATTTCTTTTTTGGAGAAACCAGTACCAAGTCGTCCTTTACGCCCAAAAACAACAAGAGCATCGTAGCGCCCACAAGAGCGAGTACATTAATGACATCCTGCGGTGGCAAAGGGGCAAAAACACCTATGAGCACCATACCTATGGCAAAAGTGAGGAATAGTCCAATACCGCCCAAGGTGGGGGTTTTACCCTGGTGCATACTACGCTCGCAAGGCTCGTCCATTAAATCCTTGGAATGGCTAAGGTAAATGATAGCAGGGTAGATACGGATCGATATCACATAGGCCGATATCAAGGCTACAAAGGCCAAAACGTATGGACTAGAAAAGATCTGAGTAATCACGGTCATTGATTGGGACTATTTTTTCAAAACGATACCATACACCAAACAACCAATAGTAAATCCGAGCCACTAGATCATAGGCTTTTTGAGCCTGCCAAGTGTTTTATGTACGTCTCCGGGGGAATGAGGTAAATACAAACGAATTTCAATTTTCTTCACTATAAACCTAGGTAAAATTACACCTTGATCTGGTTTCATTTCCGAAGCTACAGTATGCTTAGTGTTCATCGACAAAACTAATATATCAAAGCTTAGAAATGGAATTCTAGCACGGCTTATTACCGAATACGATCAAAAATTCGATGAACTGCACACCTAAACTATAAATATTGGAATAAACTTATATTCTTTTTCATGTACCTAGGTGAAAACTGTGTTTTTGGCAAGTATGGATTGGGTGTATTGGTTATGGGGTTAATGAGTTATTAGGTTATGGGGTTAATGAGTTATGAGGTTACTGAGTTATTAGGTTACTGGGTTATTAGGTTATGGGGTTTGGCCAAAGCTTTTATTGAATAACTATCGTCTTTACGAGGAGGCACCACAAAGCCTGCCCGTTCCGTTCAGGCGGTTGATCTATTGCCTTGGAACAAAGGTTCGGCAGATTGCTTCAGCGCGAAAATGCGCTTCGCAATCGCATGGGTTGGGAAATGCGCTCGCAATGCCGGCAGGGGAGCGTATTTGTACTTGAGCTTGATACTTGAATTTTTTTACGGGGTACTGCTACTTACCTGCAAAAGTTTGCCATTGTAGAGTTGTTGCCCTGTCAAGGAAAAATCCATGATATAACGTGCCATCTGTGTTGCAGTAACCGGGGCTTGGTATCCGGGAAAGGCCTCTTCTAGCATCTCGGTCTGTACGGCACCTAAGGCCAATACATTGAAAGAAGGTCCGGTCTCCTTGAATTCCTCTGCCCACAGCTCGGTCATGGTAATTACCGCGCCCTTGCTTGAACTGTAGGCCGATAATCCCGGAAATTTAGCACTGCCCTGCACCCCGCCCATAGAACTTACGGTGACGACATGGGCCGCTTTGTTCATAAACGGCAGTACCACCTTGGTAACCGCGGCCACGCCAAAGACGTTTACATCGTACACGGCCTTGAACTCCGCCATGGTGGTTTCCAAAAATGGCTTGTTTACCAATTTTCCGGCGTTATTGATAAGGATATCGACTTCTTTCCAACCGGTCCTTAAAAAGTGTTCCAGTTTATCTATGTCGGTGGGTTGGGCCAAATCAAAAGAAAAAGATTCAATATTCTTATGGCCCACTTCCGCAATAGGGGCAACATTTCTGGACAAGGCCAAGACGCTATGTCCGGCATCGGCAAAAAGCTTCGCCATTTCAAATCCAATTCCCCTGCTTGCGCCCGTAATGATGACCTTTGCCATTATTTATATGTTATTTCTTTGACGGGAGCGTTGGCTATGCCTTCTACTACCGGAATCATTTTATTGATGACTAGTGCGATATGTGCGTAATCCATCTCCTCGTTTTCGTCCCCTACCTTATGATAATGGTCAAAATTGGTAAAATCGAAAGTACAATAGGTCTGTGAGGGCACCTTGAAAATTTCATGGAAGGGATAATTGTCCGACCGCTTAAACAAATTGAACTCCTTTGCCTTGGGCAAAAACCCGACCAAGTTCTCATCGGCATACCCATTACTCACCTGAGCAAGATTTGACAGCTCATATCCCGTTAAGTACAGCAGGTAATCCTTATCTACCATTGGCACTCCCACCATTTCAAAATTGAGCATTGCGTAAAGGTTTAAATTCTCGGCCTTTAGTTTATTGGCCAAATGCTTGGCACCCATAAGTCCCTTTTCCTCCGCAGTAAAAAGGGCGAAGATAATACTGCGCTTGTTGGCTTTTTCTTTTCCAAAATACTTTGCAAGCTCCATAACGGTGGTTGTACCCGATGCATTGTCATTTGCCCCGTTGGCAATGGCATCACCGTTCTCGGGCGTGAGCAGACCTATATGATCGTAATGGGCACCAACGATAATAAATTCTTTTTTTAGCTTAGGGTCGGAACCTTCCAAGATTCCCACAACGTTAAAAGCGGGCAGATCAAAATTACCCAGGGTGTCCCTGTAGGTTTCAAAATACGGGGCAACGCCATTGGATTCAAAGCTATTTATAATAAACTCGGCGGCCTTGGCAATACCCTCGCTCCCCGAATCCCTTCCCTGCAATTCGTCCGAGGCTAGGAATTCCATTGATTTTGCCACATCTTGCACGGTAGTATGCTCCATGACACGGGCCATGACCTTAGTAGCTGCTATCGTTTCCTCCACTACATTTTCCCTTGCTTTATTTTCATCTGCCGCAACAACACGTGCTTTTAGTCCGTCTGGGCCAGATACATCTTGGGAACCAGTGGTGGTGGTTCCCTTACCCGCTCCACAAGAAAGTAACAAGCCCAAACAAAAAAGAAAAACAATATGTCTCATCCGAATAATTTTTTAGAAAGTTTAAAGATAGAAAAAAGGATGGTTTCAAGAGGTTTAATACCCCCTAGGTTTTGTGTTTGCCCACTATTTTTGCGGGATAGCAGCCCCGAAGTTCCTGGTCAAACCCTCCGCACACCATAGACGTACACCTCCCTTCGGCTGAAGGGAGGAGCTTTTCTTTTTTTACTTTTTTACTTTCTAAACTAAACCACCCTGCACTACAAGTGCAGGGGTTTGTTTGACCAAGGACCGAAAGTCCTTATTTTTTGAAAAATAGAATATGAAAGGATTGATATCAATTGCTGTCCTATCCGGATATTCAGATTTTTTCGCATTACTAAAGTTCTGCAATAAAATTGCAGGGTTTTAAACCCTAATTTGAGACCAATAAAGAGCTCTCCCCTTGGGACCAAGGGGAGAATGAATTCCGCCCCGAGGAAGAAAGAGGGGTTCGAAGTTGTTAGATTGGTTAAAAAAAGGAGTACAGTTGTTCCTTACCGCAAAGCAGCCCCGAAGTTTAGGGGGTCAAACCCTCCGCACACCAAGCGTACACCTCCCTTCGGCCGAAGGGAGGAGCTTCTTCTTGTTTCCCTTGTTTCTTTTCTTTTTCTCTACGGAAGTAAGAGGGGTTGGAAGAAACCTATTAAAACAAAAAAGCACCGCTATTTACGGTGCTTTTTGTATCTATTCCAAAATTGACTTAAGCTAGCATCGTAACCGGATTCTCAACAAAATATCGTAAGGTCTGTAAAAACTGGGCTCCGGCGGCTCCGTCTACCGTTCTATGATCACAGGCCAAGGTCAGTTTCATGGTATTGCCAACGACAATTTCACCGTTCTTAACCACAGGCTTTTCCACTATGGCCCCTACGGAAAGTATGGCGGAATTGGGTTGGTTAATAATGGAGGTAAATTCCTGTATTCCGAACATACCCAAGTTGGACACCGTAAAAGTACTGCCTTCCATTTCCTGAGGTGTTATTTTCTTGGCACGTGCCTTCCCTGCCAAATCTTTAACGGTAGCCCCTATCTGCATAAGACCTAATTGATCGGCAAACTTTACTACGGGCACCACTAACCCTTCATCTACGGCAACGGCAACCCCCATGTGAATATGCTTATTGTACCTTGTAGTAGCACCGTTCCACGAGGTATTTACCTGTGGATGTTTTTTCAAGGCCATGGCACAAGCCTTCAGTACCATATCGTTAAAGGACACCTTGGTATCTGGCAAACTGTTTATCTGTACCCTAGAAGCCATAGCATTATCCATATCTACCTCTATAGTTAGATAGAAATGTGGTGCGGTAAACTTAGAATTACCCAATGCCTTGGCAATTGCCTTACGCATATTGGAATTCTTCACTTCTTCCGAACCTTCTTCCCCTACCGGCAAGCTAATAGGCATCGCAACCGGTGCGGCACTTTCGGTTACCTTGGTATCCGTACTCACCGTAGCTGCCTTAGAGGGCGTAAAGCTCTCGACATCCTTTTTTATAATCCTACCATTATCGCCTGTACCGGAGACCGCTGCTAAATCTATACCCTTATCCTCTGCTATTTTGCGCGCCAATGGCGATGCGAAAATACGTTTGCCATCTTGTACCGGGGCGGTAGTTTCTTCCTTAACAGGGGCACTTTTTTTCTCTTCGGTGCTCCCCTGCTCAGCGCTGGCAACCGCGCCACCAGAAGGTTTTGCATTTAGTATGGCATCCACATCCGTGCCCTCTGGTCCAATAACGGCCAAAACAGCATCAACCGGAGAGGATTCCCCTTCTTTAATGCCAATATATAATAAGGTACCCGAATAGAAAGACTCAAACTCCATCGTAGCCTTATCCGTTTCGATTTCAGCCAAAATATCACCTTCTTCAACCTTGTCACCCACCTGTTTTAACCAAGTGGCTACGGTACCTTCTTCCATGGTATCGCTTAAACGCGGCATTTTAACGATTTCTACATCATCAGGAATTTCAGCAGTTGGTGTATCGGCTTCGGTACTCTCCGTAACCGTAGTATCCGCTGCGGGTTCGGGCTGCGCTTCCTCTTTTACTTCAGAGGTAGTGCCACCACCCAACAAAGCAGAAATATCCTCCCCTTCATCGCCAATAATGGCCAATAACGAGTCTACGGGAGCCGTATCGCCTTCCGGTATACCAATATGTAACAGCACTCCTTCGTTAAAGGACTCAAATTCCATCGTAGCCTTGTCGGTTTCGATTTCAGCTAGAATATCTCCTTCTTCAACTTTGTCTCCTACTTTTTTCAACCATGCGGCAACGGTACCCTCTTCCATGGTATCGCTTAAACGGGGCATATTTACTACTATCGCCATCTATCTTATAATTTATGTTGAACGAATGGAAAATCTTCTTGCTCGTAAACCATGTCGTATAATTGATTTACCGGCGGGTAATCGGATTCTTCTGCAAATTTCTCACATTCGGAAACCAGTTTTTTAACCCTTTTATCTATCGCTTTGATTTCCTCTTCTGTCGCATATTTATTTTCCTGGATTACATCCAATACCTGGGTAATCGGGTCTATTTTCTTGTACTCCGCCACCTCGTCCTTGGTTCTATAGTGCTGTGCATCCGACATAGAGTGGCCTCTGTATCTGTAGGTCTTCATTTCAAGAAACGTTGGCCCGCCACCAGATCTTGCGCGATCGATCGCTTTGTGCATTTCTTGCGCTACGGTAACGGGATTCATACCGTCTACGGGTCCGCATGGCATTTCATAGCCCAGACCTAGTTTCCATATCTCGGTAGAATACGATGTTCTTTCTACAGATGTACCCATAGCATAGCCATTGTTCTCACAGACAAACACGACCGGTAACTGCCAAAGCATGGCCAAATTAAACGTCTCGTGCAAGGCACCTTGCCGCACCGCACCGTCTCCCATATAACATAGGGTTACCGCATCACTACCGTTGTACTTGTCCCCAAAAGCCATCCCGGCCCCTAATGGAATTTGTCCACCAACGATACCGTGGCCTCCATGAAAGCGGTGTTCCTTGGAAAAAATATGCATAGAACCACCCATTCCCTTGGATGTTCCCGTGACCTTACCATAAAGCTCGGCCATTACTTTTCTTGGATCCACACCCATACCTATAGGCTGAACATGGTTTCTATAGGCGGTTATCATCCTGTCCTTTGACAAATCCATCGCATGCAAGGCTCCGGCCAAAACAGCTTCCTGTCCGTTATAAAGGTGTAAAAAACCTCGCACTTTTTGTTGTATATAAACAGCTGCAAGCTTATCCTCGAATTTTCGCCAGAAAAGCATGTCCTCATACCATTTCAAATACGTTTCTTTGGTGATTTTTTCCATTGCTATTATGAATTTAGTACAAATTTAACGGACAAAAAAAGCGAGTGCAAATTTCAACCGCAAAAAGAAATCAAAAATACACATATAAATCAATGCATAAAAAAAATAGAAGTAAAAGCAGCAAGAAAATACGTCTTGACACAAAAAAACCCTAAACTGTTTTTAAAAATTAACTTAAAAATGTACTGTTAAAACCCAATGGCAATAGATCGGCAATGGAATTACAGGCCACCACATTGCCTTTTTCGCCCATCAACAAGATTCTGATAGGTTGTTTTTGTTTGAATTCATATTCGAAAATAGCCTGCCTACAATTGCCACATGGAGCAGCTGGCACACTAACCTGATAGGTATCCGAGGTGGCACTGATCGCTATTGTCTTGACGGAGACCCCTGGAAATTTGGCGCCTGCATGAAAAATGGCGACACGTTCCGCACAGAGTCCGGAGGGATAGGAAGCGTTTTCCTGATTACTACCTATGACTACCTCGGCATTCTCCATTTCTACGGCGGCACCTACCCTAAACTTGGAATAGGGTGCATAAGCGTTTTTTCTAGCTGCCACGGCCTGCCGCATAAGGGCTTGGTCTTCTTGCGAAAGCTCATCGAAACTATCGTAAATACGAATATCAAAACTAATTTTTTTCTGTACTGCCATAACTTTATCGGAATGAAACTGTTGCCAAAGGTAAATTCTTTCCTTCACATAGCGACACACCCATGGGTTGCTTTTAAAACAAAAAATCCCACCTTGCAGCGGGATTTTTTTATTTTATATAGCAGCCTGTACTTAATCGTTATAGAATTCTTCTCCAAGGTTAAATGTTAATCCAAACCGTAAGGTGTTCTCCAATGGATTTCTAACCTGTGATGTAGAGAACAGATAGGATAGGTCTATTTGGGCCGATTTGAACTTAAACCCTGCCCCTAAGGTAAAGAATTTTCGGGCGCCTTTATTTTCGTTTTCATTAAAGTAACCAGTTCTAAACATGAAGGCATTTTGGTAGGTATACTCTGCCCCTAAAGACCATGTGAATTCCTGTAATTCTTCCCCAAAACCATCGGGAGCATCATTAAAGGAACCTAAAATACCGCTCAATCCACTTTCGTTCTGATAAATCTCATTATCATCTGCATCTATATCCCCGTCGTTGTCAAAATCCTGAGGTGTAGGCACCAACAGCTTACTAAATTCCGTTGTGATACCTATTACATTGTCCTGATCTAAAATAAAATCGAAACCTACACCTGCTCTTAGGTTACTTGGCAAAAAGTTCTCCTGACCGCCTTCGTCGTATTGAATCTTACCTCCAATATTGGAAAAGTTGAACCCACCTCTCCAACGGCCATCAAAACTATTATAGGCTATTTCCCTAGACCGATAATAACCTGCTACATCAACAGCAAAAGAGCTTGCTGCCTGCGAATCTTCGGTGCCGTTCTGTGGCAGCCTTAAGTTTGATCGTATAAACCTACCCGCAACGGCCATAGAAAAAGTTGGACTTAATTTAAGGGAGTATGAACCGTCCAAGGACAGTTCGTTAGGCTTTGCCAAGGTTCCGGGATCTCCGGCAAACTGTCTTAATTCTATTTCACCAAGGGTAAAATAGCGCAAACTGACCGCAAAAGCGCCGTTATCGTTAATCTTATTGTAAAAACTGGCATTCAACAATGAAATATCCGTAATAATACTTTCTAAATAAGGCGTGTAACTTACCCCAATCCCCATGCTTCGTTCGGCAAATGCAAATTTGGCCGGGTTCCATTGTTGAGAAAAAGCATCTGTAGAGGTGGCTACCCCCATATCTCCCATTCCCGCAGAACGCGCATCTGCCGCAATCGTCAAAAACGGTACCGCAGTGGTAATAACTCTTTGGTCTTCTTGAGCCCACACAGTAACACCTGCTAGCATGAGACAAACAAATACTATTGAATTCTTTTTCATTTAAAAATTAATTAGTTCTAAAAGTGTAAAATTAAGGCCTTAGCCTTTCTTTCTCCAAAATAATCGACATATTACGGTAAAAACGGGCTTTTGGACAAAATCTTGTGCAAGCTTCCAAATATTTTAGATTAAACCCGGTAGGTAGTGCCACCCAGTTTTACAAACTGTAAAGTCAAAAGAACAGTCTTGGGCATACTACAAGCCCATTAAACTCGTTATAACGGTGAACGTCCGCAATTTCTGGTCTACACTTTATGATAAACAAGTATTGTGAAAATAATTTATAAGACATGAAATATTCTGATGAAAACACCGTTTTAATCTGCGAAAGTGGCGTAATATATGTTGACAAATAAAGAGACGTCAGAATTTTAGATTAAAAAGATTGAACTCAAGTCCTAGATTTATGAAAAACAAGTTTATTAAAGTTGTACTCTCATGCACTGTTATAGCGGGAGGTTTAACAGTCACAAGCTGTTCAAAATCCACCTCTTCCAAGAATGTTTCCAGGGCTACAGGATGGAATATCAACGCTAAAGAAGGAGGGTTCCAATACAATACCGATTTTAAAGAGCAGGAAACTGCCCCAGGACTGGTATTCGTAGAAGGCGGAACGTTTACCAAAGGTAAAGTGCAGGATGATGTTATGCACGATTGGAACAATACACCGACCTCCCAGCATGTACAGTCTTTCTACATGGATGAAACCGAGGTTACCAATGTCATGTACCTAGAGTATTTAGATTATTTAAAGAGTGTTTATCCACCTGAAAATCCAAAATACGCCAACATTTATAAAGGGGCTTTACCGGATACCTTGGTTTGGAGAAACCGCTTGGGCTTTAACGAAACAATGACCAACAACTACCTAAGACATCCTGCTTATGCGGAATATCCTGTAGTTGGAGTAAATTGGATCCAAGCTACACAATTTGCAAAATGGAGAACGGACCGTGTAAACGAAGTAATGTTAGAGCGTGAAGGGTATCTGTCCAAAGACGCAAAATACCAAGCGGCAAGCGGTGAGGTTGCGGGAACTTTCAGCACAGAAGCGTACCTAAATAGACCTGAGTCTGTCTACAACGGGCAAATAGATTCCTTACAAGGAAAAATGAAAAAGGACAGTACGTCTACTTTTGCCAAAAGAAGTAGTGGTGTTATTATGCCAGAATACAGGCTTCCTACAGAAACAGAATGGGAATATGCAGCACAAGCCCAAGTAGGTTCTAGAGAATACAACAATTACAGAGGAAGAAAGAAATATCCATGGGACGGTGATTACACAAGAAATGGACAACGTGTTGGAAGAGGCGATCAATTGGCAAACTTCAAACAAGGAAAAGGAGATTATGGCGGAATTGCGGGTTGGTCCGACGATGGCGCGGATATTACCGCAGAAGTTATGTCGTACAAACCAAACGACCTAGGTCTATATGATATGGCAGGAAACGTTTCCGAATGGGTTGCAGACGTATATAGGCCCATCGTAGATGACGAAGTAAGCGATTTCAACTACTTTAGAGGTAATATTTATATGAAAAGCGCTATTGGCGAAGATGGCAAGGTAAATATTCTAAGGGACTCTATTGTGTACGACACCCTACCTAACGGCAAACTTGTTGCGGTAAACCTACCTGGCGAAATAAAAATGGTTCCTGTAGATGAGGATGAAACATATTTAAGAACCAACTTCTCTACCAGCGATAACATTGGCTACAGGGACGGTGATGCAGGTTCCTCTAGATTTTACAACAGATTTAGCGATGAAGAAGATAGCGATAAAGCTAAGATGTACAATTCTCCCAAGCATCGTATAGATAGGGATTCTATTGGAAATATTACAAGACAATATGATGAATCCAATTCAAGAACCTCGCTTATCAACGACGAAGTACGCGTTTACAAAGGTGGCTCATGGAGAGATAGGGCTTATTGGTTAGATCCGGCCCAAAGAAGATACCTACCTCAGTATATGGCCACGGACGACATCGGTTTCAGATGTGCCATGTCCAGAGTTGGTTCCAAATCCAAAACAAAGAACAAGACGGTAAGAGGTAAGAAAGCAAAATAATCTCTTCCATTATTTACACAACAAGAAAGCCCTTTTTTTAAAGGGCTTTTTTTTATCTTCGATTTTATGAAAATAGCCGAACTTCACAACATATTCCTTCAAAACCCTAGCGTTAGCACCGACACGCGAAAAATAAACGAAAATGACCTTTTCTTTGCACTTAAAGGCGATAATTTCAATGGAAACCAATACGCCCTTAACGCCATTGATAAAGGAGCGGCCTACGCTATTATAGATGAAGAGGAATTTGCGGTACACGAGAAGACCATCCTTGTTGACGATGTATTAAGCACCTTACAAAAATTGGCAAACTTTCATAGACATTATTGTAGCGCAAAAGTGATTTCACTTACGGGAAGTAATGGAAAGACGACCACCAAAGAGCTTATTTATGCGGTATTGTCAAAAGAATATAGGACCATTGCGACCAAAGGAAACCTGAACAACCATATAGGCGTCCCCTTAAGCCTGCTAAACATAACGCCGGATACAGAGATTGCCATTATAGAAATGGGCGCAAACCATCAAAAGGAAATCGAATTTCTGAGCAGTATCGCCGAACCTGATTTTGGCTACATCACAAATTTTGGAAAGGCGCACCTAGAAGGCTTTGGTGGTGTAGAAGGCGTAATAAAAGGAAAAAGCGAGCTATACGATTACTTACTAAAGAACAACAAAGTAATCTTTATGAACGCGGACGACCCAATACAGAAGGAAAAACTGGGACAGTACGTGCTCAAGTACGGTTTTAGCACCGTGGATTCAAAGTTCTATACCATTACAATGACCACCGCTGATCCCTTTGTAAGGATTAAGGTGGAAAACATCGATATCAAAACCCAATTGATAGGGGCTTATAATTTTACCAATTGCTGTGCTGCAATCGTAATGGGCAAGTATTTTAATGTTGCCCTGGAACAAATAAAAGAAGGACTGGAAAACTATCTACCGGACAACAACAGATCTCAGGTATTGGAGAAAAATGGAGTTAGGATTATACTGGACGCTTACAATGCCAATCCGAGCAGTATGACGGCAGCGCTCGAAAATTTTGCCAATCTTAGGGCCACGACCAAATTATTGTTCTTAGGAGATATGTTCGAACTAGGAGATACGGCACCGGAGGAACACCAAGCAATTGCCGACCTAGCGAAACAACTTGGATTTGAAAACACTTATTTAATAGGAGAAAATTTCTTTACGGTAGATACCGACTGTCAAAAGTTTAAAACATTTGAGACATTGTCCGAATTTTTGAAGAAATACACCATCCCTGCGGATGCAACCTTATTCATAAAAGGTTCTAGAGGCATGGCCTTGGAACGTATAGTAACACATATTTAAGGGTGGGCTACCAAAATTATTGACCCAAATACAAGCATTTGGAATATGGTGGGATATACTGGATTCGAACCGGTGACCTCTGCCCTGTCAAGGCAGCGCTCTAAACCAACTGAGCTAATATCCCTTTTAAATCTACCTTAAACCTAAAAACAACATGGATTGAGTTTAAGATACAAAAAAAGGCTCTCGGAAATCGAAAGCCTTTTAACAACCTGTGGGCCCTACTGGATTCGAACCAGTGACCCCCTGCTTGTAAGGCAGGTGCTCTGAACCAACTGAGCTAAGAGCCCCAAAAGGAGTGCAAATATAGAATAGTTTTATATACTCCAAAAGAAAAATCAATAAAATTTAAAGAACTTCTGCTACGGTAAAAGTACTACCGCCAACAAAAATAAGATCGGCTTTTGAAGCCTCCTGATTTACAGCTTCATACGCTTCACGAACCCCGGTATAAACCTTTCCGTGCAAATCATGTTTTTTTGCCTTTGCCTGTAAAACCATTGCATCTAAACCTCTTGGAATATTTGGCCTGCAAAAGTAATAGCTTGCATTTTTAGGGAACATGGGCAAAATTGCGTCCAAGTCCTTTTCCTTTACAAATCCCAATACCAAATGCAATGCTTTGTATGGCTGCTTTAAAAGCTGCGCTACCACCAAGGACAATCCCTCTTCGTTATGCGCCGTATCACATATAATCTTCGGATGCTCTACCAACACCTGCCACCTCCCTTGAAGTCCGGTGTTCCCAGTTACCTTCTTTAAGCCGTTCGCTATATGAGCTGGATCCACCTTAAAGTTTTTCAATTTATCCAAGGCAACCAATACTCCCTTGATGTTTTTCGTTTGATAATCCCCCATCAAGGATGTTGTATAGGCTGGCAACTCTAACTGGCTTGCAAAAGTGAGCTCTGCCGATTTTTCGTATGCTTTACCTTCAAAAACCCAAGCAATATCGGGTTGAAACTCACTAACCACCACAGGAACATCCTGTTTTATAATACCTGCCTTCTCTGCCGCTATTTTGTCCAAGGTGTCCCCCAATATGTCCGTATGGTCATATCCGATATTGGTAATGAGCGAAACTTCCGGCGTAATAATATTTGTAGAATCCAACCTACCGCCCAAGCCTACTTCAACAACAGCAATATCTACCTTTTCCCGTGCGAAATAATCAAAGGCCATACCAACGGTCATTTCAAAAAAAGAAAAATGGTGTTGCTCGATAAAAGACTTATGGGTATCTATAAAATCGACAACATAGGTTGCACTAACAGGAATACCGTTTATACGGATACGCTCCCTAAAATCCTTTAGATGTGGCGATGTATACAAACCCACGGTGTAACCCGCCTCTTGTAAAATAGAGGCCAACATGTGACTACTGGAACCTTTACCGTTGGTTCCGGCTACATGTATACTTTTAAAACGATGATGTGGATAATCTAGATGTTCCGTCAAGGTCAAAATCCCGTTTAGTTTGTCCTTAAACGCTTTCTTACCTTTTTGCTGGTACATAGGAAGCTGGGCAAAAAGCCAATCCAAAGTTTCCGAATAGGTCACTCCCCCAATTTAAAGTTTACGACAACAAAACCAACTTGCTCGTTGGGCGCATTGGAATCCAAATTCCAGCGATGCATAAATGCCGTTTTCCTGGCAGGCTCCAATAAACATGGGTTGTTATTGGTAGTTCCACGAACTCCGGGCTCAGCGGATATTACCCTTCCGTTTTTATCAACTACAATTTTTACCACTACCCTTCCAGACTCGTTACACTCTTGCGGCACCTTTCCCTGGTTGACCAATGACCTACCATTGAGGCCATAACCGCCAGTACCACTGCCCGATCCCGGGCTACCGTAGTAGCTTGTGGCATAAGGATCCCCATCGGGGCTTCCCTTGTCTCCCGTTCTATTGTCATCTCCTTCACTACCTGTTGCTGTTCCGTCGGATTTGCTCACCCCACCTATCAAGGCATCCAATTTGTCTTTTTTAGCCTGTTGTTCTTTTTGCGCCCGTTCTTCGGCATCACGCTTCTCTTTTGCTATCCGAGCGGCTTCGGCCTTTGCTTTCTTTACTTCGTTTTCGGCCTTTTCTTTGGCCTTGGCAGCAGCATTGTCCGCCTTTCTCTTTGCTTCTTCTGCCTGCTTTATCCGAATGGATTCCTCGCTTTCCTGGGCAAGTATTTTTTCGGCAGGCACTTCCTTAACCGCCGGTTCTTCTACCAGCTCCTCCTCTTTTTCTTCTACCTGTTGCGCAACCTCTTGTTGGGTCGGTTCTACCGGAGGAGTATCCAAAGGTTCGGACCGAACCTTTTCCATAGGCTGAACGGTTCCACTACCAAACTCGGTAGTACCAAAGTTCACCGAAATTCCATTCTCGATCGGTGGGTCCATATAGGTTAGCCCAATATAAAAAAGCACCAACAACAAAATGCTCAAAAGCAATGTTGTTAGCGTAAAGGATTTCTTTTTATGTGTCGTATCTAGAAACGCCATTAGTTGGGCCTCACTGCCAAAATAACCTTGTAATTGTTTCTATTGGCTATGGCCATAACGTTTACCGCCTCCTTGATGGCGACGCTTTCCTCTGCCCTTAGAATAATCGTAGGTTTATCTTGACCTTCGAGTGCTTTTTTTAATTCAATTTCAATATATTCTCCGTTTATACGCTCATTGTTTACGTAATATTGCAAATTCTTATCGATACTTACAGAAACATTTTGGGTGTTGGTCGACTTTCCTTTGGCCTTTGGCAGTAATAGATCCAATGCGTTTGGCGAGTTTGCCGTTAACATAAAGAATATCAACAAAAGAAACACAATATCCGTCATAGACGACATACTGAAATCCGGACTCACTTTATTCCTTCCTTTTAATTTCATAGCGAAATATTAAAGCGGTTCGTTCAAAAGATCTAGAAATTCTACGGCATTGGCTTCCATTTTATGCACAACCTTGTCCGTTCTGTTCACCAAGTGGTTATACCCTATGTACGCAATAATACCAACGATCAATCCTGCAACTGTTGTTGTCATGGCCGTATAAATACCAGAGGCCAAGGAGCCCATTTCTGCCTGACCACCACTACTGGCCATTTCATGAAAGGCCAAAATCATACCGATCACCGTTCCCAAAAACCCTATCATAGGTGCGGCACCTGCCACCGTGGCAAGAACACTTACGTTCTTCTCCAGTTTATAGACCTCTAACGTACCTGCATTCTCAATGGCCGTATTAATATCGTCCAACGGCTTTCCAATTCTTGAAATACCTTTTTCCGTTAATCGCGCAACAGGGGAATCTGTTTGGGCACATAAGAGTTTTGCAGCTTCCAATTTACCACCAGAGACATGGTCCCGTATCTGGTTCATAAAATTCTTGTCGATTTTTGAAGCGGCGTTCACTGCCAAAAGACGTTCAAAATAGATATAAAGGGCAACACCGAGCATTAAAAAAAGGACCGTGATAATGACCACACTTCCTGTACCGCCATTGAAGACCAAGTCTATTACGGATAAGGTCTTTTCCTCGGAAAGTACTTCTTCGGCACCGTCTTGTGCCAAATCCTGAAATAACATCATAAGATTCTTAAATTATTGAATTTGCCATTATAACGGTGTTTTAGTATTTAAATTATCCATGGATCACATAATCTCTCAGTACTATAAAAACAACGGCACCACAAACAAAACCTACAAGGGCCAGCCATGCTATTTTTTTCAGATACCAAAAGAAATCTATCTTCTCCATACCCATGGCCACAACCCCGGCGGCAGAACCGATTACGAGCATACTACCACCCGTACCAGCCGAATAGGCTATAAAATGCCAAAGCGGACTATCCATGGGCTCACTGAACATTCCCATACTGGCAGCTACCAAAGGCACGTTATCTATGACAGCAGATCCAACTCCAAATAACATTACCACAATATCCGTATTCGGGATTGCCTCATTGAGAGCCCCGGCGGCATTAAATAAGATACCAAGGGATTCCATAGCCGCAACCGCCAATAAAATTCCCAAAAAGAAAAGTATACTGGGCAACTCTATTTTTGACAAGGAATGGTGCACTGGACTATGATGCCCTCCAGCATCATGACCACCATCGTCTACAGAGGAAATACTGAATTTTTTGTTACTGTAAATTTCAGCGAATGTGGCCACTACCGCTAAAGATAACATCATACCAACATAGGGAGGCAAATGCGTAACCGTTTTAAAAAAAGGAACAAATAAAATAGCCCCTAGGCCTAAGTACAACATGGTTGAACCATATTTGGATTTTGGCACTTCGCCATCCAAATCACCATCAATAAGACCTTTGAACACCTTAAATCTTCCGGCAATCAATACCGGAACCAACATACACGCGACCGAAGGCAACAAAACATGAATTACCAACTGAAAGGCGCTAACCTTGTTGGCGATCCATAACATGGTGGTTGTAACATCACCGATAGGAGACCATGCTCCACCGGCATTTGCGGTGATGACGATCATACCCGCGAACCAAAGTTTGGTCTCCCTGTCCTTGATCACTTTTTGCAAAATTGTAATCAACACTATTGTTGCGGTTAAATTATCGATAATCGCGGATAGTATAAATGCCAAAATAGAAAACAACCACAACAACTTTCCTTTTTCCCTGGTCTTAATAAAGCCCTTAATCGTTGCAAAGCCATCAAAATAATCTATGATCTCTACAATGGTCATGGCACCTAACAAGAAAAACAAGATCTCTGCCGTCTTTCCTAGGTGATGCAATAACGACTCCTCTACTAAATGCATCCTGCCCTCGTGATCCATAGTTCCAAACCCATCGACCAAACCTTGCTTTACCGAGTCGAACCAGTTGGGAAAACTGTCTATGCCCAAAGCGATCAGTGCCCAAAGAATGGCCATCATAGCCAGTGCGGGAATCAACTTGTCGATTTTTAAATTGTGCTCAAGAGTAATAGCCAGATAACCGGCTAAAAAAATAATAATAATAATGGTTTCCATCATCAGTTGGTTTTAGTTTAATTCAGTTTTGGAATGGTAAATACACAAGACTTAAATACCTTGAAATAAAATTGAACCAAGGGATTTAAATCGGTTTTTTTTACCGGCCTAATATAGATTAAAAATGATTGAATTGAAAGTCTAAGGATTAAAATTAAACAATTCGTTTATCATAATAAATTGCTGAAAACACATTCACACACGGCCAAACCTTCTCTTTAGGGCTGTAGCGACAAATAAGAAGGCTTCGGGCGATCAACCCATTTGAAACTTACTAAACTACCATCGGCGAAAAACCGATGGGTTTTATTTCGCCTAAAGGCGACTAAAGAACCGAAACGCCAAATTTTACGACCTAATAACAAATAACTATTAACCAATAACTATTCTGGGGGCTACTAAAGTCGTCGCATGAAGGCGAGGGACCCCCCCCAGAATGATACATTAAAAATTAGAACCTATCATCAAATTGAACAAGCAAACTGTTTCTCCCATAGTAAGATGTAATCGTTTACCAGTCTTTATTTCCATTGGGCAAGTTAGAAAAAAGTGAATGAAGAATCCACAACAAAACCTCTTGCAATACCCAAGATTAACGAATTATTACAAGGGATAACCTTATATTTGCAAGGCGACAGTTTAATAATACACTTATGGATTTTACACTTACAGAAGAGCAAAGATTAATACAAGAAGCCGCACGCGATTTTGCACAAAACGATTTGCTTCCAGGAGTGATCGAGCGCGATGAAGCCCAAAAATTCCCGACAGAGGAAGTCAGAAAAATGGGGGAACTAGGATTTCTTGGGATGATGGTAGATCCTAAGTATGGCGGAAGTGGACTGGATACACTGTCGTACGTCCTGGTAATGGAAGAACTTTCAAAAGTGGATGCGTCCTCTTCTGTTATTGTATCCGTAAATAATAGCCTGGTGTGTTGGGGGCTTGAAACTTTTGGAACAGAGGCTCAGAAAGAAAAATACTTGACCCGTTTAACTACAGGAGAAATCATTGGTGCTTTTTGCCTATCGGAACCGGAAGCAGGCAGCGACGCAACATCCCAAAAAACCACCGCGCTTGACAAAGGAGACCACTACATATTGAACGGAACAAAAAACTGGATTACCAATGGCAGTTCCGCAGAAATCTATTTGGTCATCGCACAGACCGATAAGGATAAAAAACACAAAGGAATTAATGCCCTAATAGTAGAAAAAGGTGCAGATGGTTTCGAAATAGGGCCTAAAGAAAACAAATTAGGGATTAGAGGAAGCGATACCCACTCCTTGATTTTCAACGATGTTAAAGTTCCTAAAGAAAATAGGATAGGTGAAGATGGTTTCGGATTCAAGTTTGCCATGAAAACCCTGGCAGGAGGTAGAATAGGTATTGCGGCACAGGCATTAGGCATTGCGGCCGGTGCTTATGAACTAGCATTAAAATACTCAAAAGAAAGAAAAGCGTTCGGAACCGAAATAAGCAACCACCAAGCCATCGCCTTTAAACTAGCGGATATGCACACACAAATAGAAGCTGCAAGAAACCTAGTCTACAAAGCTGCGTATGACAAAGACAATAACCAAGATTACGACCTTTCCGGAGCCATGGCCAAACTCTATGCTTCTCAGGTTGCTATGGACACAACCGTGGAGGCCGTACAGATTCATGGAGGAAACGGTTTTGTAAAAGAGTATCACGTAGAACGTTTAATGCGAGATGCAAAAATCACACAGATATACGAGGGTACCTCCGAGATACAAAAGATAGTAATCTCAAGAAGCATTCTTAGGGATTAGGATTATAAATCCTTCACACCCTTGCTAAGAACAGGGTCTATCTTAGCAATTAGTTAAAAACACACATCAAACCACCCTTATGCCAGGGGTGGTTGGCAAAAATTTTACCTTAACTCAATACCAACCCCTATTACAAAGCTTAAACACAGGCCAAGGTCACGCCATTTGAGGATATAATAAAAAGTGCAGGTCAAAAATACATAATTCAATATTTTTTAACGATTAATTAAAAACGTTAAATTATTTTTAGCATTATTAAAAAATCATTGCGATTTACATATATAAAATGATATTTTTGAGAAAATACCATAATATATGATGCTGAAGAAACAAGGGCTTTACCTACCGGAATTTGAACATGATAACTGCGGCGCAGGTTTCATTTGTAGTTTAAAAGGAAAGAAATCCAATGACATTATTCACAAAGCCTTAGAAATTCTAGACAGGCTAGAGCATAGGGGAGCCGTAAGTGCCGATGGAAAAACAGGGGACGGTGCCGGTATTTTAATAGACATACCGCATGACTTTTTTCAGAGCGTTTGCACCTTTGAACTTCCAGAACCGGGCCAGTATGCGGTAAGCAATGTTTTCTTTCCTAGAAAAGAAAACCAACGTGACTTTTGCGCATCGGTTTTTGAAGCGAATATTAAAAAGCAGGGGCTACAACTCCTAGGGTGGCGAGATGTCCCTGTAAATCGTTCCATTCCCGGAAGAATCGCAGCGGAAACCGAGCCTTTCGTAAAACAACTATTTGTAGCCAAAGAAAGTCCGGAACAGTCCTATTTCGATTTTAACCTAAAACTATTTATCGCCAGAAAGGTAACGGAACATACCATTATCAATTCGAAACTTTCGGAGAGCAAGTTCTTTTACGTTCCCAGCCTTTCGACCAAAATAATTATTTTCAAAGGTCTGTTGATGCCCCATGACATTAGCCTATACTACACCGACCTATTAGATCCTAGGGTGGTTACCCGATTGGCCCTGGTACACCAGCGCTTCTCCACCAACACCTTTCCTACTTGGGATTTGGCGCAACCATTTAGATACATGTGCCACAACGGTGAAATTAACACCTTACGTGGAAACGTGTCAAGAATGTTATCACGTGAAGAATTACTTAAAAGCGACCTATTCGGCGATGAGATAAAGAATATACTTCCTATAATCTTACCCGGAAAATCGGATTCCGCCACTATGGATATGGTCGTGGAGTTGCTACTAATGACCGGAAGATCCTTACCAGAAGTCATGATGATTCTAGTGCCGGAAGCTTGGGAAAAGAACGAAGAAATGTCCCCTGAAAAAAAGGCATTTTACGAATATCATTCCTGTATGATGGAGCCTTGGGATGGCCCAGCATCCATTCCGTTCACGGATGGCAATTATATTGGTGCTGTTTTGGACCGTAACGGCTTAAGACCATCAAGATATTCCGTAACCAAAGACGATTATGTGGTGATGTCTTCTGAAACCGGGGTAGTGGAGATCGCCCCTGAAAACGTAGAATTTCATGGACGATTGGAACCGGGAAAGATGTTCTTGGTAAATATGGAAGAGGGTAGAATTATAAATGATGAGGAAATAAAGGAGAATATAGCCAAGAAACATCCCTACCAGCAATGGCTAGATGCTAATTTGGTGCATTTGAAGGATATACCGTACAACGATTGTCCTTTATTTTTAGACGAAGCAAGCTTGGAGAAAAGAAAATCGGTTTTTGGATATACCCGAGAAGATATCAATACGATTATCCTTCCTATGGGAACGTCTGCAAAAGAACCAATAGGATCCATGGGGTCGGACACGCCCATTGCTGTATTATCCGAACGGCCGCAATTGATATACAATTACTTTAAGCAACTATTCGCGCAGGTAACAAATCCGCCATTAGACGGGATACGAGAAGAATTGATTACCGATATAAGCCTTACACTGGGAACAGATCAAAACATATTTGAGTTTACCGAACTACATTGTAGAAAACTTAAGATTCAAAATCCCGTTATTTCCAAAGAAGACCTGGATAAAATAAAGAACTACGACGTAAGTCCGGATTATAAGGTAACCTCTATACCTATACGCTATAAAATTGAAAAAGGGCATAATGGTTTGGAAGATGCGCTTGAGGCCATTTTAGCCCAAGCGGCCAAAGCAGTCGACAGCAATACCAATATCATTATACTATCGGATAGAAGCGTAGATAATGAGAATGCTCCCATTCCTGCACTATTGGCCTGTTCCTATGTAAACAGCGGACTTCAAAAAATGGGCAAACGTTCTAAATGCAGTCTAATAATTGAATCGGCAGAACCGAGAGAGGTGCACCACTTTGCCCTATTGTTCGGTTTTGGTGCAAGTGCCGTGAATCCTTACCTGGTAAACGAAATTATCGCAGAACAAATAACCGAACTTGATATTACCGATATCAGTTTTGATGAAGCTATAAAAAATTACAATAAGGCCGTTGGAAAAGGCATATTAAAAGTGATGAACAAAATTGGAATCTCTACCCTTAATTCCTATCGGGGTTCTCAGTTGTTCGAATGTATCGGCATTAACACCAAAGTTGTTGATCAATACTTCCCCAATACCCCCACGCGTATACAAGGTATAGGATTATACGAGATTGAAAAGGAAATTGCTAAAAGACACCGGCACGCATTCAACACGAAGGAAGTAGCCGGCAGTCTAGATTTGGAGATAGGCGGCGAGTACAGATGGCGCAGGGATGGTGAAAAGCACATGTTCAATCCCTTGAGCATTGCAAAGCTTCAGAAAGCGGTAAGAGGCAATGAGCCGGAGACCTACAAGGAGTACTCCAAAATGGTGAACCAGCAGTCCAAACACCTTATGACTATTAGGGGTTTATTTGAATTCTCTAACTATGACCCGATTCCTTTAGAAGAAGTAGAACCTTGGACGGAAATCGTAAAACGCTTTAAGACAGGGGCCATGTCATACGGTTCCATAAGTCAGGAAGCACACGAAAACCTGGCAATAGCCATGAACCGTATCGGGGGTAAAAGTAATTCTGGCGAGGGCGGAGAGGATGAGCAACGTTTTTATAAAAATGCAACGGGAGACTGGAAAAATAGTGCTATTAAACAAGTCGCGTCCGGAAGGTTCGGGGTTACGTCCAATTATCTTTCCAATGCCAAGGAAATTCAGATTAAAATGGCCCAAGGTGCAAAACCTGGGGAAGGCGGACAATTACCCGGGCCTAAAGTAAATCCGGCCATAGCGAAGACTAGAAATTCCACTCCTTATGTAGGTCTGATTTCCCCACCTCCACATCATGATATATATTCGATTGAAGATCTATCACAACTGATATACGATTTAAAATCGGCCAATCGAAAAGCTAGAATTAACGTGAAGTTGGTTTCGGAGGTCGGAGTAGGAACCGTTGCAGCAGGTGTCGCCAAGGCAAAAGCAGATGTAATCCTCGTTTCCGGATTTGATGGCGGCACGGGAGCGTCGCCCCTAACATCGCTAAAACATGCGGGACTACCATGGGAATTAGGCATAGCCGAAGCGCAACAGACCTTGGTCATGAACGATCTAAGAAATAGGATCATATTGGAGTGCGACGGCCAACTGAAAACGGGTAGGGATGTTGCCATCGCTTGTTTATTAGGAGCAGAGGAATTTGGTTTTGCTACAGCGCCGTTAGTAGCATCGGGATGTATTATGATGCGGGTTTGCCACCTGAACACTTGCCCCGTGGGGATTGCGACCCAAAATCCAGAACTACGTAAAAAGTTTAAAGGGAAACCCGAACACGTGGTCAATTATATGTATTTCGTTGCGCAAGAGCTTAGAGAGATTATGGCACAGCTAGGCTTTAGAACCGTTAACGAAATGGTGGGACAGGTAAAAAAACTGGACCGTAAAAAAGCGATCAACCATTATAAGGCCGCAGGAATTGATCTCACCCCGATATTACATCAGGTAGATGTGCCAGCGGGCACCAAATTCCATAACACCCAAAAACAAAAACATGATGTGGACAAGTCCATTGAATTCGATATCATTGCCAAAGCCAATCCTTCATTGTTTAGAAAAGAAAAATCCAGTCTAGATTTTCCTATCTGCAATACCGATAGGGCCGTTGGCGCTATTATAAGTAATGAAATATCAAAAATTTATGGTGCACAAGGCCTTCCGATAAATACCTTAAAACTAAACTTTACGGGTTCTGCCGGACAGAGTTTTGGTGCGTTTGCCACACGAGGCCTTACTATGATCGTCAACGGAAACACAAACGATTATCTAGGAAAAGGATTGTCAGGAGCAAAACTGGTCATTAAAGTACCGGAAAAATCCACCATCGTTCCAGAGGATAACGTAATCACAGGAAACGTTACGCTATATGGCGCAACCGCGGGTCGAGCCTATATTAATGGTAAGGCAGGAGAACGTTTTTGTGTTCGCAACTCGGGAGCCAAAGCGGTCGTGGAAGGCATTGGGGACCACGGATGTGAATACATGACAGGTGGCATCGCCGTTATCCTCGGCGAAGTAGGTCGCAATTTTGGTGCTGGAATGAGTGGAGGTATCGCTTATGTGCTAGACGAAAAAGAAACCTTTAAGAAACGCTGCAATGCGGAAGCACTTAACTTGTTGCCAGTAACCGAGGATAATGATATAAAGCAACTTAAAGACTTGATCGAAAGCCATTACAATTCCACCTTAAGTCCATTGGCACAGCGCATTTTGGAAAACTGGGAAGCCTATCTCCCAAAATTCATTAAGGTATTACCAGAAGAATACAGGCAAGCTTTGATTCGTCTGGAAGAAGAAAAATTACAAACGATATAAATCGAAACATGGGAAAGATAACAGGATTTTTGGAATTCGATAGAAAAGTAGAATCGTACAAACCGGTAGAAGAACGGGTACAGAATTATAAGGAATTTACAGTAGCACTTCCGGAAAAGGAGTTGAAGGAACAAGGAGCTAGATGCATGGACTGCGGAATTCCTTTTTGTCATAGTGGTTGCCCCTTAGGAAATCTAATACCTGATTTTAATGATGCGGTTTATCGTGGAAAATGGGAAAAGGCAAGTGAAATTTTGCATTCTACCAACAATTTTCCCGAATTCACGGGCAGACTCTGCCCTGCTCCGTGCGAAGAAGCATGTGTATTGGGTATTAACGAAGACCCGGTCTCTATAGAAAATATTGAAAAAAATATTGTAGAAACTGCTTTCGAAAAAGGATGGATAACGGCGCAGCTACCACAAAACAGAACTGGAAAGACGGTTGCCGTTGTAGGCTCAGGCCCAGCCGGATTAGCCGCTGCACAACAGTTGAACCGAGCAGGCCATACGGTCACCGTATTCGAACGCGACCAAAAGCCCGGCGGGTTATTGCGCTACGGTATTCCCGATTTTAAAATGGAAAAGCACGTTATAGACCGGAGACTTGCCGTTTTGGAAGAAGAGGGGATAACGTTTGAATGCGGCGTGCATATCGGCATAGATAAAATGGCCGAGGAATTAAAAGAAGAATTTGACGCCATCGTACTTTCTGGAGGTGCCACGGTTAGGCGTACCCTACCCATAGAAGGCGCAGACCTAAATGGTGTTGTACAGGCCATGGATTTTTTGGCACAGAACAACAAAAGGGTTGATGGAATTAAAGACTTAGGCGAAGAAATAAAAGCAACGGGCAAGGACGTTGTGGTTATTGGCGGCGGAGATACAGGGTCTGATTGTATAGGAACCTCCTTCCGTCACGGAGCGATTTCGGTCTCTAACTTTGAGATAATGCCGATGTCCACAGCAGATAGACCAGAAGATCAACCATGGCCCTTTTGGCCCATGCGTTTACGAACTAGTTCTTCCCATAAAGAGGGTGCGGAACGGTTTTTTAGCATTTCCACAAAACGCTTTATTGGAGATGACCAGGGAAATCTAAAGGGACTCGTTACAGCGGAAGTTGAATGGATTAAAACTCCTGGCAAGCGACCCCAACTAAAAGAAGTACCCGGTTCAGAAAAAGAATGGAAGTGCGAACTGGCCTTATTGGCCTTAGGTTTTACAGGTTCAGAAACAACCCTCGCCGAACAATTCGGAATTACGATGGACCAACGCACCAACATAAAAGCAACAGAAGATAACTATATGACCAACGTACCGGGAGTTTTTGCAGCAGGCGACCAACGCAGGGGCCAATCGTTAATTGTATGGGCAATTTCCGAAGGTAGGGAAGCGGCATATCATGTAGACAGCTATTTAATGGGCGATTCTAAACTTCCACTAAAAGGTGAGGGTGATTTACCACGGGTCTAATACCAACTCTCTTTAAACACTGAAAGGGCCTGCTTCGTTGCCGGCCTTTTTTTTTGAATTAAAGTCCCTCCCTTTATGGATCGTTTTATCTGCTTTTCACCAACCAACCCACAGAAAATTTAAAATAGTGACTTTGGTATGATCTTTGGAACTTTCGATATCACCAACCCTATTTACCATGAGACGAGTTTTTCTCCTTCTTACCTTCATTACACTTCACCATGCCTGCATACCCACGCGTATTGCTCCTTCTATTCAAGATTATAAAATAACCAAAGGGAAAACGTTCAAAAGAAGCCTCCCAGAACGATATATGTTTGTATTTAGAGATCCAAAAGCTGCTAATGAATTCTACAACTACATCAACACTAAATTTGAATTAAATCATATCGATGTATATGACAACGTACCATTTCTACTAGACCAGAATCAGTATTTCTTCTCCTTTTATGAGGTAACTATCCCAAATAAGACCCTCAACCTTGTTCCCCTTGCCGTTGATGCTCTTTTACTAAGTGCTGACTTGGACCCTGTAATGGATGGGCATTATGAAACGCGGAAAGGAAACTGGTACGTAGCCATCGAAGTATATTCCTAAAACGAACAAGATTCATTACATCCGGACTCAAATTCTCAACTTTTAGTATCCGAATATTTTCGTTTGCTAAAGAATGAATATTTAGCCTCACATAATTATAATGAGGTGTTATTTAAAAACTAAGCTTAATTTCCTGACCCAACACAAAGAATACCCTATAGATAATATTATCGAACTTTCTGCTGCTCATAACCTCCCCACTACCATTAGTTCTTTATTTCGATCCTTGATTTTGCACCATAAAAAAAGCCCCCTTACATTGCTGTAAGGGGGCTCTCAAA
>NZ_JBHTHY010000009.1:0-2495 GCF_042676845.1 Maribacter chungangensis
AGTAAGATAACGTACTTTTATAAACCAATTAAAGGCTTCCGAGGTACGAGGATTAGTTCAACAACGTATATAGCTCATAGCTAGTTAGTTGATTAATCGAAGTTAAGGCATAATTTGCAAGTCCGCCAAATTTTTTAATTTGGCTTATTGATAAAAAAAGATAATAAGAAAATTAAAAAATTCGGCTCGTGCTTAACCGAAAAAATATTGATAATTTGCACGCTACGAGCCATATACAAGACCGTTCAGGCCGATTGCCAGAGGACATATCGCTCCGCCATGAAATCGGACACCCGAGGGAACAGTCCCCCTTTACAATGGTGCGGTGCATTCCGTCAAAACACGAAACACAACCAAAAGGATTTCACGCTCCCACGATATTCAATCGGCCTGAACGGCCCCTGAGTAAAACGCCCCAAATACACAAAGCCAGGGCAAGGGGAAACACCATAGGAAGAGCCCAACCGGCATGAACACGGTATAAAGCGAACGGGGCGTTTTAAAAGCTCAACGCGTGGCGGCTAAATCCCGAAATTAAAGTATATTTATAAACAACTCAACCGGCCGACAAGAAGCGGACAAGAGCCAAAACGCCCCGCCCGCTTTATACAGGGGCCGTTGTCATTAATATGAAAAAAATAATTCTACTTTTCATTTGTACACTTTCCACAATGACAGGGATTTCACAAAATTCAATGATTCCTGAAGTGGTTTGGAATGGAATAACTGAAAATGAGAATCAATATGTGGAATTGTTGAACTTAAAAGATAAGAATTCGTTAATCGTAAGAGTTGCTTACTCAGGCTATTGGAACAAAGGACTTAGTGGACAGTATATAATTTATCAAAATGATGGAAAAATAAAGCGTTACAAAGTCTTTCAACCGAGTGATTCGGATTTAAAAACTAAAGTGAAGCGAAAAAGAGTTAGAAAAAAGGACTTTCAGAATTATTGGAATTATTTGAAAAATTGTATTTCTGAAAAGAAATTTCAAATCAATAAAACTCAGCTTAATATTGATGCAAAACCTGGAAAAGAAAAAGGGACAAGGCTTGTGAAATCGATTTCTGATGGTACAACTTATCACTTTAGCGTTTATCAAGGAAAAAACTATATCGCATACGCCAGTTTCGAACCGAAATCATTCATTGAAGATGAATATCCGGGTTTTGAAGAAAGGCAGAAGCTTGTGGATTTAATGGCTGGATTTGAAACCTTGGCGGAAAAATACTAATGACAACAAAACCTATAAACAATAAGGGCTTCGAGCTTAATCGCAGGGTTTGTGTATTTTTATAAGGTCCGCAAAATCTTTGGGATTTTGCTTTAAACAAGGAAAAGAAAAAAAAACAAAAAGATTTTGCTATGTGCGTGGCGGAAAGCAAACGCTAGTTTGCTCCCGTACTGTTCATAGCTAAACCGTTGTGCATAATGTACAAAAACTACGAGAACGCATCAAAAGTGTAAAATGAAAAGCGGAAAGCCTAACTAAAATATTACAGATTGAAAAGGAAAGAAATTTTTTGGCTGATAGCTACATTTGGTATTTCAATAATTATTTGTCTGGTTTTCCTTGGACTTAATTGCTTCAGCTCGTCAACGACTGATATAAATGTTCACGACACTTATTTCATTGTGGAAAAAAATGAATTGTCACTTCTAATTATCAAGCTTACTTTTTTCTTTGTGTATTTGGTAAGAATACTAAAAAGAAAATTCAAAAATTTAACGGCAAATCTGATTTTTATGATTGCCAATTTTTTTATGAATATTTCGGTTGTTGGATTATTTTCGTTGATTAAATCTTTTGCCCGTTCGACAGGAGTAATTGAAAATAATATGGAAAAAAATTCTATGTTAGATAGTGGTTCAACGGAATATATTATTTTGTGGTTAATATTTTTGATGTTTCAAATATTCTTGCTGATTTCGCTCGGATATACTGGATTTAAAACGGGACTGAATTTTGAAAAGAACGGATAAAACACTATGCACAATAACTAAGCATATGGCGCGCCGATAGGCTAGCGCTATATGACTTGTTGACTGATCCGGGGTTTGTAAATAAGGGGGAATTCGGGAAGTTTGTCTAGACCTTTACAAGGAAGCAGGTCATTGTTATACGGTTCTACAGTTTTCTTTTTTGCAGAAAACCACATAACGAATAAATTATTGATGCAAAACCCACACCCCTTTTGAGTATTTACGGGGTTTTACCTGTTTTTCCTTCGTTTTGGGCAGTAGTATGCCAGGGTCCTTTTCAGGGCCGTTCTTATGGTTTGAATTTCAATAGTTTACGTTTTATGGTCTTTTGGTAATCTTTTGGTGGGCCACGGCTATCAAAGGCCAAAAGGGTGATCAATTTCCCTTCTTTACAGCTAGGGCAAACGCGGTGCAGCGATTTCTCTTGAGTTACAAAACTTTCCCTGTGTAGCAAATCCTTTTCCGCTAATTGCAGTTGCAACAGCGGTAATCTGTCCTTTTTCCAACTACT
>NZ_JBHTHY010000010.1:0-1278 GCF_042676845.1 Maribacter chungangensis
CCGATGAAGGTGATGGTACTATAGATACCGATGGGGACGGACTTCCCGATAGTATCGATATCGACGATGACAACGACGGTATCCCTACCAACGTGGAGGCGCAGACTACCAGTGGCTACATCCCTCCTACCGGGAACGATTCCGACAACGACGGGCTGGACGATGCATACGAATTTAGCGGTGACCAAGGCCTTACCCCTGTCAACACCGATGGTACCGATGCTCCGGATTATCTAGATCTGGATTCCGATAACGACACCGTACCCGATAACAACGAGGGGAACGACTTTAACTTTGACGGTATTCCGGATTGGACTTTTACGGGTACGGACACCGATGGCGACGGGCTGGACGATGGCTACGAAGGCAGTGACCTAAACGACGGATTCGACGTAAACGACGAGATCAACGACCCTGCGAACGACCTGCCCGATACCGACGGTACCGAGGACGTAAATTATAGGGATTTTGATGATGACGGAGACGGTATCGATACTCCGGACGAGGATGCCGATGGTGACGGAGACCCTACCAACGACGATACCGATAGTGATGGTACTCCCGATTATCTGGAACCGACCGATACCGATGGTGACGGGATTCCCGATAACGTAGACCTTGACGACGACAACGATGGTGTACTGGATACCGATGAAGGTGATGGTACTATAGATACCGACGGCGACGGACTTCCCGATAGTATCGATATCGACGACGACAATGATGGTATCCCTACCAACGTGGAGGCGCAGACTACCAGTGGCTACATCCCTCCTACCGGGAACGATTCCGACAACGACGGGCTGGACGATGCATACGAATTTAGCGGTGACCAAGGCCTTACCCCTGTCAACACCGATGGTACGGATAATCCTGATTATCTAGATCTGGATTCCGATAACGACACCGTACCGGACAACAACGAAGGAAACGACTTTAACGTTGACGGTATTCCGGATTGGACTTTTACGGGTACGGACACCGATGGCGACGGGCTGGACGATGGCTACGAAGGCAGTGACCTAAACGACGGATTCGACGTAAACGACGAGATCAACGACCCTGCGAACGACCTGCCCGATACCGACGGTACCGAGGACGTAAATTATAGGGATTTTGATGATGACGGAGACGGTATCGATACACCGGACGAGGATGCCGATGGTGACGGAGACCCCACCAACGACGATACCGATGGCGATGGTACTCCCGATTACTTAGACCCGATTGATGATAGATTAATGGACCCTAATTTTGAGGATATTACTATTCTTTGTG
>NZ_JBHTHY010000011.1:0-300977 GCF_042676845.1 Maribacter chungangensis
AAAAATGCTAGAGTAACTAAGGCATTATCTTTTACTACAAAAAGAAACAAGGCTAAGATGGCTTAATGCAGACCAACTAAAATCAATACAGATGAAAAATTTAATTATTGAAAATATCAAGAGCTTGCTAGATAAAGTAATCGTAGCTCAACAGCCCAAACGTGAGGCAAAAATGGTTTTGGTTTATGTGAGAAGAGATGATAACTCCGAGAGATAAATCAATCTAAAAAAACAAGAATTCATCGTACTATATTTTGATGATCAAAGTTCTTTGATTGTTCTACTTTAGACCTGCCAGGTTTTTAATCTTGTCACCTTGGTTATTTTAAAAACCTATTTTTTAAATACTATTCTTTAAAACAGTTAGCCACATAGCATAGGGTATAAACAAAACACCTAAAACTCACGCTTACCAAACTCGCTTTCTATAAACTTAGATTCGTTTTTATTCTTGTTAAAGGAATAGGATAGATTCAGCAACACCATATCTACTTCGTACACATAATTTGTGGTGGTAAAAAATTCACCTCGCCTTGCGGTGGTAATTCGTTGTTCGTTTGAATTGAGTACTCCTAAATCTATTTGTTGCCATTGTAGTGTGGCTATCAATCTATTTTCCAAAAACGATTTTCGAAATGTCAAATTCGGTGAATAGAATTCCGAATCTTCACCTTGGGCCGTATTTCTGGCGGATAAATAATTAAATGTAAACTGTAGGGATGCGCTGTCGGAAAATCGTAATGTGCTATTCGCATTTATAGAAAAGTTAAAAGCACTTGTTGATATGGGTTTATTGTCAAAACATCCATCAATGGAATAGGTATAAAAGTTGGCTCCCAAAAAGTTGCTCCAATTTTTTGTAGGTTTAAATTCACTTCCCAATTCCAGACCCAATGCCCGCCCGCGACCTACGTTGGAATAAATACGGTTGAGGATACTATCATTAAAAATAGTGTTTACCCTATTTACTACATTTTTTACGTTTCTATAATATGCCGTCGCAAACAGGGAATTGCCGCCCTTAAGGTTTCGGCTAAGTCCCAGTTCTAACAAATCTATAAACTCCGGCAAGAGTTCCGGGTCTCCCTGCTCTAAGGTTTCCGAATGTTCCCGTTCTGGAAAAGGGTTCATTTTAAAGGTAGTGGTACGTTCTATCCGCTTACTGTACGCGGCTTTAAGTTTTGTGTTTTTTGTCGTAGTAAATTGGACAGATGCGGATGGAAAAGGGCGAACAAAATTATAGGTATAGGTAGTATCTATGGTATTGTTACGGTCCCTTAGGTCAAAGTTACGATCCATAGCTTCTAGCCTTAGACCTGCAGCATAGTCCCATTGGTCTTTGGTACCGTTTAGTTGGGCATAGCCAGAATGTATCGTTCGGCCCAGGTCTACCGCACTTGAAAATTCGGGTACTAGCTCAAAAACTCCAGTGTCATTGTTGCGCCGTTCATAAATAAAATCTCCTTTGTGGTCCAGACTTCTATATTGATATCCGGTTTCCAGGGTTCCAAAAGAAAAGGGCTTCCATTCGTAATCAATTGAAAAACGAGTGCCGTATAGCGGGTTATCGTTTGTATTGAATTCGTCCTGTAAAACAATCGATGTGTCGGGAAAACCTAGATTACGATTTGTAGTTGGGCCGCCCAAGAGCGTATATTCGAATAAAAAGGAAGTAGTTAATCGGGATAAATTGCCAAAAACGTGCGCATAGTCAAAACTCCCCAAGACAAAATCACCTTTTCTAATCCTTAGGTTTTCGTTAAAATATTGAAAGTCATATAACGTACTGCCATTGATTACCGGTGTACGTGCCGTGTTGTTAAAGTATAGGATATCTGCGGTGCGGTCTTTACTTCGCTTGCCACCATAGAAACCTAATGAAAAGCTATTTTCTTCGTCCGGTAAGTAATCTATGGTAAAGCGACCGCTATAATTAAGTTCATCAAAACTGCGTTCCCCGTCCGATGGGAATTGGGTCAGCGTATCGTTAATGATGGTAAAAACGTCCCCTTCGCGTCTTCCGGCCAGGTCGTTTCGTTGATAGTTGGCACCAAAAGCAAAGTTCCATTTATCCGTTCGTAATGTATAGGTCGCATCCAAACCATAACGTTGCGGGGCTTTGGTATTGGCATAAGATTCTATGGACGGCATTCCCGCACGTACATTTACCTGGGCAAAAGTACCGTTGGCAGCTCCTTTCTTTGTAAGAATGTTGAGGATGCCCGATTTCCCTTCGGGGTCGTATTTGGCGGATGGTGCCGTGATGACTTCCACACGCTCCACCGAATTTGCCGGTAACTGATCCAAAAGCGTTGTTGCATTTCCTTGCACGGGTTTGCCATTAAGCAGCACCACAAAACCGGAACTTCCCCGTACCTGCAACCCGCCAAGTCCGTTCACGGAGACCGATGGTAGGTTGCGTAACACATCGGTTGCCGTGCCGCCTTGTGCATTTTGGAATTTTTTGGCATCGAATACTTGCCTATCTATTTTGTTGATAAGGGTTGCACTTTCTGTAACGACCACGACTTCATTTAGCTGATTGGCACCCAGAACCAAGGCGATTGTCCCTAGATCTAAAACTGCTTCATTTTTTGATAGGTCGATATTTTCTATGCGTTGTTTGGCATAGCCTATAAAGGAGACTTCTAAGAAATAGGTGCCTTCCTTTATAGATGCTATTGTAAAACTTCCGTCCGATGCTGTAATCACTCCTGTAATCAAAGCCTCGCTCTGTTGGTCGTACAAAGCTGCTGTAGCATATTCTAGCGGTTCTTGGGTATTGGTATCGATTAATTTGGCTGTAATGCTTTGTGCCGAAACGCTTGTTAGGTGTAATAATATTGTAACTAGGAAGATATACTTGAATTTCATTTTGTGTTTCGGTAGGTTGAAAAGTTTAAAAATAAGCGATAATTCTATAGCTGTAAAGAAGTCTTATAATTCTTTACAATTAGCTGAAAGGTTGTTCATTTTCTTTATTGATTTTAGGGTAGTACAGAAAATGGTTTTTGAACTAGTCTATTGGTAGTTAGCTGCTGCATAGATTTATTAGGGTTAATTTAAAGACCGAGAGAAGCTTCTCCCTTCAGGCGAAGGGAGGTGGCTTCGCTTTAGCGAATGCGGAGGGTTTGACCACGTACTGCTTTGCCGTCCCAGCCAGAAAAACAACCTGTTCCTGAGCAAGTTTGCGGGTCAAACCCTCCGTCCGCAAGCGGACACCTCCCTTTATCCAAAGGGAGGAGCTTATAATCAAGGAGATTTGGAATTAGGGTTTTGAACCTCGAATGATTTTGACGTAGGACTATTAGACCTAGGACTTAAGACAAAAAATGTTTTCAACACCATACATCAGTAGTGAATAGCAACAATAGTGATAATTACACGGAAAAAGTTCTACGTCTTAAGCCCATCCATCTTATGTTAAATTTCAATGTTCAAAATACTTACCTACAGAAATAATGGCAGAACTTTTTTTTGGCTCTCCACTTTGGACAAAGGTGAGAATGAATCCGCCTTTGGCGGAGAAAGAGGGGTTTGACCCGTAAAGATGCTCACGTATTAATAGGCACATGAGCAGTGCCGTTCCAGCAAGAAAAGAAAGCTGTTCCTGAGCAAGGTTGTGGGTTAAAGCCTCCGTCCCCGATAAATTGGCGCCACCTCCCTTTGAAAATAAAGGAGGAGCATTTAAAAAGTCACTCTGGTGTTTACGGATAATTGGGTTAACACTTCATATTCAAGTTAATCCATCTTTTGGCAGCTAACTGGAAGTTTTAGGGATGCCGCATCAAGATGAATAGGATAGTAAAATAGCCGAAATCATTATGTTACTTATTATTTTGTAAGAAAAATACTAATAAATCGATTAAAGGTCATATTATATCGATTAAATACAAAACGCTTTGTAGGAATTTCTCTTACAGATACCGTAGTTCATCGAATAGTTTGAAGTTCATCGGTAAAACCGACCCATTTGTCGAAAGGGAAATTCTATAACCCTTGTATGTAGAGTTATATAGAAACCAAATTACCTACCATGCGAATTGTATTTTTTTCATTTCTTTTTCTTTTTAGCGTTTCAACTGCGGTAGCGCAGGACCAAAACTTAAACGGCCCGGCCAAAGAAGTAAAAGTAGAAACCCTGAGTTTTTCAATTGCTACAGTTGTACCATCAAACTTTTCACTAGAGGGGACGAATGCCACAGCCGGAATTTTCGTTATGAAAAATTCCAGGGTAAAGCGCGCCTTGAGTTTTAAGGTAAAAACAAGAAATCCAAAATTAGCCTAAACCATGAAAAATTTCGACCAAGCTATTTCAGAATGGGTTTCAATACTTGCCAAACGGTATTCGCAACAATTTTTTGACCATCAGCAGTGGGGTGTATCCCATCTTCCAAGTTTAGTTCCGGTACGCCGGCAACCCCTTCCAGTAAAAAGGGAATCAGGGCAACATCGTTTGCCTTGGCCAGTTCCGGATAGATATTCCTAAATTCCGTCGTATACTCCATTCCCATGTTTGGGGGAATCTGCATGCCGGCCAAAACAATACGGGTTTCCGGGTTTTTCTCCCGCACCAAATCGATCATGGCCTGTAGGTTGGCGCGTGTTTCCGTTAGGGGAATACCCCGTAGTCCGTCGTTGGCCCCAAGTTCCAGTACAAAAATATCCACTTCTTGGTTCAATACCCAATCCAGTCGGTTGCGCCCGCCCGCCGTGGTTTCGCCACTGAGTCCGGAATTTATCACCGTATAGTTCAATCCCAGGGAATCTATCTTTAGTTGAATTTGATTGGGGAAACCTTCCTCGGTATCCAAACCATAGGCAGCGGTAAGGCTGTTGCCAAAAAAAAGGATAACGGCGTCGTCTGTTTCTTCGGTTTCCGTAGCAACGCTATTGGTTTCTTCCGTTTTGGTGGTAGGGGTATCTTCTGTTTTCTGCTGTTTTGGGGTTTCTCCGCAGTTCCACAACAGGAGCGCCACCAAAAAATAACGAAACTTTAATACTCTGTCCATACACATCTCCACTTTAAATTGAAATCATTTCCTTATTTTGGGTGCTTGACCGAAAATGAGTTATGACAAAGATATTAAACGTAAGTAAGCTACGGAAAACCTATACCAGTGGTTCCAAAGATTTAACTGTTTTAGACGATATTTCCTTTAGTATAGAAGCCGGTGATACCTTCGCGATTGTAGGGCCCTCGGGCAGTGGAAAAACAACCTTATTGGGCCTTTGCGCCGGACTGGACCGCTCCGATGACGGAACCGTGACCCTGTGTGGGGAAGATCTGGGCAGCTTGAACGAGGACGAACGCGCCTTTTTACGCAACCAGAAAGTAGGCTTTATTTTTCAGGATTTTCAATTGTTGCCAACACTCACCGCCTTGGAAAACGTAAGTGTTCCCTTGGAACTGCAAGGGGCGTCCAATGCCGCTGCCGTGGCTTTGGAACTTTTACAGAAAGTAGGTTTGGGGGATCGTTATGATCACTATCCCTCCCAATTATCGGGCGGGGAACAACAGCGAGTGGCCCTGGCAAGGGCGTTTTCTACCAAACCCGATATTTTATTTGCGGATGAACCTACAGGAAATTTGGACGAGGAAACAGGGGAGAAGGTCATTAAATTATTGTTCGACCTGAATAAAGAAGCAGGCACCACCCTGGTCATCGTAACCCACGATCTGGATCTCGCCAGATTGAACAATCACGTCCTGCGTTTAAAAGGCGGAAAAATAATCGCGAACGAAACTACGACCGTATCTTGAGCACTACTACAAAACAGAACAAAGCCCCTTTTAGCTGGTTGCTAAAAATGGCATGGAGAGACGGAAAAGCGAGCGGAAAACGATTACTGTTGTTTATGGCATCCATTATTTTAGGGATTGCCGCCGTGGTTTCCATACAGTCCTTTAGTCAGAACTTGGAAGAGAACATCGGCCTACAATCCAAGGCCTTGATGGGTGCGGATTTTCTAATCGATAGCAACCAACCCGCAAACGAACGGGTGGTGCAGATCATAGACTCCCTTGGCGGTTCGGATGCGATGGAAGTAAAATTCGCTTCCATGGCCGCCTTTTCAAAAGACAACGCCAGCAAATTTGTACAAGTACGCGGGGTTGAAGGCGGATTTCCCTTTTATGGCGAACTGGAAACGGAACCCAAGGAAGCCGCAAGCACCTACCAACAAAAGGAAGGTGCTTTGGTAGATGCTACCGTAATGCTACAGTTTGGGCTACAACCTGGCGATAGTGTTACCCTTGGCACCACCAAATTTCCGATTATCGGGTCCTTGATTACCGCACCGGGTAGTACCGGAATAAGCGCCTCGGTGGCACCTCCCATCATGGTGCCCTATAAGTTCATGGAAGCGAGCGGACTCTTGGAGAAGGGGAGCAGGGTAACCTACGCCTACTATTTTAAAAATACCGAGGCCGATTTAACTGCTTTGGACGAAATAGTAGATCCCCTATTGGACGCTGAAAATGCCGATATGGATACCCATACGGCTACCAGCGAACGTTTGGGAAGGCGGTACAATAATGTAGGTCGGTTTTTAAACCTGGTCGCTTTTATAGCCCTATTATTGGGCTGTGTGGGTATTGCCAGTTCCGTCCATATTTATATCAAGGAAAAGCTACGGGCCGTAGCCGTGTTAAAATGTATGGGCGCCAGCAGAAAGCAGACCTTTTTGATTTTTCTCATACAGATTGCGGGCATGGGCCTTATCGGAGGTATCATAGGAACCGGTGTTGGCTTGCTATTACAGCAATCGTTTCCGTTGATTTTACAGGAATTTTTACCTTTTGAAGTTGTCATAGGCACCTCCTACCAGGCCATTGCGGTGGGACTTCTGTTGGGTGTGTTCATGTCGGTCTTGTTTGCCTTGTCGCCCTTGATCAATACCTGGTATGTTTCGCCCTTACAGGTCTTGCGCGTACAGGAAAATGTGGGGGCCAGATCACGGCCCGCTCAGATAGGCGTGCTTATTGCCATTGTTGTTTTTGTCTTCCTTTTTGCCTATTGGTTGTTGAACAACTTAGGTTATGCCGCCGGTTTTGTGTTGGGTATCGCCTTTACCTTTGCGGTATTGGGCGGTATTGCGCTGCTCTTCATGCGCTTGGTAAAACGCTATTTTCCCAAATCGTGGAGTTTTTCCGCACGGCAGAGTCTATTGAATCTGTTCCGGCCCAATAACCAGACCGCCGTACTTATCTTGGCTATCGGTATTGGTACTTTTTTGATCAGTACCTTATATTTTACCAAGGATTTTCTATTGGCCAAGGCTACGATGGAAAGTAGCGCGCAAACCCCCAACATCATCCTTTTTGATGTGCAGAGCCACCAAAAAGAGGCCGTTGCACAGACCATTGCACCCAGGGGATTGCCCATTTTGGATAATATTCCCATTATTACGATGCGCATTCAAAAGATAAAGGACCGCAGTGTAAACGAACTCCGTTTGGACAGCACCGGCACCATGCGCCGCTGGGTATTGAACCATGAGTTTCGCGTAACCTATCGCGACTCCCTAATGGCCTCCGAAAAATTGGTTGCCGGTGAGTGGGAACCAAAGGTTGCGGCCAAGCGTCCCGTTCCCATTTCCATATCCGAAAACGTGGCCGAAGATGCCCAAGTAGTGTTGGGCGATACCCTACAGTTCAATGTCCAGGGTATGTTGATGGAAACCGTTGTTGCCAGCATTCGCCAAATAGATTGGGGACGCATGCAAATGAATTTCAATATTGTCTTTCCCAGTGGGGTCTTGGAAAAGGCGCCCCAGTTTCACGTACTCAGCACCAATGCCCCGGATAAGGCCACCTCCGCTTCCCTGCAGCAAGAACTCGTGCAGAAGTTCCCCAATGTCTCCGTTTTGGATTTGCGGCAGGTATTGGAACTGGTAGAAGGGATCCTGGACAAGATTTCTTGGGTCATTAGTTTTATGGCCTTTTTTAGTATTATCACGGGAATTATTGTGTTGATAGGCTCCGTGCGTAATAGCAAGTACCAACGTATTCGGGAAAGTGTCCTCCTGCGTACCTTGGGAGCCAAAAGCGGACAGATCCTGAAGATTACGGCTTTAGAGTATCTGTACCTGGGCGTTCTAGGAAGCGGGATCGGTATTTTATTGTCCTTGGTGGGGAGTCAGTTATTGGCCTTTTTTGTGTTCGATACCGCCTTTGTACCGTCTTGGGTGCCCTTCTTGGTAGTGCTGCCGGGGATCACCCTGCTCGTTTTGGCCATAGGGCTTTCCAACAGCAGGAGTGTGTTGCAAAGTCCGCCGTTGCAGGTGCTTCGGAAGGAGGGGAGGTAGTTGGCGTTTTCTGTAAATTGAATGCTTGGATTTAGTATCTTGGTTGCCATATAAAAGCTTATATAGATCATATTGGCTATATCCATACTGTTAAGCCATTAAAAAAAGCGTAATTGATAATTCGAGAAATAGCGAAAAGTGAAATTGGATTCTTAAAGGAAATGCTTTATGATGCGATTTTTGTGGAAGAGGGACAACCGAAACTACCAAAATTTATTATTGAAGAACCAAGTTTGGCAAAATACATAACAAATTTCGGGTCGAATGAATATGATTTATGTTTAGTAGCCGTAGAAAATGAAGAACTCATAGGAGCCTGTTGGGGACGAATTTTTGACGAATACAACAAAGGATACGGATTTTTAGATACTGAAACACCTGAACTTAGCATTGCTGTAAAAGAACAGCATAGAAACAAAGGAATTGGAACTAAATTAATTTACAATATTGCGGAATACTACAGCGGATTAAACATAAAAACTCTATCCTTGAGCGTTGACAAAAAGAATTTAGCAATTGGACTTTATAAAAAAATTGGATTTACAACAATGAAAGAAACGGAAAAATCAGTCGTTATGCGGTTGGAATTAAGTTCGGACGGGATTTAAAATTAAAAGGTAAATATTATGCAAATCGACTTTACCCCCGCTACCGCCAGTTTGTAACTGGAGGCCACAACCGTAGGACTACAATAACTAGCCTAAAAAACCAACCCCCCCGCTGTCGCCAGTATGTCAACAGCAGCGTGAATGCTAGCGCCCCGCTACCGCCAGTTTGTACCTGGTGGCCACAACCGTAGGATTACAATAGTTACCCGCTAGCGCGAGCATCTTTCTGCTCGTGCCCTCCACAGTAAGAAACCCACAGTAAGTTGCAGATAATAGTTTCACAACTAAATAAAATGAAGCCCCGAGGGATTTGTCCCCTCTTTTTGCGCCATAGGGCTTTCCAACAGCAGGAGTGTATTGCATAGTCCGCCGTTGCAGGTGCTTCGAAAGGAGGGGAGGTAGTTGGTGTTTTCTGGAGATTGAATGTTTGGATTTAGTATCTTGGTTACACATATAAAAGATTATATAGATCATATTATCTATATCCATACGTTGTGGCTAATACAAAAAGAGACGAAATAAATGACAAGAATAATTTACTACGTAGCAAGTTCAATTGATGGATTCATAGCAGGAAAAAATGACGACATAGGCGATTATGCAGCAGGTGGAAAAGGCGTGGACAAATATTTAGCTGACCTACAAAATTTTAGGACTGTGATAATGGGTCGAAGAACCTACGAATTTGGATATAAATATGGACTTGAACCAGGTAAACCTGCATATCCGCATATGGAACACTTCATTTTTTCAGATTCATTGAAAATTGAAACCTTGGCTGATACAGTTCACATTGAGAAAAAATCTATTGACCGAATTAAGGAAATAAAAGAGTCAGCCCAGTCTGACATATACTTGTGTGGTGGTGGAGAATTTGCAGGTTGGCTTTTTGACAACGGACTTATCGACCAGTTGAAATTGAAATTAAATCCAATTATTCTTGGAAACGGAATTAGACTTTTTGGCAACTCACAAACTAAAGCGAAATGGAACCTAAAAGAAACCGAATCATTTGATGATGGACTCAAAATCCTAACATATGACATTGAAAAATAAAAGTACTAGCCAAAACAACACCTATACGCAATGTCCTGCGGGACACTGCGCATAGCCAAAACGTTGTGCCTAATGTTGAAAAATCCACCGACCAAAATTTTAAGAGAAAAATAGAAACTTCTGCTCGACAAATTGATTTCCCTAGCGAACGTTAGTAAGAATTAGAGAACAAATCCTATTAGACGGTATCGTTTATTAAAATATTGTATTACATTTACCAAATAGACGCAAACGTTTAATAGAATGCCGAAAATAATCGCAACAAAAGAAGATTGGATTAAGCTGGGATACAGGCAATTCTCTGATAAAGGAATTTCGGGAATTGTAATCGAAAGTATGGCAAAGAAGCTGAAAGTAAATAAATCTAGTTTCTATTGGCATTTCTCAACTAAGAAAGCATTTATTCAATCGATAATCAATTTTTGGGAAATTGAAAGCACTTCAAAAATAATTTCATTGGTCCGGAATAATGTAAATCCAAGAAGCAGATTTGAAAAATTAATTGAACTTTCATTTCTAAAGGACAATGAGATGGACTTCTTTTTTTACCTCAAGAAATATGCAAGATCCAATAAGTCGATCGCAGACAAAATAGAAGAATTAGATAAGCAGCGTATAGATTTTACTGCAGATACTCTTTGCCAATTAGGCTACCCAAAATCTGAAGCTAGAGTCAAATCAAACATATTTTATAAGTATTTAATCGGGTATCACGAAATGATTAGGTACAAGAAACAGAATTCAAACTACGTGACACAAGTAAAAAGTGAATTAAGCCATTTTATAAAATTCTAATAATGAAAAATAGATACATTAAAATAGCAGGAACCCTAAACCTCTTAACCGCATTCCTTCACTTAATTGCTGGACAAATAGATCTGGTTAATCCGTTGTTGGGTAGTAGTCTAACTCTTCAACAAAAAGGTGAATTAACTGGGGCTTGGCATATTGTTACCATTCTTTTGTTTTACACGGCTTTCATCGTCCTTCAATCAGGGTTTAGGAATAGGGGTGATCAAAATTTTCAAAAACTCAAATCACTTGCCATTTTCTACATATTATCGGGTATTCCGTTCATAGGGATAAGTGTGTGGTTTGGAATATTTGCACCCCAATGGATATTATTGATGCCGATTGGAGTGCTACTATTATTTGGACTACGAAAACCAACTGACGATGAGTAAGCGGATAGTAATTATAATCGGACACCCAGATAAAGAGAGCTTCAATTTTGCTTTGGCACAGGCGTATAAGAAAGGAGTGGGTAAATCAGATTCCGAATTTCAGGAAATAATAATTAGAGACCTAAACTTTAACCCTAATCTTCAATATGGATATAGGAAGCGAACAAAACTTGAACCTGATTTAATAAAGGCACAAGAGACTTTAAAATGGGCTAACCATATTGTTTGGTTTTATCCTGTCTGGTGGGGTTCAGTTCCTGCAATTATGAAAGGTTTTTTAGACAGAGTTCTTCTTCCTGGATTTGCATTTAGGAAAAGAGAAGGTTCTGTATGGTGGGACAAATACTTTACAGGAAAAACATCTCGATTGATTTGTACGATGGATCAACCAAGTTGGTATTACCGACTAATAAACAGAAGTCCATCTCACAGTGCAATGAAAAAACTAACAATGAATTTCATTGGAGTTAAGTCCGTAAAAATCACATCAATTGGACCGTTAAGATTGTCAAAGGAAGAATGGCGAAAGAAATGGTTGAATAAAGTTGAAAAACTTGGCGAACAGAATAAATGATAATTGGCTACAACACTGTATATGAAATCATAGCCGTCTATCGGCAGGCTACCCCGCTAGCGCGAGCATCTTTCTGCTCGTGCCCTCCAGGTAAGAAACCCACAGTAAGTAGCAGATAATAGTTTCACAACTAAGTAAAATGAAGCCCCTAGGGATTGGCCCCCTCTTTTTGCGCCATAGAGCTTTTCAACAGTAGGGGTGTGTCGCATCGTCCGCTGTTGCAGGTGCTTCGAAAGGAGGGGAGGTAGTGGGCGTTTTTTTAATGTTGCATTGGCAGATCTCTTATGTTAGTTCTACATAGAAAAGATATACAGATTATCTGATTTATATCTTAGCCTTAGCGGTAAGCTAAAAATTATCGTACTAAAATTGACTATATCTGGAAATTAAAAAGCTTCGTATCTACTTGACAAAAAATATTATCTTGTTTAAAATATTTGCGTTATGAAAACAATAGAAATTAAAAGGAAATTAATTAACGAGATTAACCTATCTAAGAACAAAAAACTATTTGAGGAATTTTATTGTTTCTTAAATCTCGAAAACGAGATCGAAGAAACCTACAAGCTCAATTCGAAACAAAAATCTGCAATTACCAAGGCAAGAGAACAAATTAAAAATGGCGACTGTTTGACAAATGAACAAGCAAACCAAGAGATTGATGAATCGTTAAACAAATAATTTGGTCGAAAATAGCGCAAACCGACAGAAAAGAAATTTTTAAATATTGGAATAAAAGAAACAAATCCAACCGCTACAGCTAAACGCTGAACGAACTTTTCAAAGCGGCTGTAATACTAATATCGGAATACCCAGAAATTGGTAAACCCACAGATGACAAAAACGCACGAATTAAAATCGTTGGAGATTATCTAAATAATTTATTAAGTTGATTTAAAAGACCGCATTATTGATTCTTACAATTTGGGACAGCAGACAAGACCCGAAAAGATCAGAAAGAATATTGCGAAAATAGCCTACCGCTAACGCGAGCATGCCCTCCACAGTGAGAAACGCCGATGGGGAAGGTTTAAGGGTTTGGTGGTTTTTATGGAATTTTTCGCTCTTTGGCCTGCTTATAGGGCTATTAACGGGATACCATAGGAACTCCGGCAAAAAGTAACACATCCCTAGGCATAATATATTTATTCAAATGATCGATAGCGTAAATTATGAAGAGCGTAAACCTATTTGGATAGCCTTGTCGGAATTGTATTTGGATACGGAATTACAAGCACATGATTTCCGATATATTGCCCGTGTAATCATGGAAAGTCCATATACCTTTGATGAAGTTAAGCAAATAAATACCTACGAGGTTTTTCCTGTGTTACAGTACAATCTGTTAAGCGTAGCAGGTGTATGGTCCGGTTTTCAAGAAGAATGGTTGGTCAAAGAAATCAAGGAGGCATTAAAAAGGCAATCAAAAATCAAAAAAATTGGGATTTCAATTCGGTGGAGGATGGGTAAATGGATGCAAAAAACATACTGGCAAAAACTGGAAGAAATATACACGGAGCTGACCGCTACCCCCGATTCTTTGGCCTAGAATACCTGCCCTTTGGACACAACTATAACGAATTAAAAAAGAGCGTATGCGTACGTCCATTTAATTTTTATTGTATCATTCTGGGGGAAAATCCCTCGCCCTCAGGCGACGACTTTAGTAGCTCCTGGAATAGTTATTGGTTAATAGTTATTAGGTCGTAAAATTTTGGGGTTTCGGTTCTTTAGTCGCCTTTAGGCGAAATAAAACCCATCTGTCTTTAGTCGATGGTAGTTTAGTTTTCCTATTTTTAAGCCAACGTAAAACCACCAACCATGAGAAACATCGTATTCTTCTTAGCCCTACTGATTACCGCACAAACCTTTGGACAGGAAGCCATGCGCCGTTGGCGCAAACTAAATCAGGTACGTGCGGATAAATTTGACCTGGTCTTGCCAGAGGCCATGCGCGATAACAAGATAGACATGTGGATCGTGACCAATCGCGAGGGAAATCTAGACCCCTTATATACCGACATGGGCGAGGGCTACGTGACCAGTAATGCCTATTACATTTTTACGGATATTGGGGAAGAACGCATTGAACGGGCCGCCCTTGGCGTTGGAGGTTATTTGTTAGAAGAAGGTGATACTTATGATTACTACGGAAGCGCGGAGGAACTTAGGGAATTTGTAACTAAGCGTGACCCCAAAAGGATCGGACTTAATATCTCCAAAAATTTTGGTGGCGCGGACGGCTTGACCCATTCCGCCTACCTGGAACTGACCGAAATTTTAGGAGCCGAATATGCCAAACGTTTTGTCTCCGCAGAAAAATTGGTTTCCGATTTCAGGTCCAGACGGGTGGCGAGTGAAATAGCCATTTATGGGGAAGCGGGCGAGTTTTCGTATACCATTGCAGAAAAGGCATTTTCCAATGCTGTGATCACGCCGGGCGTTACCACCTTGGAAGATGTGGCCTGGTTTATGAAAGACGAGCAATTCAAGAACAATTTAGGGTCGTCGTTCGGGATGCCGTCGGTGTATGTAACCGGACCCGATGGGGTAATTGCGACTTCCACCGATCGTATCATCCAACGTGGCGATGTGCTAATGTTGGATTGGGGCGTAGGCCTCATGAATATGTTTACCGATATGAAACGTATCGCCTACGTGCTCAAGGAAGGCGAAACCGAAGTGCCGGCCGGAATAAAAAATGCTTTTGACCAAGGCGTTAAAGTTCGAGACATCATCAAAAAGACCATTAAACCGGGCGTTACGGCCCAAAAGGCGGAGGACGCCATCTATGAGGCCCTTACCAAAGCGGGATTCAATAAAATGAAAGGCTTTAACCAATACACCGATTTGGATAAGACCGATGTTATTATTGGCTGCCATTCGGTCGGGAACTGGGGACACGGTATTGGTCCGTCTATCGCTTTTTTTAATCCGGTGCGTTTGGGTTATGAGCTAAAGGTCTCCAATCTCATTTCCATAGAGTTGTTCGCCTATACCAAGGTACCGGAGTGGGGCGGTAAAAAATTACGCGTTCCCCTAGAGGACGATGCCTTGATTACTGAACGCGGTATCGAATGGCTGTACCCCATCAACCCTAAGATATTAGTGATCAAATAGGAGGTATCCATAACACTGGTTATCTGTTATTTTTCCGATGTAACTTTACAGTTTTGGGGCACGAAAAAATTATCAAGTTGCTAAAATGACATGTTATTGTTTCAATTTTGCAATAGTGATAAGTAAAGGCGCCCTGAAACCACTTCCCAAAAGGAAATCCATATTAAAAATACAGGTATTTCCGCGTACCTTTGTATAGGTATACAGTACAAGAAATCGTCGCTTTGTGCCTTGCGCCCAAGAGACCTTAAAAAAGAATAAAATGAAGAAGGAAACGGTAACGAACAACCCGCTTATATGCGATCCGGAGACTGGAATCTGCGAAATTCCCGGAACGGAAAGCAAGGAGAATACGGCAAAATCAGAAAAGGCCTCCGAAAATAAAATAAAACTGCTGTACTTTACAGACCCTATCTGTTCCTCTTGCTGGGGCATTGAACCACAACTGCGGAAATTGAAATTGGAGTATGGCGATCATATCGATATCGAATACCGTATGGGCGGTCTACTTCCGGATTGGAGCTATAACAGTGGAGGGATCAGTAAACCATCGGACGTAGCCCATCACTGGGACGAAGTCAGCCTACATTATGACATGCCAATTGACGGTGATCTTTGGTTGGAAGATCCGCTGGATTCGTCCTATCCGCCATCCATCGCTTTTAAGGCGGCGGAGTTACAGGATGCGGAAAAGGCCTTGTTGTTTATGCGGGAAATACGGGAAATGGTTTTCCTACAAAAGAAAAACATTGCCAAATGGGTGCATTTGGCCACTGCTGCCAAAATAGTGGGACTGGACGTTTCACAACTAAAAGCTGATATCGATGCGACGGCAAAAAAGGCATTTCAAGAAGATTTGGGTATCGCAAGGGAAAATGGGGTACGCGGTTTTCCTACCATTTTTGTTGTAGACGATGCCGGCAATAAGGAGATGGTCTATGGGGCACGGCCCTATGCTTTTTACGAAATGGCAATCCTAAAGTTAAACCCGAACATCATAAAAAACGAGTATGGCAAAGGGTGGGAAACCCTGTTTTCCCTGTACCCTTCGCTCACCGTGCGGGAATTCTCCGAACTATCGGGAAACCCGAGGGCCGAAAGCGAGCAATTGTTGAACGACCTAACCAAAGACGGAAAGTTGGACGAGTGGAACACCAAGAACGGGTCCATCTGGTATCGCAAAGGATAGGTCATACCGGCAGACAGTCTATTGGACCAACAGTGTTTAGGTTTTGTCCCTTTGGTTATGGCACAATAACGAGATGTGTTTCGAGTTTTCTTTATACGCATGTTGTACACCATATCCCAAAACCCCCAAATGAACAATAAACAGCACCATTATATGAAAATTAAAAGCTATCTATTTTGTAGTGTTGTTCTTCTAGGTATCTCGTCCTGCAAGACAATAGCGATTACGAATAACGAACCTTTAGATACTATGGTACTCGTTACAGGAGACACCTTGTACGGTAAGGTCGATTACTTCAAAGAAGGATTTGCTTGGAGTGAGTTCTACAAGAAAATAAGACTGACGGATACAAAAGGCAGAAAAAAAAGATTCAAGCGTAAAAAAATACGTTCTTACAGCATAAACGGAGACGACTACGAAAGCTATAGACTGGATTTAGAAACGAAACTGTTTCATAATGGGCGTCTTTTTGACACCAAATATTATATCGACGAAAAAGGGGATCAACATTTTTTAAAAGTAAAAACGAAAGGAAAATTATCGCACTATGAACTGGAGTGGATAGACCGTGATAACAACGATCTGGAATCGGTGGATTTGATAAAGAAAGCGAAACACGGTTTCTTCGTTCCCGCGGAGAATGGACTAAGCCGAGTATTAAAAAAAGTGGTTAGTGACTACCTTTCCGACTGCCCAGCGGTACAGAAGAAAATAATGGAAAAGGAGTTTAAGTATGTTTTTCAGGTGGTGGACTTTTACAACGAGAATTGTGAATAAGAAAGATGGGCTTTGTCCTGCAATTTGATAAGGCTTTAGTTCGGAATATAACAAAATTACCTTATACCGAAATGGTTGTGGGTAATTTTCTGTTTTACCCTACGTTGAAAATGCCACAGGATTTTCTAAGGTGTTGCAAAGGTACAAAGGTAAGGGACACCTCTGGCAACTATGCATGGCCCGGGCCACATCAAAAAGACCGGGATACAAGATAGTTAGCTAAGCCGAAGCGACCGTGATACTAGGGTAGTGCCTTAAACGCCACATATTATTCACCAATTCCCCCTATTTTTAAAATTAACCCATAGCTTTGCAACGGCAACAAAGAAGCCGCATGTATGTCCGTATTTACCGACTTTAAGATCAACAATATGCTACTGAAGGCCCTTTCGGATTTAGGGTTTCGTGCACCAACACCCATTCAGGAACAGGCCTTTCCTGTGGTCATGAGCGGCGCCGATGTGGTGGGAATTGCCCAAACAGGAACGGGAAAGACCTTCGCCTACCTGCTTCCCATACTTAACACGCACAAGTTTTCTAAGGATATCCATCCCAGGACCATGATTTTGGTGCCTACCCGCGAACTGGTGGTGCAAGTGGTAGAAGAGGTAGAGAAGCTGGGAAAGTATGCCTCCGTAAGGGTCTTGGGAGTGTATGGAGGTACCAGCATGAACAAACAAAAAGAGGCCTTGGCCCTGGGAACGGACATTATCGTAGGTACCCCGGCACGGCTCTATGATCTGGTCTTGTCAAGGGCCTTGCAGTTGAAGAACATAAAAAAATTGGTCATCGATGAGGTCGATGTTATGCTGGATCTAGGGTTTCGGTTTCAGCTCATCAACCTGTTTGAACTCTTGCCCGATCGCAGACAGAACATCATGTTCTCCGCCACCATGACCGAGGATGTGGAATTACTGATCAACGACTTCTTTGCAGGCGTAAAGAAAATATCCGTAGCCGTAAGCGGCACGCCATTAGAAAATATTGCACAATCCGTATACGCCGTTCCCAACTTTTACACCAAGGTAAATTTATTGGTGCACCTGTTGCAAAACGCAGCGCTATTTCATAAGGTATTGGTATTTGTGTCCAGCAAGCGCACGGCAGATCTGTTGTTTCAGGAATTGGCAGAATTCTTTAGCGAGGAAATCTGTGTCATACATTCCAACAAAACGCAGAATTACAGAATGCGTTCCATCAATCAGTTCGATTCCGGTCAGAATCGGATCCTGGTCACCACCGATGTCATGGCCCGTGGTCTGGATCTGGACGAAATTTCCCATGTCATCAATTTTGACACCCCCGCGTTCCCCGAAAATTATATGCACCGGATAGGTAGAACGGGCAGGGCGGAGAAGGAGGGGAAATCCATACTCCTGTATACCGAAAAGGAGAAAGAAGCCAAAGAGGCGATCGAGCACCTTATGGCGCAGGAAATTAATGCGGTCCCATTGCCTAAGGCAGTTGAAATCTCAAAACGATTAACAAGGGACGAACAGCCCAAACACGTAGAGCACGAGAACCCATTGCGCGAGAACGAAGACGAACGCGGTGCCAGCTTTCACGAAAAATCCGCCAAGAACAGTAAGCAGAATCAGGGCGGTTCCTACAAACGCATCATCAAGAAAAAGTACAGCAAGCCCAAGACCAGGGGCGATAAGAACTTTGGCAAGAAAGGTAAAAAAAGGTAGTGTTCCGCTGGCTATTTCCCCAGTCGTGCTAATGGCAAAACTTAGTAAAAAAAAGGTGATTTGGGCGTGCCCCACAAGGGGTCGGGCTATACGTTACAAGTCCGCGCTCGTGCCTCGCTGTGGGCTTTTCACTCCTATCCCTCACGCGGGGTCAACGTATCTATGAAATACTTGCCAAATAGCAGGGCGCCTTGGCACCATTTCCCCAGTAGCATACCGATTCTAAAATTAGGTATTACCTTGTGTATATCCCAAATATAATAAACAAAGGTATCGCCTATACCCGATTGTAATTTAAAAACTTGAGAATGGCACCGAGCTATTTTAACCAGAAGGAATATGGATTTGGGTGGTTTTATGTGGGGTTAGATAAACTTTTTGTTAAGTGTAGTTGTAGTTTTAAAAAGATTGAACAAATTCATCTTTAAATGTAATTGTTGTCGTATCTCATAGTTCGCAGAAAATAATACAAATAGTTTTGATATAATATTTAATTTGTCCGTAAATTTGTCCGTAAATTTGTCCGTGTACGTAAAAACGTCCGTGAATAATTATGGCAACAATTAATTTTTATTTGGACAAACCTGACAAAAAAGGGTTTGCGCCAATTCATCTTCGAATAAACTGTAATGGAAATCAAGTTAAAGTTTCTACAGGACAGAAAATAGAACCGAAAAACTTCAATAAAACCAAACAAAAAGCGATTGGATTGAGTGTTGAATCTCACGAAATTAATCATTACTTAGACTTCCTAAGAGAACGAGCGGACGAACTTTTGCACCATTCAAATAAAAAAACTTTTGTGCAAGACGAAGTTAAAAGCGTATTGAACGAGCATATCAAAAACTACAAAGAAAGTAACAATGTAAATATTGTAAAAGAGCAAGTTGCGCTTTATGGAAAACCATTCACTTTTGTAGATTTATTTGCTGGAGCAGGCGGTTTTAGTGAAGGTTTTTTACAAGCCGAGCATAATAATAAATTCTTTGATTTTGTTGTTGCCAATGACATCAATGAAAATTGTGAATTAACTCATGTTGTCCGTTATAATCATCAATTAGGATTGGATGCGGAATTTCTTAAACAAGACATTACAGAGCCAGACTTTTTAGATAATTTATTAGGAAAAATTGACGGTCGTCAAATTGATGTTGTCTGTGGTGGACCACCTTGTCAAAGTTTCAGTCTTGCAGGGAAAAGAAAAAAGTTTGATAAAAAAGATGATTTGTTTTCACATTATTTAGAAGTAATAAAGGTTTTGCAACCAAAATACTTTGTAATGGAAAATGTCAAGGGAATTTTGACAAAAGAAAAAGGCAAAATAAAAGAACTAATCATCAAAGAGATTAACTCTATTGTGGACACAAAAGAAATCCCATTACTAATTTCTTTTATCAAAAAAATAGGCAAGGAATCAAATTCATTTCTTTTTGACAGTATTGTAAAGCGAGTAGAACTAGAAAAACTACTTGAAAAAGATAAAGAAACTGGAAAAGCTGATTTCATCACTTTTGTAGAAAATAGATTTAGAAAATTAACGCCAAAAATTGCTGATTACAAAACGAGTAAAACGGATGAAAACATCAACACCATACGTCACGGTTTTAACCTTTTGGCTAGAACAAAAGAATGGGAAAAGCTAAAACGTGATATTATAAAGGAAAAAGATTTTTGCAATATTGACAGCGACAATTTCGCAAATGCGTTCACAGATTTCCTTACAGAAATCAGTTCTGAAAATGTGATTTCAAAAATTGAAGACGCGTTCAAAATTTTAAAAGTACCAAGTACTTATAAAAAAGATTGTGAAGACATCATTACATCTTTAAAAATCTACACAACGTCTTTTGATGAATCCATTGAAATATTAAAATCGCATTGTGATACTAAACAAAATAAAGAGTTAGAAACTATCCTTGAAAGCATAAGGCTTTACAAAATAGAAAAGCCATTTGTTGCTAACGCATCAGATTATGGTGTTCCACAAAATAGGGAAAGAGTCCTTTTTATAGGTTGTCGCAAAGACCAAAAGTATATTTCTGAAATTCCAGCAACAGTTTCAGAAGAAGAAAAAGTCACCATTTTTGAAGCTTTGTATGATTTAGATTTTATTGGAAATAATCAAGAAGCACATCGTTATGAAGAAATTGATATTTCAGCACAATACAATGGAACAGCTAAGAAAATGGCTAAACTTTTGAAGAAACGTAGAATTGATGGAAAGCCAATTTCAAAAGGCGGAAAATCATTTGCCGAATGGTCAAAAAAAGGTCGATTGATTGAGCGATTCAAGCCACTGACTAAGCCGTTTTATGTTAGAAATAGCGAAGCACTTGAGAATGGAGAAAAGTATTTCGACTTACTGAATAATCACAAAACAAGTAACCAAAACGAAACTGTTATTGAAAGACTTGGTGTCATTTTAAAAAATGGTAGTTACAAAAAAGCACAACCAGAACTTGAAAAATTAAATCTTTCTACAAACAAAAGAAACTACAATGTTTTAAAGCCAGACGAACAAAGTTCTACGATAATGACTATTGCAGACGATTATGTTCACTATAATTCACCAAGGTCTTTAACTGTTAGAGAAATGGCACGTTTGCAATCTTTTGACGACTCTTTTGTATTCCAAGGCAAACGCTCAACAGGTGGAAATAATAGAAAAACAGAAGTGCCACAATACACTTTAGTGGGTAATGCTGTTCCACCATTATTAGCAAGAGCAGTTGCAAGTGAAATTTTAAAATATATTAAGTGAGAAAGCTTACAGACGTAGAACAGGAAAAGATAAAATTACTGACAAAAAACCAAGTTTCTCTTACTTTAATTGAACCAACCGAAACTGGATTAAAAAAATCCATAATGGATGCAACTGGTTCTGTTCGTAGTTATTTAAAAAGTGAAAATATTCACGATTACGAATTACAGAATCAAGGAACAGAGAGTAAGATATTAATCCCAACGGTCATTCATACTGGATATAAAACCATAAAATCCAAAGCGTCTTTGTATCGACCTTTAACCAAAAAAGGCGATCCTAGAATTTGGTTTTATAGTTTAACAAAAGTTGCTGACCCAAATGACATTATTGCACTTACATATTTTGATAATCAATTTCAAGTTTTCAACTTGACAAAATTGGACATCAGAGAATTGATTAATTCTTCAATTTTGAATCCATTTCAAGAGTTAATTAATGCAATTAACATAACTGAGAACGAAGTCGCTTTTGAGCTTTTGGCTATGTTAAGAAAAATAGCAAATGCTGGTCCAATTCCTTCAATGGTTGATGCTGATACTTCTGTAGGTCGAACACTTGAAACTGCACTCGGAATAGATATTAATTCTTCCAAACAACCGGACTACAAAGGAATTGAGCTTAAATCGTTTAGAAATAGTAGAGCTAACCGAAAAAATTTGTTTGCACAAGTTCCAGATTGGAAATTGAGCAAGTTTAAAAGTTCAGCGGAAATTCTTGATAATTTCGGATATGAACGTGATGAGGATTTTAAACTTTATTGCACAGTTTCGGCAATTACCAGAAACTCTCAAGGTTTAAATTTAAGAATTGACAGCGACATAAAACAACTAATTGAAAACTCTGATAAGCATGAGATTGGAGATTTTGTAGTCTGGACATTAGACAAGCTTCATAATCGGCTAAGGTCAAAACATAAAGAAACGTTTTGGGTAGAAGCCGAAAGTACCAGAATAAATGACCGAGAGCATTTTCAATATAAGTTGGTAGAACATACTAAAAAGCCAATCACTTCTCAATTTGATTTGTTAATTGAGCAAGGAATTATAACACTTGACCATTTAATTAAGCGAAACTCAAGAGGAAAAGTAGTCGAAAAAGGTCCATTATTTAAAATCAAGCCAAAAGGAATTGAATTATTGTTTCCACCAAGTGAAAGATATACGTTGAATTAAGGATTGGCTTATTGTAATGGAATTCTTCATATTTATTAATAAGTACTTTTTCATTAACCTGTGTATTTGTGCAAGACGTTATCCATTTTATAAAATAGCCTGTATATGCAAAAAATCGCTATCGATGATAGATTTACAAGCTTTTAGAATAAGTAGGTATTAGAGTAATTTTTAATAGTGTGATACGTTACGAAATATATTCAATTTTAATAAGTTTATTATTTTTACGAACATTAATTTTAAAATAAGAGTTAAAATATTGCGAACTAAAGAATTGAAACAGAAAAAGGCCTTACTAATCATTGCCGAAAGTAACCGTGTTATTGCTTCGAAAAAAGATAGTGAGGTATTTTTTGATGCTATCACCAGTAATCCAAAGGCAAACAGAAAGCTTGCAGATGCGGTGACTGAATATTGCAAAGCTTACAGGATATAGCGCTTATAGAGCCCTTGCAATCTATGTTAAAAAATAGGGAATCACTCCCTTCAAAGGCACCTATAGTTCTGGATGAAGAAATTTAAGAATTCGGTTTAATTACAATCGTACCTTTTGCGTTAAGAAAATGGGAGTTGGACAATGGTCTTGCGATAGCCGAATTGCACACTTTCTATTGGATCGGTGCTATTACGAATAGAGAAGCCGAAGATCAAGAGGTTATGGAAAATTGTAAGCAATGGCCTCAACGTGTTTTTGGAAAGAAGATATGCTTAAAAAGGGGTATCCCGACCCTAAAGCCAATTACTTGGTCGTAGAAATTGAAAAAGTAGAAGATCCCGCCTTTGCCAACGTGAAATGGGATTTTAGAAAATTGGCAGGTTTTGGGAATGGCCGTGGCTCCGGAATACCATTTGCGAGCAGTTTGGCGGCATTGATGCGGGTTAAAGTGATGCCTTGATCAAACCATCCAACAACTCCCGTACCTTTTTACTGTTCCAATCTGCCGCTCCCTTTTCCTTCACAACGATGTTGCCTTTGCTATCGATGATGTAGTTGGTGGGCAGGCTATTGGAATCTAAAGCATCAGGGGTTTGCATTTTTGGGAAATACACGGGCAGCGTGTAGCCCTTCTTATCCATAAACCGCTTTGCTATTGCCGGGTCTTCGTTCGTAATGAGGATGAATTGTAGTTGATCTCCGTAATCGGCATGCAAGGCTTGGATACTGGGTAGTTCCGCAATACAGGGCGGGCACCACGTAGCCCAGTAGCTAATAAAGCTTATTTTGCCATTTCCAATGGGAATGGCTTTATGGTCCCCGGAGAGGTCGCTAAGTACATATTCAAAAGGTTCTATCTGTACCTGCTCGTTTTCATCCATGGCCGAAGGCGAAAAGACAAACATCTTCAACTGATTTACCGCAACCTGAATCGGTGTTCTCGTTTGCGGAATCAAAAGCAATACAATAAAGATTCCAAAAAGTAGATTGCTAAGGGAAGGTCTTTTTAGTTTCATAAAAGCAATAGTAGTAAAAGTTGTGTATTCCTTTCAGAATACCTAATAAAAATCAACTGGTAAAAGTTGTGAAATGAAAGTTGACCGTCGACCTAACAAATAAAATAAATGGAGGGTTCCTATTTCAAAAAGTTTGGATCTGGCGGTAGCCATCCTTATTTTCGGTAAAGGTAAATGACGTATCTTGTATAACAAACCAAAAACTAAACTATGAAACGCCTTTTATGTCATTCGCTATTCCCAACTTTTCTTATTCTTTTTATCTTCTTTATAGGTGCCGATGTTTCGGGGCAACATACCTTTGTCTACGGCGACCAAATGCCGGACGCCCCTGAGCTTTCTGCAAGGGGAGCGCATGCCGTTGGTGTACGGACCTTGGATTTGGTACACAAGGACCAAGTAGATATATTGAATTCCAAAGATGGCAAGGAAGTGCGGTATGACCGTCCCTTGAAAGTGGAACTTTGGTATCCCGCCATGGCTGGGGATAATGCCGATCCCATTGAAACCTATAACGAGCTAATGGGAACCCGTGGTGACAGCCTTCGTCCGTTGCTTCCATTTACATTTAAAGGTAGGGCTTTGCGAGATGCGAAACCGAAAACCGAAGTAGGGAAACTTCCATTGGTGGTGGTTTCTCACGGATATGTGGGCAGCCGGTATTTAATGACCTACCTTACCGAAAACCTGGCCTCAAAGGGTTATGTGGTCGTAGCGATTGATCATACCGATTCTACGTTTAAGGACGCTAATGCCTTTTATAGCACGTTACTTAACCGTGCCAAGGATATTTCCTTTGTAGTCGATGCAATGGAGAACCTTGGTAAAGCAGGTAGTGGAGATTCACTTGCTGGTGTTGTAGATGCCTCTAACACGGCAATTATTGGCTACTCTATGGGTGGCTACGGTGTACTTAATGTGGGTGGTGCAGGCTATAGTGCCGGATTGGGTCAATTTTTTGGGAGTATGACGGGCGGTAGCACCGCAATAAATTCACTTTTAGCAGGAAATGAAAACTTTAAAGGAGGTGCCGATACCCGTATAAAAGCGATCGTTGCCTTTGCTCCTTGGGGAATGGAGCGTGGTATTTGGGATGCCGAGGGACTTAAAGGCCTGAAAACGCCTACATTTTTTGTGGCAGGTAGCGAAGATGATATATCCGGATATGAAAAAGGGGTCAAGGCTATTTTTGATGGGGCAATGAATGCGGACCGCTATATGCTCACCTATTTAAATGCGCGGCATAACGTAGCGCCAAACCCTCCTCCGGCAGAATCTCTGGCACCAGGACTTCATATAGACGAATACTATAGATATGCCGAACCTTCATGGGACCAGCGCAAAATGAACAATATAAATCAGCATTTTGTTACCGCGTTTTTAGGAACCCATTTAAAGGGAGAAAATTTTTCCAAATACCTAAACCTGCCACAGGATTCCAATGAAGAGACGTGGGAGGGTTTTAAGCCAAGGTCCTCTACCGGAATGGAGCTTCGCCATGCGAAAGGTATGTAACTTGTTCACATCTGGATTAAAACGCAATACAGTAGTACGGAATCTTTAGTCCGAATAACTCCCCGACGGCCCTAGCTCGGGGTTTTCCATTTATCGCTCGGCTTCCACCCAAAGCCGGACGCGATATGTGTGTCACAGCTTGGAACCGTCCTTCCTTCCTCATGGAAAGGTGTTGTTAGGCAACATACAATCCCAAGGCAGGAGGTATGGTTGTTGGCTCCTTAGGCCAAAAGTAAGCTGTCAAAATAGCATATTGCTCCTCGCTACACTAAGCAGTTTCAAGATTTTTTCAATACGCATAAATACAAGTTGTTTGTTCTTCGGCAATAGGTTGATGATGGGAGCTATGTCGTTTACTATATCTCCGTAAGTCAGCGCTATTCTTTAATCTGAAGCTGTGAAGATTTTATGGGGCACTTGATCGGTAGCATAGGATTGCCACTGTGCTCAGCCAGCGATTTTTCTTAGTAAAGGCACGTATACCGTGCGACAAAAATCAAGCGCTAAAAAGTGTAATATTCCCTCTAAAAAGGGAGCTCAAATAAAAAACATAAGCTTGAGTTTTCTGCTTCCTTCATCGGTAAAAAACCATATTTTTCGATTACCGGAGTGCAACCTATTTTCTTTTCACCGATGCTTTTCATCCTGTTGTCCCAATTTCTTTCATAGGTCTAAAAAGACTGTATTTCAGCGACATAGTGCTACAGGTGTCTTGGTCTTGAGCTTATCTTTAAGTGACCCAAACGCATGTTATGAAAACACTTTTAACCTTTATGTTCGTCTTACTTATAAACGCTACCGCGGTAGCACAACACACAAAGAACCATGATAAAGTTAACATTGCTCAAATGGATGTTGTTTTGGTTGGTGGCCTACCTGTTTTTATCGCTTTGGAGAAAACTGGGATGGAAACGCAAAACAATCTAGTCCGCTTATACCGTTATAAAAATTCCAGGGTAAAAAAAGCACTATCGTTCAAAACAAAGAAAGACAAACCTAAATTGGCCTAGTAATTGCTAAAGCATAGAGGAGAGTACACCACTGTACTTTTATAAAAACACACGTATGACATTTACCATTCTTTTGATTCTCGCTGTTTTGATCGCTGTTTATGTTTTTGGCACACCAAAAACAAAAAAGGTACTTCGCCCTATAAAAGTTCGAAGTACCCATAAAAAATTCTAAGAAAGGGATTAGTCCTTTATCCCAGGTTGTTTAATGGTGTAGTTGGCTTCGGTTTTCGCTTCGTCCACCTGCCTTTTTACATCCGCTAGTAAGGCTTTGGCGTCATATACGATTCCATCTTTTATAGTGTATTTAACTCCGCCGGCCCGGACCACCTCGTTATCATCGGTGAGGCGTACCGCACCCGTTCCATAAAGTACTTTAAGGTTTTTAAGCGGGTTTTCTTCTACCACAACGAAATCTGCCAGTTTTCCTAAGGCCACAGAACCGATTTTATCTGCCATTCCTAGTGCCTCGGCTCCATTTAAGGTGGCAGCGCGGATGACTTCTAGCGGGTGAAAACCTGCCTCCCGCAGCAATTCCAATTCCCGTACGTACGCAAAACCATATAACTGAAATATAAAACCGGAATCGGAGCCGGCGGTTACACGACCGCCTCTATTTTTGTATTCGTTTATAAAGGTCATCCATAGTTTATAATTCTTTTTCCAAGCCACTTCCTGTTCCGTGCCCCAATCGTGCCAGTACGAGCCATGTGAAATTTTGCTGGGTTGGTAGAATTCCCATAAAGAGGGTAGGGTGTAGGTCTCGTGCCATTCTGCCCGTCTGGCTCTTTGTAAATCGCGACTTGCCTCATAAATATTGAACGTAGGGTCTAAGGTGAAATCTAGTTCCAATAACTCGTTCATTACGGCATTCCAATGATCGGAATAGGGTTCGGCTGCCTGTTCCCATAGTTTACCAGCGTTTTCAAAGCGGTGTTGCTCGTTCTGGTAGTTGTAATCCAAGGGATAGTCCTGTACCGTTCTATCATCGAATAGTGCCTCTGGTAAGCCGTACCAGTGCTCCATGGAAGTAAGTCCGGCACGTGCGGAGTGCAGCACGTTCCAGCGTGCTACGGTCAACTGTGCATGGTGTGCCGCAGAACCAAGGCCTAATTTTTTGTTCTCGTCCAATGCCGCTTCCATGATTTCCGGTTCGGCACCAAAAAACTTGATGCCGTCCGCGCCTTTTTTTGCATTGGCGCGCACCCATTCCCTAGCCTGTTCCGGGGTAGAGATTGGAATATCGTTTAAGGGATTGAAGGTTTTGCTCGTTTGTCCAAATCCGGTATAGGCCATAATACGCGGGGCTATAATCTCGTTCTTGGCACTTTTACGTTTTAGGTCCATAGCAAAATCAACACCTCTACCGCTGGGCTCCCTGACCGTGGTGATGCCATGTGCCATCCAAAGTTTGAACACATAGTCCGGTTCCGCACCCTGCGCCGTACCGCCAATATGACCGTGCATATCTACAAAACCGGGAAGAAGGTACATCCCATTGCAGTCCAGTTCCTTTCCTCCCGGTTTTAGTTTGGGTCGTTTGCTTTCATCTATTGGGACACCATCGTATCCTACCACCTGTATATTTTTGATGATGTTGTTTTCTACCACAATATCTATAGGACCTTGCGGTGGCGCACCGTTGCCGTTAATAAGCATTACGCCCCTAATGATCAGTTGTGAATGTGGGCCGTCTCCTTGTAATGATTGGGCTAGTAGTCCTCCTATAGAAAAAAGGGACGCTAGTAAGAATGATTGTATTTTTTTCATTTTGTATGTTTTTGGTTATTGTGTAGGAATCAATGGAATTAGCTAGTTTTCCGATGGGATATTTATTTTATCACCCAGAAAAAGGGCATTGAGGAAGAGTCTATTAGTGCCATACCAAGAGCCTCTAAAGTTGGGATTGTCGGCAAAGAGTACCGCTCTTCCGCTGCCGACTTTACTTACGATCAAGGAGGCGGAAGGTTTTATATTTTCTTCCATGTTCTTCTTGGTAATAAAACCATCTATATGTGGATTTTTGCTATACTTGGCAACGGTAGCATACGAATTTTTGCTAGGCGCCAACCAAACGGTATTGTTCTTGTAAACGGGGATAGTTGCATCCCTATATCCGTAGGCTAGGGGATGGGTCACATCCAAATCTACTTTTAAAATAACACCTCCAAGGCTTTCCTTTCCAATATTTTCACGGGCGTCCACGTAAGGTTTTCTAGTGGTAATTTTGGTGGAATCCTTTTCTGTTTCTGTAAGTTTCTCCTTCACGATTTTCTTGTCAATGGCCCATTTACTTGCCGTTCCTATGGTAATCAGCGTATTTCCCCTGCTGGTCCAATCCTTAATTTTGGCCAGTTGTTTTTCCGATAGGTCATAGTTGCCCGATACCATGACCAGACTGGTGTATTTGTCCAGATTTACGCGATTAAAGTTTCGCATGGGGATTTTGGTGATCGGCATGTGTACCCGGGTATCCAACAAATGCCATACTTCCCCTGCTTCGTAAGAACGTACCCCATCCCCAATAAGCATGGCTGCCTTGGTTTTTTTAATGGGAGACATGTTGCCGCTGCCCAAATCAATACCGTTTAGGCTGAGCCCGGTATCTACCGCAAAAATGGGAACATTGAATTTGTCCTGTGCCTCCTTAAGCATAGTGTAGACCGATGCCGCATCTTGTTTTTGAAGGCTGACACTGATCAATACCGCACCATAATTGAATTTTTTGGCTTCTTTTCGTGTTTTAGCCGTGAAGGGTTTCTTGGCCGACGAGGCTACAATCCCTTTTTGTTGTAAATAATAAAGTGCTGCAGGAGCATTGTAATCGTCCCAATCCATAATGTAGGCGTAGTCCGATTTTTCGACAGGACTAGGTTTTGCCAAATTGGCTACGCTGGTGATTTTTTCTCCAAGTTGTAGCGTGTTTACCGCTTTATATTTCATGTTATAAAAGTTGCCTACAGACCACGCAGAGGCATCGTAATACACGCTATCCCTGTACTTGTCGTAGGTTTCGAACATGGTTTGCACCATCCTGTATTGCGGCTGGTTGGTTGGTACGGAGTAGGTGTCGCCGGAGCGGTATACGTCAATTTTATGCAGCAATAATTTATCGATAAAGGCCTTGGTTCGGTTTTGGTCATGAGGATCACCGAAGGTATAACCCTTGGTTTTTTTCTTGGAGGCGTTGGTCAGGGCACTTTTGAAAAAATCCTGCTGGTACTTTCGCATATAGCCCTTATTGTTCACAGCTGTTTTTACGGTAGAAATGCTGGATACATATTGGTTTCTAATGGTAAAGGCAAAGGTGATTTCACCAAAGGCGGTCGTTTGTCTATGCCCTCTGGAACTAGCTTGTTCAAACAAGAGTCCAAGTCCTCCCTGAAGATCAGGGTATGAGGAACCATACCCCGGGTAGGTGCCATCAAAAACCTCCTTGGTGAAGTAAAGCGAACCGATACTATCCAGGTCTTTTGCAAATCCGTTACCAAAAAGGGTATTCAGGTCCTCATAGTTTTCCTTGGGCATGATCGGGTCCCAAGAGGCGTTGTCTTTCATAGGCTCAAAGAAATAGGTGCTTTGCGTGCCCATTTCATGAAAATCCGTAACCACGTTGGGGTACCATTGATGGTACCAATTTAATTTACCCCTACTTTCTGGATTAATGCCCAGTAGCCAATCCCGGTTAAGGTCAAACCAATAGTGGTTGGTCCTGGCTCTTGGCCAATATTCATTATGTTCCGCATCTTGAGGGTCGGCCACCTCCGGGTTTCCCTGATAGGCGTTTGCATATTGGGTGTGCCGATCACGACCGTCCGGATTTATGGTTGGGTCCAAAAAGAGGACCGCGTTGTTGAGATAGTTCAGTATTTCCGGATGCTCGGAAGCAACAAAGGTATAGGCCGTTAATAATGCAGCTTCTGAGCTTGAGGGTTCGTTGCCATGTACATTATAGGCCAGATTGATGAAAAGGGGAACCTCATCATAATTGGAAACCGATTTGGAGGGATCTGTAAAGGCCAAGTGGGCCTCTTTTAAAGTTTCCAGATTCCCTAAGTTTTCCGGTGTGGTTATGGTAAGCATTACCAGCTTTCTCCCTTCATGGGTTTTGCCATATTCCTGTATACTTGCCCGGTCCGAAACTTCTGCCAATTTCTCCAAATAGGCCACAATAAGGTCGTGCCGGGTGTGGTGTTCCCCTATGCCATACCCCAAAAAAGCCTCTGGAGAGGGAATGTCCTGATTAAAGGGTTTAAACTTTTCATAAAAGTAATCCTGCGCGGTAACGGTACTCCCATAAAGGAGGACTAGTACTAGTAATTTTTTGAACATGAGACGATTTTTAAGTTAGCCGTCTAAATATAGCCATTATCTCTTTAAATTGTGTTTGGAAAATGTACTTTGTAACCCGTAATACAAAGTTGAATGTAGGAAATTCTATGTTTATACCGCAGGGTGTAACTGTTGGGTTATTTCGTGGAATCGAATGATGTAATTGGTTCCTTTTTTACTGCTGTCTTTTTGGATGGTCCCTTTTAACTGTCTTGTAAGGTTATGAATGAGTTTTAAACCTAAGGACTTCGAATTTTTATAGGTAATGGTTTCCGGGAACCCTTTACCGTTATCACCAATATTCAACACATATTGTTTGTCCAATTCTTTTTTAAGGACGATGTATATTTCGCCCTCTTCCTCATCTGCAAAGCCATATTTTAGGGCATTGGTAACGGCTTCGTTTATCAACAGTCCTAACGGTATCGCTGTGTCTATTCCCAGTTTTATATCCGGAATATCTATTTTGAGCTGCACTTTGCTATCCAGCCCTTTTATGGACCTGATCAGGTATTCGCTCAACTCTTGCACGTAGGACTTATACTCTATTTGCGAAATATCGTTTCTCATATAAAGCATCTCATGGACCATGGCCATGGATATCACTCTGTTTTGTGTGCTTTTGAGCAGTGTTTTCATTTTTGCTTCCTCCACATTACGGGCTTGAAGGCTCAATAGACTGGATACCGTTTGCAGGTTGTTTTTAACCCGGTGGTGGACCTCTTTTAACAGGGTCTCTTTTTCTTCCATTTGAACGGTAAGTTCTTGCTTGGAACGGTACAATGCGTGGTGGGTCTTTAGCAAGTTTTTGCCAAAGATATTTCCCAAAAGAAACATGGAGAATAGTACGGAACATAAATTGAAAAGCGCTTTGGAATCTTCTGGGATTACATTTTCCGTAACGCTGAATTCCGGAATGCTTTGAGAAAATATCAAAAGTACCAAACAAAATACAAGAATAAGATAGACTTGGCCGTAGCGCTTGGTGGTTACGTAACCCGCGAATACGATCAAGGCCAAGGTAAAGATAAAGGAGCTATTGATGCCACCACTATACACCGTTATGATAAGGGCGCTGATAAGTGCGGTGATCGAAGAGATATTGTAGGTAGCGGTAATATTCTTATGCTTGTGGAACGCCCAAGTATTTAGGAGATTGCCTACGCCGAAGGCGATAAAAACGTAAGGGATGATTTGAGTAATGTTAAGAACAAAATAACAAACCAGACCAAAAACCAAGGCCAACGCGCTGGAGACATAGTTTACCTTTAAAACAAGGGAAACCTTATCCTTAAGGCGCTCTTGATCTACATTTGAATCGGTCATATCTAAGGTTTTACTGCGATAGTAGTGGTTGTTAACGATATGTAAAACTAGTCATGTTTCCTCAATAATTCCAATATTTTTTATATTTCGAAATGTAGCGGGTAAAAAATAACTATTTACGTACTTTTCTTGGTTTCAAATCTGTTAAATCGCCTATGGAAATCGGTTTTTTCTCTTGAATGCTTTTATGTGCTGCAATCCCTATTAAGATGGACATTGCCCCATCTCTTAGCCCCGCGGTTCTGTCGAAGTCATCTGGGGTTTCGGGAGTAACGAATAGTTTATTGTGCAAGCGTTTGTCTCCACCTCCGTGTCCGCTTTTTTCCATGTTTACGGCTACGGTTTCATGTTCTCGCCATAGCTTGTGCACAATTATGGATTCAACATAGCTTTCTTCTTGTTGCGTCTGTTCCATTTCCTTGGCGTGTTTCTCGGCCTCTGTAATGGTACTTGTTTTATGATAGGGAATATCCTGCCAAGCTTCTAAACGGCCTTTGGTACCGTTGAATGCCACGCGCCAGCCTTCAAAAGGGGAATAGGTGGTCAAGGAATAATTGAGGATGGTATTGTCCGTATATTTTACTTGGGCCGACATTTTATCGTAAATATCTATTTGCTCCCTAAAAAGGCAGTTATCGCGAATGTATTCGTCTACATGTTCATGGTCTACATATAATTTTTTTGTAAACTGGTCTTTATTGATGTCCCAATAAAATTCACAGGAGTTTTTAAAATCACATGATCTGCAGTTAGCCCCTCTTTGCGGGCCATTCTTCCCGTAAAACTCTAGGTCGCCATAGGCAAAAACTTCATTTGGCTCGGAATTGATCCACCAGTTCAGCAAATCAAAATGATGGGTGGCCTTGTGTACCCATAAGGAACCGCTACTTGCCATTTCGCCATGCCATCGCCTAAAGTAGGAGGCGCCGTGATAGGTGTTCAAATACCAATTAAAATCGACCGAAACCAATTTCCCTATGGCATCGTTTTGTATGAGCTCCTTAATTTTGGTGGCATACGGACTCCATCGGTAATTAAAGCCAACAATGAGTTTTTTGTCGGACTTCTTCTCCGCATCAATAATGTTTTGGCATTTATCCTCATCCGTGGTCATTGGTTTTTCGGTAAGTACGTCACAACCCATTTCCAGACCTTTTATTATGAATTCGTGGTGATTGGAATCTTTGGTGGTAACAATGATCAAATCGGGCTTTGTTTTTTTGACCATGTTGGTAAAGTCGCTAAAAACAGGGCAATCTGCACCTATATATTCTTTTGCGTAGGCCAATCGGCTCGCATTGCTATCGCACAGTCCCACAAATTCCAGAATATCGGGATAGGTATCCAACAAACGTTTTCCCCAAAAGGTAATGCCTCTTACACCGGTGCCCACCAAGACTATTTTTAATTTGGAGGTCTTTCCAAATGCAAAACTACTTAAGGGCAATGCCGTACTTGCGGCAAGCATACTTATAGAACTCAGGAATTTTCGTCTTGTAGTGGTCATCTTGGTCAGGTATTAATGCCTTAACAAGTTACTTAAAATTGAGGTATTGTGTACGTATCACCACCGGAATAAAAAAACTTATTTCAAAAAGTAGTTGTAAATATAATAGGGACGCGGTAGTTATACTGCAATAGTGGTAGAGGGTTTGCACCAATTTAGATGCTTTATGTCGCATAAAAGCGGTTTTCTTTGTACTCATTTATTCTCATAAAATGGAATCATAGCTACTGCTATACTCAGATTCTATTCCTAAACTGAGAAAATTAATTCAAATTTTAAATACACATTTAAAACCTGGATTGGTATTTTTTTTAGGAGGTGTCCGCTTTTTATACTCCCATAAGCGTTGGGAACTAAAGCAAAAAGGGCATCCATACGGTGCCCTTTTTAGTTCTGAAAAATTACGCTTTTAATCTTGCGTAATTACCCATTCCCCTTTTTGGATAAGGGGCTCCGCCTGTTTGTATTTTAAGGTTTTGCTTTCCCCGGACATAACATTTTTAATGGTCACCCGTTCGTTCCTACCTATTTTTGGTTGTTCCCTTGTGATGGTTTCCGTTACCTGCGGGCGTTGACCTTGATTTTGGCCTACGGCCCTGCTACGTGCTGCAAGTTCATCACTATTTGGGATTTCTGCTTTGGAGGTTTGCAGGTTTTCCTTCCTACGCTGTACGTTCCTAGCTTCTTGTATATCGTTGGGGTTGCCGGAGGGCAGTTCTCCTTTAAAAAGGAAAGAGACTATTTCCTTGTTCACTTTCTCGATCATCTCTTTAAAAAGCTCAAAAGCTTCGAACTTGTAGATCAATAAAGGGTCTTTTTGTTCGTGCACCGCCAATTGAACGGACTGCTTTAGCTCGTCCATTTTTCGTAGATGGGTTTTCCAAGAATCATCTATAATGGCCAAGGAGATATTCTTCTCAAAATCCGTTACCAATTGCTTACCTTCACTATCATACGCTTCTTGTAGGTTGGTTACTACATTAAGACTTTTTATGCCATCCGTAAACGGCACAACGATACGCTCAAAGTTGTTGGAGTTGTCTTCATATACCTGCTTAATAACGGGTAGGGCGGTGGCCGCATTGCGTTCCATCTTTTCCTTGTAATAAGCATACGCAGCCTTGTAGACTTTGCCTGTAATTTCCTGCTCGTTTCCTTTTCCAAATTCGTCCTCCGTTACGGGAGAGGTCATGGAGAAGTACTTGATCAGCTCAAATTCAAAATTCTTATAGTCGTTGGCACCTTTGTTGCTTTCTACGATTACCTCGCAGGTATCGTATACCATATTGGCAATGTCCACCTTTAAGCGCTCTCCCTGTAAAGCATGCCGTCTTCTTTTATATACGACCTCTCGTTGGGCGTTCATTACATCATCATATTCCAATAAACGTTTACGCACGCCAAAGTTGTTTTCCTCTACTTTTTTCTGGGCGCGTTCTATGGATTTGGTCATCATGCTGTGCTGGATCACTTCGCCTTCTTCCAGCCCCATCTTATCCATCATTTTGGCCACCCTGTCCGATCCGAACAAACGCATGAGGTTATCCTCTAGGGAAACATAGAACTGAGAGCTTCCCGGATCTCCCTGTCGTCCGGAACGTCCTCGTAACTGCCTATCTACCCTACGGGAATCGTGCCGTTCCGTTCCTATAATGGCGAGTCCCCCCGCTTTTTTTACCTCATTGGAGAGTTTAATATCCGTACCACGTCCTGCCATGTTGGTAGCGATCGTTACCACGCCTCCATAACCGGCTTCTGCAACAACGTCTGCCTCTTTTTTGTGCAGTTTCGCGTTCAACACATTGTGCGGAACCTTACGAACACTTAACAGTTTGGAAAGCAATTCCGAAATTTCTACGGAAGTGGTACCAATGAGCACGGGTCTTCCGGCCTTACTCAATTTAGTAACTTCATCAATAATAGCGTTGTATTTTTCACGCTTTGTTTTGTAAATTAAATCATTACGGTCATCCCTGGCAATGGGTCTGTTCGTAGGAATTTCTACCACGTCCAATTTATAAATTTCCCAAAATTCCCCAGCTTCGGTTACCGCAGTTCCTGTCATACCTGCCAGTTTACTGTACATTCTAAAGTAATTCTGTAGTGTAACTGTTGCAAAGGTTTGGGTCAAGGCTTCAATTTTAACATTCTCCTTGGCTTCGATGGCCTGGTGCAATCCGTCCGAGTAGCGGCGACCGTCCATGATACGTCCTGTTTGCTCATCAACGATCATTACCTTGTTGTCCATCACCACGTATTCCGTATCCTTTTCGAATAGGGTGTAGGCTTTTAGTAACTGACTCATGGTGTGGATACGTTCACTTTTTATGGTAAAATCCTTAAAAAGTTCTTCTTTGAGTTCCGCCTCTTTTTCTATTTCTAGATTCTGTTCTTCAATTTTGGCAATTTCCCCGCCAATATCCGGCATCACGAAAAAGTCCCTGTTCTGTTCCCCGGAAATATAATCTACCCCTTTATCGGTAAGTTCTATCTGGTTGTTTTTTTCGTCGATTACGAACAATAGGTCTTCGTCCACTTTGGGCATTTCCCTATTGTTGTCCTGCATGTAAAAGTTCTCGGTTTTCTGCAACAGCTGCTTTACACCTTCTTCACTTAAGAATTTGATCAGGGCTTTGTTCTTGGGTAATCCCCTGAACACACGAAGTAACAAGAACCCGCCTTCTTTGGTATCGCCCTCGGCAATCAACTTTTTTGCTTCGGCCAGCACGCCTGTTAAGTGCTGCCGTTGTTTTTGTACGATTTCGCTAACCTTGGGTTTGAGTTCGTTGAACTCATGGCGATCTCCTTCCGGTACCGGGCCGGAAATAATTAATGGTGTACGAGCATCATCGACCAAAACGGAATCTACCTCATCTACAATGGCATAGTTATGTGGGCGTTGTACCAAGTCCTTTGGGGTATGCGCCATATTGTCCCTTAGGTAATCAAAACCGAACTCGTTATTGGTACCGTAGGTAATATCTGCATTATAGGCTGCACGTCTACCATCGGAATTGGGTTTGTGATGGTCTATACAATCTACGGAAAGACCGTGGAATTCAAAAATGGGAGCCATCCAAGCACTATCCCTTTTGGCCAAATAATCGTTCACGGTAACCAGATGTGCCCCGTTGCCGGTAAGGGCATTCAGGTATAGGGGTAGGGTAGCGACCAAGGTTTTTCCTTCACCGGTCTGCATCTCCGCAATTTTTCCTTGGTGCAAGGCGATACCTCCAATAAGTTGTACATCGTAATGTACCATATCCCAGGTAACTTCTTTTCCTGCGGCGTCCCATGAATTTTTCCAGATGGCCTTCTCTCCATCCAAGGAAACGTAGTCCTTGCTACCGGATAATAATCTGTCGTTCTCGGATGCCGTAACCGTAAGGGTTTCGTTATTGGCAAAACGCTTTGCGGTCTCTTTAACAACGGCGAACGCCTCGGGTAAAATTTCGTTAAGTGTAGCTTCCGAAATTTTGTACGCCTCTTGTTTTAGCCGGTCTATTTCGGCATAACTATCTTCGTTCTTGTCGATATCGGTAGATTCAAGAACTTCTTTTTCCAGTGCTGCTATTTGCGCGGTAATATCCTTGTAGGAATCCTGTATTTTTTGCTTGAAATCGATTGTTTTCCGGCGGATTTCATCTAGGCTCAGTGCTTCCATTTCTGCTTCAAAGGACCTTATTTGTTTTACTAAAGGTTGAAGCTCTTTTACGTCTTTTTTTGATTTATCGCCAACAAAAGCTTTTAAGACGGAATTTATAAAACTCATAGTGTTTGTATGTATTTGTAATGAAACCTTGGAAATTAAAGAATCTCCAATACGTTTTACTAGTATAGTTTAAAGTCGTTTTTTAGAAACAACGTTGCTGTTAAGAACAAAAGCCATTCCAGTCTGGTAATTTCCCTAAAATACCCTTTTGTACTGCCAAAATTACATAAAAAAAAAGCCTCCAAGGAGACTTTTTAGTAGTAATTATGATATGTAAGCCCAATCTGGGCATCTCTTTAAGAAATACTATGTGCTATAATATTTAAGTTGTTTACAATCAATAGTATAGTACTCTTTAACTCGATAATCGAGATTTAAATCCTCTGAAGCTAGTGCGGAAATTATACGTGAATTTCTTTTGAATACCTAAGTGGGCTCGTACCAAGATAGTTTACAAGGACGACTGTTAATATTCGTCTTCGTTCCAGAGGTAGTCTTCTTCCGTGGGATAGTCTGGCCAAATCTCTTCGATCGACTCGTAGATTTCCCCACCTTCTTCCTCCATGGATTGCAAGTTCTCCACCACCTCTAAGGGTGCTCCCGTCCTGATCGAATAATCGATCAATTCGTCTTTACTTGCCGGCCAAGGTGCATCGCTTAAATAAGATGCTAGTTCTAATGTCCAATACATGGTAATAGTGTAATTTAAAATTTTTGCAAAAATAATTTTTTAATGATGACAGTCAAGATAATTCGTAAATATTTAACGCTACTTATCAACATTATGAACTTGATAAATTGATAACGAAGAAATTAGGGATTTATTAGCCCTTTTTTTCGGGGATCCATTTTACCTCATCTGCCTGTAGCTCTTGTGACAATTTCCGTGCCAATACAAACAAATAATCGGACAGTCGGTTTAGGTACCAGAGTACGCGCTCATCAAAAGGTTCATTTTCATGTAAGAGCGTAGCCATACGTTCTGCTCGTCTACAGACCGTTCGTGCGATATGACAGTATGACACGGTGGTATGCCCACCAGGGAGAATGAAATGTGTCATTTGCGGTAAACTTAGCTCCATGGTGTCTATGGCGACTTCCAGTTTATGGATGTGCGTTTCCTCAATTTTTGGAATATTAAGGCGCTCTTTACCATTTTTAAGCACTGCCTTTTCTGGATCGGTCGCTAAAATTGCCCCAAGGGTAAAAAGGTCTTCCTGTATTTTGGTAAGTTCTTGTTTGGAAGCACCCGGAATTTCCTGGTCCCGAATAAGTCCCAACCACGAGTTTAGTTCGTCTACGGTGCCGTAGCTTTCTATTCGGATATGGTGTTTAGGAACACGTGTTCCTCCAAAGAGTGCCGTAGTTCCGGCATCGCCGGTTTTTGTATATATTTTCATTGATTAAGTTCAAGTTTACGTCTGTTCGCCAAATAAGGTGGGTTCAATTTCAAATAGAAAAGTTACATCGTATGGGTGGGTTTTGGGTATGAATTGTCATTTTTTATCTTACTGCAAGCTACTACGAGCCACTGCCCATCGCAACCTCTAGGATATTGCACATCGACCGCCCCTGTCACTGCCCACTCCGATTACCTACTCTTTTTTCTCCTTCCGTTTGTAGTCTTCCATAAACCTACGGGATTTCCTAGCTCTGGACTTTCCTCTATTCATTAAACGAAAACCTATATAGATGGCAAAAACGACTCCAAAGATGATGTATATGGTATTGTTCATAATCTAGGATTAGATCCTAAAATTAAGGGATTATATCCGGATCTTAAAATGTTCTTTTGCCTGCTCTCTTCTAAAAAAGACGATACCACAGTGGTAGAGGTCTATGGTAACGCGGACCTGTGCTTGTTTTTTGAGGTTGTTCCACCTGGCCAAATGTTCTTTTGAACTGTATATTCCTTCAACAAGGAGCATGGTTTCGTTATGTATGTACGCTTCGCCAATAGTCTTAAAGGGTTTTATGAATTCATTTACATAAATGATATCAAAAGGAAAAGTAAGGTAGCCAAGGTCATCAAAAATGGAATTCAGCGTTTTTTTAAGCGGGTTGGAATCTGTAACCAATCCTATTTTTTTATAGGAAAAATAAGAGATACTTTTTATTAGCACATTTTCGGTTACGGATAATGTTCGATTTCCTTTTCTGTACAATCCTTTGGTAACAAAATTATACACAAAGGGCGAGTGCACACCATGCTGATTGGTTGCCGTAAGTAGAAATCTTAGACGGGAAAGAAAACGAAACACGTTATTACATTCAGGTTTTTTCAAATTTAGCAATACCTATGAATATGAAAAAGTTTGTTTTCTTAATTAAAGCAAAATAGTATCCTATTTTCTTTTTTATGTATTGGAACTAAAAATGCCCATTTGTCAAGTACTCTGGCAGGAGGTTTGAGCAATGGGCACTTTAATCATCACAGTCGGTGAATATTGTATTAAGCCATTTTAGCTTTGTTTCTTTTTGTTGTAAAGGACAATGCCTTTTTTATTCTAGCGTTTTTGAACTTGTATAATCTAACAACCTCATTTTTGGTTTCCATCTTCAATTCCTTTGCTGTTTCGGTAACGATACTTGTTTCAATAGTCACTACTTTCACATCTGTTGTATTGTTCTGAGCTTGTGCGGCAGTTCCGATAAAGAAGATAAAGAAGATGGTAGCTATGGTTTTCATGACTTGCGTTTTGTTACACTATTATAACTCGCACAAGTGTATTTTAAAGGGTAGTGAATCGCCGAAAAAGCTATATTATTCGCTATCTGACGCTTATTGGGTTAATCGGTGAAGTTTGTTCGATGAACGGCCCTAAGTGCAAAAACATCATATCGATATAAGAGGTCATTATACCGATAGTATGACCACTACATCTATAGAAAATAAATGGTACTACCTATAGGGATACTGTATGTAACCCGAGGTTAAACGACGGAATTGATGTTTTGGATTGGCGAAATGTGAACTTAAGTTGCCTAGGCTCGAAGTCAAACCGCAAGCTATGTAATAAAGGCGATTCCTTCCATATATACTTGTGGTAGGCAAAGGATGGCTTAAGTGTGTTTGGATGATGGTAAATCCAAGTTGAAAACTTCTAACTCCAATCCAATCGGCTCCTTTCTTGCCAATAGGAAATAGGGTTTGCTTTTTCTTTGTCAAGTAATGTAAGGTCCTTTGCGTTTAGACAGAAAGACAGGGCTTTAAGGTTTTGATCCAATTGTCCGCTATTTGATGCTCCGCTGAGTAGGATATTTGGTCTTAATCTTTCTATGCAGTACCGCAGCGCAAGGGCATCTACACCCACCTTATAGCGTTTAGATAACATTTGTAGGGTATTGTATAATGATTTATAATGTGGAAATTCTGCATTGGGGAACAGTCTACCATTAGCGAGTGCCTCTTTAATAATAATGATTTTGCCTTGCTGTTTGGCACGCTGTAACATGTGAAAGGTGTCCTGTTCCAAAATGTTGTAGGTAACTTGAAAACTATCAAAGACTTCTTGTCCGTCTATTTTGGTTTCAAGTGCTTTTTGAATGATTTCCTTTTGATTTTCGCCGCTTGTAGTGATGCCTATTTTTATACCGGTCTGCTTTTTGATTTGGACAAGCTTCCGTAACACTTCACTATTATCCAAGACCCCGCTTTCAAAGGTGGCCGAATGAACCTGATACACATCAAGAGCCGGAAGCATTTGTTTGGAATACGACCATTGTTCCACTAATTTGTTTAGGGAGTGTTCTTTGATTTCATGCCGGCCTTCATATCCCAGTTTCCAATTCGCCATATAGGTATAGCCCCATTTGGTGCCTAAGTTCACATCAGGATGACGGTGTAGGTCGTTCCAATCTTTAAGAAATTGCTCGCCCTTGCCATAAGAAGGTGCGGTATCGAAGTAGCGTATGCCCTTAGCGTAGGCAAAATCCAGCATCCCAAAAGCATGTTGACGAAAAGCCATTTCAGATTTGTCCGTTCTTTCAATATCCGAAATATTGATGTATTCCGGCCTTCCCAATGCCGCCAGACCTAGACCTATACTCGTTTCGTCCGATAGGGTTCGTTGTTTCATTGTGCTTTTTGTTTTGTAGAATAACTTTGCTTAAACGAAGGTGTTTAATTGATTTTACCGGATGCAATGCTTATTTTTCACTGCTGCTATTACAATTGGTCGCCAATTACCTCGCTACCGCTAAAACATTAATTTCGGTTCGTTGTGGGTTCTATTATTCTAGCACCTCGGTATCGATAATAACCTCGCTTTGCAAGGTTTTGTGAACCGGACATTTAGAGGCGATTTCTTTTAAACGTTTTTTTTGCTCGGTGTCCAGATTACCTATTAACCGCAATTTTTTTTGTACATGGTCTATCCGCATGGGTTTTTCCACATCCAATTGTAGGTCGTCACTATGTTTTTTGGAATAGGTAATGTAAACGAAGACTTCCTGTAAGTCCCATTTTTTACGTTCGGCATACAGTTTTAAGGTCATTGCCGTACAGGCGGCCAAGCTGGCATTTAGGAACTCGTACGGCGAAGGGCCAAAATCATCGCCTCCCACGCTTGCAGGCTCATCGGCTATAAAGTCGTGCCTTTTGGTCTGGATAGACGTGGTGAAATTATCTTCCAAGAGGTTTAAATGGCCTACCAGTTGCTCTCCTTCGGTATCCAACATTACATTGTCCAAAGGCTCAAAATAGCGTTGTACCCATGTGCCGATCATATTACCGGCATATTCGCTGTCCCTTGATATCGACAAGAGATGATCGGCCTGGTCCAAGCTTATAAAGCTTTTTGGATGGTGGGCATTGTGATAAAGCCGATGGGCGTTTTCAATACCAACGATCTGGTCAAAAGGTGCGTGCATGATCAGAATCGGTTTTCGTAGATTTTTAGTGATTTCAGGCAGATCGGTCTTGCCGAAGTCGGCCACAAATTCCTGATTGATCTTAAAAGGCCTACCACCGATATTGATTTCCACTTCTCCCTTTTCCTTTACTTCCTCCAAGCCATGGGAAAACAGATGGGTAACATGGTCTACCGTGGCCGGAGCCCCTATGGTGGCCACCGCTTTTATGTTGTTTAGTTTTGATGCCGCTACGATGACTGCCGCCCCGCCTAGGGAATGGCCTACTAATAAGGAAGGTGCCTGGTAATGCGCTGCCAGGTAGTCGTTCACCGAAACCAAATCGTCTATATTTCCAGAGAAGTGGCTATCCGAAAACTCCCCTTCGCTGCGTCCCAGACCGGTAAAATCGAAACGTACAACACCAAACCCGTGCTGCGTTAAGGCTCTACTGATATTCTTGACCGCGCCCAAAGTGCTATTGCAGGTAAAACAATGTGCGAAAATAGCATAGTAGTTGGGCTTTTGATTGGCAGGAAGCTCTAAATAAGCCTGTAGGGCAAGTCCTTTTTTATTGCTGATTTCGAGTTTTGTACTTTTCATTTTGGATTTTTTAAAAGGTTGTCCGTTAATTTACTATCAAGGGTTAAAACAAAATGGTTTTATAGCTTGTTCTTCAAGGTCACAGCTATCTATGGTGTCTTTATATCCAGTAGCAAAGTTTTCAAAAAATGTTCTTTGCCCAAAAGTGCTGTTTTAGTTTTGCCATGTAACCCTCCAAAGGCCTTGGTAAGCTTGAACATTAACCAATGGACTATTTGTATACCGGAACTTCTCCCTGAGCCAATTTTAATCGTGTCCACACGTTCATGTTAATGACAATGGCGGCGATTTCGGCAATTTCCAATTGGGAGAAATGCGTTGCCATAGCATCATGGTATTGCTGAAAATTGTTGTGCACGCCCTCCGTGAGCACATCGCAATAGGCCAGTGCAACTTTCTCTTTTTTGGTGTAAAGCTCGCTGTTGTACCAAGATGAGATATTGTCCACTTTTGCACTGTCAATACCTACTTCTCTGGCTGTGTTCGCGTGTAAAATTACACAATACGAACATTCATTTTTCTGCGCCACACGCAAACGCATGAGCTGCGCCAAATGTTTATCCGTTTTTAGATCGGCAGTATAGCCAAAGGCTTTGGCCATTTGTTTTGCCAACTCCAAAAAGGGAGTGGAATCCGGATCAAATCTTTTGTTGGTGAATTTTATATGTTCCATATATCTTAATCTATGCTTTTTTCTGTTCCTCTAAAAAAGTACCGAACCGTTCAAAATGGCAGGTGTATCCGTTGGGGTGCTTGACCAGGTAGTCTTGATGCTCGGGTTCCGCTGGCCAAAAAACGGTGAAAGGTTCCAAGGTGGTAACGGCATCGGCTTTCCATCTTCCGGAGTCGTTCACGATTTTGATAACTGCCTCGGATACCGCTTTTTCTTCATCGTCCTGAAAAAAAATAGTGGAGCGGTAACTGGATCCTCGATCATTTCCTTGCTGGTCTATCGTGGTGGGGTTGTGGATTCTAAAAAAATAGTCCAATATTTCCTCGAACGAGGTAGCCCTAGGATCATAGGTAAGTTCTATTCCCTCTGCGTGTCCCGGATGGTTGCGGTAGGTTGGGTTTTCATTTTCGCCTCCCAAGTATCCGACTTCGGTATCTATGATTCCGGGTCGTACCCTAAAAAGGTCTTCCATGCCCCAAAAACAACCACCTGCTATGTATGCTTTTTTATAATTTTCCATTTTTATTTCGTTTTATAAAATTCCACTCTGTTTTTTGTATTGGCTTATTCAATACATTTTCCTCTTTTTTGCCACAAGTAAAGGATTCCAACGAATGGTTGGACGTGCTTTCGGAGACTTCCTTACTCCATTCTTTTATTCTTTGAATTCATTCTATCCATTAGCAATCCTATCATTTGTTTCTTGATTGTTTCTGCTTTTGTAATTCATTAAAAAGTGAATGACTTTTTGTTCCGGCATTTCACAGGGCTTTAAGCTGTGCGACTTTGTGGTAAGATAGTAATTCAAACTGATGAAATCGGCACCGCCCAATTCCTCCGCATACAATTTAATACTTTTTCCCTTGTTAAAATCCTTCCGCGTTACCCCATAGGTTTTGTTCATGTAGGTAACTTTTGAATATCCAATAGGCAGCCTTTGTATCCGCTTTAGAATCATGTTATGATTTACGTCTTTAAGAAATCAGAAGGTATGTATGTAGATTATACAAGCTACCAAATTTAAAATTATAAATTGCCTAAAACGGGCCGTTCAAATGCTTTGGAACCAGAAGTATGGAAAGTTTGATTTGAAAATCTGGACTCCTACATGCAGCCACACATTTTGGTAAGTAATTCAACCTTCAATAGGGTAGCTTATTACCTCCTTTTTCAATTTAGTTTTTGCAAGGACGTGTTTTTACCCAATAAGGGCGTTCCATTTTTTGCTGCGTTGCGCTACCGTTTTTATATACGGACAAACGGCAACCGCCTTGTAGCCTTCCTTGGTGAGCTTTTCAAAGGTCTTTTCTACCAATACCTTGCCAATGCCCTTGCCTCGTAATTGATGGGGCACCTCGGAATGTACCAAGTACATTTTATCGTTCTTTAAGGTGTAATCGACTTTGGCAATTTCTCCGTTGATGTTCAGCGTGTACTTTAGGTTTTCTTTATCGTGTTTTAGTTCCAATTGTTCCGGTATTAATTTGTTGATCCATTTTTGGAGCTCTTCCTTATACGGATTTCTAAGTTTCTTTTCTCCAATGGTGATGGTGGGAAAATTTAGTTTCCCGTTTTCATAGAGTGCGCGTAGTTCGGCGGCATAAGCTTTGTGTGCTTCCACATCCAAAAACTGGTAGGGCAGACCGGTTTCATTCAGTAGCAATTGGTAGTACTTGGTTTTATGGCACCTTGCCGCTCCGTAAAGTTTGATCTTGGCTATTGCATCCATAAACATGGTAAATGGGTAATACCAATTTAACTTCTAGATGTCGCATAAAACCAGTTTCTTTTTTACTCATTTGTCGTCATGAAATAGAACCATAGCTAATGCTATGCTTAGATTTCATTCCTAAACTGAGAAAAAAATAATTCAAATTTTCAATACGACATTCAAAACTTAAATTGGTATAACACCAGTACAAGTTACCACTTTATCATGATTTCCTCTTGGGTATTATTTCTAATGAAAGGAAACAAATTTGAAATACACAAAATCTGTATTTATAGACCGTCAGATTAACCTATCATCGAAACACAAGGTCCAGTTAACTATAGAACGTTCCAAACCGAAGTAGTACACCTTCTGTTTCACCCCTCCATTAATGCCGAAAGCTCAAACCAACGTTCTGTTTTCACATCGATTGTATCGGATATTTCTCCGAGTTCTATAGATAGGGCTGCGATTTCATCACCTGATAAAGAAGTGTCTGCAAATTTGGCCTGCAAGGCCTCTTTTTTATCTTCCAGTTTTTTAATGTCCCGCTCCAATTGCTTGTATTCTTTCTGATCGTTGTAGGATAGTTTGTTGGTAGGCTCGGTTTTTTTCCAAGAAGTTTTAGGGGTGTCGGCTTTTTCTTTTAGTTCCCGTTTTTCCTCCACTTTACTATCCTCGTAGGCACGGTAGTCGGAATAGTTGCCCGGAAAATCCTCCACCACGCCATCGCCCCTAAAAACAAATAAGTGGTCTACAATTTTATCCATAAAATAGCGGTCATGCGATACCACAAGGAGGCAGCCTTGAAAATCCAACAGGAAACTCTCCAAGACGTTTAGGGTTACAATATCCAGGTCGTTGGTAGGTTCGTCCAGAATCAAAAAATTGGGATTTTGAATAAGAACGGTACAGAGGTACAGGCGCTTGCGTTCCCCACCGCTTAATTTGTCCACAAAATCGTATTGCTTTTTGCGGTCAAAGAGGAAACGTTCCAACAGTTGTTGGGCAGAAATCTGTCTTCCCTTCATCAAGGGGATATAGTCTCCGAATTCGCGTATAACGTCTATCACCTTTTGGCCTTCTTTGATCGTGATGCCCTTTTGGGTATAATAGCCGAATTTAATGGTTTCTCCTACAATTACTTTGCCACTATCCGGTTGGTCCCGCCCTGTAAGTATATTTAAAAATGTAGATTTTCCGGTACCGTTTTTACCTATAATTCCTATTCGTTCCCCTCTTATAAAATTATATTCGAACTTATCTAGAATAGGTTTGTTGGGATAGGATTTGGAAACTTTTACAAATTCCAGGATTTTGCTTCCCATGCGTTCCATGTTCAGCTCTAACTGAACCTCATGTTCTTTTCTGCGATTGCTGGCCTTTTCCTTTATCGTATTAAAGTCGTCTATTCTGGACTTGGATTTTGTGGTACGTGCCTTTGGCTGGCGCCGCATCCATGTGAGTTCTTTTTTAAATAGGAGTTCGGTTTTATGCTGCTCCACGCTTTCTTGCTCCAAACGTTGCTCTTTCTTTTCCAGATAATAAGAGTAATTGCCTTTGTACGGGTACAGTACACCATTATCCAGCTCCATGATTTCATTGCACACTCGTTCCAGGAAAAAACGGTCATGGGTTACCATAAACAAGGTCATGTTCTCCCTGGCAAAATATTCTTCCAACCATTCTATCATTTCCAGGTCCAAATGGTTGGTGGGTTCGTCCAGTACCAAGAGGTCCGGTTTATTGATCAAGGCATCGGCCAAGGCAAGTCGTTTTTTTTGTCCGCCGGATAGCATCCCTACTTTGGCGTTGAGGTCTTCTAGTTTTAACTTAAAGAGTATTTGTTTGTACTGCGTTTCAAAATCCCAAGCCTGAAAACGGTCCATGGCCTCAAAAGCGGTTTGGTAGGCGTCCGCATCTTCCGGATTCTCCAGCGCTTTTTCGTATCTGGAAATTACTTGTAGCACCTCATTGTCCGATGCGAAAATGGTTTCCTCAACGGTCAGTTCTGGATTCATAGCGGGCTCTTGGGCCAAAAAAGAGACCCGTATATTCTTTCGATAATTTATTTGTCCGTTATCCGGACTGTCCGCCCCCGACAAAATATTAAGTATGGATGTTTTTCCGGTACCATTTTTTGCGATGAGCGCAATTTTTTGGTCCTTGTTGATACCAAAGGAAAGATTCTCGAACAGCACCCTTTCGCCGTAAGATTTAGAAATATTTTCAACACTTAGTAAATTCATCAATTCGAATATTAAGATTATTCCCGCATGGGCGATAATCTATGGTTTTAATATGCTTCCTCCTAAAAACCAACTATGACGCCTGTTCGCCGTAGAAGGATCCAAACACAAGTATCAAGTTCAAACGCAGCATGTTTTGCGGTCTCGAAAGCTTACGCAGTTTTTTTAAAGTGATATAAAAGAAACAGGTATCGGATTCCCACGGCCAACAAAACAAAAATCAGCAATAGGGAGAACATCTGAATTTTTACAAGCCACAAAATTACGCTAATTACCAATAGTGCCAGTACAATACTAAGATAAGTTACAAGCCATTTTGGAACTGCTTTTTTAACAAGGTAGAGCGCGACGATCAGGTTGGGAGCGAAAGCCCAAAGTATATTGTAATTTCCTTTTGTAGCATCATGGTCCGTAAGAAACCACAGAAAAAGGATAATGCACCCGGCGATACCCGTTAGGGAAAACAAAAGTACATCTATCCATCTGGTTCTGCTGTTGTGTTTAACATCTGTATAGGAGATGTAAAAAACGATTACCATTAGAAGTGCCAGCCAAAATACGGGCGTAAAGAGAAAAAAAGTATCGTCCTCTTGTGTAGGGATATCCAAAAGAAGCGATTCTTTTGTGACAATTGGTTTCCCGTCTACCGTAGTATGCTTTAATTGTTCATAGACATAAATAGGAAGGAACAGGTGCTCGTAAGGAGTTGCTTCCCTATCTATTACGGAGCCTAGGGCTAGGTCTATGCCAAAATTTGACCATGAGTTCACATTCAAATTTTGATGTATGAGCTGTCTAAAGGTATACCGCTCCTCCAAATGTGAATAATCGAACTGTAGGGCATCCCCAAGATTCTTTTCAAAGACTTCGGGAATTTTGGTGGCGCAGTTCTCGAACAGAAAATCGTATTTGTAGAGTCGGTTTTGGGGCAATAGATTAGTTTCCAAAAAGCCGATAATATTTTTTCGCTGTTCCAGATCTAGGTTCAGCTCTTGTTCTTTTATCCAACGCTTTTCTATGATGTAGCTCTTTTCGAACAGGCCAAATGGTTGCCGTGTAATCATATAATCCAACTTACCCCGTGTAAAGTTCAGATAAAAGTTGGGGTCCTCAAAGTTATAAGTGCCGTATCCGTAGACCACATCTATGCCCACCGCGGGGTCTTGCAGGCGTATACCGCTATGGCCAAATTTTGCCGCCAAATCCTGCCCGGTACCCGCAGTGAGCAGACTTAGCTTTGAAAGTTTGGACAATTGTGGTTCTTGTGCATATCCCAGATGAAACATCAAAAGCAATAGAATGGTACACTCGATTTTTTGAAACATAGGATTAAGCTAAAACTAATACGTACAAAGATGCAAATAATCCATAAGCTACCCTAAAAGGGATTTTCTAAATAGGCTATGGACTATATGCCAACGAACCTTGGTATGTTGTAAAAGCTAGGGTAGGTACCGATAAACCACCCCTAAAAAAGGTGTAACCAAAGAAATATGCTATTTTTAGGTTTTGTTTGGGTGTCGATTATAATTTTAAGCGACGTTGCCCAGTCCATAAGACCCTCTTTTTATGAAAAAACATATACCCAATTTTATAACCCTGCTCAACCTTTTCTGTGGTTGTGTGGCAACCGTTTTTGCTGTTTGGAACCAGCTAGAGGTAGCTGCCGTATTCGTGGCCCTTGGTATTTTCTTTGATTTTTTTGACGGACTGGCCGCACGGGTGCTCAACGTAAAGAGCGAGCTGGGACTACAGCTGGATTCCTTGGCGGATATGATTACGAGCGGACTGGTGCCGGGCATCGTTATGTTTCAGTTATTGGGCATGTCCCAGACAGGAGGGTGGAATTTGGATACCTATTCCCTGATGTCCTCCGAAGGTTTTAAGCTCACATCCTTACTTCCTTTTGTGGGCTTTATCGTTACCTTGGCCTCTGGTTATCGCTTGGCAAAATTTAATTTGGACGAAAATCAAGTGTCCTCTTTTATAGGGCTGCCTACACCGGCAAATGCCCTATTGCTGCTTTCCCTGCCCTTGATTTTATTTTATCATCCAAGTACTTTTCTGAGCGAGCTAATTCTTAACCAATGGTTTTTGATCGGAGGTATCCTCCTAAGTGCATTTTTGTTGAACTGCAACCTACCCTTGTTCGCCCTCAAATTCAAGAATTGGGGCTTTAAGGACAATGCCTTGCGTTATGTCTTTTTGACCGTAAGCCTGGTGCTTTTGATTACGATACAGTTTTTGGCCGTGCCGGTGATCATTCTTTTTTATGTGTTGAGCTCATTTATCAATCATGTAGGAGTACCTAAAGAAGGAAATTGATGATACTATTTGTAGCGATAATTATTATCTACAATACCGATTAAGATGGGTAGAATAGCAACACTAAGAGATTATCTTTTTGGAGACCGGGATAATATAACCTTAGAGCGCTATTTTGTTACTATATGTATTTTTACCGCAGCTGTTTTTACCTTTATCCGATGTGTTTTTCATATTATTAGTGGTTTAGCCCTTAACTCTGCCTTGCTGGCCGGGCTTGTTTTTGTGCTCTTTGGAGGCCTTTACTATGCTGTTAGGTTTCTTGGGTTTTTGTTCGTCCCAAAAGTTATTACAACAGTTGGAGGGCTTGTTTTTTTGGATATGGCATGGTATTTTCAAAGTCTTTCCAAGGGGCCTATCTTATTTTTTATTCTAATTTTCGCTGCATTTGTAATTTGGGTCTGGAAGGGTAAGCACCTGTTCTTATTCATGGTGCTTTATTTCTTGAATCTAATACTGTTGTTTAGTATCGATTATAATGCCTCTGAAGCTTTGGTTCATTATCCAAATCATAAAGTAAGGAGTGTTCATATTTTCTTGAGTCTATTCTGCTATGCCGCGGTACTTATTTTTATATTGTATACGGTAAAACAGGAATTTATAAGGCAGCAAAAAAAAGCGGTACGTTCGGAAAAATTAAAGACTGCCTTTTTAGCCAATCTTAGTCATGAAATAAGGACTCCAATGAACGGTATTCTTGGTTTTTCCGGTCTTCTTAAAAATCCAAACCTTACTGGTGAGTTACAGCGGCAATACCTAGGGATAATAGGAAGAAGTGGTGAACGAATGCTTAGTATCATCAATGATATTATCAATATTTCAAAAATTGAGGCGGGAGTTGTTCATATTGCCAGGAAGGAAGTCGATATCAATGAGCAATTAGAGTATATATATAAGTTTTTTAAACCAGAGGTTGAAGCCAAAGGGATTACCTTTTCCTACCCTAGTTCAAATACCTCGGAACACTTAATGATTAGGACCGATCCCGAAAAGCTAGTTGCAATATTTATTAATTTGGTAAAAAATGCCATCAAGTATAGTACGGAGGGTAGGATAAGTTTTGGGTACACCGTAGTAGGAAATGTAGTAGAGTTTTATGTGAGGGATACCGGTATTGGTATTGCACCGGAGCGGCATAAGGCTATATTTGAGCGATTTGTGCAGGCTGAAATCGAAGATGAGGCGGCAAGACAGGGAGTTGGTTTAGGGTTGTCCATTGCAAAGTCTTATGTTGAGTTGCTTGGGGGCAACATTTGGGTGCAAAGCCAAATAGGACTTGGTTCCAAGTTTACTTTTACCTTACCGTATAATTTCATTTCAAAAAAGAATAAAATGAACGAAAGAAAAACCGCTCTAGGCGAAAAGACAAAGGGAGGCCTAACGCTTAAAGTATTAATTGTAGAGGACGATGAGATTTCCGAGACCCTGATGGTTATTAATGTAAAGGAATTCTGTGTTGCGCCGTTGATAGCCAGGACCGGAGCTGAAGCCGTTGAATTATGTAGAGCGCATCCTGACTTGGATTTAGTTTTGATGGATATACAATTACCCGTATTTAACGGCTATGAAGCAACCAAACAGATTAGGCAGTTTAATGATGATGTGGTTATAATTGCCCAAACTGCATTTGGATTGTCCAGTGATAGGGAAAAGGCAATGGAAGCGGGCTGTAATGACTATATATCCAAGCCTATTGACAAGGATAAGTTGGTTGGATTGATTCGGAAACACCTCTCGAAAGATACGATATAGACTACGCTAGGTTTTAAATACGATGTCTGGGGTGTCACCTAAAAAAATAACATAGATAAAGCTTAAACTTAATTTTAAGTAGGGATAATTAAACGCGGTAGGCCTTTCCTATTGCCCGTGCTAGATCAAAAATGAAAAAATTTGAAGATTTAAGGAAGATGGCTTTTGGCGACAGGGACAAGATGTCTTCCGAGCGCTATTTTGTAGGGCTTACCTCTTTTACGGCAGGAGTATTTTCCCTTGTTCTTTGCCTATTTCATATCGCTAGTTCCCTTAATCGTATTTCTATATTTTTGGCTTTTGGAACCGCGGTCGTATTGTTTGTCCTATATGTTGCCGTTAGGTTTTACGGCTACCTTTTGGTTCCGAAAACGATCTTGACTGTTGGCGGTTTGCTTATTCTGGATTTTACATGGTATACCAAGTTTTTGTCCAATGGCCCTGTCCTCATGTTTATCTTAATTTTTGCAGCACTTATTTTACTGCTTTGGAACGGTAGGGCCCTATTATTTCTTTTAGTATTTTATTTTATTAACCTTTGTGTTCTGTTTTATATAGACTATAACGCAGGAGCATCTTTGTTGGAGTACCCTAGTGAAGAACAAAGAAGTGTCGACATTTTTGTAAGTTTTACCATCTATGCGTTCCTTCTCCTTGCGCTGCTTTATTTGTTTAAACAGGATTTTCTGAAACAAAAACAGAAGGCAATCCATTCTGATGCGTTAAAATCTGCATTTTTAGCAAACATGAATCACGAAATAAGGACGCCTATGAACGGTATTCTGGGCTTCTCTGATTTATTGAAAAATCCTCGACTAACCGCCAAAACACAAAAAGAATATCTTCGGATAATTGAAAGTAGTGGACTTCGAATGCTTAATGTGATCAATGATATTATGCTCATATCTAAAATAGAGGCTGGTTCATTAGCCGCTAGCATGAAACCTACGGATATTAATTTGCTTTTGCAAAACCTATACACGTTTTACAAGCCAGAGGTAACTGCCAAAGGAATGCGATTGGTTTGTTCAAATCTGGAAGAAACAGGAGCTCTGAGCATTCTTACCGATGAAGAAAAACTACATATTGTTTTCACCAATCTAATAAAAAATGCGATTAAATATACTACAGAGGGTACAATTGAATTTGGCTATCATGTAAAGGGTACTTATATTGAATTTTATGTAAAGGATACTGGTATTGGCATAGTAAAGGAAAGACAGAAAGCAATTTTTGAACGATTTATCAAGGCCAATATTGAAGATGTGCAAGCACGTCAAGGAGCTGGTCTTGGATTATCCATTACAAAAGCTTATGTTGAATTGCTGAATGGACAAATTTGGGTAGAAAGTGAGTTTGGTTCCGGTTCGGTATTTAGTTTCACACTACCCTTTGCCAATAAAACGGTTATAAGCATAAATTAATTGAAAAATGAGCATAATGCTGGTGTAAGGAATGCCATTCGAGAATTATAATTGCATGGAATTTTCTATGTTAGCAACCAAAATCCTGTAAGAATGTTTTTTTAATGACCATAATCAATTCCACCTCAGAAGACATCAATGAAATCTTTCGCCTGTACAAGCAGGCATCGGACTATCAGCGCACTAGGGAGGGCGTAGTGGTTTGGCCTACCTTTGAGCGGAATGTAGTGGCAACTGAACTGGCGGAAAAACGTCAATTTAAATTAATCATCAACAATTCGGTTGCCTGTATTTGGGCCGTAACCTTTATGGATGCCGATATTTGGGAAGAGCGCAACGCCGATGCCGCTGTATATATTCACCGGATAGCCACCAACCCAGAGTTTAGGGGGCATAATTTTGTGGCAACCATTGTTGCTTGGGCAAAAGATTATGCCAGGGCAAACGACAAGCGGTTTGTTCGCTTGGATACGGTAGGGAACAATTCCAAGTTGATTGCCCATTACACAAGAGCAGGTTTTAGTTTTTTGGGCTTGTTTGATCTACAGCATACGGATACTTTACCGGCACATTACAAAGAAGCCCCAGTGAGCCTGTTTGAAATTAATTTAAACACACAGGCGGATAATAAAGCGTCCCGATGATTCGGGAGTCTTTTTTATGTTAGCCGACGATACGATAAAAAACCATGAACCGACCACAAAAAGCCCCTTGGTACTACCTTTTATTATTGATTTTGGCAGGCGAGAGCGTGTTTATTCTTCCCTTTGTACTCGCTCGGGTATTTAGGCCCACCGTTTTGGAAGCCTTTCAACTTACGAATGTGGAGCTAGGGCTTTGTTTTTCGGTCTACGGCATCGTTGCCTTGGTTTCCTATCTGTTTGGTGGTCCATTGGCAGATAAATATCCGCCGAGAAAATTAATTGCCGTTGCCCTTTGGATGACGGCCTTGGGCGGACTCGTGTATGCGACCTTCCCGTCTTACGATGTTTTGAGAATACTGTACGGGTATTGGGGCTTTACCACTATATTTTTGTTCTGGGCGGCAATGATAAAAGCTACACGTGTGTGGGGCGGTGCCGCCTCCCAAGGAAAAGCATTTGGTTTTCTGGATGGCGGGCGTGGTTTGGTAGGTGCTTTGTTCGGTGCCATGGGCGTGCTTATTTTCTCCATTTTTATCACTGGGGAAATCGCTCAAGCTACCGTCAACGAAAGTAAGGCAGCATTTAGGTATGTAATTTTGGTATCGACCGGAATGGTAACCATTGTTGGGATTTTGGTGTGGTTTTTTATGCGAATGGACAAAACATTGGAAAGGGCCATTGTTTTGGACAAAATCACCGTTTCGCAAGTAAAGGAAGTACTGAAGCTGCCTGCGGTAGGGCTGTTGATGGTCATTATTTTGTGCGCCTACGTTGGCTACAAGATTACCGATGTGTTCTCGCTCTATGCCCAAGATGTTATGGGATACGATCAGGTGCAATCTGCCCAAGTAGGAACCTTTTTGTTATTTGTTCGCCCAGTAGTAGGGGTCGTAATAGGGATATTGGCAGACCGCTCGCAAACTACCTACTGGTTATTGGTCAGTTTTATAGTTTCCTTTTTTGGTGCCTTGCTTTTTGCTACGGGTATCATAACGGATTCTTCTACTTTGTTGTTCTTTATATCCATACTCACGGTAGCAACGGGGGTGTACGCGGCACGCTCCCTTTATTTTGCGGTAATGGAGCGTGGAAAGATCCCGCTTGTGCTCACGGGTACCGCGGTAGGACTTATTTCGCTGGTTGGGTACACACCGGATATCTTTGCAGGTCCGGCCATGGGCTATCTCTTGGATGCCAATCCCGGTGCTGTGGGGCACCAACATGTTTTTTGGATGTTGGCGGTATTTTCGCTTATCGGGGGCATTGCGGCTTGGTTTTATTATACCTTGTACCGAAAAATGAAAATCCAAGCATGAAAAAGAACCTGAACTTAATACTCTCCGGAATTATTGTAATTGTGGCTGGATGTGTTTATGGAGGTCACCCTTCGTACCTTATGCCCTTGCTGTTGGATTACCAGGTAGAGGCTTTGGAACTAAAGAATATGCTCCGAGCGCTTATGGGAATTTATCTGGGCATTGGCGTATTTTGGCTATTTGGAGCGTATAGATCAACATTTTGGTATGCGGCCACGCTAAGCAATGTACTGTTTATGGGTGGTATTTCTTTTGGTAGGATCGTAAGTACTTTTTTTGACGGAGTATCCATACCTTTTACACCTGCGCTTGTTTTGGAGCTGTTATTTTTTGCTTGGGGATGGTATAACCTTAAAAAGTATCCCGAATACCTCAGTGATTAGTGTTGCAGGAATCCTAGCACGGTTGGTTATTGGCACCGCCAAAGGGTTTGATACTCGGAGGCTTGCCTCGAAATTAAAAATCATTTTCTTATTAATGCCTCGTGGGCTTGCCCCGAGGTCGTTTGCTTTTTGTATTATTGATGCATGAAAAGAAAAAATATACTGCTTTTCCCCACACTTTCCCGTACTATAGAGGAAATCGATATGGCTGCCATTCCCGTAGAACGATTGTCCGTACTACAGCTTTTAATCGATTTTATACAAAGTAAAAAGGATGCCGGAATGCCGATCAACTTAAATTTTATCTGCACCCATAACTCCCGTAGAAGTCATTTGTCCCAGATCTGGGCGCAGACGATGGCGGCATGTTTTGGTGTGGAAAAAGTATGTTGTTATTCCGGGGGGACGGAAGCTACGGCAGTATTCCCCACCGTTATCGAAACTTTAGAGGAGTCGGGCTTTGGTATCGACAAGCTATCAACAGGGGCAAATCCCGTGTATAGTGTTAAATATGGTGCCGATATACATCCCATAATTGGGTTTTCAAAAAGATTTGACCATCCTTTTAACCCTAAAACCCACTTTGCAGCGGTCATGACCTGTTCCCATGCCGATGAAAATTGTCCGTTTATTGCAGGAGCGGAACAACGAATACCGCTTACGTTTGACGACCCCAAGGAATTTGACGGTACGCCGTTACAGAAGGCAAAATATCGGGAGCGGAGCATGCAAATAGCAACGGAGTTGTTTTATGTGTTTTCTAAGCTGAATTGAAATCCTTGCAAAGAATACATCAAAAGGTGAAATGAACGCGTTAGTGAATGTAAAATAGTTTTAGAGATAATATCGCTCAAACACGAAAATGTCTGAATTACGACTAAAACTAAAAATCCAATTTCTTCTTTCGGAGTTCAAAATTCTGTCCCAAGTAGACTTTGCGTACCATTTCATCGGCCGCTAGGTCTTCCGGAATTCCAGATTTTAAGATGCCACCTTCGAACATGAGGTAGGAGCGTTCGGTAATGGCCAAGGTTTCCTGTACATTATGATCGGTTATCAATATGCCTATGTTTTTGTTCTTCAACTGGGCTACGATACGTTGGATGTCTTCCACCGCTACTGGATCAACCCCTGCAAAAGGCTCGTCCAATAGAATAAACTTAGGGTCTGTTGCCAATGCCCTGGCAATTTCGGTACGTCTTCGTTCGCCACCGGACAACAAATCCCCCCTGTTTTTTCGAATATGCCCCAGACCAAATTCCTCGATCAAGGATTCCATTTTCATAAGCTGCTCCTTTTTGCTCAATTTGGTAAGTTGGAGTACGCTTAATATATTCTTTTCAATACTTAGTTTTCTAAACACGGATGCTTCCTGCGCCAAATAGCCAATACCGTTTTGCGCGCGTTTGTACATAGGAAACTTGGTAATTTCCATATCATCTAGATAAATAGCGCCGCCATTAGGCTTAATGAGTCCAACGATCATGTAGAACGATGTTGTTTTTCCTGCCCCGTTGGGCCCGAGAAGTCCAACGATTTCACCTTGGTTTACCTCCAACGAGATACCCTTGACCACTCTTCGGCCTCGGTAGGATTTCATGATGTTATCGGCTCTGAGCTTCATGTTTTCAAATCTAAACCTTCTTGGTTAGTACAAAAAGGTTTTATGGTTTATTTAACCTTGGGTGTCAATCACCTCAATAGTTGTTTATTATTTAGGTCGGATATCTGTATTTTCCTTGTCCGCTTTTTCTTTTTCGGCCCTTGCTTTCGCAGCTCTTTCTTTTTCTTTTTGGGCTTTTTCTTTCGCTTTTCGCTCTTTTTTCGCTTCGTTCTTTAGCACCCGTTTGGAAATACCGATACTAATTTGGTATAAGATCAACACTGGGAATGCAACGATAATTTGGCTCGTTACATCCGGTGGTGTAATTACAGCGGATAATATCAAAACAATAACCAAGGCTATTTTTCGGTATTTTTTCATTATGTCCGGCGTAACCAAGCCCACTTTGGTGAGGAAATAAATAATGATAGGAAGTTCAAACAGCACGCCACATGCCAGCACCGAGGTTCTTACGCTACCTATGTAAGAGTCCAGGTCAAATTCGTTCAAAACTATCTCGCTTACTTGGTAGGTGCCCAAGAAGTTGATGGATAGCGGTGCAACAACGTAATAACCAAAAAGGACCCCAAGAAAAAAGAGGAGGGAAGCGATAAATATAAAGCCTTTGGAATGCTTACGTTCCTTTTCATATAGACCGGGGCTTATAAATTTCCAAAGTTCGTAAAGTATATAAGGAAAGCCCAATATGATACCACTCCAAATAGCAGTCCATATATCTGCCGAAAACTGCCCACCCATGGTTCTGCTCTGTATGGTAAAAGGCAATTCGTCCTTGCAGAAATCCGATTCAATACCGATCCAGGTGGCGGCTTTGCAGAAGAACCGGTAAGTAGGAAAATCCATTTTAGACGGCCCAAAAATAATGACGTCAAAAACAAATCCACTAAAAACAAACGCCACTATTCCAATAATAATTACGGCCATGGTAGATCGTATCAAATGCCATCTCAGTTCTTCTAAATGATCTAAAAAGGACATTTCGTTAGGTGGTGTAGTCGTTTTAGCGCCCATTATAGTATGCCTTCGTTTATAAGATTGTGTAAATGAATAACGCCTTTGTACGCCCCATTTTCGGTAGCCAACAACTGTGATATTCCTTTTTGCTGCATTAGTTCCAGGGCTTTTACGGCAAGGGTGTCCGTATGTACCGTTTTTGGATCGGAACTCATGATGTCGGCCGCGGTAAGCCCTTTTATGTTATCATGCTTGTTCAGCATTCTCCTAATATCGCCGTCCGTTACAATGCCAACTATAGTGTCTTCTTTCAATACGGCGGTAACGCCGAGCATCTTTTCCGAAATTTCTACGATTACCTGTTTTACCTCTGCATGCAACTGCACTTGGGGCACTTGATTGTTTTTTATAATATCCGAAACCCTTAAGTACAATTTTTTTCCCAAGGCTCCTCCCGGATGATATTTGGCAAAATCCGAACTGCTAAAACCTTTGAGTTCCAATAGCACAATGGCCATGGCATCTCCCATAACCAGCTGCGCCGTGGTACTGGTGGTCGGTGCCAATCCGTTAGGGCAGGCTTCCTCCTTTACAAAGGTGTTGAGTAGAAAATCCGACTGTTTGGCCAAAAAAGAATCTGGATTCCCTGTCATGGCAATTAATTTGTTCTTTCCTCTTTTTAACAAGGGTACCAGCATTTTAATTTCAGGAGTACTGCCGCTTTTGGAGATGCAGACCACAACATCGTCATCCTGTACCGTTCCCAGATCACCGTGAATAGCATCTGCAGCGTGCATGAATATGGCTGGTGTTCCGGTAGAATTAAGTGTTGCTACAATTTTTGAGGCGATAATGGCACTCTTGCCAATGCCCGAAATTACGACACGACCTTTGGAGGCGATAATACAATCGATGGCATTTGCAAAATCCTCGTCTATTAAATCTAAAAGATGTGTGATAGCATCACGCTCTTTAGTAATGGTCTTTTTGGCCAAATCGATAATAGTACTTGCAGATGTCAACGTATTATTCAATTTTATGAATTGATTTCCTAAAAGATTGTCTTATCTTTAAGATTACAAAATTACATAAACTTAATGTTATAGGATATGTATCCCATAATAAATTGGTTTTCGATTTGCTAAAAAAAATGATTTTAACTACCAAGTAATTTACTTGCATAATTTCTTTGCACTAAATTGAAAAACGTGATAAACGAGAAAACTTTGAACGGAGTTGATTTACATGCCGCTTTAAAAAAATATTTTGGTTTTTCCCAGTTTAAAGGGCTTCAAGAAGAAGTCATTAAACAAATCCTACAGAATAAGAACTGTTTTGTGATTATGCCTACCGGAGGGGGGAAATCCCTATGTTATCAGCTTCCTGCCTTAATGAAGCCTGGTACGGCTATCGTAGTTTCCCCTTTGATAGCGCTAATGAAAAATCAGGTCGATGCCATTAGGGGAGTTTCTTCCGAGCATGGTATTGCCCATGTATTGAATTCTTCATTGAACAAGACCGAGATAAAACAGGTCAAACAAGATATAACAAATGGCATAACCAAGCTATTGTACGTAGCCCCGGAATCGCTCACCAAAGAGGAAAATGTAGAGTTCTTGCGTTCGGTCCAGGTTTCCTTTGTTGCGGTAGACGAAGCGCATTGTATTTCTGAATGGGGTCACGATTTTAGACCGGAATATAGGAACCTAAAGTCTATTGTGGCCCGGTTGGGAGATAATATCCCTATTGTTGGGCTTACTGCTACCGCTACCCCGAAAGTACAGGAAGATATCGTTAAAAATTTAGGGATTCATGATGCCGTCCTTTTCAAGGCCTCTTTTAATAGACCCAATCTATTCTATGAAGTTCGGACAAAGACAGAAAATGTAGAAGGGGACATTATTAGGTTTGTAAAACAGAATCAGGGCAAATCTGGAATCATTTATTGTTTAAGTCGTAAAAAGGTGGCCGAGCTCGCGCAGGTGTTACAAGTGAACGGGATAAGCGCGGTACCCTATCATGCAGGTTTTGATGCCAAAACAAGATCTAAGTATCAAGATATGTTCCTAATGGAAGATGTTGATGTGGTAGTGGCCACGATAGCCTTTGGAATGGGAATAGATAAACCGGATGTGCGTTTTGTAATTCACCATGATATTCCAAAAAGTATAGAAAGTTATTACCAAGAGACAGGAAGAGCCGGAAGAGACGGTGGAGAAGGACATTGCTTGGCTTTTTATTCTTACAAGGATATCGAAAAGTTGGAGAAATTCATGTCGGGCAAACCGGTGGCAGAGCAGGAAATAGGAAACGCCCTGCTACAAGAGGTAGTTGCCTACGCAGAAACTTCTATGTCTCGCCGTAAGTTTATGCTGCACTATTTTGGAGAGGAATTCGATGAAGTAGATGGAGAAGGTGCCGATATGGATGATAATACCCGTAATCCAAAACAAAAGGAAGAGGCGAAAGAAGATGTATTGAAGTTGCTTAAAGTGGTTAGGGGGACAAGCGAAAAATTCAAGTCCAAAGAAGTTGTCTGTGCCTTACGCGGCAAGAGTAACGCCATAATATCGTCCCATAAAACCAACGAAAAGGACTTTTTTGGAATAGGATCAGATAAGGACAAAAGCCATTGGATGGCATTGGTGCGCCAAGTTTTGGTAGCTGGGCTATTAAAGAAGGAAATAGAGCAATATGGAGTAATTCATCTCACCGAACACGGGGAGGAATTCTTAAAGAACCCAAGTTCCTTTATGATGACCAAGGATCATGTGTATAACGCAGAAAACGACAATGCAATTGTAGGTGCCGCAAAGACAGGTGGCGTGGCGGATACCAGACTTTTAAAACAATTAAAGGATTTAAGAAAGGCACAGGCCAACAAATTGGGAGTGCCACCTTTTGTTGTTTTTCAGGACCCCTCATTGGAGGATATGGCTTTAAAATATCCCATCTCCCTAGAGGAGTTGCTTAATGTGCATGGTGTAGGAGAGGGGAAAGCAAAGAAGTACGGTAAGCCGTTTCTAGAGTTTATATCCCAATATGTTGCTGAAAACGAAATCATTAGGCCCGATGATCTGGTGGTCAAAAGTACAGGTGCCAATTCGGGTCTAAAATTGTACATTATCCAAAATGTAGATCGTAAATTGCCGCTGACGGATATAGCCTCGGCAAAAGGTATTGAAATCGATACGCTGTTAAAGGAAATGGAACAAATTGTTTTTAGCGGTACCAAACTGAATTTAAGCTATTGGATCGATGAGGTTCTGGACGAGGATCAACAGGAAGAAATACACGACTATTTTTTAGAGGCCGAGACAGATGACCTTGAAGCCGCCATGACCGAATTTGACGGGGAATATGAAGATGAAGAATTACGCTTGTACCGCTTGAAATTTATAAGTGAGGTAGCTAACTAGGTCTAGCTAACCCAAGCCTCTTGAAGCTCTATTACCATTTTAGTGGTGTCTATTTGTGCCATGGTACCGATGGGGAACGTGAAATTCTGGTCAACATGTCCAAAACTCATTCCGTATACCGAAGGAATTCCAAGCGGTTTTAATCTATTCATAAGTACTTCTTTAAGTGTAAAGGTATCCGGTGCACTTGGGCGGTCACATCCGGCGCAGACGCCAAAAATAATCCCAGAAGCGTTTTTGAAGCTGTCGCCATGGATAAGTTGGGTCAGCATTCGGTCTATTCTATAAGGAGCTTCCCCTACGTCTTCGATACAAACAATTTTATTGGTGAAATCAATTTCATCGGGTGTACCTATCAATGCATTGATAAGTGTTAAGCTGCCACCAACAAGTTCTCCGCTGGCATTTCCTGGATTAATGGTATATCTATTGTATTCCGGATTGGTACGTAAGTCTTCGGATAGAGTTGTATTCGTAATTCGGTGAACGGAACTTTTGTTTTCCAAAAGATCCTTGAAGGCTTTTTTACTGTAAACGTCATTAATAGTTTTGCCCACAGGACCGTGAAAGCAGATTAGCCCGGTTCGTTTATGAATTCCGTTTAATAAAGCGGTAACATCGCTAAAACCGATCAAGGCTTTTGGGTTTTTGCGGATAACATCATAGTCTATGAGGTGCATGATTCGCGTGCAACCGTACCCACCGCGTATACACAATATGGCATCGACGTCCTCATTGGCAAATAGTTCGTTGATATCCGCGGCGCGTTCTTCATCGGTATTGCTAAAATAACCATGGGACTTGGAAATTCTTTTCGTGTGGTACGTTTTGTACCCCATCTGTTTTAAGCCTTTTTTAGCCAGTTTCAGCGTGCTTGACGAAAAGGAGTAGCCTGGGGCGATTAAGCCAATGGTGGCTCCTTTTTTTAAGGCTTTGGGAAGTATTTTTTTTTGCGCTATTGCAGGTTGCTTTTTTCTTTTGTAACCAAAGGAGTATAAAAACGGTGCACAGGTTATTCCCAAAATACCTGTAAAAAAATTACGTCTGGTCTGCTTCATGATCATAAACATCTTGTTGTTCGAAAATAATTAAAATCACATAGCTAAAAATGTTTAACATATTTTTAAAAAAATTAAACAAAAATTATGACTTATGCTGGAGCCTATCGCTTACATTTACCGAAACATAAAATAAATACTATGAAAATGATTAAAGTTTTATTCGCATCTACGGCTTTATTGGCAGGTACATTTGTCCAAGCTCAAACTATCGTTGGCGTTGCTGCTGCCAATGAGAACTTCACCACCTTGGTTACTGCCGTTAAGGCGGCCGACTTGGTCGAAACGTTGAACAGTGCAGGCCCCTTCACCGTGTTTGCTCCGGTCAACGATGCGTTTGCAGCCTTGCCCGAAGGTACGGTAGCAGGATTGTTGAAGCCTGAAAGTAAGGGTGCCCTGACCGGTGTTCTTACTTACCATGTCGTTTCAGGTAAATTTGAGGCCGCCGCCGTTATAGATGCTATAAAGGCAAATAATGGTGCGTTTGAAGTTACCACGGTGCAAGGAGGCAAAATAATCCTTTCCTTGGCTGATGGAAATGTAAAATTGGCAGATGAAAATGGTAACACGGCTACAGTGGTTATAGCTGATGTAGCAGCTTCAAATGGTGTTATACATGCAATTGATACGGTTGTAATGCCCAAGTAACGTAAAGCCCCCTAAAACCTAAAATCCCCAGTTTTCAAAAGAAGGCCGGGGTTTTTTTATGGGTTTCAAGCAAGAATTTTAATGTATATTACTGAACGTTGGCAGCACTAAAACATCATCTATGATACGGACTTTAGTCCATGACCGGATACTATTTTGCAAAGCTGATAGAGGTATTGAAGTGGTTTAAGCTTTTAGCGTTCAAGTTTAAGTTTTAAATGACTTCATTGTGTATTGTATGCCATTAATCACAGTGGTTAGCTCTTAAATTAGATTTGGAATACTCTAAATCATAGAAAGTTGATAAATTCCTCCCGATTACTGGAGCAAGATATGCGCATTGGAATACTTCCGGATGACCATCTGCACCTTGGACTAGATGTCGCTCTAAGCGATATTAGGGCCGTATCGTGAAAAGGGATGCAGTTTGGTATATGGATTCAGCAATATGTTCCCTGGATGGATGCAACGGTAAAGGGAGTCATGGATGAGCTATAGCTCGGGAAGTCCAGTATTTTGTTGACATTAAGAGATAAACCCGAAGTACTATTTGTAATGCCTTATGCGAAAGAATACCTATGTACAGTTGGTTTTCATACGTATCAAAAATAGGTTGACTCCTTAACAGAAATCCCCTTTCACTACTAGTGCAAGGGGAAGGTTCCGTAGCGATAATGTTGTATTAAAATCTAATCTTATTTTGAGCCCGTATATGGGTAATTTCTAGTTGTATTACGTTCTGCTTTTTAGCCTTTTATGTATTAATATGTCATTGTTAAGAAATAACATCCACTTACTTTCAAATGGTGGTAGGCTTATTTCATTAACACCTTTAACCTGAGGTAGCTCCAATGTGTTCCATAGCAGCGCTTATCGTGCACTGGCACCGCCATCGTCCGTTTGGTTTCTGCGCAGCTGCCGTTGTATTTTCTTGATAGCGGATTCAATGGACTTTTCAGGTTCTATGATGTTGTATTCGCCCCAAAAATCCGGGTCTGCAAACCCGATGGCTTCATCACTTAAAATCATTGATGACTTAATTTTTTCTTTTGAGGTCAGCTGAGCATTCGAAATATTTTTTTCCCAATCCGTTATTGCCATTTCACAACTCATGGAATAAACAGAATTAAAAAGTCTTCTATCCCAATCTATTTTAAACTCAAGTAGCACATTGCTATAGCCATAATACCATTTACCATCTTTTTCCCTGTAATCTACGCGATATGCCACCTCTGTAGGCCAAACTTCTGCATTTCTGGGTTTTTTCTTAACAAACATCTGGGAGGCCATTCTCTTATCGGTTATATTCAGTGAATAGATAGCACTTGTGAGAATTTTGTTTTCAGCGTCTATGTATAATTTGCCCGTATAATACGGTTCTCTTATTTCGGCTTTCTGATGGAAGTTTATGACGTAAATAAGTTTGTCATTTACCAAGGTAGAGCTATCGAATGAATAGTCATAGTAGTCAATGGATTCATCGGTGAATATATAGTCCGGATATTTGACCATATCTACGAACAGGGTATTGAACGGACCTCCTTGAAGTTTAAGTGCCAAGGTATCCAGTTTACTGTAATCTGTGCTTTTTCGGGCTTTGTAGAGCTGTAGCTCATCTCTTTTGTAAGAGGAATAAGGTGTTTTGTAGATATTGACTACCGCCTCCGACAAACTAACGTTTCTATTTCTTTTTTTAATGGTTTCCCTGTAAAATGCGGTCATTACCGTAGGATCGTTAAGGTAATTTTCGCCCTTTTTGTTTAGGGTTTCCCTAACCAAGGCTTCTGCATCTTTTGGAACGCTCAAGTTCACCTCACTTAACTCAACTATCGATTCTGTCATTAAAAAGGTATTGTTTTCTTTCTGGAATTCCACTATTGGCCGTGCTATGGTTTTGTAACCTAGGAAGGATATGACTACGTTTAGTCCGGTGCTGCCGTTAGGAATTTTCAGTAAAAACTCGCCCTCTGTATTGGTAATCGTACTTACATTTGAGCCTTCAACCGTAAGCGTAGCGAAAACCAAGGGTTTTTTGGTCTTGCTATCCAGTACTTCTCCGGAATATTCGGTAAAAGTTACCTCTTGGGCAAACAAAATCGTGTTCGTGGCTACCATCAGCATCATGGATAAAAGTATCTGGAAGATGAAGGATTTTTTTTGGTGTTTTTGTCCGTTATGTTTCATAATGATTCATGCGAAATTTTCTACTCTAAGATAAGGAATTAAGGGGCTATGGTTTTATATAATATCATAAATTATGTTTAAGTATTGTTAATTTTTTTTCTAGTTAAAGGTTGAAAGCCTCCAGTTTTATTCTAGTTACTTTAGTTTCTATACATAGTTTAGCCGCTTTGGTTATTGGGTTATTCTCTAATTCAAAGTAAATAACTGATAATCTAAGTGAACATAAGAACCATTTGCAAGTTCAATAAAACCTATAGATTTTCAATCCATGGCGGTTTTATAGGCTTGTCATTTCAAGGTGATCGCTGTATGGTAAAGGTGGCAAGGTCAATGACGAGTTTTTTCTCTATACTGGAACCTTATTTTCGTTTATAATCATACATTGAAAAGTTTAAATGACTTTATTGGCACCGCCAAAGGGTTTAATACTCCAAGGCTTGCCTCGAAATTAAAAATCATGTTCTTATTTAATGCCTCGTGGGCTTGTCCCGGGGTAGTTTACTACCGAATAATGTCCTAAAAAGAATGGGAAACGAAGAATGCTTTATTCCCTAGGTAATAAACCCAAATGTTATACATCCAATCGGTGTCAACGGGATAAATCTAACTATGACCTCATAACGGGTTTATACCAGTTCTCTTTTGAAATTCAGCCAAAGAAATTGAATTATTTTTTTCCTGCGAAAAAGAAAAACCGGGCATAGCCTAGCTACGGTTTATTTTTATTTTGAAGTAGGGCGTAAAAAGAAACGATTTATCGGCTTATTTTCAATTGGGAAATGGAATTGTTCAACTGCGGACAAATATGCAAGCCCAGCGTCTGCTGTTGATTTTTACATAAAACTGTCTTGAATTCTAATAATTGGTTCGAATTGCGTTTCCGCAAAAAAACTGAGGATTCCAATTAGCTTCGAGGTTCGTGCGTTTTTGAGGAGTCATCTACCAACCGGTTGATTTGGGTAAGTTCATCCGCTGTTAGGTCACGCCATTTGCCTACGGGCAGATCCAAGTTAACGTTCATGATTCTAATGCGCTTTAGTTTTTTTACACGATAATCCAGATACTCGCACATACGTCTTATTTGCCGGTTGAGTCCTTGGGTTAAAATAATCCGGAACTGATATGTACTGACCTGGCTTACCTCACAGTTTTTGGTTACGGTGTCCAATATGGGCACACCGTTTCTCATTTTTTTTAAAAAATCTGGCTGTATTGGTTTGTCAACGGTTACCAAATACTCTTTTTCATGATTGTTCCTAGCTCTGAGTATTTTGTTTACAATGTCTCCATCGTTGGTTAAGAAGATCAGGCCCTCGCTGGGTTTGTCCAGTCTGCCGATAGGGAAAATACGTTTCGGATAATTTATAAAATCTATGATATTATCTTTTTCTACCCTGCTATCCGTAGTGCAAACAATGCCAATGGGTTTGTTGAATGCCAAGTAGACCGGTTTTTCCTTTGGAACGGATACTGCTTCACCGTCTACCCTAACGTCGTCTCCGGGCACAACTTTTGTTCCCATTTCCGGAACGATACCGTTAATAGTGACCCTACCTTGATCTATAAGTTTGTCCGCCGCCCTTCTTGAGCAATAGCCAACTTCACTTAGGTATTTATTTATTCGTGTTTGTTTTTCGGTATCTGCCATAGTTATGTTGTGGGTAATCTAAATTACTTTTTTCGCGCTGTTTCCAGCGTATGTATCTCTCTTCCCAAGGCTGCTAAAAAAGGAATCCCAATTTCATCGTATTCGTATATGTTATCATTGAAAATCCCGTCTTTGTTTACTAAAATGGTTGCTGTTAATAAAAAATCCACATCGTTTTTGCTGTCCACGATATATGCGCAATCTGTAAGCGTACCATAGGCAAAACCTACTTTGTTATAAATTTTTATGTGGTCGGGAATTGTCTCTTGCGTGTCGCCATATAAAAAGAATTTACAATATCCATCATAATATTCCGTAGAATCGTATCCCGCATTTCTAGGTAATGTATACATCGATTTCAATAGAAATTGATGTTGTTCGTCGGAGAGGTCGAAACGTTCTTCGGGTGCGAACATTTCCGGAAAAATTACCCGTTTTAATACCTCGTGCTGTGCGGTGATAGGATAGTAGTTCTTTAGGCTAAAGTCGAACGGTTCGTTGATAAGGGCATCATCTTCGTAAAAACCGTTTCCTTTTTCAATTCGCCCCAATACTAGCGGTTCTGGTGCGGTATTGATGCTTGGTGCCGTAATGCCCGTAGTGCTGTCGTTTAGGTAGATAATGAGCGGTTTTGTTTTTAAATCGTCCGAGTGGTAGCCCAATCGGTGGGAAATACGAACCGGTCGTATTCCTTTTTTTTCAAGGTTTTGGTTAATGGCATCCTGTCCAAGTAGCTCCAGCATACGATTATTGGCAAGGTTGTCGCTCACCGCAAATATTTGGGAAACATCTTGGGCAATGGTAGATTCTATAGAATCGCCCTCAATGTAATACTTTGTGTTGCGGTCTAAGCTATCTGTCTGGTTCAAACGTTCCAGCGCTAGCACGGCAATTGGAAATTTAACCGTGCTTGCAGGGTAAAAGTACTGTTCCTTATCTACCTGAAAATCATAGTCCGTGAAAATAACACTGTCGTTAATCCTATCTATTTGGGTATATCTTATTTGCACTTCGTAAGGGGCAATAGTATCCATGACCCTTTTGATAGCAGGATTGCCAGATGCCAATGCCTGTTCTAGAATGGAGGTATCGTTCTTGTTGGAGCAGGAGCTCAAGATCATGGTTACACTAATAAAGAATAGAAGGTTTGTTTTCATCGGTCTGGTTTTTTAGGATTGGTATCGCTAACGTACAAGGTACTTAAAAATCGGTCAATACTATGTTTTATTTGTTGGTGTATACCTCGCCTCTATGCGGTTTTAGGGCATCCCTAACGGGAATCATATCTTTCTCGTTTACCACCATAAAAGCGATGCTGTGCATTTCGTTCAATTCTTCGAAACCTGTAATATCTATCGCTAGTTTCTCTATGCTTATATACTCTTTTAAATGCTTTTCGTGGTGTTCTGCAGTTTTTAAGGCCACCGGACCTCTAAAATCCCAGATGAGTTTTAGTTTTCTATCCAAAATATATCGATTTAAGTTCAAAATTAAGCTTTTCGGCTTAAATCCAAAGTAGGCGGCGCTGCCCTATAATTGTGCAAAATTTCCGAGCGCCATTTCATTGGCATCGCCAAAGGGTTTGATACTCCGAGGCTTGCCTCGAAATTAAAAATCGTTTTCTTATGTAATGCCTCGTGGGCTTGCCCCGAGGTATTTACTAAATACGCATGCCTTGGAGCCTAGTGCAGCCCTAAAAATGTGTTAAGTAAAACGGACAAGGTTTGCGAGGGATTTTGTAATTACTATTTTTGTACGATGTTGAGTTTTCAAACCCTTAGGAAAAGACCTGTTTTCGCCCATTTGGCAGCCTATGTTTTGTCGGGCTTTCTTTTGGGTTCCTGTAGTTCGTACTTTAAGAAAAACGAAGACATAGCACCTTTGGCCAGAGTAGGTGAGAACTACTTATATCCGGCCGACGTTGCCGTATATATTACGGACGGAATGTCCGAGTCCGATAGCGCATCTTTTGTAAACAATTATATTACCACTTGGGCTTCCAAGCAGCTACTGCTATCCAAGGCCAAAATTAACCTGCAGGAAGATAAATTACGAAAATTCGATGCCTTGGTAGCGGATTACAAGACGGATCTGTATACCAGGGCATATAAGGAAGCTTTGGTGTCCCAAGGGTCCGATTCCTTGGTTACAACGGAGCAATTGACACAGTTTTACGAGGAAGAAAAGGCTAATTTTAAACTAAAGGAACGTATCGTACAACTGCGGTTTGTAGCACTCCCAAAAAATTTTTTGAATAAGGAAGAAGTCAGTCAACGCCTAAAAAATTTTAACCAAGAAGATATTTCCTATTTGGATTCCATTGGTGTTCAGTTCAAAAAATTACACTTTAACGACTCTATTTGGGTAAGGGCATCTAGGGTACTGTCCGAAATACCACCAATTAACCTTGAAAATCAGGACAGGTACTTAAAAAAATCACAATTTTTTGAATTGGAGGATTCAATCGGGGTATATTTGGGGAAGATAGAAGAAGTCAAGGATTTAAACGATATTGCGCCCCTATCTTTTATAGCGCCTACCATAAAACAAGTGTTGTTGAACCGCAGAAAAATTAACTACCTGCGCAAACTTGAAACAGAAATCATAGATGAAGCAATTAAGGACAAGGAATTTGAGGTGTATGCCAAAGAGCAGTAAATGGATTTGTACGGGAATATTGAGTATTTGTTCCGCTGTGGTCTTTGGCCAACAGGCTATGCCGGAAGTGCCGGATAATCAAGCAGAACCTGAAGAGCTGATAGCGGAAGCGGATGCGGGCAAGAAAAAAGATTCTACCAATAATTTTAAAAGAATTAAGTTGGACGGGATTTCCGCAGTGGTAGGGGATTATGTGATATTGGATTCCGATGTAGCGAAAACACTGATCGATCTTAAAAGTCAAGGTGCCGCTACCGACGATATTACCCATTGCGGACTTTTAGGAAAATTGATGGAAGACCGGCTATACGCCCACCAAGCCGTGCAGGATAGTATTTTGGTTTCGGATGACATGGTAAATGCGCAGGGCGAAGCACAACTACAATCCTTGGTACAACAAATAGGTTCCATGGACAAGGTCTTGAAATACTACAAAAAACAGGATGAACAGAGTTTTAGGGAGGAGCTTTACAAGATTAACAAGCTAAGAATGTTGTCAGAGAAGATGCAGCAGGAAATCATTAAGGATATTGAAATAACTCCAGAAGAAGTGCGGCAGTTCTATAACAATATTCCCGAGGATGAAAGACCTATGCTTGGTGCGGAATTGGAGATTGCACAGATCGTAAAAATGCCCAAACCCTCCGAGGAAGAGAATCAAAAAGTAATTGACAAGCTCAATCAAATAAAAGCCGATATTGAAGATAATAATGCTAGTTTTAGTGTAAAGGCCATTTTGTACTCTCAAGACCCTGGGTCAAAATCTAAAGGAGGATTTTATAGCATCACCAAAAACACTGGTTTTGATAAAACGTTCAAGGATGTAGCGTTTAGCCTAAGGGAGGGAGAGATATCCGAGCCGTTCAAGACGCCGTTTGGCTATCACATAATCTTCATAGAAAAAATTAGGGGTCAAGAGTTGGATTTACGACATATCCTTATTTCTCCTGAAATTTCGGACAAGGCAGCCGAAGAGGTTAAATCCGAACTCGATAGTATTAGGCAAAAAATAGTAAATAAGGAATTTACGTTTGCGGAGGCGGCTTTAAATTTTTCCGATGAAAAAGAAACGAAGTATGATGGGGGTGTTTTGAGAAACCCGCAAGATTTCGGCTCTCGTTTTGAGCTCACTAAAATGGATCCTACTTTATACAACCATGTTCGTAACCTAAAAGACGATGAAATTTCCTATCCTATTTTAGAAGAAGATCCGCGCGGTGGTGCACCAAAATATAAGATTTATAAAGTAACCAATAGGTACGAGGAACACAGGGCGGATTTTGCTCAGGACTATATGAAAATACAGCAATTGGCATTGACCCAAAAACAGTTTAAAGCTATAAAGGAGTGGATGGCTCAAAACATAGCGGATACCTACGTGAGCGTAAATGAAGAGAATAGGGATTGTGATTTTGCTAACAACTGGGTAAAGGATTAATATATGTCGGACGTTGCTGCGATCAAAAGCCTAGTAGAGAAACATTTAGGACTTAAAAAGGAAATAGCAAAGGTTATTGTAGGCCAGGATGCCGTTATAGATCAAATATTGTTGTCTATTTATACCGGAGGGCACTCGTTGTTGATCGGTGTTCCGGGTTTGGCAAAAACCTTAATGGTAAATACAATTGCCCAAGCATTGGGTCTGGATTTCAAGCGCATACAGTTTACGCCCGATTTAATGCCCAGTGATATTTTAGGCAGTGAGGTATTGGACCAGAACCGGAACTTTAAATTTATAAAAGGGCCAATTTTTTCAAATATTGTTTTGGCTGATGAAATCAATAGAACACCGCCCAAGACCCAGGCAGCCCTTTTGGAGGCCATGCAGGAACGGGCGGTAACCATAGCAGGTCAGCAACATAAATTGGAGTTGCCCTACTTTGTATTGGCTACCCAGAACCCTATTGAGCAAGAAGGCACCTATCCTTTGCCAGAGGCGCAGTTGGACAGATTTATGTTTGCCATTGCATTGGAGTACCCATCTTTTGAAGAGGAGGTGCAGGTAGTGAAAAATACAACTTCAACAGCAAACGTAAGTATTGAACCTCAGTTTACGGCCAATGGGATACTGGCCGTGCAAGAACTGGTAAGGCGCATTCCGGTACCGGACAATGTAGTAGAATATGCCGTAAAATTGGTGAACAGTACTAGGCCCAATCTCAGCAGTGCATCGGATTTTGTGAAACAGTACTTGGATTGGGGAGCCGGACCCAGAGCATCACAAAATTTAATTCTTGGAGCTAAGGCAAACGCAGCCATCCAGGGCAAATATTCACCGGATATAGAAGATGTGCAAGCAGTCGTAAAGGGAATCTTAAAACATCGCATTATCAAAAATTACAAGGCCGAAGCCGAAGGTATATCCGAAGAAGATATCATTGACCGATTGTTATAGTTAAATTTTCGTGTCAATTTTTGGATTCTTTATAAAAAACTGGGCGTTAATTTGAAATATTGGACCCTCCTAGGCCAAAAAATCTTCCAATTGCCTAAAAACACCGAAAGCTGTACTTAAAGTTTTAATTACGACTCATAATTTCTTAAATTTACTAAATTGATTTAACCTTAAAATAAATACAGGATGGCATTCGATATCGATATGATTAAAGGGGTGTACGCTACTATGGCGGACCGGGTAAACAAAGCTCGGGAAATTGTGGGCAAACCACTTACCCTTTCGGAGAAAATATTATATTCTCACTTGTGGGACGGTACTCCTACCAAAGCGTTTACCAGAGGTAAGGATTACGTAGATTTTGCTCCAGATCGTATTGCTTTACAGGATGCAACGGCGCAAATGGCACTTTTACAATTTATGCAGGCCGGAAAGAAAAAAGTAGCGGTGCCCACAACAACACATTGCGATCACTTGATACAGGCCAAAAATGGTGCCGAGGCCGATTTGAAATTTGCCAATTCGGCAAGTTCAGAGGTTTTTGACTTTTTGGAATCCGTTTCCAATAAATACGGGTTAGGCTTTTGGAAACCTGGAGCAGGAATAATACACCAGGTAGTTTTAGAGAATTATGCGTTTCCGGGAGGAATGATGATCGGTACGGATTCCCATACCGTTAATGCAGGAGGTCTAGGAATGGTAGCTATAGGTGTTGGTGGCGCTGATGCAGTCGATGTCATGGCAGGAATGGCTTGGGAATTAAAATTTCCGAAACTTATAGGGGTACGATTAACCGGAAAAATATCTGGTTGGACGGCTCCAAAAGATGTGATCCTAAAAGTGGCCGAGATACTTACCGTTAAAGGAGGTACCGGAGCTATTGTAGAATATTTTGGGCCTGGCGCCATCTCCTTGTCCTGTACAGGTAAAGGAACTATTTGTAACATGGGGGCCGAAATAGGGGCAACCACCTCTACTTTTGGCTATGACGAATCCATGGAGCGGTACCTTAGGGCAACCGAGAGGGCAGATGTAGCCGATGCCGCTAACGACGTTAAGGAACACCTTACCGCAGATCCCGAGGTGTACGCAAATCCGGAAAATTATTTTGATCAAGTCATAGATATAGACCTTTCCAAATTGGGTCCCTTATTGAACGGGCCGTTTACACCGGATTTATCTACTCCTGTAGGAAGTGAAATGACGGAAAAGGCCAAGGAAAACGAATGGCCTATGCAAGTAGAATGGGGCTTGATCGGTTCTTGTACCAATTCTTCCTATGAAGATTTGTCAAGAGCATCTTCCATTGCACAACAGGCCTTGGACAAGGGGCTGAAAATGAAGGCGGAATTAGGCATTAATCCAGGTTCGGAACAGGTTCGTTTTACAGCGGAACGGGACGGCATTATCAACGTTTTTGAAAAGTTGGACGCTAAAATATTCACCAATGCATGCGGTCCTTGCATTGGGCAGTGGGCCAGGTATAGCGATCCTAAGAATGCGCCAAAGAACAGCATTGTGCATTCGTTCAACAGGAATTTTGCGAAGCGTGCAGATGGGAATCCCAATACGCATGCTTTTGTGGCATCACCTGAGATTACCGCAGCGATAGCGATCGCCGGCCGTTTGGATTTTAACCCTTTGACCGATTCATTGATCAATGAGAATGGGCAAGAGGTCCGCTTTGACGAGCCCACAGGTTGGGAACTTCCGCCAAAAGGATTTGAAGTTGAGGATGCCGGGTTCCTGGCGCCCGAGGCAGATGGTTCCGGAGTTTCCGTTAAAGTTGCCGGAGATTCGGAAAGATTACAGTTGTTAGAGCCTTTTGTACCCATAAAGAACGAAGAGTTGCAAGGTGTAAAATTACTGATAAAGGCCTTTGGGAAATGCACTACGGACCACATTTCAATGGCAGGACCATGGTTGCGATTTAGAGGTCATTTGGATAACATTTCGAATAATACCCTTATCGGTGCGGTGAACGCATTCAATAAGAAGACCAACTTTGTAAAGAACCAACTTACTGGTGAATATGAAGGCGTGCCGGATACGCAACGCGCGTACAAGGCGGCAGGTATAAAAACTATAGTCGTTGGCGACCATAATTATGGTGAAGGGTCTTCTAGGGAGCACGCAGCTATGCAGCCGAGACATCTGGGTGTTGCAGCGGTAATCGTAAAGTCTTTTGCGCGTATTCACGAGACAAACTTAAAAAAGCAGGGCATGCTAGGGCTAACCTTTGCCAATGAAAGTGATTACGATTTAATAAAAGAAGATGATACCTTTAATTTTGTGGATATCGCCGACTTTGCTCCGGACAAACCTTTGACTATTGAGGTCGTTCATGCAGACGGTTCCAAAGATACCATTTTAGCGAATCACACCTATAACGATGCACAAATTGGATGGTTCCAGGAAGGTTCCGCACTTAATGTTATCAAAAGAGAAAACGCATCCTAACAATTAACTGGAAATAGTTTCTTAAAACTCCCGATTATCTTCGGGAGTTTTTTAGTTTTGAGTTCCACGCATTTAAAATGAAAAGACAAACAGTTTATACTTTACTCGTAATTGCAATTGTTCTTTCTTTTTTTGTTACCCCGTTAGGGGACTACAGTAAACTATTGCTCAACAGATGGTTTGCCACGGAACCTACTGTTATTCCTGATGAAAATAGGGGGAAGATCGCTAGTTATGATTGGCGTTTAAAAGATGCGGATTGGGATTTATTCAATTTTGAGAAATCTCAGGAAAAGGTAGTCTTTATTACCTTTTGGAGATCCTGGCACCTGCCTTCAAAAGCGCAGTTAAAGGATGTACAGTCCCTTTATGAGTCCTACAAGGGCAAGGTAGATTTTTATGTAGTGACCAATGAAGAGCGTGCTCCCGTAGAGGCATTTATGGAAAAGAACGGATATACCTTTCCCGTGACCTACGAAATTGTGGGAGACCCTAGTCCGATAGGCCTTTTAAAACCACCAGGCTCCTATGTTATCGATAAAAGGGGTGGCATTGCCATACATCAAACGGCAATATCGGATTGGAGCAATAGTTCTGTTAGTGCCTTGTTGGACAGATTGATCTCGGAATAATGAATTATGGACCAAGTAACTACCCTTACATTTTTTAGATATGGTTCTTTGGCCGCAAAGGTTTGGGCTTTTGGAATGATGCAATTTGCACATAGGCCGTTGGCAAAGGAGAAAGGGTTGTTGCACTACAAGCTTATGGGAAGTGGAAAGGATGGTTTTGATCCGTTTGCGGATTGGTCCGTATATGCCCTATTGCAAGTTTGGGAAAGCGAGGAAGCTGCCAATAGATTTTTTGATACGTCACCCTTATATGCACGTTATGTGGCTAAAACTGTGCAGCAATGGACACTATTTTTAAGAAGCATCAAAGCTAAGGGAACTTGGGCCGGAGTAAATCCGTTCGTACCTAGTACTGTTATCAACGAAAATAACCCTTACATCGCCGTGATTACCAGGGCAACCATCAAACCTAGGATGTTGCGCACGTTTTGGAAGCACGTTCCTGCTTCACAGGCACCTTTAAAGGATAATAAAGGGTTGTTGTTTACAAAGGGAATTGGTGAAGTTCCTTTTCTACAAATGGCTACGTTTAGTTTATGGAAAGACACTGAATCCTTAATGGATTTTGCATATAAGAGTAGGGCACATACCAATGCTATTAAGAAAACGAGAACGTTGGATTGGTATAGCGAGGAACTGTTTTCCAGATTTGAGCCGTATCGGACATTGGGTACCTGGGACGGAGTGCCAAAGTTGCCCTATTAAGGAAATAAAAAGTAAAAGAATAGAAAGAATACAAATTGGGCAAGATAGATATGTGCCGATAGTAATTTATTCCCCGTTATTTTGAACAGTCTTACTATAATTTGAAACCCTAGTCCCAAGGCGAACCAAGTAACGTAATTTTCCATAGTAGGAATACCGCCTTCAAAGGTCCAGTAATCAAAAATAGGCGCTGTATGCTCCATTAAAAAATCGAGCAGTACCATAAGCATCGTCGCGACCACAATTTTGATAGCATTGTTCCACTTTGCATAGTCTAGAATACTTGCGGTAACAAAGGTAAGGATGGCCCAGTAAGCACCTATAAGGTAGGGCACTCCATCTATTTTAGGTCCAAAGTTGCCGCCATACGCGTAATCCCCGAACAGAAGTTGATGTTCTACCCCAAGCCATTCCGCAAATATCCCTCCTGCACAGAAAATTCCAAAGGCGATACTTTTTTTTATCGTATCAATAGGAAAAAATGCTAAAAATAATATAAGTGTTATGCTAAGGTTCAATGGTGTTTTTTCAACGAACCAATCTACATGGCCTATGCCGATCCCGATCATTGCGGACACATGAAAAAGCCAAATCGTAGCTATGGCTAGGTTTAGCTGATGTTCTTTAAGGATTTTAAACATGTTTTTTGATATTTGGGACCAAATCCCCTACAATCTTAGCCGATAGTAGGCAGAGTGGTATTCCGCCGCCCGGGTGTACCGAACCGCCGCAGAAGTATAAGTTTTTGATGCGTCTGGAGAAATTTGGATGTCGTAAGAAAGCCGCGAACTTATTGTTGCTAGCCGCACCGTATAATGCGCCCCGATAAGAACTGGTGGCGTTCTCAATGCCAACGGGGTCTAGTACGTGCTCCGTTGTAATATGTTTTTCTATATCCGTATTTAAGACGCTATTTATTTTTGCGATAATATTCTTTCTGGCCTCTTGCTTTAGTAGCTCCCAATCCTGACCATAATTTCCGGGCGCGTTGAGCATCACAAACCAGTTCTCATGTCCTTTTGGGGCATCTTTTTGGTGTTCTTTGGAAGTAATATTGATATAAATGGTGGGGTCTTTATGCAACGCACGTTTATTAAAGATATGATCAAACTCTGCTGTGTAGTCATCACTGAAAAGAATATTGTGTAAATCTAGGTTGGGAAACTCCCTGTCTATACCCCAGTAAAAGATAAGCGCTGAACTGGAACGTTCCTGTTGCAGTGTTTTTTTTGGTGCTGGCTGATTTTTTAGTAGTTTTTTATAGGTCGGATACACATCCATGTTGGTAACCACTATATCTGAAATATATGCTGTTTTGGAGGATGTTGCTCCTATGGCTTTTTTGTTTTGTACGTTGATGCTGGTTATAGGTTCATTAAACTTAAAATCGACACCGACATCTAAAGCTAGTTGATATAGGCTTTGGCTGATTTGATGCATACCTCCTTCAGGAAAAAACGTACCGTAATGCATTTCTAAATGCGGAATCATGGACATGATACCCGGGGTTTTATAAGGCGAGGAGCCATTATACGTAGCATATCTATTGAATAACTGTACTAATTTTGGATTTTTAAAATGAGTCTTGTTCGTAGTGTTCAAAGAGCTGTCAATATCCAAGCTTGATATACTTAGGATGGATTTTATGGTTTGTTTGGATAAATAGGTGCCAACTTTATGCAATGATTTTTCCAAGAAAAGGGTGGCGGTCAGCTCATACTTGTTCCGGTTCCTTTTTAGGTATTTTTCGATGGCTTCCACTGGCTCGGCGAAACTGTGCGAAGCTTCCCTGATAAATGCTTCTCTAGAGCCGGAGGCACTAAATTTATGTCCGTCTTCCCAAAAGTAATTACAGATGGTATTTTTGCGATGGTAGTTAAAATAATTGGCCGGTGTTTTGTCGTGGAGTTCAAAAAGTTCGTCTACAAAATGGGGCATGGTAAATAACGAGGGGCCTAGGTCAAAGCGATACCCGTCCTGTGCTATGGCGTGCAATTTGCCGCCTGCATAGCCATTAGCTTCCACAACGGTTACTTCGTAGCCTTTTTTGCATAAACGCAAGGCCGATGCAATGCCTCCAATGCCGGCTCCGATGACTAAAGCTTTGGCCATGCTTACTTTTTAAAATACTTAAAAGGAACGAACAGCATCCCAAAACACTCCCCATCGCTTTTGCCTAAATGTTTGTGGTGCATCTTGTGTGCGCGCCTTACGCCTTTTGCGTACCAGTTATTGGCATTTCTAAAAATTTTAAACCGTTGGTGGATAAAAATATCGTGAACTAAAAAATAAGCGATTCCGTAAGCCAAAATACCAAAACCAAGAGGGTATCCATACCAAATACCGGTGCTCCCCACATAGAAAAAGGACATACTTACAATGGCATAAAAGATAAAGAAAGCGTCGTTTCGCTCAAACCAGGAATCGTGGTCTTTGTGGTGGTGGTCCTTGTGCAAGAACCATAAAAATCCGTGCATGATGTATTTATGTGTAAACCATGCCATGAACTCCATAAAGGAAAACGTTCCGAAAAATATTAAAATCCAAAGTGCTATTTTCATCTAAACAAGTTTCATTTTATATTTAACATAAGACCTTGCCAGCAATCCAAATTTTTGATAGTTGGGTACCCTGATTCGCGTATTCTTAATATCTAGCGAGGGCGTTTTTTGTAATTTCTGAAGCAATTTATAATAGTATTTATAAGCGGTGTAGACCCCAAACTTTGCTTCGGCGGGTAATGCCATAATACCTTCATAACCTAATTGGAAGTCGGCCTTTATTTCGTCTACGATACGTATTTTAGATTCTTCGTCCAATTCAGAAAGGTTTGTGTTGGGGAAATAGGAACGGTTCAAATCCTCAAAATCTGCCTTTACATCCCTAAGGAAATTAACTTTTTGAAAAGCGGAGCCTAGTGCCATAGCGGAATCCTTTAACCTGTCATACGCCTCATTATCTCCTTTTACAAAGACTTTTAGGCACATAAGGCCTACCACATCTGCCGAACCGTAGATGTAATCTTTGTACTCTTGTTCTGTTTTATAGATGTTCTTCGTAAGGTCCATACGCATACTTTTCATAAAAGAAGCGACCAAGTGCATTGGGATTTTGTACTTGTGAAAGGTATATTGGAAAGAATTTAATATCGGATTTAAACTTATTTTACCGGCTATGGATGCTCCTAGTTCATCCTCGAATTTATTAAAAAGTTGTTCTTTATCATAATCATGGAAAGTATCTACGATTTCATCTGCAAAACGCACAAAACCATAAATATTGTAAATGTCCTTTCGTATGGAAGGGGATAGCATTTTGGTGGCCAGCGCGAAAGAAGTACTATACTTTTCGGTGACAAGTTTGCTGCATTGGTATGATACCGTATCAAAAGTAGCTTTCATAGCGGTGGACTAATTTTCTTTTGTTATTAATTCTGACACCAGTTTTCCTGATATTAAAGATGGGGGAACTCCTGGACCTGGAACCGTAAGCTGCCCTGTAAAGAAAAGATTCTTTACTTTATTGCTTTTTAGATTAGGCCTAAGGAAAGCGGTTTGCGTTAGGGTGTTGGCCATTCCGTAAGCGTTTCCTTTGTAGGAATTATATCGATCTATAAAATCATTGACACAGAAAGATTCCTTGAATATAATATTATTTCTGATTTTTTGACCCGTTCTTTTCTCGAACCTGTTTAAAATAATATCTAGATACGCTGTTCTTAATTCTGGTGTATCTTTAAGACTTGGTGCAATGGGGACAAGGAAAAAACCGGTTTCACAGTTTTCGGGTGCCATTGTACTATCGGTTATTGATGGAAAGTTGGCATAAAACAAGGGGTCTGTTGGCCATTTGGGATTATCATATATTTCTTCTGCATGAAGCTCAAAGTCTGTATCAAAAAAGAGATTATGGTGCTCAACATTCGTCAGCTTCTTGTCAAAGCCAATGTAAAATAAAAGGGAGGAGGGAGCAAAAGTCTTTTTGTCCCAGTACGCTTCGGTATATTGTCTATGTTCTTTGTTCAATAAAGTCTCTGAATGATGGTAATCTGCACCACTAAGGACCACATCGGATGTTATTTCTTTACCATCACATATAATGCCTTTGGTTTTCCCGTTTTCAACAAGAATTTTGGTTACGGCGTTGTTCGTATGTATATGTACTCCCAAATCTTTGGCAAGTGTTTCCATCCCTACTATGATTTCGTACATACCGCCTCTGGGGTGCCATGTGCCAAGACCAAAGTCGGCGAAGTTCATAAAATTGTAAAAGGATGGCGTATTGCTGGGTTTAGCTCCTAAAAAAAGCACAGGAAATTCCAAGGTGGAAATCAACTTCGGATTTTTAAACTTCTTACGAACCGTAGAACTAATTGTTTTAAAAAACTGATCAACCTTGAGCACGGTTTCCTTTGTAACCAGTTCCAATGGGGATAATCCCGGTCTTAATACTATTTTGTTAATGGCGATATCGTAGTTTTCCTGTGCGCTTGCAATAAACTTACGTAGTTCTGCGGAGCTGCCTTTTTCTATTCGTTCAAACTCCTCGCAAATTTTGTCCATACTATCACCTATGGTAATGATATCGTCCGAGAAGAAAATTTTGTAAGCCGGACTTAATTTGTCCAACGTGTAAAATTCGGCTGTTTTTCTTCCAAAATCCGCAAAGAACTTATCAAAGATATCCGGCATCCAATACCAGCTTGGACCCATATCAAAAGTAAATCCTTCCTTTGTTAATTTTGCGGCCCTACCACCTACTGCCTCGTTTTTCTCGTAAATAGAAACCTCATGTCCCTCTTTTGCAAGATAACACGCTGCGGATAGGGCTGAGAAACCGGAACCTATAATACTAACTTTTTTACCCATGAATACGAATGGCGGATTATACTTGTTATAAACGACTAACGACTTGATCTATGGAGTAGAAGGTCTTAATAAAATCAGGGAGTTTGGTCTCATCCAAATGTTGCACCTGTCTTCCCAAGATCCAAAGGTTGGGTTTATTGTAATCTTCCACCAAATCCTTAAAATCTTCGATATATTTATGTATTCTGTCTTTTTCCGGAACCACTGTAAAATAGGATAGAAAATGAATGTTGTCAAAATATTTCATTAAATCCATAAGGTTTTCCATAGGTATGGTCTGTCCCAAATAAATACTCTTGTAGCCCCTAAGGATAATTTCATAGTTTAGATACAGCAACCCTATCTCGTGAATTTCATTTTCCGGCAGGTAGGCCACAAAAACCTTATCCGTTTTGGTTGGCTTTAAATGCTGTAGTTTTTCTGTGTTTATTAAAATCTTTTGTTTTATGAGGCTAGTGATAAAGTGCTCATGAGCGGGACTTATAGTATCGGTTTGCCATAGGAGTCCAAGCTCGTTGAGCAAAGGAATAAATGTTTCCTTGAACACCTCCCTAAACGATTTTTCGTTGATCAAACTATTGTAGGTGTTAAAAAAAATGGTTTGATCAAAATTCATCATAGCCAACTTAAAGGCGTTCATTGCATGATTTTTTGGACTGTTCTTTGCAACGATTTCCCTTACCACAACTGGAATGTCCGCTTCCGGAATTTTAGCGATTTTCGATATTTTATGACCGTTGTGATATAGCAACGTGATATTCAATAGTTTTTGAAGACTCGCTAAGTTGTAGGTTCTAATGTTGGTGTCCGTGCGTTCGGGACGCAAAAGGTCATATCTTTTTTCCCAAATCCTAATCGTGTGCGCTTTAATGCCAGATAGGTTTTCTAGGTCGCGAATGCTGAAATTTTTTTTTACATTGTTCATTTTATTGCTAAAAGTGTTAAACAAAGTTACGACTTAAACCAATAGTGCATTCAAAAAGACAAGTTAAAATTTTGTTTCTAACAAAAAAAAGCCGGGGGTTGCCCGGCTTTGTGCCCACGACTAGATTCGAACTAGCACGTCCTTGCGAACACTACCCCCTCAAGGTAGCGTGTCTACCAATTTCACCACGTGGGCTAAAATTAGTTCTTTAAGACGGTAAAGATATAAAGCTATACATCAATTCAAAGGAATTTTATTAGAATATATTTTGGTTGTTGTCGTGCACAGCCAAATCTTGGATATGCGTTGATCGGCATAGACATGTAGGCGGCCTTGTTATTAGTAATGGGTTCCTTACTTGCTATGTTTAACGTAGGATGTTGGAGTTGTTTTCTTTAAAAGTTTAAATTTTCTATTAAAATTGGAAATAGACCCAAAACCTGATTTTTCTGCAATGGCAGCAATAGGTAGGTCTTTCTCGGAAATGAGTAATTGGCATGCATGTTCGATACGAAGTTCTATCAAAAACTGAAAAAATGTTTTGTTCGTTCGCTGCTTAAAGAACCTACAGAATGCGTTTGGGGTCATGAAGGCAAGGTTGGCCACCGTTGTAAGTTTAATGTCCTTATCAAAATTATGCATTACATAATCAAGGACGTCCTGCAATCGTTTACCTTCATTGGCACTAAGCGCCTTTGGGTGTACAAAGCCCGTTAAAAGGGTAATTTCGTTTTCTGCAATACTTTTAAGCAACTTTAAAAATAGTATAAAGCGGGAAAACGTATCCGCAGCAGGTAATTTGTTCATGATTGCCCTTGCTTCCCAATTTTTGTCGGACACTTTAAAACCCGTGTTCGGCGTATCAAAAAATGATTTGGCCCGTTCTAGGTCTGGGATATTAAAAAAATCTTTTCCAAATGTACCAGCTGTAAAAAAGAGGGAAATCATGTGAGAGGATTCATCGCTTGGGCTGCTTTGAAAAAGATGGGGTATTTTACCATCTATTATAAAAAGGTCTCCGGCAGCAAAGGGATGCACGCTATCGCCTATAATTAATTTTCCCTCTCCCTTTACCAAAAGGCTTATCTGTATCTCTTCATGCTGATGTAGTTTGTCAAAAAACACAAATTCGGTATCTACCTGAACGATTAGTGCCCCGGCTACAGGTTTTGGTATTTCAAATGGATATATTTTCAAAGTGAATTAAATTTACCTTAATATATGGAATAAAATCAAATATAGGATAATATAGTCTAAGTTAAGGATAAAATTGATGAATCCTATCCCTAAGTTGCCACTGTATCTTTGCCCTAACTTTAAAACAGTACAGAAGAGTATCAACTAGAATGGCGTTATGCCAGCGGTAACTACAAAATTTAATGAAGACGATACATTGGACATGGAAATGTTCGAAGTAAACATAAAAGCGCAACTAGATGCCGGTGTTTCCGGTATTATTCTTGGCGGTACTTTAGGAAAGGCAAGTACCTTAACAGGGGAAGAAAAGCAGCAGTTGATCAGAGAAACTGTAAAAATGGTAGCCGGTGCGGTTCCTGTCATTATCAATATCGCGGAACAAACTACCAAAGCGGCCATTGAAGCGGCCCGTGTTGCAAAAGAATGTGGTGCCAGAGGTTTAATGATTTTACCTCCAATGCGTTATAAGGCCAATGATTACGAAACCGTAACTTATGTTAAGGCTATTGCAAATAGTACCGATTTGCCCATTATGATCTACAATAATCCTGTGGATTACGGTATCGAAGTTACTTTGGATATGTTCGAGGAAATGCTGGAGTGTAAAAACATAGAAGCGGTAAAAGAGTCCACTCGAGACATTTCCAATATTACTAGGATAAAAGCTCGTTTTGGCGATCGCTTAAAGGTATTCACGGGGGTAGATACGTTAGGTATGGAAAGTATATTGATGGGTGCCGATGGCTGGGTGGCCGGTTTGGTATGCGCTTTCCCTGCGGAAACTTGTACTATATATGAATTGTCAAAAGTGGGCAAAATGGCGGAAGCTTTAGAAATTTACAGGTGGTTCTTACCTATTTTGGAGTTGGATATTAATCCACAGTTAGCACAGAACATTAAAATGGCAGAAGTTGCAACAGGTATTGGAACGGAACATGTTAGGGCCCCAAGACTGCCTTTAATAGGTGCAGAGCGTGAAAGAGTCGCTAAAATAATTAGTGATGGGCTGGCAAAAAGACCAAATTTGCCTGCTTATAAAGGATTGAGCATGGCCTAGAATGAAACGCATACATATTAAAATACGATTTTAGAAATAAGGAATGGCCATCTGAAGACTTTTAGATGATTGTTCCTTATTTTTGGTTATACTAAAAAAACAATAGACCACATGATATCAGGAGCTAATTATATTGGATCGGAACTTTCAAAAAAAGGGGATAAGCAGTTTAACACCTTCGACCCTAAGTTAAATCTACCTACGGAATGGGCTTTCCAAGAAGCAAATGAAGAGGAAATTATGGAAGCAGCTACATTGGCTAAATCTGCTTTCGTTACCTACCGCGAATTTTCCGGAAAGCGCAAGGCCGAATTTCTACGTGCCATTGCCGAGGAAATAGACAATTTGGGAGATGCCCTCATAGAGGTATACACCCAAGAGTCTGGTTTGCCAGCTGGTCGTGCCGCCGGGGAAAGGGGAAGGACCATGGGACAACTAAGGGCTTTTGCCGACTTATTGGAAGAGGGTTCTTGGGTAGAAGCAAGTATTGATACCGCGCAACCGGACCGCCAACCGATGCCAAAAGTTGATATTCGTAAAATGTTATGTCCGTTGGGACCTATCGTTGTTTTTGGTGCCAGTAATTTTCCTTTGGCATTTTCCACTGCAGGTGGCGATACGGCTAGTGCACTTGCATCTGGGTGCCCTGTAATCGTTAAAAGTCATCCTATGCACGCCGGAACCGGGGAAATGGTAGCTTCTGCCATTATTAAGGCCGCCCAAAGAACGGGTATGCCCAACGGAGTGTTTTCCAACTTAAACAGTAGCGGAATAGAAGTAGGTCGGCAATTGGTTATGCATCCAGCGGTTAAAGGGGTAGGGTTTACCGGAAGTATTAAGGGAGGAACGGCGCTGTACCGACTAGCGAACGAAAGGCCCGAGCCCATTCCTGTTTTTGCGGAAATGGGTAGTGTAAATCCCATAGTGGTTTTACCATCTGCCTTAACCGAAAACGGGGATAATTGGGCAAAACAGTATGCTGGGTCCATTGTGTTGGGCGCGGGACAGTTTTGTACCAACCCAGGCCTTATTCTGGCTATGAAAAGTACCGCTTTAGATGCTTTTATTTCAACCCTTGGTAAGGAGATAAGCACCTTGGAGCCTACTTGTATGCTGCATCCTAATATCCATAGTAACTACGAGAAAGGTAAAAAAGAGTTGTCCGCACAGGCTACGGTAGATATGGTTGCCGATTACGAAACTGCGGTATCTCCAAACGTGGGGCAACAGCGTGTACTTACCGTAAATGGTGCTAATTTCCTAAGAAACACAAAATTACACCAAGAGGTGTTCGGCCCTTTTTCGATAGTCGTCCGTTGTGCCGATGCGCAAGAGCTGGAAGCCATACTTGCAAAGTTAGAAGGTCAGCTTACGGGTACTGTTCTTGGAAACAATACGGAGCTGGCGAAATACAAGTCTATGGTAGATACTTTGCAAAATAAGGTAGGACGTATAATTTTTAACGGTGTTCCAACAGGGGTAGAAGTATGTCCGTCCATGCAACATGGTGGTCCTTTTCCAGCTGCCACGGATAGTAGGTTTACCTCGGTAGGAACAGGAGCGATCAGGCGCTGGGTTAGGCCGGTAAGTTATCAGAACTGGCCAAGCGAATATTTGCCCGAAGCCCTTCGCAACGAGAATCCCTTGGGAATAATGAGGGTAGTGGACGGTATACATACCAACAATAAAATTTAAGTGTTTATCCTTATCGATAACTTTATGATGCAAATTATGAAACAAGGTGCCCTACATTATGTACGTATAGTTCTTATTGCGGTACTGTTAACGGTAGCTAAGGGTACGGCACAAGGAACAAGCGCAACACAATTGCAAGCACTTATAAAAGAGGTTTCGGCTTTTTCCTTATATGATTATACGGAGTATCCTTTGGGCAGACATAAAGCCGAGTTGGAAAAGAAGGATGCGGATTTTGCCCGAGCTCAATTGAAAAAACTAGAGAAAATCGAATTTTCTAGCTTAACGGAAACACAGCAAATTTCACATGAACTACTGCGTTTTAGGCTTCAGAATAGGGTTGATGAGTATACGTACCGGATGTACTTGAATCCTATTCAGGCAGATCAGGGATTTCATCTCAATCTAAACTATCGTATAAAACCTATTTTGAGCCATAAAGATGCGGTGCATTATCTAAATGTATTGAATGCGGTACCCACATTTGTTGATGAGCATTTGGTACTTTTAAGAGAGGGCATAAAAAAGGGAATCTCTCAACCGCAGGTTATTTTTAAGGGTTACGAATCTACGTATGACGTTCATATCGTTGATGATTTTGCCAAAAGTGCGTTTTATGAGCCGTTTACCAAACTTCCAGCTAGTTTAAGCCAAACACAGTCGGATTCCATATTAACCGCAGCACAAATCGCAATAGAAAAAAATGTGGTGCCTTCGTTCAAAAAGATTAAAACCTTTTTTGAGACAGAATATATACCTCAAACAAGAAAAGATTTGGGTGTATCGGAAACGCCGAACGGACGCGAATTTTATCAGAATAGAATCAACTACTACACCACCACTACGGAATACACCGCAGATGATATTCACAATATAGGATTGGAAGAAGTCGCCCGTATTAAATCTGAAATGCTGAAGATCATCGAAAATGTCGGTTTCAAGGGCAGTTTTGATGAATTTCTGGACTTTTTGCGTACCGATCCGCAGTTTTACGCGAAAACTGGAAAAGAACTTTTAATGAACGCGCGGGATATTGCAAAACGGATCGATGCCGAACTTCCTAAATTTTTTAAGACCCTACCTAGACGACCTTATGGAGTTATAAAAGTTCCGGATGCCATCGCGCCTAAATATACGGGCGGGCGCTATTCAGGTCCGTCTTCGGACACACAACCTGGTTTTTATTTGGTAAACACCTATAAATTGGACAGTAGACCGTTGTACACCCTACCATCCTTAACAGCGCATGAGGCGGTGCCGGGACATCATTTGCAAGGAAGTTTAAACCGTGAATTGGGAGATAGTATTCCGCAGTTTAGAAAAAATACTTATTTATCTGCCTACGGAGAAGGTTGGGCATTGTACACCGAGTTTTTAGGCAACGAACTGGGAATCTACACTACGCCCTACGAGGAGTTTGGAAAGTATACGTATGAGATGTGGCGTGCATGCCGTTTGGTTGTAGATACGGGAATCCATGCCAAAGGATGGTCGCGAGATCAGGTGGTCGCCTTTATGTTGGAGAATACCGCATTGAGCGAACATGAAGTAAACACAGAAACCGATCGCTATATCGCTTGGCCCGGACAGGCCATTTCCTATAAAATGGGAGAGATAAAGATCAGGGAACTTCGCACAAAAGCAGAAAAGGAATTAGGTGCTAAATTTGATATTCGGGACTTCCATGAGATTATATTGGAACAGGGAACGGTAACCTTGCCTATTTTGGAAAAACGAGTAAACGCCTACATTCAAAAAACGAAATAATACATGTCAAAAAATACCTTTGTTTGTGTAGATGCCCATACCTGCGGTAATCCTGTACGGGTTATAAAGGAGGGCGGCCCAGAGCTTAACGGTGCCAACATGAGCCAGAAGCGCCAACATTTTTTAAAGGAATACGATTGGATCCGTAAGGGTTTGATGTTCGAACCTCGTGGGCACGACATGATGAGTGGAAGCATTTTTTATCCACCTGCAAGTCCCGAAAATGATTTTGGTATTCTTTTTATAGAAACCAGTGGTTGTTTGCCCATGTGTGGTCATGGAACTATCGGTGCTATTACGATCGGGATAGAAGAAGGTTTGATTATACCAAAAGTTCCGGGAGAAGTACGCATGGAAACACCGGCCGGATTGGTAAAAATAGCATACCAGCAAACAGGGGAGAAAGTAGATTGGGTAAGACTAACCAATGTAAAGTCTTACTTGGCCGCGACAGATTTAACGATAACATCGTCCGTTTTGGGAGAACTGGTTTTTGATGTGTCCTACGGTGGTAATTTTTACGCCATTGTAGATCCGCAACAAAATTTTTCTGGAGTTCAGGATTTTACGGCGAGTCAATTGATACAGTTCAGTCAGGAATTGCGGAATAAAATAAATGAAAAGCACCCAGGTAAGTTTGTACATCCAGAGGACCAAACTATTAAGGATGTGAGTCACATGCTGTGGACAGGGGACACTATTTCGCCAGATGCGACCGCCAGAAATGCCGTATTTTACGGAGATAAGGCCATAGACCGTTCGCCTTGTGGTACAGGAACATCCGCGAGAATGGCACAATGGCATGCCAAGGGAAAATTAAAAAAGGGAGATGCATTCGTCCATGAAAGCTTTATTGGCTCCAAATTCGTTGGTAGGGTAGAAGAAGAGACCCAGCTTTTGGGTAAACCAGCTATAATACCGAGTATACAGGGATGGGCAAAAATTTACGGACAGAATACGATAACAATTGATGAAGACGACCCTTATGCACACGGGTTTCAGGTGATATAACAATGGGAAAGAACATACTAATTATTGGTGGTGGTATCGTAGGGCTTTGCTCGGCGTATTACCTTCAGAAAGAAGGGCATCAGGTAACGGTCATAGATAAATCGGACATTACCTCCGGAGCTTCATTTGTAAATGCGGGTTATCTTACCCCAAGCCACATAATTCCGATGGCGTCGCCGGGAATGATTCTCAAAGGTTTAAAAATGATGTTCAATTCCGCCAGTCCGTTCTATATGAAACCCCGACTAGATCTGGATTTTATAAAGTGGTCATGGTATTTTCATAAGTCGTCAACAAAACAAAAAGTAGAAAAAGCCATTCCTGCAATAAAGGATATTAATATCATAAGTAGGGAACTTTTTATTGCCATTAAAGCTTCTGGTGATTTGGGGGACTTTCAGTTGGAACGGAAAGGTTTGTTAATGGTTTATAAGACAGATGCCTCGTATGAACATGAAATGGAGATAGCTAAAAAAGTAAGTTTTTTGGGGCTAGAGGTTAACGAATTGAACAAAGATCAATTGCAAAGACTAGAACCCAACATTAATATCGATGCAAAAGGAGCGGTGCATTACGAATGTGACGGACATACCACACCAACGGAGTTTATGCCCAAAATGTTGAACTACCTTAAAAGTGTAGGTGTTATCATAAAGACAAATGAAACCGTTTTGGATATGGAGGTAGCCAACGAAAGAATAACGAAGATTATTTCGGACAAAACTACGTACCAACCGGATAGCATTGTTATCGCTGCCGGTTCTTGGAGTGGGGAACTCTCCAAAAAACTAAATATAAAATTATCCTTACAGGCGGGTAAAGGGTATCGCATCAACGTAGAGCGCCCTACAGGAATTCGTATGCCCGCCATACTTATGGAGGCCAATATGGCCGTTACCCCAATGCAAGGTTTTACACGTTTTGCGGGTACTATGGAGTTTACAGGAATCAATGATGTTATCAGAAAGGAACGGGTACTGGCCATAGCAAACGGAGCCAAACGTTTTTATCCGGAATTGGAAATAAAACAAGAAGAAATCGACAATGCAAAAACGGGAATGCGACCCGTTTCCCCGGATGGGATGCCATATATTGGTAAATCCAAGAACTATGACAATCTTGTTTTTGCCACGGGGCACGCCATGATGGGCTGGAGCTTAGGCCCTGCCACTGGAAAACTGGTTGCAGAAATTGTCGATGAAAGGAAAACCTGCATGAATACAGACCTTTTTAGTCCGGATCGGAAGTTTGGTTGAATTAATTTGCCGAATTAAACTACCTAAAGCAACCACATCTGTTTTTTAAAAGTAAGAGGATAAAGGCTGTGAGAGCCTATTCTATTACTGATATTTAATCTACTGCTCTTTTTGTATAAGCACGATTTTTTTCATAACGCTTAGGTAGCCGGTGTAAGGTGTTTTTATTTGGGTATGTTTAAAAAGAAGAAAATTCTTACCTTATTTAAAATACTAATCTATACATTTTTACCGTTCATCTACAGCAATGGGTAATTCAGCTATACCCAATGCCCAAGGTTAATTATTAATAAAGACTTTTGTTCTTATTAAATTGAGCGCTATGGATATATTATTGATTGAGGATGACGCCATTGAGGTAATGAAGTTGGAAAGGACCTTGTCCAAAGTCGAGGCTAAATATGAAATTGTGAAAGCTTCTAATGGAGAAGACGCTTTAAAAATTCTAAGGTCCGGTGATAAGCTGCCCGATATTATCCTGTTGGATTTAAATATGCCTAGGATGAGCGGAATAGAGTTTTTAGAAATACTTAAAAATGATGCCATTTTACAGTACCTGCCTACAATCATTCTCACCACTTCTGAAAATAGAGCGGATTTATTAAAATGTTACCAATTGGGAATCGCCGGCTATGTTATAAAACCCTTAAAATATGGTGATTATGAATCCAGGATGAAAACAGTTCTAGAATATTGGAGTATAAACCAACTGGTCAAAGGCTAACAAAAAATGCAATTTCACAACATATTTTTGTATGTAGAGTAATACTTTTCCTACTTTAGTTTTTTAAAGATAAGTAGATGAAAGGCATTGTTTTTACCGAGTTCCTAGAAATGGTCGAATCCAAGTTTGGATTGCAGACCGTAGATACGATTATTGAATCCGCTGACCTACCTTCACAAGGAATCTATACCTCTGTAGGTACTTATGACTTTAACGAAATGGTTAGCTTAATAACAGAACTGGGCACAGTAACCAAAATTAGTTCAGGAGATCTTATCTATGCTTTTGGACTTTATTTGTTCGCTAGTCTAACCAATGCACATCCAGAAGTGATTCAATCCTATAATTCTCCATTGGCTTTACTATACGCCATAGAAGATCATATTCACATACATGTTAAAAAATTATATCCGGACGCGGAGCTACCGACCTTTAAGATTCTGGAAAAAACAGATACGTCGCTAACTATGATATACAGTTCCTCCAGAGGGCTGTATCGTTTGGCACATGGCTTAATGGAAAAGACATTCGAACACTTTAACGAAACCGCTTCGGTTTCCTATGAGTTATTAAAAGAGGACGGGACCGAGGTTCAATTTCATATAGTACAACATGGATAGTAACAAGATACTACTTCTAAAACGTGCACTTGATCGCCAAAAAAGCGCCAGACAGCAGGCCGAAAAAATTTTGGAGGCAAAATCCAAGGAGTTATATGACACCACACAACATTTAAAGCGTGCTAATGCTAAGTTGGAAAACTTATTAAATGAAAAGACATCGGAATTAGATGGTGTATTCATCAATATCATAGATCCTTATGTAGTTATGGACCTTCGGTTCAATGTAGTGAACATGAATAGTTCCGCCAAAGATTTTCTGGGCTATGACCACATGAAGGAAAGGGTAAACCTTTCCAAATTGGTTCATAAAGATTTTATGGAATACACGGTAGAATCCATGAAATCTTTATTGGAAGTCGGGGTGCTAAAGAATTACCGAGCTAAAATATATGTTAAGGACGGCACGGTTAAATGGGTTCAGCTCAACAGTAGTTTGGTGTATGACGGCGACAATCGACCTGTTGCCGCACAAGGTATCTTGAGAGATATTACCCAAGAGATGGAAATAAAACAACTACTATTGGAGCAACGGAGTCAATTGGATATTATAGTCCAAAATTCTCCCCTTGGTATTGTACTTATTGATGATGGAAAAATCATTAAGGCTAACGATACCATGACCCAGCTCTTGGGCTATGAACAGGCAGAACTAAAAACCATGACCGTAAAACACATCTCCAACCCAGAAGATGAGGCAGAGGGTGAGCGATTGGTCAAGGCAATGAAACAGGGTAAACTAGATAATTTTTCCATAGTCAATAAATACAGAAAAAAGAACGGTTCGGAGTTGTGGGCAAAAACAAGCGTCAGTGCCGTTAAGAACAAAAACGGAGATATTAATTATTTGGTGGCGCTCATAGAGGATATTACGGAACAACGTGCTGCAGAGAACCGGCTAAATGCAGAGCGGGAAAAGTACAGCAGTATCATTGCGAATATGAACCTTGGGTTAATCGAAGTTGACAACGATGATATCATTCAAATGACCAACCAGAGTTTTTGTTCCATGAGCGGGTTTAGGGAAGTAGAGCTTTTAGGTAACAGGGCATCCGATATACTTGATGTCAAAAATAAAAATGTGATCCCTTCAAAAACCCAAAAAAGGAAAGAGGGAAAATCCGACTCCTATGAAGTAGAGGTCTTGGATAAGTTAGGAGCTAGAAAGCACTGGTTGATCAGTGGTGCTCCACGTTACGACAACGATAAGAATGTCATAGGTTCCATAGGTATTCATCTGGATATTACAAATCAAAAAATTCTAGAATTCCAAAAAGAACGACTTCTAAAAGAGCTGGAAAACAGCAATAAAGGGCTACAGGAATATGCCCATATTGTATCCCATGATTTAAAGTCGCCCTTAAGAAGTATTAGTGCTTTGTCAACTTGGCTGTATGAAGACTATAAAGATGTACTGGACGATACGGGAAGACACAACCTGCATTTAATGCAAGAAAAAGTAGCTTCTATGGACAAGCTTATACACGGGATTTTGGAATATTCTACAGCGAATAACTCGGCCTTGGATAAAACAGAGGTAGATTTAAATACGGTGATTACCAAGGTTGGCGATACGATTTTTATACCAGATCATGTACAGCTTGCAGTGCCCAAACGATTACCTGTTATTTTGGCCGATGCTACAAAGATGCAACAGCTATTTCAGAATATAATAGGTAATGCCGTAATGCATATAGAGAAAGAACAGGGACTGGTAGAAGTCTTGTTTTCGGAATCGGACACCCATTGGTCTTTCACTATACGGGATAATGGGGTGGGAATACCTAAGGAATACCACGAGAAAATTTTTCAGATATTTCAATCTATAGGTAATAAAGAACGTTCCACTGGAATTGGCTTGTCCATCGTTAAGAAAATTATTGACCGGTATGGAGGAGAAATATGGGTAGATAGCGAATTGGGTACGGGCACGGCCTTTCATTTTACCTTAAATAAAGAAATTTGTTCCCTTAAGCCTATGAAAATTACACAAGCCATACAAGATATGGGAGAGGCTTTTGATGGTATGCCTGAACGTAAACATCCGGGAACCATATTCAACACCTAATGGGAAACTTATTGGAGCAGCAGATAAGGGAGCATATACCCAAAGCATTACAGGACAGCCCGGATATAAGGTCTTTTATAGATGTCGTGGCAAATACCTATGCCAATTATGATGAAAGACTATCCAAGATGCAGCAGGCCGGTGCCAAAGATTTGGAAGAACCGCAGCTCGATTATGATGAGTTGCTGCGAGAATCCGAGAGGCAAAAGCAGGTAGAGGTATCCTTAAAAAAGGCGGTAGATAGCCTAAACGTTAACCTTGGGGTAACGGATAAGTTAGAGGACAACCAAAGTCTAAACATCGGAACCGAGAAGTTGGCCAGACATGTTAACATGCTTGCATCACAAATGGTATCGGTTACAGAGGAAAAAAATGTATTGCTCAATGATTTAGAGGCTCAGAACGAGGCCTTGAACACCTATATCAAAATGGTGTCTCACGACCTAAAGTCGCCCATTAGAAATATCAATGCGCTAATGTCTTGGATACTAGAGGAAGAAAAAAGCAAGTTTTCGGAGGACAGTAGACGTCATTGTTCCTTGGTTTCCGATAACCTGTTGCGCATGGACAACCTAATAAACGGCATTTTGCAACATGCAACGGTAGGCAATCATATGGGCGCGCAATCCAAACTAGATGTTGCCCAACTCGTACTGGAAGTAGCCAATAACTGTGAAATACCTTCGAATATTGCCCTTAAGTTCGATGAGGAATTACCGGTAATCTCCATTCAAAAATACTGGATAGAGCAGGTATTTAGTAATTTGATAGCCAACGCCATAACTGCAACCCAACATAAGGAATCGGGGATAATAAGTATTGGTTATATAGCAGATGAGGCGTATTGGAAGTTTATTGTTAAGGATAATGGAAAGGGAATTCCTCAAAAACATCTGACCAGTATTTTTGATATGTTCACAAAACTGGAAAATGGTACCAATGCCGCTGGTGTTGGGCTTTCGTTAGTAAAAAAAATAACAAGTTTGTACAACGGTGACGTATGGTTGGAATCCGAGGTGGGTAAGGGAACCACCTTTTATGTCACATTTAAAAAAGAATAGCATGGATAAACCCAACATGGACTATATACTACAGTTAGCTGGTGGTGATAGCGAATTTGAACAGCAGTTCATAAACATTCTAAAGGAAGAGTTTCCTAAGGAAAAAGAACAGTATCTGACAGCCATGGAAACCGCCGATTATAAACAAGCCTCCGAACTGGTGCATAAACTAAAACACAAGTTCAATATCCTTGGGATGGAAACCGCCTACCAGTTATCGGTAAAATTTGAAGATGAACTTAAACAAAATACTATTGGTCTTAACTCTGAGTTTGTTAAAGTATTGGAACTAATGGAAGGGTATATCAAAAAAATCTGATTATGAACTGTATTATTGTAGATGACGAAAAAATGGCTCGGGCAATTGTATCCAAATTGTGTTCTACCGTGCCGGAATTAACCGTTTTAGAAGAGTTTGATAACGCTATCGAAGCTATAAAGTACATAAATAAAAATGCTGTAGATGTTGTCTTTTTGGATATTCACATGCCAGGTTTTAGCGGTGTAGATTTTGTACAGACCATTAGGGACACTACAAAAGTTGTTCTCATTACCTCGGATACCGATTTTGCCATTGCCTCTTACGAATATGATACAATTGTAGATTATTTGGTAAAGCCGATAACCGCGGATAGGTTTCAAAAGTCTATCCAAAAGGTAAAAGGAGCGTTGAAAAGCGAGCCAGCAAGTGCAGCACAAGAATTAGAAACGGATAACAGTAGCGAAGACCTATTCATTAATATAGATAGGCGATTGATTAAACTTGATTTAAGAGATATACGCTACATAGAAGCTAACGGAGATTATATAGATATTACCACCACGGCTAGAACATATCATGTGCATACAACCTTGAAAAAGATAAAGGAAAAGTTGCCTGAAAAATTATTTTTACAAATCCACCGTTCCTACATTATTAACTTTACGATGATCGTGGATATTGAGGACAATAGTGTCTTGATCGATAAAAAAGTAATTCCTATAAGTCGTTCTAGTAGACCGGAACTTATGCTTAGGCTCAATTTATTATAGTAAATTTTATTTCTTTTTAGGTTTTCTACGTAGCTTAAAAACCGTTAACCGATTCTAACAACCTCCCTCGTACATTTAAGTACTATTGTGGCGAACCATCTGTAAGGGTTTGAATACCATATACAAAACAGCCTATGTCATTTGGTTGAGTTTTAGAACATGGTTATACCAATTTAAGTTTTGAATGTCGTATTTAAAATTTGAATTATTTTTTTCTCAGTTTAGGAATGAAATCTAAGCATAGCATTAGCTATGGTTCTATTTTATGACGACAAATGAGTAAAAAAGAAACTTGTTTTATGCGACATCTAGAATTTAAATTGGTATTGAATTCAATTTTTCGCTCTTGCTCAATTCTTGGAGCGTATCTTTTTTTAGTAGTACTTAAATACGCATTGGTCAAAATCCCGTCCCATTAAACGGCGCAGGAATCCCAGTTATCTATAGATATTTGCTGCTCGTCTTCACATCACCTTTTTCATAAATTTTACACTGCATTTTTGTGGACTATTGACAGATAAACTTGCTCTGCCGAGTTAGGAAATTGCTTTAAAATGAAGTGTTTATTAGATGTTTTGAAATAAGTATAAGAAAAATACTACAATAAAGTAGGTAAAAAACGTTATGTATAGGTAAGAATTATATTTTTAAAATCTTAACCTAAAAAGAAGTAGTTATGGCAATTCAAATTAAAGAAGAGTACGGTATGTTGAAAATTCTAGGCGTTTTAAATTCGGAGACCGCCAGAATAACCACCAACCATGTAAATCAACTTTTGGAGAAAAAGGAACAAGTGATGTTGAGCCTGGAAGGCGTTTTAACTATGGATAAGATGGCCGCTAGAGCTATGGAAAAGTTATACTGTAATACGGTTCGGAACAATAAAATACTTTCCATTTTCGGAAATCAGAACAGTAACATATCGGACGTATTGAGAGAAACGAACACCCATTATATTCTTAGTTCGGACAGAGTGTAACGGAACTATGTTCCAAACCACCCGGATACCTTATCTTAATCTTACTCATTTTATAACCTATTAAACAGTAAATATGAAAATTTTAGTAGTAGACGACAAACATACTCTAAGCGAATTGCTTGCTCAGTTCCTGGGACAAAAACATCATGTAATCACCAAATCGAACGGGCTAGAGGCTTTGCAGTGGCTACAACAGGGCGATATTCCGGATCTGATTATTTCGGATTTGGAGATGCCGGAGCTTGATGGTTATGAGTTAATAACCAAGGTGCGATCCAGCGGATACTTCTCGGACATTCCCATTATCGTATTAAGTTGCCGTGATAGCAGCGCCGACAGAATAAAATGTTTAAAACTTGGTGCAAACGATTATATGGTAAAACCTTTTAATCCCGAAGAGCTATCTATTCGAATAGACAATATTCTGGAGAGCAATACGGCCACCTAGAAATGGAGAACTATGACCTACAGGCTGTACTACTGCAACTATAGGTCAACCTACTTTCAGTGCAAACGCGTCCATTAGTTTTATGACAATCTCAAAAGTAAGTTTATTCTTATTACTAAGTAAGATGTATTTTACAACAAGTTTAAAGGCATTCACAACAACAAATTCGACAAAAGTAGCTTAAAACCTACATTTACCTCATATTAAGACCACTTTTCTAATTTGTCAACCCATATTAAAATACATAGCGCCCATGTTAGAAGTTTGTAAGGATACCTTATTGGTTATTTATGTTGGTGAGGATTTTGAATTTATTAACGAGTTTGCAGTGCAGAATCCCAACAGCCGTTTAAAAATGTGCAGAAACTCGTTAGAGGCTGCTACGCTAATAGATAACAACAGTACAATTGGCGCAATTATTTGTGAATATAAACTCCCCGGTCAAAACGGGATTGCTTTTTTCAACACCTTGCACTCTCGTATTGCAGAACTTAAAATACCTTTTATACTGGTACATAGTACAAAAAACAGTGAATTACGTAAAGAGGCCTTAAAGTGTGGTATAGATGATTTCTATGCAAAACCTATAGGACTAACCGGGTTGTATGATCGTCTTACTTTTTTAAAGGAACTGAAAGGAAATCTGGAAAAAAACAATATAAAAATCGCAAAGCAAGCTGTAAAACCTTATAGGACTGGGTTTTTAAAGCGAGCATTTGACATTGTGGTCGCCAGTCTTGCCCTCTTGTGCGCCTCGCCGTTATTGTTAGTTTTCATCATTGCCATTAGGCTAGAATCCAAAGGTAAAGTCTATTATATTTCCAAAAGGGTGGGTACTGGTTACAAAATTTTCAATTTTTTAAAACTGCGCTCCATGTACCCCGATGCAGATCAGCGCATGAAGGAGTTTGAACATTTAAACCAATATGCTGGTACAGATGAGGTAGAAACCTCCACGACTAAAATAGCAGAAGAGACCGCTCCCGAATCTTCTACCGAGGTGTACTTAATAGGGGATGACGAAAAAATAAGTGAGACAGCCTTCAATAAGGCTAAAAAAGAAGATACGGAAAGTGCTTTCATCAAATTTGAGAACGACCCAAGAATTACCAAAGTAGGCCATATTATACGAAAACTAAGTATAGACGAGTTGCCACAACTTATCAATGTTTTAAGGGGCGATATGTCTATCGTAGGTAACCGCCCATTACCCTTATACGAGGCGGAATTGTTGACTACGGATGAGTGGACAACGCGTTTTAACGGCCCTGCCGGAATTACTGGGCTTTGGCAGGTAGAAGCTAGGGGCAGAAGTGCTAAAATGTCTACCCAAGAGCGCAAGGAACTGGATAATAAATACGTAGAAATGGCCAATAGTAAATATGCCTTTTGGCTGGATATGTGGATTATTATAAGAACGTTTAAAGCGGTTTTTCAGAAAGAGAATGTGTAGACTTATTAAAATAGTATTAATTCTGATGGTATCGCTACACTCCATTAGTATAGTTCAAGGACAAGAAATATCCTTTGAAAATAGTCAGGAACTTAATGCCCCTATTTCTAATTTTCCACCCTTGCAAACAGTCATAGATTCTGTAATTAAACGTAGCGCCATGGTAAATTTTAGAGCCAATAATATAGACGCTAAAGAGGCTGCTTTGGCATCTGAAAAGTTGCATTGGTCCAGAAATTTAGGGTTACAGTTAGATAGTCGCTACGGTAACCTTAACAACTTTACCAGTAATGAAGACGGCGAGGCGCTATCCCAGGTGTTGACGACCACAAAGCAGTTTAATTACAGTGCTGGATTTTTCCTAAAGTTTCCATTGTTTGACGGTCTGAACAGAAAACATCAAATCAAATTGGCACAATCTGAAGTGGAGGCGGCCAAAAGTATGGTAGAGTTCGAAAATGAGCAATTAAGAAAAATGGTAATCACCCTGTACCAAGAACTGTTATTAAAGCAAAAGTTATTACAGATACGATCAGAAAGCCTGGGCGATGGTAGGGTGAACATGCAGATGGTAGAGAAAGAATTTAGAAACGGTTTGGTGCCCATGTCGGAATACGTGCGAATAAACAGCATAACGACAAATATGGAGGCCGCCTATGAAACCGCCTTGTCCGAGTTTATTACTACTAAAAAGATGCTGGAGGATATGGCCGGTTTTGTATTTGATTTAAACGCCCCCAATTAAGCAAATGACGCTAATAGACTTTATAAGGTTAATACTAAAACACATCGTACTCTTGGTACTGGTGCCTTTACTTTTGGGTGTATTGGTCATTGTGTTGACCATGAATCCTTCTTACGAGTACTCTTCACAGACTATTTTATATACAGGTCTTGCTACGGGTTCATCTATTGAAATGGATAAGAAGTTTAGTACACAGGCAACCAATTCGGCCTTTGATAACCTTATCAATATTATTAAATCTAGGGAGACCCAAGAAGAGGTCGCGGTACGATTGTTGGCACTGCACTTGATGTTGCCCGAGGCAAACCCCAAATATATTTCAAAAGAATTGTATGATGAGCTCAAAGCGACAGTGCCGGAAGATATATATACCTACGTTGAGAAGGGAATCGATACTACATTGACCGAGTTGGATACCACCTTGGTAAATAATCCGCTACCGCCAGAAATAAACCGCCACAATTACGAAAAAACCGTACATAACCTATTAAAACTAATGCGCAGTAGTACAGATAATTTTATGTACGAGCTGTTCAGTTATGAGGAAAATAAACATTATTCCTTAAAGGCGCTATCCGATATTAAAGCGCAACGTATCAATAGTAGTGATTTAATAAAACTTACCTACACGGTTAATGATCCGGGTATATGTCAGCAAACCTTGGTCATTTACAATAGCGTATGCATAAAGAACTATAAAATCATCAAGGAAAACAGATCTGGCTCCGTTGTCAAGTATTTTGAGAACGAACTGGCAAAGGCAAAAAAGAGTTTAGATGCCGCAGAGGCCAAACTGTTGGCATTTAACAAAAGTTCCAATATCATTAACTATTATGAGCAAAGTAAAGCGGTTGCTGTCGTAAAAGAAGAACTTGAGGTAGATTATAAGATGAAAAAGGCAGAATTGGCCGGAATTCAAGCGGGGACAAAACGCTTGGAAGATAAGCTGAAATTGCAGGAAGTGATCCAGATGAAAAGTAACGCCCTGCTCGAAAAAAAGAAAGCCCTTGGTAGTCTTAAATACAGAATGGGTTTAAAACAGGCCGATATACAGTCCGGTGGCAATGAAACACAACTCAAAGCTTTGGATAGTCTAGAAAAACAGGCAGAGCAATTACAAGCGGATATCCAAAAGGGTGTAGATGAATTGTATACGTATCAAAACTCCATTGAGGGATTGCAGATTTCTAAGGTATTGCCCGATTGGATGGCCAGCGCCGTAGAGACCGAAAACCTAAAGGCAAAAATAAGGGTAATAGATGGTCAAAAAGACCAATTTCAAGAAACCTATGCAAAATATGCACCTGCAGGGGCCAATATGAAACGCTTGGAGCGTGAAATTTCGGTCTCGGAACAGGGTTACCTTGAGATTCTCCACGGATTGAACTTGGCAAAATTAAAATTACAGGATAGCGAACTGGCCTCGGATTTAAAAACGGTAGACCCTCCTTATTATCCGTTATCGCCCAATCCTACAAAAAGAGCCATTTTAATTATTGCCGCTGCTTTTTTAGGGGGAATCTTGACCTTGGCAATGATTTTTGTGATGGAGTATTTTGATGATACCCTTAGAAATTCCATAAAAGCAAGCCAAGAAACCGGGTTAGCGTCTTTCGGGATGATTCCTAAAATTATTTTAGACCCTAGGGGAATAGATTTAGCGTTTATCCAAAGGCGTTTAAGCGAGATTATTACTCAAAATATTCTTCAATATTTTGGTGTCCAGAATTCCAATAAAAAACCAAAAACCATCATCGTATTCAGCACCCAAAAGTTAGAGGGAAAAACCGTGGTGTCCGGTAATATTGCAAGAACTCTAAAACAGGATGGTAAGAAGGTACTATTGTTGAACTATGATAATGCGATAAGCGAGGATGAAACACAGGTAAAACCTAAGAAAAAACAAAAAGCGTCTATTCTTAGTAAGATGTTAGGGTATCCTGATGTACGAATAGATTTAAACAGTCCCTTTTTGGCCAATGCAACGGCGTATTTAGAGCCAGATGAACACATGAACTATGTATTGGACCATAATTTTTACAATGCAAAAAGCTATACCGATATTTTGGGGGAAAGGGAATCTATGTTAAAAACCACCCCAGATGTGGTTATCATAGAAGTACCGGCCATTATTTATAACAACTATCCGGTAGAATTGATTACCAATGCCGATTTGGACATTCTAGTACTACGTTCCAATAGAATTTGGTCCGATGCCGATGAGATTGCCATAGCCAACTTAAAGGAGACCTGTGTTTCAAAGCTGCGCATTATCGTGAACGGGGTAAATATTAACGAGACGGAATCCTTATTGGGGGATCTGCCCAAAACACGAAATAAGTTCAGGAAAAAAATAAAGTCGATTTTTAAGTTTCAGTTTCTTTCAAAAAATCAAATCTAAAAAGGACCACTCATGAAAGTATTCAAAAAATTGGTTCGCGAAGATAATTTCCTATCCCTATCGGGTAACCTAGTGATTGCAGTTTTGGGTATTGCCGGTTTTGCGCTTTTGGCAAGAAGTTGGTCGATCGGTATTTTTGGGGAATGGGTCTTGTTTATAACCGGTGGTTCGTTCGTAGAAATGTTCCGTTTTGGAATTACCAATACGGGACTTATTCGTTTTTTATCTGGTGCAGATGAAAATGAACGTATAAAGTTAATAGGCTCCAATGCTTTGATAGGATTGGGTGCGACCCTGCTTATTGCGCTAATACTAGTGAGTTGCTACACCGTGTTCAACGACACTATCAGTTCCTCTGGATATCATCTTTTTTTTAAGTGGTATCCTGTTTTGGCTGTTTTAAACCTGCCTTGGAACAACGCCTTGGTCGTATTACAGGCGGGCAGGGAATACGGGAAAATGTTGGTCATTAAAGCCCTTAAAAGTGGATTGTTTTTCATTATCATTTTAGTGCACTTCTTTTTTATGGAAATGACTCTGAACCAGGTGGTAATAGGTTTGTTGGTCGTGAATGCAATGACCTCTTTGTTAAGCATGGTCCTTGGTTGGGACGGCACCAAATACATCACAAATGCAAGTGTGGCAACCAACAAAACCTTACTGAATTTTGGAAAATACACCACCTTTACCCTCATTGGGAGTAACCTCTTGCGAAGTGCCGACACGTTGATAATCAGCTTAAGCCATATGGGCAGTGCGGCGGTAGCCTTATACAGCATTCCCCTAAAATTGACTGAACTACAACAAATTCCCTTAAGGAGCTTTGTTGCAACGGCATTCCCTAAAATGTCCAAAGCAAGCGTACAAGGTAACGTAAAAGAGGTGCGTAATTTGTTCTATACCTATTCTGGGGCACTTACTTATTTATTCGTAGGGATGAGCCTTTTCACCTTTGTGTTTGCTGAGTATTTGGTGCTTTTCTTATCCGGGGAGCAGTACCTGATAGTAAATCCTGAAACAGGTTTTAATGTAGTGGATATCGTACGTGTCTTTTCCGTTTACGGCCTACTGTTACCTATTGATAGGATGACGGGCGTAGGCTTGGATAGCATCAATAAACCCAATATAAATGCCATCAAGGTATTTGTGATGGTAGCCGCTAATATTATCGGTGATTTTGTAGCAATTTTTGTTTTTAAATCGCTCTTATTGGTGGCTGTAGCATCCATCGTATTTACCCTCATAGGTATTTGGATGGGGATGTATTTTTTAAACAAAGAGTTGAACTTATCCTACAAAAGCATTTTTAGCAACGGCATCGGCTTTTATAAAGGGCTTTTGAACAAGGTAACCGGTAGGCGACAACTCGTATCAAATAATCAAGTGAATTGAGCTCGGAAAGCAACCATATCAACCCTTTTGATAAAATGTCCGGTTCGGCCAATTTAGCCAAGCCGAAGTCGATTCTTGCAGTAATGGCTGGGGTAGCTTTTGTGGGACTCGTTCTTGCCAAAATGGAAGTTGCGGGCGCAGGTCTGCTGATGGCGCTGTTGTTCGTAAGCATTTTCGTTTACAAGGTTTTTCAAAATCCAGTACTGGGTTTCTATGCTACCATTGGCGTCAACTTTTTAGTGTTGGGTATTGGGCGCTATGTGCAAGGTTTACCACTGGGTTTTGCCATAGACGGCCTTATGCTTTTAACCTTTTTGGCCTTGATTTTTAAACGGTTTAGAGAACGGGTAGATTGGGCTCCGGCCAAACAGGATATTACGGTTTTAGCCACTATTTGGTTAGGATATTTCATTTTTCAGATTGCAAATCCGGAGGCCAGGATGATCGAACCTTGGATTGCCGGAAGGGGAATAGGTTTTTACTTCTTCTTCTTTATTATCATCACCTTTATGCTCATTAATACCAACAAAAGGTTGGATACCTTTCTTTATGTCTGGGGCGTTTTTTCCATTTTAGGAACTCTTAAGGGTATTGGTCAAATGGTGTTTGGTGTCGATTTTGCCGAGCAGGCTTGGTTGGACAGGGGTGGTCACGTGACGCATATTCTTTTTGGTAAACTACGGGTATTCTCATTTTTCAGTGATGCGGGTCAGTTTGGTGGTAACCAAGGCTATGCGGGTGTGGTTTTTCTTATTTATGCCGCGGCGAAAAAAGGATGGCCAAAGGTGTTTTTTATCACCGTAGGAATACTTGGGATATATGGAATGCTCATATCTGGGACAAGGGGTTCCATTGCCGTTCCCTTTGCAGGTTTTATGACCTTTTTTGTTTTAAAGAAAAACGTAAAAGTACTGAGTATGGGCGTCCTCTTCTTGGCCGTTGTTTTCGTCTTTTTTAAATACACGACCATAGCGAACAACAACGCCCAGATAAGGCGAATGCGCACCGCTTTTGACCCCAATGATGCATCCTTACAGGTACGGTTGGCCAATCAGCAAATACTAAAAGGGTATATGGCCTCCAGACCGTTTGGAGGTGGTATTGGCCATGCAGGGGATAAGGCACAACGGTTTTTGCCAAATGCATTTCTTTCCCATGTAGCTACGGATAGTTGGTATGTCATGATTTGGGCGGAGATGGGAATTATTGGCCTAACATTACACCTAATGATTCTGTTCTATGTCATAGGAATGGCCTCTTTTAAAGTGATGTTCAGGGTACGGGATCCCGTAACCAAAATAAAGATCAGTGCACTCATTTGTGGTATGGCCGGCATTATGGTGGCTTCTTATGGTAACGCCGTTTTTGGTGGTATGCCTACCTCATTGTTGATTTATTCTTCCATGGCTTTGATGTCCAATCCCAAAGTTTTTGAACGGAAACCGGAGGAGTATGAGCACGAATTATCGGCGGCTTAGTACATGAAATAGGTAACGACCTGATAAACAAATGTCATGTCAGCTAATCGAATTATAAAATAGGAAGGCCTTGCACAGTTTTTGGGAAGTATTCCAGCTTATGGATACCTAGAAAAGGAAAAAGTCAGGGTCGATAAATAAAATAGTATGAAAACAAATGCTGAACACCCCATGGTATCCATCGTTAGTGTAAACTACGATCAGCCAGAGGTTACCTGCGAAATGCTGGAAACCTTACGGAACGTAACCTATCCTAATTTTGAGACCTTGATCGTGGACAACGCCTCGCCATCTACTTCGCCCTATTCAATTAAAGAACGGTATCCAGAAGTGGAACTCATTATTAGCGAGAAGAATTTAGGTTTTGCAGGGGGTAATAATATTGCCTTAAAACAGGCTAAAGGAGATTATATTCTGTTGCTGAATAATGACACCGAGGTACAGCCCGACTTTCTAGATAGCCTAGTAGATTTAATGGAGTCGGACGATACCATAGGTATTGTGAGCTCTAAAATTCTCTATTTCTATGAAGACAATACCATACAATATGCCGGTGCGTCTCCTATAAATCCCATTACCTCAAGAGGCTTTCATTATGGTTATAAGGAAACGGATAAAGGACAATTTAACGAGGTTACGGAAACTTTTTATCCCCATGGCGCTTGTATGATGATACGGAGAAGTGTTTTGGAAGAGCTTGGATTATTGTACGAGGGTTATTTTCTCTATTATGAGGAACTGGATTTTGCGGAACGCGTAAAAAGGGCAGGCTATAAAATTTATTTTCAACCCAATTCCTCCATCCTGCACAAGGAGTCTATATCAACAGGAAAGAACAGTCCCTTAAAAACCTATTACATGAATAGAAATAGGGTGCTTTTTCTAAGACGAAATAGCAAAGGGCTCACTTTTTTTCTTGCTATGCTCTATTTCTTTTCGGTCTCACTTCCAAAAAATACGATTAAATATCTTTTTGATAAGGCTCACTTATCCGCTTTATACAGGGGAGTAGTTTGGAACATCAGGAATTTCGATATCAATAAAAATCAGCAATTGGCATAATCACAAGCTAAACATCATGAACAGAAGAAAAGCTATTGGCGGAATTTTAGGAATCACCGGACTTGGCTTTGCCTCCGTTACCGGATTTAAACTCTTTTATGCACCGTCAACTATTGATAGGGGGCAATTGCAAAGGTTCGAGAATTTACTGGCAGAACTGGTAGATATCATCATACCGGCAACAGAAACTCCTGGAGCAAAAGACGCGGAGGTACAAGACTATATTATTCGGTTTATGGAATCCTGTTCCTCCAACAAGGAATATTACAATTTCCTTAATGGCCTAGCGGATGTGCAAAATACTTGTTTAAACGATTACGGTGCTAGTTTTCAAGAGTGCACAATAGCGGAAAAAACAAGTGTTTTGCAAAACTTGGACAACAACTACGATGTGAATAGCCTAGTATCTAAAATCGATAAAAAAATACGGGGACGTTCTTTTTTTACCATCCTTAAATCCTTGACCGTAGAAGGGTATTGCACCTCTCGGTTAGGAGCAACACAATTATTGGCCTACCAACCTGTTCCCGGCAGGTATACTGCAATTACAACGCTACGGCCCAACCAAAAAGCCTGGGCAACAAGTTAACTTATTATGGAAAAGCAAACAGAAATACATAAGTTCGATGCCATTGTGGTAGGTTCCGGTATTAGTGGTGGTTGGGCGGCCAAAGAACTTACGGAAGGCGGCCTGAAAACCTTGGTCTTGGAAAGAGGGCGTAATGTAGAACATATAAAGGATTATCCTACGGCGGCGAAAAACCCTTGGGAGTTTGAACATGGTCCACATCTATCTAAAAAAGAGCTGGCGGAAAGACCTATTCAAAGCAGTCATTGTGATGCGACCAACAAGCATTTTTATGTGAAGGATAGTGAGCATCCGTATATTCAAGAAAAACCGTTTCAATGGATACGCGGCTACCAAGTTGGTGGTCGGTCCTTGACGTGGGGGCGACAGAGCTATCGGTTTTCGGAACTTGATTTTGAGGCGAACAAAACCGATGGTCATGGTGTGGACTGGCCTATAAGATATGCAGATTTAGAGTCCTGGTATGATTATGTGGAAGAGTATGTAGGAGTTAGCGGTAGTTTAGAGGCATTGCCGCATTTGCCAGATGGTAAATTTTTACCGCCCATACCCATGAATGCAGTAGAAAAGCATTTGAAGGAAAGTATGGCCAAAAACTACCAAGATCGGATATTGATCAACGGTAGGGTAGCCAACCTTACCGAAAAGAAAAACGGACGGGGGCCTTGTATGTATCGCAATCTATGTAGCAGAGGCTGCCCTTTTGGAGGCTACTTTAGCAGTAATTCGTCCACACTCTTGGACGCCCATGATTCGGGAAATCTAACGCTTAGGGAAAACTCGGTTGTAAAAGAGGTGATTTATGATAAGGAAACTAAAAAAGCTGCTGGGGTAAAGATTATAGATGCGATTTCCAAAGAAGAAATCAATTTTTATGCTAAAATCATTTTCCTAAACGCATCTGCCATAGCAACGGCGGCTATTTTGCTGAATTCGGTTTCCGAGTCCTTTCCTAATGGTTTAGGGAATTCCAGTTTACAAGTGGGCCATAATCTTATGGACCATGTGGTAAATGAAGGAACCTATGGCACCTACAATGGTTTGTTGGATAAGTATTATGAAGGTAGGTCTCCGGGAACCATTTACATTCCCAGGTTTCAAAATTTAACCAACACTACGGAACAGCACGAATTTATTAGAGGCTACGGAATACAAGGAAAAGGTAGTAGGGAAAATTGGAAATCAAAAGCAACACAAGGTTTTGGTCTTGCCCTAAAGCAACAATTGGAAACTCCTGGAAAATGGAAAATTTCCCTTGGTGGTCGTGGTGAGGTATTGCCCAATTATGAGAACAAGATTTCCTTGGACTTCCAAAATCGCGACCAATGGGGCTTGCCCCTGGTAAAAGTCCATTTTGAATATGGTTCCAATGATTTGGCCATGATGGAACACATGACAAAATCTAGCGAGGAAATTTTGAAAAAAGCTGGTTTCGAGAATGTGGGCAGTTACAGAAACAGTCCGCCTCCGGGTTCGGCAGTGCACGAAATGGGAACGGCTAGAATGGGTACCGACCCTAAAACCTCGGTCCTGAACAAATACAATCAAATGCACGATGTTAAAAACGTATTCATTACGGATGGTAGTTGCATGACCTCTTCGGGTTGTCAAAATCCATCTTTAACCTATATGGCCATTACAGCTAGGGCGTGCCGCTATGCTATTGACCAATTCAATTCTAACCGGATATGAAAAAATTACAATTAGTAACCATACTTTTTAGCCTGCTACTGATGGCACTTGGTCTTGTTTATTTTATTGAACGACCCACGTACAGCATCCAGACAGAAGGTATCTTATATGTGGTAAACAAAGGGAGTAAAAGTATTACGATTTTTGACTTGTTCGAAGGGACCGAGGTCAAAGAGCTACAGTTGGCAATAGAACCTCATGAGGCAACTTTGGTAAGCAATCCAAATCGTATTGTGGTAACCAATTACGGATCTCCGGATGATGCAGCAAAAAGTATTACGGTCATTAATGCGGATACCCATACGAAAGAAAAAACAATATTACTTGGTGAAAGCGAAAGGCCGCATGGCATTATTACCATGCCACAGGAAAATACCGTGGGCGTGGTTACGGATGTTGGCAACCATTTGTCGGTTGTAGATATAGTAACTGATAAAGTAGAAAAACAGATAGGTACACTGCAGGATTTTAGTCATTTGTTGGTGCATCACCCTACAAAACCATTGGTATACGTAAGCAATATAAATTCAGGCTCCGTTAGTGTTATAAATGTGGAAACAGATGAGGTGGTCCTGGTAATTCCGTGCAGTGATCGTGCCGAGGGAATAGACATCACGCCAGACGGTTCGGAACTATGGGTAACGAATATAGATGATAATTCTATTTCCGTAATAGATACCGAAACCTATGAAATCACAAATCGGTTAGAAACTGGGAATCAACCCTTGCGATTACAGTTTTCAATAGATGGGAAAACGTCTTTGGTATCCAATGCTAGTGATGGAACGATTTCAATCTATGACACCGAAACGAAAAAACAAATTGCCAATGTTCAGATTCCCGGTAAGAAGAATCTATTTGAGAAAGTCATCTACCGTACGCCTCGCCCGGTAGGAATTTTAATGCACCCAAATGGTAAATATGCTTTTGTCTCCAACTATGCTGCGGGTAGGGTCGAGGTTCTTGATATGGGTACGTTCACTTTGGTCAGTAGTATCAAAGCAGGTAGTATGCCGGACGGCTTGGCCTTTATTAACTAAGAAGTTATCCAATGCTTAAAAAACAAATAAAACGTGTATTGCTAGTGGTTGTTCCTCTATATGCCCTGTTTGTTCTGGTGGTGCTACTGGTTAGAATGCCATCATATACCCTGCAAACAAGCGGTAAATTATATATTGTGAATAAATTGAGCAGGGACATACAAGTTTTTGATTTGTATACCGGGGAAGAAATAGCGGAAATACCGATTGATATGCAGGCTCATGAGGTTATTGCTATGGACGATGATAATGACTTGATCCTTACTGATTATGGCGATCGCAGTAGCAAGGGCAACACCATAAAAATCATCGATACAAAAACCAATACCCTTGAGAAAACCATAAAGGTAAAGGGTAGTATGAACGCAAACGGACTCGTTTATGTGGCCGAACCAAATAAAATTGGCCTTGTAGATTATGTAAGCAATAACGTATCCATATTAAATATAGCAACCGGTAGTATTGAAAAACGCATACCTACGGAACAAAAGAAAAGTCATTTGGCGGTACTACATCCTAAAGAACCATTGGGATATGTGACCAATATGCAATCCAACTCCGTAAGTGTTATCGACCTTCAAACAGAAAAAGTTGTAACAATTGTTCCCTGCGGATTAACAACGGAAAGTATTGATATTACCCCAGATGGTTCAGAAGTATGGGTTACTAATAAAAACGGAAATTCCATTACAATCATAGATACTCGCACAAATACCGTTTTGGACACCTTGCCTACCGCAAATGAACCTTTAAAAATCAAGTTTTCAATAGATGGAAAATACGCATTGGTCGCCAATGCGAACGATGGGAGTGTTTCGGTATACGACCGCTATGCCAAAGAGAAAATAAAAAATATAAACATTCCCGGTAAGCACACCTTGGTCGAACGGGTGTTGTACCACACCCCACGGCCGGTAAATATTCTTATGCACCCAAATGGGAACTATGCTTTTATTGCTAACTCCAACGCCAGTAAGATCGAAGTCATAGATATGGCGCGTTTTGAAATAGTAAGTACTATTGGCACTGGAAGTATTCCAGATGCCATGGCTTTTGTTCCCTAGCCACTTGATCTCTGTTGTTTAATCCCTTTCCAATAGTTGCTGTCTAAGAGTGCTTTCCTATCAAGTTACTTTTATCCAAAATATCTTGCCGTAACTCAAGTGCCGCTCGCCGTACCTAAACCTCCTTCCACCGTGTTGAAATACATAGCGCGTAACGCCTATTGTAATTTGGCCCGTTAAGCTATTAAGTAGGACATTTTAGTGCGGTAACTGGAGTTTTTAAGGAATAAAGTATCCTTTCTGTAGAACTTAAAAGAAAAAAAAAGAACTCTTTCGGTATTTCACAACTTAAAAGAAGGGTTTCACAACAATAATTTAACCTACTAATAAAGTAAGAATATATTTACAAAATAGTAAGAAAAGAAGTTAAAAAATTAAAATTTATCAATATGAAAATTACGGTAGTAGGAACGGGTTACGTTGGTTTGGTTTCCGGGACTTGTTTTGCAGAAACAGGAATCGATGTTACCTGTGTAGATATCGACAAAAAGAAAGTGGATATGTTGCTAAATGGCGAGGTTCCTATATATGAGCCGGGACTTGACGCACTTTTAGCAAGAAATCTGGAGAAAGGTAGAATTACCTTTACCACCAGTTTGGCAAAAGGAATCAAGGACAGCGATGCTGTTTTTATTGCCGTGGGTACACCGCCAGATGAGGACGGAAGTGCCGATTTAAAGTATGTTCTAGGGGTTGCCCGTGAAATTGGCCGGCACATGGAGGACTATAAAGTAATTATCACAAAAAGTACAGTTCCTGTAGGAACATCCTTTAAAGTAAAAGCAGCCGTACAGGAGGAGCTTGCAAAACGTAAGGTAGATATTCCTTTTGATGTTGCCTCCAATCCAGAATTCTTAAAAGAGGGTAGTGCTATAGATGATTTCTTAAAACCGGACCGTATCGTTGTTGGTGTAGAATCGGAAAGAGCGGAAAAAACCTTAAAGCGATTGTACAAGCCATTTTTAATGAACGGACATCCGTTATTGTTTATGGATATTTTTTCTTCGGAAATGACAAAATATGCCGCCAATTCCATGTTGGCAACAAAAATTAGTTTCATGAACGATATTGCCAACCTTTGCGAACTGGTTGGGGCCAATGTTGACCTGGTTCGCAAGGGAATTGGTTCCGATGCACGGATCGGCAATAAATTTATTTATCCAGGTACGGGATACGGTGGTAGTTGTTTTCCAAAAGATGTACAGGCCTTAGTGCGTACGGCAGATGAATACGGTCATTCCTTAGATGTACTTAAAGCGGTAGAAAGTGTGAATTACCGTCAGAAATCAAAACTGGTAGAAAAGATAAAAGCACATTTTGGGGAAAATCTTAAAGGAAAACAATTTGGTATTTGGGGACTTGCTTTTAAACCCAAAACAGATGATATGCGTGAGGCGCCGTCCTTGGTTATTATTGAGCAATTATTGGCTATGGGCGCGCAGGTTCGTGTCTATGACCCTGTAGCTATGGAAGAGGCCAAACATACTTTAAAGGATACCGTGGTATATGCCAAGGATGAGTACGATGCCTGTATTGAGGTTGATGCCATGTTATTGGTGACGGAGTGGTCGGAATTTAGAATGCCAAACTTTAGAATTTTGGACAAACTCATGAACAACAAGCTCATTTTCGATGGTAGAAACGTTTATGATCCAGAGGAAATGAAAGATTTGGAATATACCTACTACAGTATAGGAAGGGAAACCGTAAACGGTCCGAAATCAGAAAAAAAACAAAGGGTAGTAGCGTAACTATTCACTAAGAAGTTAAAAAAGATAAGTAGATGAAACGAATATTAGTAACCGGTGGAGCAGGATTTGTAGGGTCGCATTTGTGTGAGCGTTTGTTGAATGAAGGCAACGAAGTGATTTGTCTGGACAACTATTTTACAGGTAGAAAAAGCAAGGTGGTACACTTGATGGACAACCCTTATTTTGAGGTCGTTCGCCATGATGTGACTATTCCATATTTTATAGAGGTCGATGAGATTTATAATCTGGCGTGCCCCGCATCCCCGGTGCATTATCAGCACAATCCCATTAAGACCATCAAAACCTCCGTAATGGGTGCCATAAATATGTTGGGCCTGGCAAAAAGAATCGGTGCCAAAGTCTTGCAGGCATCTACGAGTGAGGTGTACGGTGATCCGGAAATGCATCCGCAGCCAGAGCATTATTGGGGGCATGTAAACCCTATTGGAATTCGTTCCTGTTATGATGAAGGAAAACGCTGTGCGGAATCCTTGTTCGTCAACTACCATGAATCCAACGATGTAAAAGTAAAAATTATTAGAATTTTTAATACCTACGGTCCCAAAATGGAGCCGGACGATGGTCGTGTGGTTTCCAACTTTATCAATCAGGCATTACAAGGTCAGGATATTACCATTTTCGGAGACGGAACCCAAACAAGAAGTTTCCAATATGTAGATGATTTGGTAGACGGTATGATACGGATGATGGCTACGGGAGACGATTTTATCGGGCCGGTAAATATTGGGAATCCGGTAGAATTTACCATGTTGGAACTAGCACAAAATGTGATTGAACTAACAGGGAGTTCCTCTAAAATTATACACATGCCTTTACCGTCGGATGATCCAACGCAAAGACAGCCTGATATTCGTTTGGCCAAGGAAAAACTCAATGGTTGGGAGCCTAAAATACCACTAAGGGAAGGTCTGGTAGATACCATCGCCTATTTTGACGAACTAATGAAAACAGCATCGATTCATAAGTTGATGAACGTTTAGTCTGCCAATATCCTCTAAAATCCTGTTATGCAATTCCTAAAATTCATCCTTAGTATTCTAGAAATCCTACTGTTTGCTTATTTGGCATTTGGGGTCTTTTATATCCTGCTGTTTTCGATAGCGGGATTGTTTAAAGCAAAATCGAAAACCATATCTGTTACAAAAGCAGAAAGGAAGTTTGCAGTGCTTATACCCGGATATAAAGAGGATGCAGTGATTGTAGAAGTAGCAAAAAGAGCGTTGGAACAAACTTATGATAGGGCCAAGTTTGATGTGGTCGTTATCGCCGATTCTTTTGAAAAGGAAACCTTAAACGCATTGCGAGCGTTACCTATAATTTTGATTGAAGTTTCATTTGAAACAAGTACGAAATCCAAGGCATTGAACGCAGCTATGGCCCAAATTGGCGATAGCTATGATGTTGCTTTAATATTGGACGCAGATAATATAATGGAACCTGATTTTGTGCATAAAATGAATAGTGCTTTTGATAAAGGCTATAAAGTGGTACAGGGGCATCGCATGGCTAAAAACACCAATACGCCTTTCGCTATTTTAGATGCGATAAGTGAAGAAGTAAATAATCATATTTTTAGGAAAGGACATCGTGTCTTAGGGTTTTCTTCGGCACTAATTGGCTCTGGAATGGCCTTCGATTATCAATTTTTTAAGTCTACCATGGCCAACATCAAAGCCATTGGAGGATTTGATAAGGAATTGGAATTAACCTTATTACGGGACGGGGAAACGATTGAATATCTCCACGATGCACTTGTGTTGGATGAAAAAGTCCAAAAGGCCGATGTTTTTGCCAACCAGCGCAAAAGGTGGCTTTCTGCGCAGTTCGTTTACTTTCAACGGTTCTTTTGGTCGGGTATCAAAGCACTTGTTCTAAAAGGTAATATCGACTTTTTTGATAAGGTGTATCAGATGATTGCACCGCCAAGGGTCTTATTGGCAGGATTGGTAACCGTATTTGCCGTTACTACGGTTTTGTTTCAGGTATTTTTCCCTGAAATTAGTATGCTATTTTCAGTACCTCCATTTGCATGGCAAGTTACTTTTGGTGCTGTAGTAGTCGCTTTTTTATGTGCTGTTCCGCGGGTGTTCTACAACGGTAAAACCTTGAACGCACTATTAACTTTACCCAAGGCTTTCGCCCTAATGTTTCTTTCGCTTTTTAAGCTGAAAGGAGCAAACAAAAAATTCATACATACACAACACGGTACCATCAATAGTTAAATCCTAAAGACATGAAGATAGGAATAGAAGGGCAACGGCTATATAGAAAAAAGAAACACGGCATGGATATGGTGGCACTGGAGCTGATTAAAAACCTTCAGCAAATAGATACCATAAACGAGTACGTCGTTTTTGTAAAACCGGACGAGGACAATACTTGTATTCCGCCTGCGGATAATTTTAAGATCATAGAGTTGACTTCACCTTTTGGCTACCCCGGATGGGAACAAATAGCTTTGCCAAGGGCGGCCTTTAAAGAAGGTTGCGACGTGCTCCATTGTACAAGCAATACAGGCCCCATATTTTCTAAAGTGCCGTTGATTACCACCTTGCACGATATAATTTATTTGGAGAGCATCAGTATTTTGAAAAAAGAAGGTACCTGGTATCAAAAACTTGGAAACATGTACAGACGATGGTTTGTGCCATCTGTTATTAAAAAAAGTAAAAAGGTAATCACGGTCTCTAATTATGAAAAAGACCGTATCAATACGTATTTTGGTTTTACCGATAACCGTTTAAGTGCTGTTTATAATGGGGTAGGAGCCCATTTTAAACAGGCAACGGACGTTGGTGTATTATCTTCCATCAAAGAGAAATATCGCTTGCCCGATAGATTTTTCTTTTTCCTGGGTAATACCGACCCTAAAAAAAATACCAAAGGCGTACTGGAGGCCTTTGGCGCGTTCAATGTCACTTCTAAAGAGGCGTACCAATTGGTGATGTTGGACTACGATGAAGATGAACTTCAAAAATTACTACTGTCCATAAACAGACCGGAGCTTAGAAAGAATATTCATTTATTGGGCTATGTCGCAAATACCGAACTACCGGCCATCATTAGTCAATGTACTATTTTCTTGTATCCATCTTTAAGGGAAAGTTTTGGAATACCCATTTTAGAGGGTATGGCCTGTGGTGTTCCCGTAATTACGTCCAATACGTCTTCCATGCCAGAAGTTGCAGGTAAGGATGCTGCATTAATTGTAGATCCACATGACCCAACCCAGATTACGGCCGCCATACAAACCTTGGTAGATGATTATGCTTTGGCTAATATGCTAGCGGAACGTGGAATTTTAAGGGCTAAGGAGTTTTCTTGGGGCGCAATGTCCCAGAATGTTTTGGACTTGTATCAGGAAGTGTATCTAGAACTAAAAAAACCATCGGCATGATACAAAACAGGGATATTATTGTGATTGGCATACAGGCCTGGGACATTGAAATTGGTAGCAACTGTAAAAATATTGCGGCCGAATTTTCAAAACATAACCGAGTGCTTTATGTAAATCCTCCCTTGGATAGAATATCTAGTATTCGGGATAGAAAATCCAAAGCTATTCAAAAACGGCTTAGAATTAAAAAGGGATTTGAGGAAGGACTGGTGCCTATTTCAGAAAACTTATGGAACCTGTACCCGTCTACGATGACGGAATCCATCAATTTTATTAGTCAGCCGAAACTGTTCGATGTTCTTAATAAACGAAATGGGAAACGGTTTTGCGGAGATATTAAAAAGGTCATAAACAAACTAAATTTTAAGGATTATATCATCTTTAACGATAGTTCCATGTTCTTGGGACAACATATAAAAGAGTTTCTAAAGCCGGATTTCTATACCTATTATATGCGCGACTTTTTGACAAAAAATCCGTATTGGCGAAAAAATGGCGTCCGTTTGGAACCAAAATTAATAAAAGCAGCAGATTGTGTCGTAAACAATTCTACGCTGTATACGGAGTATGGAAAGGAGTTTACCCCTAATTCCTATATGGTGGGGCAAGGTTGTGATACAAGTTTATTCAACGATCAAGTACGGGAAATTTTAGTACCCGAAGATTTAGCGGTTATCAAAGGGCCTATTATCGGTTACGTTGGATTTTTATCCAGTCGTAGATTGAGTATTGCCATTTTGGAGCATGTTGCAAGTACACGAAAAGATTGGAGTATTGTACTTGTTGGCCCGGAGGATGATGCCTTTGCTACTTCTAGCCTTCATCAAATGGACAATGTTTTTTTCCTTGGTAGTAGGGATGCCTCGGAATTACCCAACTATATAAAAGGTTTTGACGTTGCTGTTAATCCGCAGTTGATAAACGATGCTACTATTGGGAACTACCCAAGGAAGATAGATGAATACTTAGCTTTAGGAAAGCCTACTGTGGCGTCCGCTACAAAAGCCATGGAGTACTTTAAGGACTATACCTACTTGGGAAAAACCCCGGAAGATTATGTTGAACTGATAGAAAGAGCCTTAAAGGAGGATACTCCTAAATTACAGGAACAACGCAAAGCATACGGCCTGTCCCACAGCTGGGAAAATAATGTAAAGGAGATTTATAACTGTATTTTAAAAGTGCAAAAGGCAAGTGCCTAAGAAGAAATATATGGGACTTATAGCGAAAATAAAATCCAATCCGCGGCTCAAGCAACTGGCACTTAATGCCATTGCGCCAAAGCGAAACCCTAGGCCAAGGCTATGGGTGCGTTGGTTTTTGAATCCGTTAAAACACAAAAAAGGAAAAGGCGCTACGATACGAAGAAATAGTAGAATAGACGTGTTTCCCTGGAAACGATTTGAAGTAGGGAATTTAACCACTATAGAATCTTTTTGTACGGTAAATAACGGCTCTGGCGATGTGTTGTTGGGCGATAGGGTCCGTGTTGGTATCGGCAGTGTGGTCATAGGTCCGGTAACCATGGGCAATGGTTCCGGTTTGGGACAACATGTATTTGTTTCCGGATTTAACCATGGTTTCTCAGACGGATCTAAGAACTCAAGTGAACAGGCGTTGGACATACGACCGACCGTAATTGAGGAAGAGGCCCATATTGGGGCTAATTCCGTTGTTTTGGCAGGAGTCATTATTGGTAGAAATTGCCAAGTAGGAGCGGGGAGCGTCGTTACCAAGGATATCCCACCATATTCGGTTGCCGTGGGTAATCCGGCTAGAGTTATAAAACAATTCAACCATCATACTGGTGTTTGGGAATCCGTAACCAAAAAAGAAGTCTTTACGGCGTAAAAAAATAGTTAGTTATGGAGTCAATAAAAGTCATTTTCTGGATAGCCTTGTTTATCATTTTCTACTCCTATTTGGGATACGGAATCTTATTGTTTGCCATCATTAAAGTTAGGCGGGCTTTAGGTCTGGGAAAACCCTTTGCAGGAAATGAAGATTATGAACCGGAGGTAACCCTATTTGTTGCGGCGTATAACGAGAAAGACTACTTGGATGCGAAAGTAACCAACTCCCAAGGTTTAAATTATCCACAGGATAAAGTCACACAACTCTGGGTTACAGATGGTTCCGATGATGGTACACCAGAACTACTTAGGAAACATGAAGATGTTCGCATCTTGCACGAACCTGCCCGTAATGGAAAAATTGCGGCAATGAACAGGGGCATGAAACATGTAACAACGCCTATTGTCATTTTTTCCGATGGGAATACCAATTTGGGCAAAGATTCCATTAAAGAAATTGTTCGCTTGTTCAGGGATCCAAAAGTAGGTTGTGTATCCGGTGAAAAAAGAATCTATTCCAAAGATGCCGATGCAGCTGCAGGAGCAGGGGAAGGAATGTACTGGAAGTACGAATCGCAACTTAAAAAGTGGGATGCAGAACTGTATTCCGTTGTTGGTGCGGCGGGAGAATTGTTTGCCATCCGTACCGAACTTTGGCAAGAAGTAGAAAAAGATACCCTTTTAGATGATTTCATGATTTCCTTACGGGTAGCTATGAAAGGCAAAACGATACAATACAATCCAGAGGCCTATGCTATTGAAAATGCATCTGCCAATGTAAAGGAAGAATTAAAGCGGAAAATTAGAATATCTGCCGGGGGCATACAATCTGTCGTACGTTTACGTTCCTTGCTGAATGTTTTCAAATACGGAACCTTGTCCTTTCAATATATATCACATCGTGTATTGCGATGGACCTTGACCCCGCTATTATTACTGCTATTACTTCCTATCAACTTCTTTTTAGCGCTAGAAGAAGGGTTTTTTTCGGTAACGGTTTTTAATGTTTTGTTTTGGTGCCAAGTAGCGTTTTATGCTGCGGCATTATTGGGATGGTTTTTGGAAAACCGACAGATCCGATTAAAAATACTCTTTATTCCGTATTACTTTTTTATCATGAATTTATCCGTATTCCTGGGATTTGGCAGGTATTTAAAAGGAAACCAATCGGTAAATTGGGAACGAGCCCAACGGGGAGCCAGCGAACAGGTTGTGGCCTAATTTTCTGCTACAGGAACAGAGAAGGTAAAGCTACTGCCCTTACCTAGGCTACTTTCTACCCAAAGTGTACCACCGTTTTTTACTATAAAATCTTGACAAAGAATTAACCCAAGTCCGGTACCGGCCTCTTGTTCGGTTCCTTCTTTGGAGAAATGTTGTTTGGTGTTCAAAACCTTGGGAAGGTCTTCTTTGGAAATACCAACACCGCTATCGGTAACGGATATATTCCAAAACTCATTTTCTAATTGGGCTGCAATAGAAATGGTGCCATCAACAGGGGTAAATTTTATGGCGTTTGATAACAAGTTTCGTAGCACGGTTTTGATCATATTCATATCGGCATACACTTCGGCATCCTGCGCAATAGTAATCCGTAGTGCTATATTTTTGGTTTCCAACGCTAGTTTTTGAAGTCGGGCACATTGCTCAACGAGGTTCAATAGGTTTACCTTTTCTTTTATGATACTTAGCGAACCGCTTTCGGATTTCGCCCATCCTAGAAGATTGTCCAAAAGGTTAAAGGCCTCGTCTGTTGTCGCATTTAGACTATGCACGGTTTTGGGTATAAAATTGGCATCCCTAGGGTCTATAATCCCTCTTAAAATAAAATCCAGTTGCATTTTTATGGCACTCAACGGGGAACGAAGGTCATGACCGATGATGGAAAACAATCGGTCTTTTAAAACATTCTCTTTTTTCAGGTCTGCCGCTTGTTTCAATACTTTTTTTTTGGCCTCGCTAAGGCTTAGATGTGTTTTTATACGTGCCAGTAACTCATGTTTGTTAAAAGGTTTGGTCACGTAATCCACACCGCCAAGCTCAAAACCCTTTACCTTGTTTTCGGTTTTGCCCATTCCGGTGATAAATATGATCGGTATATCCTTTAATTTTTTTTTTGTTTTTATCACGGAGCATAGTTCAAATCCGTCCATATCCGGCATCCGTACATCCAACAAAATTACATCAGGAATATCTTGCTGTAATAGCGCAAGCGCTTTAGTACTGTGTTGAATGGCCAAAACATCGCAATCTATTTGTTTGATCGTAAATTTTAGGAGTTCTAAGTTCATTGCCTCATCATCAATACAGGCAATCAAAGGTTTTTTAGTAGGCACCTTGTTCATTAAGAGTATTTATTTATGAGTGAAAGTAGGAAATTATTTCAATATGGGTAAGCGTCGTCATATTTTAAATGAATGGCATTTGTAGTGATTTCTATATTTTACTTATCATTAATCGATACTTATGTGCCACCTACCACATGAATAGGTCGTTTCACAACAATGTTTTAAATTTTATAAAATGTAGGATTATATTTACAAAGTAAGAATTGGATAATTTTATATTGAGTAATATGGACAGTATTTTGGTTACGGGAGGAGCTGGTTTTATAGGTTCTAATTTTATTCCCTTTTATTTGGAACACAATCCAAAGGTACACTTGGTTAATTTGGATATTCTCAGTTATGCCGGGGATGAAGAGAATTTAAAGGAAGTAGCTGATCATCCACGCTATACTTTTGAAAAAGGAGATATATGCGATCGCGGTCTCATTGAATCGTTATTTGAAAAATACGATTTTAAAGGGGTAATCCACTTTGCAGCGGAGTCCCATGTAGATAACTCCATCACCAATCCGGATGCGTTTATACAGACAAATATTTTAGGAACCTTTAACCTATTGGATACTGCTAAAAAACACTGGATGGCAGCACCGGGAGTCTATAATACGGACTATAGTAATTGTCGGTTTCATCACGTTTCTACAGATGAGGTATACGGTAGCTTGGGAGAAACGGGTCTGTTTTCGGAAACAACGCCGTATGCACCCAACAGTCCGTACAGTGCCTCCAAGGCCTCTTCGGATTTTATTGTAAGAAGTTATTTTCACACCTTTGGAATGGATGTTGTAACTACCAATTGTTCCAATAATTACGGACCAAAACAGCATAATGAAAAATTGATACCTACCATTATCAGAAAGGCCTTGACCGGGGAGAATATTCCCATTTATGGAGACGGTTCCAATATTAGGGATTGGTTGTATGTTTTGGACCACTGTACCGGAATTGCACTGGCCTATGAAAAGGGAGTTTCTGGTGAAACGTACAATATTGGAGGTAGAAACGAACGCAACAATCTCTATATAGCAACCAAGATATGTGAGCTTTTGGACGACCTTTCCCCTAAAAAAAGGAACGGGAGCTATAAGGAACAGATTACTTATGTAAAGGATAGGGCAGGGCATGACTTCAGATATGCCATAGACGCTAGGAAGTTAGAAAATGAACTGGGCTGGAAGGCCGATGAAAATTTTGAAACAGGTATTCTAAAGACCATTACGTGGTATTTGGAAAAGTTCAAGAATCTACAAAAAGGAACAGCTAGCACAATCAATAGATAATCACATTAACCTAAGACCATGAAAGGAATAATACTAGCAGGAGGATCGGGCACACGACTGCACCCTTGTACTTTAGCCGTAAGTAAGCAGTTAATGCCTATTTATGATAAACCCATGATTTATTATCCGCTCTCTACCTTGATGGAGGCCGGAATTTGGGAAATACTTATCATTTCTACGCCACACGATTTACCTATGTTCGAGAAATTATTGGGTGATGGTAGAAAATACGGATGTGTTTTTAAATATGCCGTACAGGAGGAACCCAATGGTTTGGCGGAGGCTTTTATTATAGGCGAGGAATTTATAGGAAATGAAAAAGTGGCCCTTATCCTAGGGGATAACATTTTTTATGGAACAGGATTGGAGAAACTATTGCAGGCGAACAATGATCCCGACGGTGCCATTATTTATGCCTACCATGTAACCGATCCGGAACGTTATGGTGTCGTAGATTTTGACGAAGATCACAATGTGGTTTCCATCGAAGAAAAACCAGCAAAGCCAAAAAGCAACTATGCGGTTCCCGGTATTTACTTTTATGATAATGATGTAGTTGAAATTGCAAAGAATACCAAGCCCAGTGCCAGAGGTGAAATAGAAATTACAGATGTAAATAAAACCTACCTTAACCGTGGTAAGCTAAAGGTTAGTATCTTAGACCCTGGTACGGCATGGTTGGATACGGGAACGTTCAACTCGCTTATGCAGGCGTCACAGTTTGTGCAAGTGATAGAGGAACGGCAAGGATTAAAAATAGGTGCCATAGAATCGGCTGCTTATAAAATGGGGTATATTACTAAAAATCAGTTTAAAAAATTAACTGAACCCTTTGTTAAAAGTGGCTATAGTGCCAGGTTATTGGAGTTACGTTAAGTTATGAAAGTAGAGACTACGAATATAGAAGGCTGCTATGTGCTGGCCCCAACGGTTTTTAAGGACAAGAGAGGCTACTTTTTTGAAAGCTTTAATCAAGAGCAGTTTGAAAAAGTAGTAGGAACTGCCATCAATTTTGTGCAGGACAATCAGTCCAAGTCGTCCAGGGGTGTTCTAAGAGGGCTACATTACCAACAGGGCGAATATGCGCAGGCTAAGCTTGTGCGTGTATTGGAAGGGGAGGTTTTGGATGTAGCGGTAGATTTAAGAAAGGATTCGCCCACGTACAAAAACGTGTTTACGACGGTGCTTTCGTTAGAAAATAATAAACAGTTGTTCATTCCTAGGGGTTGTGCCCATGGTTTTTTGACCTTAAGCGAGTCGGCTACTTTTTTCTATAAGTGCGATAATTTTTATAACAAAGAATCGGAGGCAGGATTGCGTTACGACGATCCTGCGTTTGCCATTAATTGGCAAATGAAAGAAAGCGAGTTGATCATATCCGAAAAAGACAAAGTGCTGCCTTACTTTAAGCATATCGAAACAAAAGTATCATAAGACCTTAGTAGATGATTAAAGTATTAGTTACGGGTGCAAGAGGTCAACTGGGTTCTGCCATAAAATCGATATCCAATTCCTGTGAAGGAGCAGTAGGGTTTACCTATTGCACTTCTGCCGAGTTGAATATTACCGACATAGATTCGGTAATGGCTATGATCACTACAAATTCATTTGATTATTGTATCAATTGTGCCGCGTATACAAACGTAGACAAAGCGGAAGAAAATTCGCCTCAGGCCTATGCGATAAACGGACTTGGTGCGGAGAATTTAGCGATTGCCTGTAAGAAGGCGAATGTTACCTTAATACACATTTCTACCGATTTTGTTTTCTCAGGAAAACAAAGTCAGCCTTATCTAGAAACAGATGGTACTGAGCCTTTGGGCAGCTACGGAAAATCGAAACTTAGGGGAGAACAGGACATACAAAAACAACTGGACAAGCATTATATCATAAGAACCTCCTGGCTCTATTCCGAGTTTGGAGCTAACTTTATGAAATCCATGCTTAGATTGGGTAGCGAAAGAGCAGAACTTTCCGTTGTTTTTGATCAAATTGGAACGCCCACCTATGCCGTAGATTTGGCTAAATTTATAATTTACCTCGTACAAAATGATACTGCCAAGTACGGCATTTATCATTACAGTAACGAAGGTGTGGCCAGTTGGTATGATTTCGCCAAAGCCATATTTGAAGAAGCGGAGATAAATGTCAAATTAAAACCGATCAGGACTAAGGAATACCCCTTACCGGCAAAAAGGCCAAGCTATAGTGTTATGGACAAGGCCAAAGTGAAAACTAGTTTTAACATAGAGATACCTCATTGGCGCGATAGCCTAAAGGAAGCACTCAAGAACTACAACTCAAAATAACTAGAATCGTCTAAACAAATACTACTTAGTATAACCAATAAAAAGCTAGGTAGCGGGGGCGGATATGCACTAAAAATTAAATTTATTAACCAAAATGGCTGGTATTTCAGCTATGCTTACCATTCATTATAAAAAATAAAAAGTATGAAAATAGTTGTTACAGGTGGACTAGGATTTATAGGTTCCCATACCGTTGTAGAATTACAGAACCAAGGTTTTGATGTTGTGATTATTGATAATTTATGTAACTCGTCTGAAGATGTGTTGGATGGTATTCAAAGAATAACAAGTAAAAAGGCCACTTTTAAAAATCTGGATTTGAGAAATAAAGCCGATGTTACTTCCTTTTTTCAAAAACATACAGATATTAAGGGTGTCATTCATTTTGCAGCCTATAAAGCGGTAGGAGAAAGCGTTACAAAGCCTTTGGACTACTACGAAAACAACCTTCATAGCCTTGTTTATTTATTACAACACTTGTCTAATGCAGGCAATTCTAATTTTATTTTCAGTTCGTCTTGTACGGTTTATGGTCAAGCGGATGTTGTGCCCATTACGGAGGATGCGCCAGTTGTTCCAGCGGAATCCCCGTATGGAAATACAAAACAGGTTGGAGAAGAAATTATTAAAGATGTATGTCACGTACATACCGATTTAAATGCAATCGCACTGCGTTACTTTAATCCTATGGGCGCCCATCCGTCTACAGAAATAGGGGAACTACCGTTAGGTGTGCCCCAAAATTTGGTACCATTTATCACACAAACAGGCGTAGGCCTGAGAGAGCAATTGAGTGTATTTGGTGGCGATTATGATACCCCGGATGGTACGTGTATTAGAGATTATATACATGTACAGGATTTGGCAAAGGCACATGTAATAGCGCTTCAAAGGTTGTTGGAAAAGAAAAATATAGCAAATTTTGAAGTATTTAATTTAGGTACGGGAACAGGAAGCTCCGTATTGGAGGTTATACAAAGCTATGAGCGCGTTTCTGGAAACAAACTGAATTATAAAATTGTGGACAGGCGTCCCGGAGATATAACCATGGCCTATGCAGACACGGCTAAGGCGAATAATATATTAGGTTGGAAAGCGGAAACTTCCTTGGACGATGCCATGAAAACGGCCTGGGATTGGGAATGTAAAATACGGAACTATAAACAACCGGTTTTAAGTTAATACAAGAAGTGTATTAAACTACGTTATTGTTGGCAAAATTCCCTTTATTTATATCTCTTACCAGTTGCTTTAAGTGGGAATGGTGAACCAAACGTTAGGCTATAAGACTTTCCAGTTCCATCATAGTTATCGGTTTGCTAATAAACCCTTGTACCAGTGTATGGTTTAAAAGTTCTTTTCTTTCTTTGGGATTACTGGAGGAGGATAGGATATGAATGCTAAATTGATTGACTTTGTCTTTGAATTTTTCAGTAAACTGTTTAAGAAATTCAACTCCGGTAAGTAAAGGCATGTTTAAATCCAACAGAATTAATACCCTGTTAGAATCGTTCAATTGCATATTTTGGATATATTCCAGCGCATCATAACCACAAGCAAAGGCATGAAACTGGGTTCCTTGAATATACGGATTAATCATTTTTTTGATGCTGTAACGTAAAATTGGATCATCGTCTACTAAGATCGCATGGGTAATTTTCATTCTATAGGTGACTATAATAGGTTTGTTTTATACAAAAATAGGAATTTTCCTACAAATTGAAATCAAAACTATAAAAAGCAGGCAAGATAGTATCACCTTTGTGTACGGCTGCGGCCTAAAACAAACGACGTATTCAACGTCCAATAAATACTAAAAAAATTTTGAAGCCGACTATCCCCGAGGCAAACCAAATCATTATCGGCAAACAGGAAGGCAGGTTGCGCAAGCTTCATTTTATACCAATTTAAGTTTTGAATGTCGTATTGAAAATTTGAATTATTTTTTTCTCAGTTTAGGAATGAAATCTAAGCATAGCATTAGCTATGGTTCTATTTTATGACGACAAATGAGTAAAAAAGAAACTTGTTTTATGCGACATCTAGAATTTAAATTGGTACTAGTTGTCGTAGCCAAAAACAATCCCGAATTGTTGGGACTATATTTTTCCTCGCCCATGGCAAAATCTCGAGTGTCGAAAATGAAGTGCTGACCTCTCCAAAGAAGAGGAAAAGAAACCCCAGTGCAGAAGCCCTCGGGGAATTATTTAGACTAGAACCTTATCTATTGGTGCAAAAATGGAGCTTTGATGAATTACAATATACTAACTAGTTATACCTAATATTCACCGCCCTCATCATCGCCACCACCACGTTGTCTGCCTTGGCCACGTTGTTTTTTCTGGTTGATACGGTATACAAAAGAAAGTGTGATTTGTCGTTCTCGCCATTGAAATTCACTTTCCGACGTAAAGAACGGTGTCTGTGTAAAGGACATTCTTTTTCTGGAGTTTAATAAATCGCTAGCGTTGAGCGCTATGGTACCGTTGTCTTTTAGAATATCCTTGCTAATGGCCAAATTTAAAGAGAAAATGCCTTTGGTTTTTGTTTGTGCATTCTCTCTTGGGCCTCTGTAGAAGGCGTTGGTCTGCCAATCAATTTTACCGGGCAAGGTAATTTTGGAGCTAAATCTAGAGAACCAACTGGTATTGATTACGCCAAAATCCACACCGTTGAATTCGCCGTCCGTGTTAAATTGAAAGAAGTTGAAACTACCGTTTAACCGCCACCATTTGGTGGGGTTGTATAACAACCCTAATTCTGCCCCAACGCGCTCGTTGGTAGAAAGGTTAATGGGTATGGACCGTATAATTACGATTCCGTCCGAGGTAACTTGGCCTGTTTCCTCTTGTACGCGCTCAAAAGAGTTGGTTTCCTTTTGATAATATACCGATGATGTTAAGGTTAATTTTTCCCAGCGCTTTAAGTAACCTAGGTCAAAGGCATTGGCAAAAGCCGGATCTAGATCAGGATTACCTTGAAAAATATTCGTACGGCTTGATCGGGACGGGAAAGGATTAATAAACCATCCTCTTGGTCTATTGATCCTCCGGTTGTACCCTAGCGTTATGTTTTCATTTTCGGCAATCTCATAGATTAAGTTAAGCGTAGGGAAAAGTCCCAAATAATTCTTATCAAAATCAAGGTCTATGCCTTCACCTACGGCCTCTTGTAAGGTAGCCGTGTCCACCCCGCTCACTTCGCCTTTAAGTCGGGTGTTTTCTAAACGCAGTCCCGCTAGGAAAGAAAATTCGCCAAATTTATCTCCGTATTGAGCATAAGCTGCATTCACGTTTTGGTTAAATAAAAACCGGTTTGTTAGCCCTAGATTGGGAACAAATATACCGGAATTTAAATCGAACTCCTCCAAACTAAAATCGGTGTCCGACTGTTCCCAATTGCCCCGGTATCCTGCCTCAAATTGCGCATCCCCCATAGGTAATACATAATCTGCTTGTATTAAATATTCATTTTGCAACTCTAATTCCCGTATATTCTCATTGGCAATAAGCTCGTTATCGGGAAAGGTGTTACGCTCGGATATGGTAATGGGTTTTAATTCTTCATCGTAGGAAAGCTGCAGATCAACCGTAAGCTTGTGACCTTCCGTGTTAAAATCATTGTTGTAGTTTAGTGAAAATTGTGCACTCTTCTCTTCTTCCTGTTCATCTTCTATTCTCAAGGTTCTGCTATCCACCGTAGTACCAATGAAACGTGTTGTATTGTTGTCCGTTACATCTTCGCCATCGTTTATTCTTCCAAAGGCACTGGCCGTTAGGGAGGAGGTTTCCGTTAAAAAATATTCGATACCAAAGTTCATGTTAAAACCGCTGTTTTTGCGATTGATATCACGGTCCTCAATAATGCGGTCAAATGCGCCGTCTTGGTAGGTGTTGTCAAAAAAACCATTTCCTGGTGGCGTACGGTAGGAGTATCCTATGGTATTGAAGATGTTGAATTTGTCCTTTCTTAGGTTAAGGTTGGCCGTGAGGGAGGCCGCGTCCGGATACCCAACGGTGGTATTGATTACCCCATTAAACCCACGGGTTTTATCTTTTTTCAATACAATGTTCAAAATACCTGCGGTGCCCTCTGCGTCATAGCGTGCGGACGGACTCGTAATCACCTCTACCTTTTCTATGGCATCTGCCGGTAGTTGGCGTAACGCATCTGTCGACCCAAATCCGGCCAAAGCAGAAGGCCTGCCGTTGATCAAGATTCTAACGTTACCATTACCTCTAAGCGCTACGGCACCATCGGCATCTACGGTAACAGAGGGAATATTGTCCAAGGCATCGCTTATCGTTGCGCCGCTGTTGGTGAGATCTTTGCCTACATTATATATCTTTTTGTCCAAGCGCACTTCAACTGTAGTTTTTTCACCTACAACGACCATTTCTTCCAATTGGGTGGCATCCAAAGTTAGGGTAATGGTACCCAAATCACGGTTGGAAGTAATGTTTTGATCGTTGAGTACAAAAGAGCTATAGGATATGTACTCCACACGCAAATTGTAGCGCCCGGGAGCGGCGGCAACTCTAAATTTCCCATCTATATCCGTAATCCCTCCCGTAACTTTTTCCGGATTTTCAACGCTCTGTACCACCAAGGTAGCATATTCCAAAGGCTGTTTGCTCTCCTGGTCCAATACGGTGCCGGTAATAAAAACGTTCCTTTGGGCATGGGCCGTGCTGGTTAAGACTAAAAATAGAATGGTAACGAGGTAGAAATGTTTTGTCATTGGATGCTTTTTCGTTAGCGTGGTTTTGGATAGTAAAAATGGGTATTTTAGCACTTAGAGAACCTAGGTTTTCTATAAACGACATAAGTAGTGTTGTGAACGACCTTAAGGAATTGTTAAATACATAGGATGGGATATAAAGTAAGCCTACGGGATAGGATTTGTTTTTTGATTGTCCAAGACCTTTCTATGGAAGTGTTGCCATTAATTACCAACATAATGTGCCTAACGAAATTACAATTGCTTACTTTTAGGCTTGTGTTATAACCAAAATATGATAATTATTATGAAAAAATTGAAGACTCTTTTACCTTGCACCAGCGCGGTTCTATTGTTTTTGCTATTAGGAACCGTTTCCTGTAAGGATGCCGCTAAAAAAGATACGACGGTAACAACCCCGGAAGCCACCACTTCGGATGATGCTGTTACCAATACTACCACAGGCAATTTCGGCGGATTGGCATTATATACGGTTCGCGATGCTATGGGTGCAGATGCCAAGGAGACCTTAAAGGCTGTTTCCGATGCCGGATACCGATATATAGAGGCCGCGGGTTATGATAGCGGGATGTTCTATAACATGAAACCAGCTGAATTCAGGGCCTATTTGCAGGAGTTGGACTTAACGCCGGTAAGTACCCACCAAGGATCGGTTACCCTGGAAAATGCCGATGCCATGATGGCCGATGTTAAGGCCGCAGGTTTCGAATACTTTGTAATTCCCGTGCCGCCCATGGGGCTGTTTAAGTTTGATCGGGACACGCGACAAATGAGCATGACGGGCGGTGCAAAGAATTTGGCCGAAATACTGGATACCCTAGGTGCCAAGGCAAAAGAGGCCGGCCTTCAATTGTTGTACCACAACCACGATTTTGAATTCATCAAGGATGCCGATGGTATTGTGCCCATAGATTACCTTTTGGAGAACTGCGACCCGGAACTGGTTAATTTTCAAATGGACCTGTATTGGGTTACCAAAGCGGGTGCCGATCCCTTGGCCTATTTTGATACCTACCCGGGGCGCTTTAAAATATGGCACGTGAAAGATATGGACGAGCAGGGCAGGTTTGCGCCCGTAGGAAAGGGTTCTATAGATTTCAAAAATATCCTCGCCGAAAAGGAAAAATCGGGAATGCTATATTACATGGTAGAACAAGATATGACCTTTGACGGACTAGAACCGCTAGAGGCCATTAAGATTAGCCACAAAGGCTTAAGCGAAATCGGTTTTGATTAAGGTATTATTTACGATAACCACATAACATTGGGGTAGCGTGTTACAGCCTACCCCAATTTTTTTGTAAAAAAATCGATGGTCCGCTTCCAGGCCAGTTCGGCCGCTTCACGATCATACCTTGGTGTGGTATCGTTATGAAAGCCATGGTTCGCATTAGTATAGATATAGGCTTCGTACGCTTTTCCATGTTCTTTCAAAGCTGCCTCATACGCTGGCCAACCTTCGTTCACACGTTTGTCCAGTTCCCCAAAATGGAGCAATAGCGGTGCTTTTATATCCCGGATGTTCTCGGTGGGCTGTCCGCCGTAAAAAGGTACCGCCGCTTTTAGGTCGGGAACCTTTATGGCCATCATGTTGGATATCCATCCGCCAAAACAGAATCCTACCACACCTACGTTTCCGGTGCAGTCCGGATCGTTTTTTAAGTGTTCGTAAGCTGCGATAAAATCTTCCAACATCTCGTTGCGATCTCTTTTGCGCTGTAGTTCCCTCCCTTCGTCATCCGTTCCGGGATAGCCGCCCATGGGCGTTAACGCGTCAGGTGCCAAGGAGATAAAACCGGCAAGTGCCGCACGTCTTCCAACATCTTCTATATACGGATTTAAACCCCTGTTTTCGTGTACCACGATTATGCCGGGCAGTTTAGCGGTGGCATCTTTCGGTTTGGAAAGCAAACCTTTGATGGTGCCTCCTCCTTTTGGGGAATCGTATGTTATAAAAGTGGAACTTAGGCGAGGGTCGTCCTGGGGTACCTGTATTTTTTTGATATAGTCCGGACTAATGAAACTGAGCAGGGAGCCTACCGTTATACCACCAACGGCGTACGTAGATAATTTATCAAGAAACAGTCGCCTTGGTATCCTATCGTGTGCATAATCATCGTAGAGGTCAAAAACGCCTTGGGAAATGTCTTCTTTTTTCAATTTTTTCATGGCTCTGTTTTAGTTTGTATTCGGGTTTTAGCTTAAAGTGTTGTTACCTTAGCGATTACTGGGTTATTAAGGCATTCCGGCTAAATAATCCAATAACACTGAGCAATTTTATTGCTGTTTTAAATACTTTAGATTTTTAATCCATAGTATTTTATTAGGGAACAAGTAAGCTTATTGCAGCACCCGTTGCATAAAACTTTCCTTGTAAGCCCTTCCTATGGGAATGTTCGTATGCGCGTCCAAACGGATCTGGTTGCCTATTATTTTTTCGATTTTGGATATATTCAAGATGTAGGACTTGTGCGTGCGTATAAAGGTGCGGGAATCCAAGGTTTCTTCCCAGTACCGCAATGGCTCCTGCGAGAGGTGCTTTTTTTCGGCGGTCACCACTTCGGTATAGTCGGCGTCGGATTGTATATAGCGTATATCTTGTACATTTATTTTTATGAGTTCATAACCAGATTTTATAAAAATCACATCGGACCGGACCTCTGGTTCCTTGGTTTTTGAATTATCGGGCTTGTTGGTAGCACTGGACTTCACTTTGGAGACCGCCTGCACAAAACGCTCAAAGGAAAAGGGTTTTAATAGGTAGTCCGTTACATCGTATTCATAACTTTCCAGGGCATAATCCGGAAAAGCGGTGGTCAGTATCACCTGGGGTTTTTGGGAAAGCATTTTCAAAAAGTCTATTCCCGATAGTTTTGGCAGATGAATGTCCAGAAAAATGAGATCTACCGTAGTGGTTTTTAGGAATTCCATGGCCTGTAGGGCATCGGCAAAGGTGCCTTTTAGCTCCATGTTTCCTACATCGGAAATGTATTTTTTCAATACCCGTTGCGCGGGCGGTTGATCTTCTATAATGATGCAGGCGATCATTCCGATATAGATTTAAGCTTCATCCTTAAATGTACGGAATACTTTTGGTCCGTTTCGGAAATTTCCAAGGTATGGGCATCTGGATAAATCAATTGCAATCGTTTTTGAACGTTCTTCAGCCCTATACCATTGTTCAGTTTATCCGTGTTCGTGACCGGCCTAAACGAGTTTTCACATATAAAGTATAGCTGCCCTTGGGCATCCAGTTGTATTCGGATATCGATCTGTATGTCCTCGGATTGGCTTGCCGTACTGTGTTTAAAGGCATTTTCAATAAAAACATTCAATATTAAAGGGGCAATGAGGTATCCGGACGGCATGTTTCCCGCCTCAAAAGTAACTTTACCGCGATCTTCTATCTGTAGTTCGTTCAGTTGGGTAAAGTTTTTTAAATGTTCTATTTCCTTGCCCAATGCCACAAAGTCTTCCTTACAATCGTACAACATATAGCGCAGTACGGAGGAAAGTTCCAAGATAATTGAAGGTGTCTTTGGCGATTGCTCAATGGCGTACGAATACAAGTTGTTAAGGTTGTTGAAGAGAAAATGCGGATTGATCTGCGATTTTAAAAACTGCAGCTCGCTCTCTTTTACGGAGGTTCGCAATTCCTCCACTTCTTTTTGTTTTAAAGAAGCGTCCCATGCAAATTTGAAGCCTGCCAAAATGGTAATTACCGGCATCACGTCCAACAAGCTGTAAAAAACCCCCGGGAAGTGTTTACCCCGGGTATCGGGAAAATAGATGCGCTCCAAGACCAATTCTTCTACGGCAATAATGGCGGCTACTATGATGCCCACGTACAGGAAAAACATTAGGTATTTCTTCTGGTAAAAAAAACGGGGCAGAAAAATATAGTTGATTACCATGGCACCAAGGGCATAGTTGAAGAAAGAAACAATTTTATATTCGTGTATTTGGGGCTGGTTGCGGTCAAAGGAAAAGAAAATAAACAACACAACATGCAGCACAATTTGAAAAAGTACTTCTTTGGAAGTGCTATTAAAAAAAGATGCTTTTTTGTTCATCTGCTAAAAGTAACATTTTATGCCAAGGAACGGCAAAACAAAACCGTTACCGACAGATTTAAGGCTGTAAACGTATGTTTTAGAGTGGGATATGTCGTTCGCAAGGCTATCAAAGTCGTTTGCAGGGAAGTAGTTGCCCCTAGTTTTGCTTTAACGCATCTTTGTACAAACATCACGATCATGCAAAAGCAGTTCTTCTTAATTTTCTTCGGTATTACCTTGTTCTTCGCTCAAGGACTACGAGGGCAAAGCGGTATCGTTACGATCAGTGGTATTGTAAAAGATGCTGCCGGTACGCCTATTGAGTTTGCTACCGTTTTGGTGGGCGACCCCACAACCGAGAAACCCATTACCGGAACCACAACCCTGTTGGACGGGTCTTTTACCTTGGAGACGGAAGCCCAGGAGTTTTATATAGAATTTAGTTTTATGGGCTACACCACAAAGCGCATAAACGATCCTGAAATAATCAACGGCTTACTGGATTTGGGTACCGTTGTCTTGGCCGAAGATGCAGAGCAGTTGGACGAAGTGGTGGTAGAAGGCGAAGTTTCCCAAACCGTTTTTAAGTTGGATAAGCGGGTTTTTAACGTGGGGGCAGATTTGAGCAGCACCGGTGCGAGTGCCTTGGAGGTATTGAACAACGTACCGTCCGTTACCGTAAACATAGAAGGGCAAGTAAGTTTGCGCGGCAGCCAAGGCGTACAGATGCTCATTAACGGAAAGCCATCGGTTATAGCCAATGAACAAGGGAATGCCTTGGGAACCCTCACGGCGGATATGATAGAACGTATTGAAGTAATTACCAACCCATCCGCTAAATACGATGCGGAAGGTACTTCGGGCATTATCAACATTGTATTGAAAAAAGAGGAGAAGCGAGGGGTAAACGGTGCCGTTACCTTAAATACGGGAATACCCAACAACCATAGTTTGGGTTTTAGCTTGAACAAACGTACCGAAAAATTCAATTTATTCAGTCAGCTAGGCGTAGGGCGCAGAACTTTTCCCAGTGATAACGAAAGTGAGAACAGGAACTTGTTGGACGATACCAATATCAACAGTTTTGGAAAAAGCGATAAGAACGAGACCTTTTTTAACCTTATTCTTGGTACGGATTACCACATAAACGATTTAAACGTAATTACGCTTTCCGGAAACTTCGCCTACGAGTGGGAAAAAGAAAATTCAACCGCACTTTTTACCACCTTTGATAATGCGGATTTGAGGACCGATGCCTTTGAGCGCAGGGAACTGACCACCGCTACCAATCCCAAATATTCCTATGAACTGCAGTATAAAAAGGATTTTGAAGGCAATCCCGAGCAATCACTATTGTTGAGCGCCACGGGCAACCTTTTTGCCAAGGACCAAGTATCCGATTTCACCAATACAACCACGGTGGGTACAGCCGGCGATCTTTTGCAGCGCGCGCGTACGGATTTCGGTCAGGCCGATTATATTTTCAAGGCCGATTATACCCACCCGTGGGCCGATACCTACACCATAGAAACCGGCGCACAATACCAGATAAACGATGTGGAGAGCGATTTTGGCATTAGTGAGTTCGATGGCACCTCCTTTGTAGAAGACCCTGCGTTGACGAATATTTTTGAATGGACACAAAAAGTATTGGGCATTTACGGAACTGCGGCCTACGAAAAGGATAAATGGGGACTAAAAGTAGGTGTACGTTTTGAGGATACCGATGTAGCAACCCTACTACAGACCACAAATGAAGAGAATGACCAGCGGTACAATAACTTTTTTCCGAGTGGTTTTGCCTCGTTCAAGGCAAATGATGACCTGTCTTTTCAGGCAGGCTATTCCAAGCGTATATTCAGACCACGGTTATGGGATTTGAACCCGTTTTTTAATATCAGGAACAACTTTAACATCCGTACCGGAAACCCCAACCTACAACCCGAGTTTACGGATAGTTTTGAAATTACCAGCATTTATAAATTGGGTAAGGTGTCCATGAACTTTGGGGTCTTTTACCGCCATACTACGGATGTTGTGGAAAGGGTAGTGGCCTTTGAGAATAATATAAGTATCTCCAGACCGGAAAACATTGGCATCAATAATACCACCGGCGTGGAGTTCAATGCCAAGTACATCCCGACAAATTGGCTGTCGTTTACCAATGATTTTAATTTTAGCCGCTTTGCGCGGGAGGGCGATTTTGAAGGAACTTCGTTCGATTTTGTTGGGGAGCAATGGTCCAACCGACTGTTAAGCAAGATAAAGCTCCCCGCGGATATCGACTTGGAGTTGGTAGGGAACTATGTGTCAGGATTTAGAACCGTACAGCAGGAAATTACGGAAAACCTGTTTATGGATTTTGGGGCGCGAAAGAAAATTTTGAAGGGCAAGGCTATTTTAAACCTGAGTATCCGGGATGTATTTGCCTCAAGAATAAGGGAGAGCCAGACCATACAGCCCAACTTCTATCTGCGAAATTTTAGTCGGCAAGGTCGGTTTGTTACTTTTGGAATCAGCTTCGGATTCGGCAAGGGCGAAGCGATGGAGTTTTCTGGGCAGAAACGGTTTTAGGGGTTTGGTATGATTATTTTTGCGATAATGCTCGTTTTTTAGGAGTACCGCTCCGAGTTGGTAATTCTTGCAGTACGGACAGGGTTAACTTAACTTCATTCAATACCAGTTTTCTGCCATAAAAACGAAACAGGGCTTTTCCCAATGGTGTAATGCAACATATGGGATGGTCTCGTACAAGATGATATCATAAGTGACTGCCAATTCACTTCTAACCGTACGATTCTAAAGTGAGATTATTTTTAGTCTTTTTCATTAAAACATGACAAAAAACAAAAATGTCATCCAATGTTTACACCAAAGATGAATACAGTCGAAGATCTAAACCCAAAGATTTATTAGTATCGCCCCCGAATCTTCGGGAGTGGGCAATATGACAATTCGCTCTAAATTAATTTTTGTTTTGTACTAAAGTTTTTATCAGTCATCACATAATAATTTCTTTCCAGACCGATATGTTTGTCGGGCTTCGTTATCGGAATGGTTTTGACGATGGGGACAGTTGAAAAATCCGTTCAAGAGACCTATCTTGCAGTAATCCTTCCGGTAAAATACACAGCGTTGTAACGAAATGTCAATACTGGTTTACGAAAATCAATTTTAAACGAATCATAAAAAGTAGATTGTGACCTTGAAACTCAATATAAAAGATAGATTTAACAAAGAACTTCCTGCGGATTCAGTGCTTGAAAATACAAGGCGACAGGTCTCCAAAGCTTGCTTTTCCTATGTAAAGCCAAAAAAACCGGGGAATCCATCCCTCATTCATGTCTCACCCGAAATGTTGGCCGAATTAGGCATCAATGGTTCAGCGAGTTCGAAGGAATTTTTGAATATTTTTTCAGGTGCTACGGTACTGCCGGGAACAAGGCCGTATGCCATGTGTTATGGCGGACATCAGTTTGGAAACTGGGCCGGTCAGTTGGGTGATGGGCGTGCCATTAATCTTTTTGAGGTGGCCCATGAAGAAAAACACTGGGCCGTACAGCTAAAGGGTGCCGGGGAAACGCCCTATTCCAGAACCGCGGACGGCTTGGCGGTGTTGCGATCTTCCATTCGGGAATATTTGTGTAGTGAGGCGATGTTCCATTTAGGGGTGCCTACGACAAGGGCTTTGTCCCTTATGCTAAGCGGTGATGAGGTGCTGCGCGATGTCATGTACGATGGAAACCCAGCGTATGAAAAAGGTGCTATTGTGTGTCGTGTTTCTCCTTCTTTTTTGCGGTTTGGGAATTACGAAATACTGGCAGCCAGACAAGAGGAAAAAACCTTGAAAACTTTGGTAGATTATACCATAAAACATCATTTTTCGCATTTGGGAACGCCATGCAAAGAAGTGTATCTCAAATTCTTTAAGGAAGTCGCTGTTAAGAGTATGGAAATGGTCATCCATTGGCAACGTGTCGGGTTCGTTCATGGGGTCATGAATACCGATAATATGTCCATCCTGGGTCTTACCATCGATTATGGTCCTTACGGTTGGCTAGAAGATTACGACCATGGATGGACGCCTAATACAACTGATCGCGCACATAAACGATATCGATATGGAACACAACCCGATATTGTCCTTTGGAACCTTTTTAAATTGGCCAATGCACTATATCCACTTATCGAGCAAGCGGAACCATTAGAGGATATCCTAGGGGAGTATCAAGATGAGGTGCAAATTGCCCATCTGGAAATGATGAAGTCCAAATTGGGTTTATTGGAATCGGATAATAAGGACAAGGTTCTCATAGCGGATTTGGAAAAAGTATTGCAACTTTCCGAGACCGATATGACTATTTTTTTTAGGGAATTATCTGCTTTCACAAGTACAGCGGACGGATTGGCACTAGTTGCCGATGCCTTCTATGATCCCGACGAAATCAAAGGCGCGATAAAGGAACAATGGGTCGCCTGGTTTAAAGCGTATAGGGAGCGGTTGACATTGGAGGCTAAAAGTGATCCGGAGCGTGCTGCGGCCATGAATTTGGTAAACCCTAAATACGTCTTGCGAAATTACATGGCCCAATTGGCAATAGACGATGCCGACAAAGGAAATTATGACCTGCTGGATGAACTGTTTCAGTTATTGAAAAAACCGTATGAGGAGCAGCCTGGCAAGGAAAAATGGTTCGCCAAAAGACCGGATTGGGCCAGAGACAAGGTAGGGTGTTCCATGCTATCCTGTAGTTCTTAAGCGTCACATTGAAAATTGTATATTTACTAGAAGCAAAATTGGCATCATATCAAATAACTTCTCTAAAAACAAAAAACCTTGCAAATCATAAGATCAGCAAGGCTTTGGTCTCGGATGGTCTCCGAATTGGTGACCTGGATGGGGCTCGAACCTAATGTTCTCAGCCTAATGAGAGTCGCTCCTTTGATAATCTTCACACATCGTGTTGACGATTTGTGAACTCTTATGAAAAATGTATGTCAAAGTAACTTTCCTTCAGATAAATATAATTAAAAGCTTTCTAGTTCATAATTTTATTTAAGACGCATTTGATAACTAAAAAAGGTCTTTTGGCCTTGCTTGTAATTCATTTCATCATTTTCTAGCTGTAAAAACCGATGGAACGAAAGCGTCCAAATTATATGTTGAATTTATTTATCAATTTGGATTTTTATTACTAATCTATGAATAGAGAAAATACTTGCTAATTTCAATATAGTATAGATGTTAAAAAGGTCAACTCCTTTGAGTTAACCTTTCCTTTTATAGTGATATGTTTACTCACTGGGCTATCAACTTTTAATACCCCTATTTCTTATTCTGTTGATTTTTAATCGTATCCTCATCAATATCAAATTTATTGGTATCGATGTTTGTATTTCCCGTCGGATTTGTAGGATTACTTTGTTCTGTTTTTCTTTTAAATTTTCTTTTGTCTTCAAATACTCCCATTAGTTTCTTTTTTAGGTTATTAAAATTAATATGTGTTTGCTATTACTGTGCGAGTAGTATTGGGTCAATACCATGTACTACTCCATTTTCAGCCTCTTGATCTGGCATAATTATTTTGGATTGAAATCCGGTTTCGTCGCTAATATAAATATCATTATTCTCAATAGTCAATGCTATAAAGCCGCCATTGAACGTTTTTAAGCGCAATATATTTTCGTTTAACCGTATGGTGGATTCTAGGGTCTCAAGATCATATTCATCTTCTACGATATGATATTTTAATAATGTCGCCATCTCAATGGTTCCATCCGGACTTTTTAAGTGTGCCAATTTTGCTTCGGTAATCCGTTTAAAGGCGGCATTGGTAGGAGCAAAAATGGTTATGTCTTCAATGCTGTCCAATGTTGAAAGTAGATTGGCCGACTTTAACGCTTTATAAAAGATATCGTAATCGGTATTTCCACCCAATACGTCCAACACCGACCTGATATCGTTGAACGTCACATCCGATTCTAAATCGGACAATTTTTCTGTTGCTATTGGTGTTTTGTCTTTAATCGAGGCCGTTGCAGGTTTTTTTTCCTTGTTTCCGCAAGACAATAGTAGTACGCACAATAACAGGGTGCTGATAATTATTAAATCTCTATTTTTCATTTATTTTCTTTTTTCCCAAGATACTTGGAACATCGATAAAAAAATGCTGTAATACCTTTAAATCTTAGCTCAAAACCTTTTGTCGAAATTTTTGCTTTGTTTGCAGGGGATAAGATTCGTTTCAGTCCGTATTTTAACCGATATAGCACTTTTTTGTAAAAGATGACGGCTACATTTGAAGGAGTCGGGAATATACCGATGAAGACATTTATAAACCTTAAAATTCAATATTCAATATGAAATTACAAGATAAAAAAGTAGCGATATTAGCAACAGACGGATTTGAAAAGTCAGAACTTTTTCAGCCTTTAAAGGCTTTAAAGAATGAAGGTGCCGCCGTACATATTATTTCTGTTAAGGATGGCGAAATCAAAAGTTGGGACGGCAACAATTGGGGAGCGTCCATAACGGTAGATAAATTGGTAGACGATGCCAATGAATCTGATTATCATTCCTTGGTATTGCCAGGTGGTGTAGCAAACCCCGATTTATTGCGAACGCACGACAATGCCTTGGATTTTATTCGCGTTTTCTTCAAAAGTGGAAAACCAGTTGCCGCTATTTGTCACGCCCCTTGGTTGCTCATCAGTGCGGATGTCATAGAAAATAGAAAAGTAACATCCTATCATAGTATTAAGGATGATGTTATCAATGCCGGAGCACATTGGGTAGATGAAGAGGTAGTGGTAGACCAAGGATTGGTTACCAGCAGAAATCCGGATGATTTGCCTGCTTTTATCGAAAAGATTATCGAAGAGACCCGCGAAGGCAAGCATGCAGAACAAGAAATTAACGCTTAGGTTAAGAAATCATGGTTGCCCATGATATTGGTTAGTGTTTCTAGACCGATGAGGTATATGTTACTTCATCGGTTTTTGGTCTTTATAGAATCAATAATTACTGCTAAAGGGTTAACCTATAAAACAAAATTCAATCACTTTTGCACGTGATTAAAACTTAAAGAATGGCCATACTAGGAAATATAATAAAAGGGGTAATCCATGCTAAAAATCTTACTGCCACCCATTTTAACGCGGTAAACGAACAAAGAACCGTCCTCTTGGAATTACTCTCCAATGCCGCGCATACGGAATTTGGAAAACATTATAATTTTGAGGAAATCATAGCATCGGTAGATCCAGAGAAGGACTTTCGACAGAAGGTTCCTTATTTTGATTATCATCAACTTACGGAAACTTGGTGGCATAAGGTACATGAAGGCAAACCCGATATAACATGGCCGGGTAAACCAGATTATTTCGCTTTAAGTTCTGGAACCACAGGTAACACCAGTAAGCGCATTCCCGTAACCGACGCCATGGTAAAGGCGATACGAAATGCCGGGATACAACAAGTCTTTGCACTACGGAATTTTGACCTACCAGCGAATTTTTTTGAGAAGGAAATTTTAATGTTGGGTAGTTCCACAGATCTTGATGAACACAACAGTGCTTTGGAAGGGGAGATAAGTGGTATCAGCGCCAGTAATATTCCGTTTTGGTTTCAGGACTATTATAAGCCGGGCAAGGAAATTGCCCGGATAGATAATTGGGACGAACGGGTACAACGTATTGCGGAAAAAGCACCGGATTGGGATGTAGGAGCTTTAAGCGGAATACCTTCTTGGATGGAACTGATGCTACAGAAGGTAATCGATTATCACGGACTGAACCATATTCACGAAATTTGGCCCAATCTACAAGTATATACCTCGGGTGGCGTAGCTTTTGGGCCGTATGAAAAAAGTTTTAATGCCCTGCTTGGCCATCCGATTACCATTATAGATACGTATTTAGCATCCGAGGGTTTCATTGCCTTTCAGCAGCGTCCAGAAACGGATGCCATGAAATTGGTCATGGATAATGGGATTTATTTTGAGTTTGTACCTTTTCGTCCGGATTATATCAACTCCGATGGTTCTTTGGCCCAAGCCGCGCCATCCCTTACTATATCCGAGGTTGAAATGGGTCAGGATTATGTATTGATCATAAGTACGGTGTCCGGGGCATGGCGGTATTTGATTGGGGACACGATAGAATTTACGAACATCGAAAAGGCGGAAATAAAAATAACCGGTCGTACCAAGTTTTTTTTGAATACCGTTGGTTCACAGTTATCCGTAAATAAGCTCAACGATGCGGTACAGCACTTGGAAGAAAAATTCGATATTCAAATTCCCGAGTACACACTCTGTGCCAATCGTATAGAAAACAACTTTTACCATTGCTGGTATTTAGGTACCGATAGGAAAATTGATGAGATGGAACTCTCCAATGCCTTGGATCAATTTCTTAAGGATGCCAATAAAAATTATAGGGTAGCACGTTCAAAGGCGTTGGAGGGCGTAAAGGTGAAAACCATCTCTACGAATATTTTTCATGATTGGAACGCCCATAATAAGAAGAAAGGTGGTCAAGTTAAAATGGAACGCGTGATGGGAGAAGATAAATTTGAAGCTTGGGAGGATTTTGTAAAAACTCAGATGGACCGTTAGTTTGCAACGGCATCCGTTTCTACTTCCCTTTCTTTTACCAGCAGCATAATTTCGTCCGGAGATAGGTAATACTTTTTAATACGGTCTTTATAGCGCTCCGTTATATCCGCCTTATCCAAAATGAAACGTTTTGTCCTGAGAATATAATCTTCCATACCAGCGTTAACCGCATAAGAATCTGCGGCTCGTTCTGCCTCTTTTATATACCTATCCGAAAACGTATATTTGATTCCGAACCACAGTAGGTTTAAACTGCTCCTGTTGCGGTAGTCCATTATATGTCCCAACTCGTGCCCGAACCAACCAATGAGAATGTCTTCCTCAATGTCCGTAGTTTTAAACTTCTTTCCAGAAATCTTAAACTTACGACTTACCAGTACAAGATATTTACGGTTTTTACGCGATTTGAACAAGCTCCAAAATGTAGGTTGGGCCTGCATGGTCGATTTTTTGATGTTTTCCTTAAAACGGAATTCGATGTTGGTATTCTTCAACTCCGGATAGTAACTAAAAGCCGTTTCCACTTCTTTTTGAATACTTTTTGGAATGCTATGTTGTGAGTTTGCTTTATGGATAGTTAGAAAGATTAACAGGGTTAGAATACATTTCATGGTTTGTCTTGGTTGCTAAAGTAATGGGCTAAAGAATTTGGCTATACCTTCTAACAAACGCTGCCAAACAGGTCTGTCCTTAAAGGTAGTATAGTCTAAACAATCCGAAGTGCCACAAATACGATCAAATTGGTTTTGTATTCCCCTGGTCAGTTCATCGTCGTACAATAGCGCGTTGGTCTCAAAGTTATGTTCAAAGCTGCGATAATCAAAATTTCCAGAACCAATGGAGGCAATTTCCCCGTCGATCAAAATCATTTTACTATGGGAAAAATCCGGACGAAGATAAATTTCAATACCTACCTCCAAGAGTTGTTCGAACCTGGAGAACATACTGAACTTTGCCATTCTGGAATCCGATACTTCTGGAACTAGCAATTGAACCTTAATACCGCTTAAGGCAGCTATAATCAGTGCTTGAACAACGGCCCTTCCCGGTATAAAGTAAGGATTTGCAATGCAGATGCAACGTTCCGCAGCATTGATCATACCAATATACTGCTGCATGATAGATGGTTGTTTGGAATCTGGGCCTGCTGCTACAATTTGAACTATTTTGTTACCCTGTGTTTTAATTTCAGGAAAATAAGTATCATTCAACAATAGGTCTTCATTACCTGCAAAATGATAGTCCTTTACAAAAATTCTGTGAAGGCTGTTCACCACCGGTCCCTCTAGTTTTGCGTGTAGGTCTTCCCAAACACCCAAATCGGAAATTGGTTTAATATACTTGTCGGATACGTTTACGCCTCCGGTAAAGCCAACTTTCCCATCTATGATCAATATTTTTCTATGGTTTCTATAATTTAAGGTAAACAATAGGTTTCCAAAGCGAATAGGCATCATAGGAAAAGCTTTTACACCTATCTTCCTAAATCTCTTTTTAAGTTTTCCTTTAAAGGAAGAGCTACCGAAAGAATCATAGATTAGCCGTATTTCAACGCCTTGGGCAATTTTTTTCTCAAAAACAGAATGGAATTTATCCATGAGCTCTCCTTCGGAGAAAATGTAGTATTGTAAATGGATAAAGTGCTCCGCCTTTTCCAACGCTTTAAAAATGCTATCAAACGTTTCCTCCCCTCCATGCAATACGGTCACTTTATTGCCATCATAAGGAGACAAAAGGGTACTTTTTTTTATGAGTGTCGCCAATTTTTTGTTTTTAACCGAATCAAAATCCAACTCGTGGTCCAGTGCGTTGAGATTCCTATATTTCTCATCGAACATTTTGCGTTTTTCGGTCTGTTTTAATCTAAAAAACTTGAACTTTCTACGGTTTACCCCAAACAAATAATAAAGCAGAGCCCCACCGAAAGGCAGGAGTAATACGGCCAATAACCAGCTAAGGGATTTGGTGGGACGGCTGCCATGAAGGATAATACTCACTAGGCTCCACAGTGTAATACCCCCGTATAAAATCCATAATACCGTATTCATTATTGGTTCCTTTTGTTTAACACAAGATAGGTATTCACTTTGGTATAAACATCGTGTCCATTTATTTGGAGTAGAAAAGAATTTGATTCGGCTAATGACCCAAATTACTTCAAAGTATTTTTGATTATAACTAAAAAACATGGGCGTGATTTCAAAACATGACAGAAAATTAACAATATACTACCATTCGGGAACTTCTATCGGTGAACAAACTCTGGCTTATGCTAATGCATCCGACAAAAAAATTCATGCCGTGGATATTTCTAAAACTGACCTTACGGGAACGCAATGGGCAGAACTTGCGAACGGGTTGGGCAAAAATATATCGGATTTGATAAATACCGACCATCCTGATTTCATTAAGCTTTACGGAAATCAAAATCCAGAAATGGAGGAACATGATTGGCTAAAAATTCTTGAAAAAGAACTACATCTTTTAAAACATCCAATTGTCGTCTTCGGCGAACGCTATTTGGAAATTAAAAGTGCGGCCGGATTTAAAAAGTATTTAGAGCCGGATAGCGCTGGACTAAAAAAACAACCCTTGAGCAAACAATTTACGGATGATGATGTGCCGGATCTAAATAACGGGCAATCGCAGCCTGAACGTGGAAAGGAATAGTTTAAATGCCAAGGGAACTTATTGGAACAAAAACGTATGTCCGGTTTAAGGAGCGTAGGTATAAAAGTGATGATTAAAGATTCATAGAAAACGACGAAGCAATGCTTAGGAAAACCTTATGTGGTTTTCGCGGGCGGAATGTGGGCAATCCTTTTTGTAGATTTTTTTGACGAGATGCCGGTAGTTGGCAGTGGTTGTTAAAAAGACGCTCCATAAGATATATGCGGTATTTCTTGGGTACTTAATAAGTTTTATGCGCTATAACCGATTGATGTTGGGCTTACGACCTAAAAAACTTATTCTCATTGCTTCTTTGTTTTCAAAGATAGCGTCTATGTCCAAAGAAGATAAACAGTGTATGTTAACCTCAATGCAGATTCAGCCCAAGTTAACCTACGGGAGCAAGCATAAAACCATTACCAAGAAAGCGATTTCAATACGCCATGTTATCACAACTTCGTATTGATACGGAAACCTGGAAATGGTGGCTTAACGAGCGAATGAACAACAGCAATGCCAGTGGATTTTTTAGAATAACCACGCCAACGTTCATCATTTGTCCTAAGGACTTTCCGGTAATTTCTATAACATCTATTTACGTTGAAGATATGTCTTTTTTGTAGGAAGCCAAGCTCATTCAATCAAGCAAGATAGTTCATTTAATACCTATGGGTTACCACGAAAATAAACAATACGGTTTAAAAGATTCTTAATGGAAAGTAGGTAATAAAAAACTAGCACAGGAGTTATTTACTTAAAACAAGTGTGATAGCGATTTTTCGGACAAAATCAGCTTGTCTTCCACGATAGTAATTTTAACCGTGTTTTCTCCAACATTTTCTAAATCGTGAATCGCCTCTTCCTTACATTCTCTAAAATATGTTTCGCCCCGCTCAAAACGAAGTAAATCTATGGCACCATTTGCATTTCTTGAAAGTAATAGACCATCTATTAAACAATTGCAGCTATACGCATTTAAATGTCTTCTAAAAGGAAGTCTTTCCTTGGGTTCCAAAACGATTTGCCATAATTTCAATTCTGCGTTTTCAAATAAGGGTTGGCCAATATTGGAACTGAAGTTTTTGTTTTTAATTTCCCTAAGCCATGAAGGGCTCCAACAGTCAAAATTTCCTATTGGATTAATTTTAGTCAATACCATTTAGCGTAAAATTTGAATTAGGAACATGTAAATACCCAAATTTAAAAAGCGGTAAATGTGCAAAGAATTTTTAGGATAAAATGTTAAAAATCTTACAAAATTATGTGAGGCAAAATACCAATTCTTGTATGGGTATTTTAATGTTTTTTTAGTAGTAAATAGTACAAGAACGGGAGCCGTGCAGCCTTATGAAATCAGCTGAATTTCGCTGAAGTGTTTTAGTTGTACTCCGAAGATTAAAAACAATTCTCACTCGGATATAGCAGAATCAAGAAGTATGGGTGAAAAGTATGTAAACTTTGCTTGTGTAAAGCATTTAGTGGCATTATGCAGATAATCTGCAGTCATCACATGTTTTTACCTCGCCATAGTAGGTTTCGCGGTATTTGTGCAGCGTTTTAACGGGCACACCAATTATATATTTTTTAATATAGATTACTTTGGCGGTTAACTGTCCCATTTTTCGGGTATAACGTTTTTCGATTTTGGTCTTTCTTTTGATGTAAACTAGCTTCATAAGAGTGATAATATATATTCAATTTATAAATATGTAAATGATTTCCAAAGAAATCATGATAAGCTTTTGTTAGGATGTTTTAAAAAGATACCCTATCACGGAAAATAGATAAAATTCTAAACATATACCCTTTGGATATACCAACGGGGAAATTTTTTATATCGTATGAAAAATATCCTTTTTTGGTCTCAATTATAGTTAAAACTATGCATTTTAATGCATCTACCTTTTAGGTTCTTAAAACTGTAGTTCGTATTCAGTTTGCAGTCCCAGCTTATGGTTTTTTAAATGTTAAGCCAAAACTGCTCACTGCTACTGCCTACTTTTATGACTTCGTTATCGATGAATTTTATTCATAGCTGTTAAACCTGTGGAACTTTAGTCCATAGTGGTTTAGTAATATCCGGGTTTGTATTGTCATCCTTTTAAGTGAAGTCGGTTATATTATAGATCTTGGTAATAATCGAAGAGCTTATCAAACCTTGGAATTTGTTGTTTGTGTCATAGGGTATGTGTAGGGAGTTTATCCATCTTGGGTAAATCCTGGATAACAGGTCATTCCACCATCTACGAAAATGGTAGTTCCATTAACATATTCAGATTCATCCGAGGCCAACCAACTGGCCACACTTCCTATATCTTCCGGTTCTCCTATTTTTCCGTAGGGGATTAATTTCAACATTTTTTCGCGCCCTTCCTTGGTGTTCCAAACGTCCTTGTTAATATCCGTTTTAATCGCACCTGGTGCAATGCTGTTACAACGAATTTTCTTTGGCGCATATTCTTGACATATACTTTGCATTAACATGGCCAAACCTCCTTTGGAACTAGCGTAATTCGCATGACCTGCCCATGGAATAATTTCATGAACGCTACTTATATGGATTATTTTTCCCAAGGAATTTGAAACATCCTCTCGCATTCCACGGCGCAAAAATTCATTAATGGCAGCTTTGGCAACCAAAAATTGCCCGGTAAGATTTATATCGATAACTTGTTGCCAGTCCGCCAGTGTCATTTCTATTAATGCTTTGTCCTTTTGCACACCAGCGTTTCCAACACTAATATCAACTGTACCAAATTCCCTAATGGTTGTTTTGAACAATTTGGAGACTTCATCTTCCTTGCCTACATCACATTGCACCACTATCGCATTTCCACAGTTTGTCCTTTCCGTTATCCAATGAGCAGTTTCTTCTGCACTTTCTTTATCACTGTGATAATTGATGACCACGTTTGCTCCTTCTTGTCCTATGGCCTTTGCAATGGCAGAACCGATACCGTTACTGGAACCTGTTACAATAGCGGTCTGTTCCGTGAGTCGTTGATTTGGTTTTTGCATATTTTTCTTTTGTAGTAAGATAAATTATGGATTTAATTAAAGCAGATTTTTTATGTGTTAAGAGAATCTTTTAAATGGATTGTGTTACTTTTTTTTTTGCGACAAGGAATTGTGCTTTTGGATCAATACTGACGGAATGAAAGCTATATATTGAGGTATAATCATAAAAAAATAACATATAATGAAAACAACAAATACAGCAAATACAGCAATCGGAATTGAAAAGGATAACAGAAAAGCGGTAGCAGAAATGTTGGAACAACTTCTTGCGGATGAATTTGTACTATACACAAAATACCGTAATGCACACTGGAACATGGAGGGAATTGACTTTCATAGCAAGCATGTCTTTTTTGAGGAAGAATACGGAAAATTGGAAAATACAATAGATGAAGTAGCAGAGCGCATTCGTATGCTGGGAATGTACGCACCGGGTACTATGGAACGTTTTTTAGAGCTCTCGGAATTAAAGGAAAATGGGCCGGAACAAAATGATAGTGCAAGTTTTATGAAGGTGCTGTTGGATGACCACAGTACTGTGATCAAATTTATTCGCAAAAACATTGGAGATAATGCAGAGGCACATAGTGATGAAGGAACTGCCGATTTTATAACGGCCATTATGCAAATGCATGAACAAATGGCTTGGATGTTACGTTCGTCCTTAAAAACGTTTTCTTAAAATTTAAAATTGCATGAAAAGGATAAAGCGGCAACAAGCAATTCTTGCCGCTTTTTAAATTTAAAAACCGAAGAATATGTCAAAATCTAACAAAGACATTTATAGGGAATTTTACGACACCGTAAACATGGCTCCAAGCGAGTTGGAGGATTGGCTGGCCACCGAAAAATCTAAGAATGTTGGACAGGATAGCGGGGATGGTGAGGCTATTGGCCATAAAAGCGGCAAGCGCATCGTCAGCATTAAAAAGAAGAAAAAGGATGGGCTTACAGAAGATGATTATGGGCACATGAACAAGGTAATCGGCTACATTAATAGGCATAAAGCACAAAAGCCAGATGGAAAAATAGAAGATTCCAATTGGCGGTATAGTTTAAAAAATTGGGGATATGACCCTTGTAAATAAATAAGTGTCAAATGGATAAATGGTTTGCCTTTTCTACCAACGGGATGTTGGCGATTGCCTTAACTGGAATCGGAATATATGTTACGATCATTGTACTGACCCGGCTTATGGGCAAACGTAGTTTTTCAAAAATGAGCAGCTTTGACTTTGCCGTTACGGTTGCTTTGGGGTCTATGGTAGCTACTACCGTACTATCAAAATCTGTAAGCTTGTGGGATGGTATGGTGGGTATTACCATGTTGTATGTATTACAATTGGGTATGGCCTATTTAAGGCGTTTTTCTATCGTCGCCAAGGTCACGGATAATACACCTTTGTTATTAATGAAAGGAAAACAAATTTGTTTTAATAACCTAAGGAGAGCAAGGGTCACAGAGTCCGATTTAAAGGCTAAACTGAGAGAGGCCAATGTCTTGGATTTATCTCAGGTACGTGCGGTAGTGTTCGAAACTACTGGGGATATTGCAGTACTCCATACCACTGATGCCGACCAGCGAATCCAAGCCTATATTATGGAAGGGGTTCATGAGGAATAGCTGTGTTTAGAAAAAACCAATAAAAAAACCGTCGATTCAAATCGACGGTTTTTCTTTTTCACTTTCCCTATTTTTTATTTTGATGTCTTAGGATATTCATCAAAAATAGCATCTACATATTCCGCTACTTTGTCAGAAGTATCTTGTTGATAAATAGCCTGCTCGGCAGTTCCCGTCCACAATCTCTTTTTTGTTTTCCGATCCACGATATCCACAATAAGGGTTCCTATCTTATAACTTGAGTAGTCTACATCATATCCTATGATTTCGGTATAACGCTCATAATCCCAATAGTAGTAATTCTCATAATAAGGGCTTACAGGATAAGGGGTGTCATAAGGGTACGAGGCGTAGATAGCATCTACATCGCGCATCGGTTCCTTATCAAATTTCGTGGTTAACAGTACCAATAGATCGGGGTTCTTTCTATTTATTTCGTACCGGGCATCTTTCATATTTTCGTTCATGGCCTTAATGACCGATTGTGCTACCCGATCGTTTGTCGCCAAGTCATCGGGTACTTCAAAATTAGTACTCGGTAAATAGGCAAAGGTTTTGTAATCTGCCAGGTTTTTGTCCGTCATCTTGGTCGTGGAAAGTGTTGGGCCACAGCTCGTAGCCAAGACCATCGCAACTAGCGCCAGTGTCATTTTCATTACTCTTTTCATATCATTATTTTTAGGTTAATACTACCGCAAAGTATAGGTTATGTCCAGTAAAGATTGACATAAAAACAGTTGATATTTGCTCATTCGGATTACAATGGATACTCCTTGATTATTGGTATTGCGTAGGTGGCATCAACCTATTGAAATACTATTAAAATATATCGTAGGGACTTTATTTTGTATAAGCTCCGGAGGAATATGTGAGTTCATAACTGTGCGTATAGATCTCAAAAACGATTCCGAAAGGATCTTCTACATAGCACATCTTAAAAGGTTTGTCCTTCGGATAATATGTCCTTATGGGCATACGTTGCTTGCCACCAAATGCGACTATTTTTTCTATCAATTCCTCAATGTTCGGATCTTGAACACAAAAATGGAATAATCCGGTATTAAAAGGATTGAATTCCGGAGCCTCTTTAATTCCGTTCGGGAATGAGAACAATTCGATTCCGATACCGTCGGAGGTTGCTAAATGGGCTATTTCAAAGGTTGACCAATCGTCCCCAAATACGTCAATACACATTTGGCCAATAGCCGTTTCTTTTTCTTTTTTGACTTTGGACGGCTTCATGATAACATACCATCCCATAACTTCGGAATAAAATTGAACTGCCTTTTTTATATCGGGTACCGTAATACCAATGTGGGAGAAGGATTTTGGATAAGTATGTGTTTTGTTCATTTGTGTTTTGAGCTTAATGTTTTAGGCCAACATAGTTGATTTATATGACGGTGCGCAAAAAAAATCCGCCATAAAGACGGATGTACTTTTGAGGGAATATTTTCTATATTATGCTGTTACAGCTATCGTATGTTGGTGATCCTGATAATATTTTGGACTACAGTTATATTTTTGCTTGAAAATTTTAGAGAAGTAACTTCTACTGGTCAACCCAACTGTATAAACGATTTCGGAAATGTTCAAGTCTGTTGTTCTAATCAATTTTTCTGCAGTTTCTACGCGAACGTTTCTAATGTAATCCGAAACCGTTCTGTCATGTAGCAACTTAAATCCTTCCTGTAATTTTGCTGGGGACATACCACCTTTTTTGCTCAAGTATTCAAGACTATAGGCTACTTCTGGATAGTTTTGGATAAAGCTCGAGAGTTCTTTTATGGTATCCATTTCATTCCTACTGAGCGAGCCAAAATTATTGGATGCATTTTTCACATCATCATTATGTTGCTGTATTTCAAGGGCCAACATGGTATGCACGATTCCTTTTAAAAGCAATCTTCTTACGATGCCTTGTTGTTTAATTGTTTCCAATTGTTGCATTTGTTCGGCAATTTTAAGGTTGTAAGAACCTGTATAGGCGAATATTTCTTTTCCGTCCTTAGGCATAAATGTTTTCAACAATTGCGCTTGTAGTAGATTGATGGCATCATTGTCCCTCGCTTGTGCATGGGTGTTTACGCTAATACTGGATAGACGGACAGCTTGGTCTTTTCTAAAAAATAAAACCGTATCCCTACTTGGATCACTGGCAAAAATCCCCGTTTGAAATTGGTTTAAGGAACGCTTGGAGCCGCTTACACCAAAACTATGACTCATCTGGCCTTCTGCACAATACAAGAAATATATTGGATTGGTAACGGGCGTATTTCTTACAATTAACGTATCTGCATTAAACGTCACGTCATACTCCATAAAGGCGATATTTTTGTTCACCGCTATTCCTGTAATTTCACCGCTTACTTGCTCGTTGTGCAATTCTAGCCTAAACTCTTTATCGCTGCTAATAAGTACCCCTCCCAAGGCTATTTTTAGTTGGTTAAAAGACTCTTCTACTCTGTTTGTTTTTAATTCTATAATGTTCATGATGTTGTTTTTAGTGGTTCTACTTTATTTTTCTAATAATACTTTCACGATAAAGGCAATGGATGCCAATACAAGAAAGAGATGTATGTAAAAGCCAAGGTCGTAGATAAAAAATCCAACGATCCAAACTCCTAGCGATATAACTGCTGTAAGGTTTAAGATTTTAGACATGTTTATTTGTTAGAAATATGCGTAAGTTCTTGGGACGAATAACGGATGCCTAAGGTTGAAAGTTGGAATCTGTTGTTTCATTGGTCATTCCTAAAATAAAATTATCGGGAAGATGATTTTTGTCCGTTGCGTTTGTTTTGGACCAAGTACGTCCTACTCTTGCATTACCTGTATTATGTTCTAGATTATTTTTCATGGTGGCTCAATTTTTAAAACGTTATCGCTGTTCTGTATTGTTTGAGACAAAGATCACTAAGAGACCCACTTTTCATGTTATACAATTTTTGTATTCTGTTATATAATTATTCGAAAACACGGGTTTTATGGCTTAAAAGCTTTAGATGTTGATGGATTCGGATGAAGTATCCTGATGTCCTAAATAGATTTTATACGTTTACAACTGGTCAAATTAAAGGTTTGAACGACCTAATGTTTACACTATGGATAACTTGGATTATGGAATTGTCGGAAATTGTAAGAGTGCTGCTCTGGTGTCAAAAACTGGGAGTATAGATTGGTGTTGTTTGCCCGAGTTTGATGCTGCGTCTATTTTTGCCAAATTATTGGATTCCAAAATAGGTGGCAGTTTTGGCTTTCAAGTAGACGATGCTTATACGATAGAACAACGGTATGAGAAAAATACCTGTATTCTGGTAACAGTCTTTACTGCTGAAGCCGATTGTTTTGAAGTCTATGATTTTATGCCCAGGTATCCGCTAAAAAACAACGAACATCATACACCGCCAGAGATTATTAGGTTCGTGAAGTTAATTTCTGGAGCACCAAAATTTAGGGTACACTACGAGCCCAAACTGGAATATGCACGAGGGGAGACAAAAACCTACATCAAAAAAGACTTTGTGGCCAGTCTTACCAAGGAAATTAAGTTCGATACGGTTTTCCTTTATACTTCTTTTGATAAAGAAAAAGTGGTGCACGCCCAAGAAATTACCCTGGAAGAAGACGGATATTTTTTACTTGGCTATAACGAGAAAATATTAAAACCCTCTGTAGAACGTGTGTTATTAGAATTGGATAGAACCCGTATATACTGGTTGGATTGGTCTAACAGGACAACCTCTTACACTAAATTCGATGCAGAGATAAAGCGCAGTGCACTCACCCTAAAACTATTGAGTTTTGATAAGACCGGGGCCGTTTTGGCCGCAGCTACTACGTCCCTACCCGAGGCCATTGGCGAAGAGCGAAATTGGGATTACCGTTTTTGTTGGATCCGTGATGCCTCCATGATGGTAAAAGTAGTTTCCGAGCTGGGACACAAGAATATTGCTAAAAGATATCTCAATTTTATAATTGATTTGATTCCCGACAAGGATGAGAAACTGCAGATCATGTACGGCATCCGTAGGGAGAAAAAACTGACCGAGGAAACGCTGGACCATTTATCAGGTTATAAAAATTCACAACCGGTACGTATAGGAAATGCAGCTTATGAACAAGTGCAAAACGATATGTACGGTATTTTAATGGATGTGATTTACAATCTGGTGCTACAATTCCCTATCGAAATGGAAACCACTGAGGAATTATGGGGCATTACCAAAGGTATTGTTTGGATCGTTGAACAACACTGGCAGGAGGCAGATAAAGGTATTTGGGAATTTAGGTCGGAAGACCGCCATTTTACGTTTTCGAAAGTGCTGTGTTGGACCGCTATAGATCGTGCCATTAAAGTGGCCGAGCTGTTGCAGAAACAACATAAAATAGGAAAGTGGAAACCATTGGAGAAGAAAATTAAAGCAGACATCCATGAGAACGCATGGAACGAAGATAAGCGGGCTTTTACCCAATCCTATAGTTCAGATGCTATGGATGCCTCCGTACTTCTTATGGAATCCTACGGATTTATAGATGCGAAAGATCCCAAATTTATTGGTACGGTCCACGCTATTGAAAAAGAATTGTGTAACGAAGGATTGTTATATCGTTACAAGAACGAAGATGATTTTGGCTTGCCAAACTCCTCTTTTACTATTTGTACCTTTTGGTTTATTAACAGTTTATATCAGATCGGGGAAAAAGAAAAAGCCTTAAAGCATTTTGGGCAGGTATTGGAATATGGGAACCATTTGGGCTTGTTTAGTGAGGATATCGATTTTGAAAGTAAACGTTTGCTTGGGAATTTTCCACAAGGTTACTCACATTTGGCGCTCATAGAATGTGCAACTAACTTTTCTGAAAAAACGGAAGAAGAAATGGTAGCCAGAGCTATGAGTAGCGCAGAAAAGTAAAAGGTCTGGGTATATGGAATAAAATATGTTGGAAGCGAGGTAAACGGCACTAAAGTAAGTGTGGCAGTTACACTTGGTTTCTTGGACGGTGTTACCACTTTTTCTTTGATGATAGAAACGATCCAAGTCTATGTTGTTGTACAGAAAATTTGAGGATTGGCCATTAGGAAAGCATCGCGTTAAAATTTGAACAAAATGAAAACAAGTAGATGTAAAGGAATAGGTAATTGCATCAAATTTTTGTGAGCAGACCGTGTATAGGATTAAAAAGAAGAGGATTACCAATCTAACCCAAATTACCTGAATATTGTCTTTGATACTCCGGGAAAGGAAGACATCCTCGAGGATTCGAGATTATTAAAGTTGGAGGAGGTGTTACTGCCATTGTAGGTTTACCAGATCTGGAAACCCTAAACGAAATGGGAACGAACAACTATAATTTACCCGAAAAGTTGTTGAAAAGAGTTGAAGAAAAGTCAGCACGCTATAAATTGACGTGGATGCAATCCAATGCAGAACAGTTACGGGCTGCGGCCATAATGGCAGGAAATGGGATATAATGCTTATACCCAATTTTATCCATTCCAATGAAGATGCGATAAATGCTTTTGAATATTTGCTCAGGGACGGGCAAAGGGAAAAGTGATTATTTCATTTTAGAACGATGTCTATGTTAATTGAAATTATCAAGAACTTATGAAGACCAAAACGCATAAATCTACAAGTACACATGGCATACTGTTTAAATTCATGGTATTCTTTTTATTTTGTTGTCAATTACAGGCGCAGAGAATCAACCGGACAGAGTTCAAGGATACGATGCAGCGTATACCGGCATTCACCATTCATGAAGACAATTATTTTATTACTGGGGTGCCTACCAATATGGCGGTAAATAGCAGAACCGCGAATGCCAAATATCAAATCAGTTTTAAACAAATAATAAGCAGAAATACCTTACCGTGGGATTCGTATGCATACCTCACGTATACCCAAAAAGCATTTTGGGATATTTATCAAGAATCATATCCTTTTAAAGAGATTAATTTTCATCCAACCGTTGGGGTAGGAAGGGCATTTTTTGACAAGAATGATGAGTTGAAAGGTATAGGGACGTTTAATTTTGAACATGAGTCCAATGGAAGGGACAGTATTTTTTCTAGAACTTGGAATAGATTTAGTATTGGATACCACACGGCTATTGGTTCCAAAACAGTTTTAAGTGTAAAGGGATGGGTTCCCTTTGGTTATAAGAATGGAAATCCAGATTTGTTGGATTATGTTGGCCTTGGAGAACTGAGACTTTCCTATGATTTTATCCCTAACAGGTTTAGTTTTGAAATTAAACTAAGAAAGGGCTTACAGTGGGATACAAGAGGTATGGTTAGAACACGTTTGTATTACCGTCCCTTTAAGAACAAAGGCAACCAATATTTTATGCTGGAGTGGTTTGCCGGCCACACGGAAAACCTCATAAATTATGAACGTTTTACCTCTATGGTACGCTTTGGCTATGTGATAAAGACAATTGAACTGGATTTCTTAAAATCAAAAAACTAAGAAATACATGTCTAAAAGTGATACGATGTTAAGAAGGATTTGAAAGCATGGTGTCATGTAAAGAAGATTGGTTTATTTAAAGCTTTTGGATTAAACCGTTCAGATGTTAGATTATCTGTGGGATGAAGAGTAAACTAGTTAAAATAGCAACTATGATATTAAATAAATCAAAAATTTCCCAAGGCTTTATTCTTGCAGGCCTAATGAACCTTACGGTTTTAGTTTTTTCAAGGTTTTTTACAAATTCGACAATTAACGCGTTGGACCCTGATGTAATGTCCAACTTTGGTATTTTAATGATTGTTCTTTGGGGACTGGCGTATATAGCGGTAGCTACATCTTACCAAAAAGTAAAATGGCTAGTCTTGGTATTCGCCATTGAAAAGTTGGTATATGGTTATGTGTGGATTACGTGGATGTTGAAAAACTCACTCTCTAAGGTATTCGAACAGGATCTAATGGCAGGTTTATTTTATTCCATCTACGGAATTAATGATTTGCTGTTCTCTATTTTCTTTTTTTACGTGTTTTACGGGAAGATGAAAAGTAGTGTATCGTAATCCTTCTGTTTTAAAGAGGTTGTGTAATAAAAGCGTTACGTAAATACTTGTTCACCTCCTCATGCCTCCATTATAAAGTACTGGCAAAATAGAGGAAATATGTTTTTACTTACAAGCGTATTTTTGAACAAAAATGTAGTATTCAATCTAACAAAATAGAGCCCTATAAACTTTTACAGGGCTCCAAATTAAATAAACAACCAACCTAAAACCTATTCCATGCCTAGGGCGTAATATTTTTTACCGGGCATATTTTCATAAATTCCTTCCAGTAAAATCCCTCCTTTTTTATCTTCCAATAGGGAAATTAGTTCTTTGACATCCGTCACTTTTGCGCCATCTACATGGGTAATGATGAATCCGGTTTTTATTTGCGTGTTTTGTAGCAACTTTCCTGCGTAGAGGTTAACTACCTGCACACCGCCATCAATTTTCAGGGCTTTGGCTTTTTCCGCATCCAAGGTCTTAAAATCGGCGCCCAAGATGTTCATCACAGGTTTCTTTTCCTTTTTGATCATAGCGGTAGTGCCTTGTGAGTTTTCAAGGATTACTTCAAAAGTCTTTTCCTTACCGTTTCGGTTTACGGTTACGTTCACCGCATCTCCTGGTCTATATTGGGCGATGATTTCTTGTAGCCTAGGCGAAGTGGTTACCTTGTTGTCTTCTACCTTGGTAAGTATGTCCCCTGCTTTTATGCCAGACTTGTCCGCGGCCGAATCTTCGCCAACGTTCTGTATCCAAACACCCTTAACAAAGTCCATTCCTTTTTCTTTTGCCATGGCACCGTCCATGGTAATGATACTCACCCCAAGCATACCACGTTGTACGGAACCATATTCCAATAAGTCTTCAATTACTTTGGTAACGATGTTACTGGGTACCGCAAATCCGTAACCACTATAGCTTCCGGTACGGCTGGCGATCGCCGTGTTTATGCCGATAAGGTCACCGTTTAAATTCACCAATGCACCACCACTGTTTCCGGGGTTGATAGCGGCATCTGTTTGGATAAAGCTTTCGACGGCAAATTGATCTTTATTAATATTGATGTTTCTGGCTTTTGCACTTACAATTCCTGCCGTAACCGTAGAGGTCAAGCTAAATGGATTTCCAATGGCCAGCACCCATTCCCCAACCTCAACATCGTCCGAGTTTACCAGCGAAACCGACTTTAGGTTATTGGCGGTTATCTTTAACAAGGCTAGGTCTGTGGTCGGGTCTATACCAACAACGGTAGCCTTATAGCTTTCGTTATTATGCAGCGTTACTTCTAGTTCCTGGGCATTCTCAATGACATGGTTATTTGTAATGATATACCCCTTGTCGTTTATAATAACACCGGATCCGGTACCCATTCTGGGTCCTTGCCGCATTCCACCTTCCGGCATGTGAAAACGGTCGCCAAAAAATTGTTTGAACGGATCTGGTATATTTCCTGGAGCCCCTTGTGCCAACTCGGGGGCTGCCTGTGTTGCCTTGATATGCACCACGGCATCCAGAACTTTTTTAGAGGTGTCGGTAAAATCCAGCGGGGTTATGTTGCCCTCTTTGTCTGCCGTGTAAAGCACCTGTTGTGCGTTTAAGCCATCGACCTTGTTTAAGGTAACGGTATTTTGTTTTTCATCTAGTAGGTATTTCTGACCTCCTAGTACACCAACACTCACGGCTAGTGCAATAAGGGCGGAAACAACATACGTTTTGTTTGTATTCTCTTTTTTCATGTATAGTTTATTTTTTAAAATTTAATGATAACGGGTTATATCGCTACCCTGTAAGGCAAACCTTGTGCCAAGAAATGTGAGTATTTTCTTAAATAAACTTAATGTTTTGTGAAAACGAAAATTAAAGTTTATGCAGCAGTTTAGTGGGATGTGTTACGGCGATTTGGTCTATGCAGGCAGATATACACAGAACGTAGATCCCTTGCCCTTTTCACTTTCTGCGACGATGTGCCCACTATGGTTTTCCGCTATTTTCTTACAAATGGCCAGCCCTATTCCGGTGCCGGAATATTCATTGCGTTGGTGCAGGCGTTCAAATAGACCAAAAATCTGTTCGGCATTTTCTTGATCAAAGCCAATACCGTTGTCTATTACGCTTAGGCGATAGTAATTTTTACGCTTTTTGTTAAAGTTATCCGTTATTTTGGAACGGGGTATTTTCTTGCAATCTATGATGATTTTCGACTTTTCTGCGGTGCCACGATATTTGATAGCGTTTGAGATTAGGTTGTTGAACAGTTGTTCCATTTGAAAGGGAACGGCCTTAAGGGTAGGTAAGGTGTCAACGGTTATCTCTACGTTTGATTCTTGTATCCGTTCTTCTAAATCCTCCAAAACCTTGTCAACCGTTTCGTTTAAGGAAACCGGAACAAAATCTTTTTTGGTTTTGTTGATTCTCGAATAGGCTAGCAAATATTTGATCAGGCTTTGCATTCGATTGGCAGAACTGTTTATTTTTTCGAAATAGGTTTTTCCCTTTTCAGAGAGTTGGTCGAGCTCTTTATCGGAAATACGCGATATAAACATTTGAATCTTCCGCATTGGTTCTTGTAGATCATGGCTAGCGACCCGGTTGAACGATTCCAGTTCTGCATTGGAACGTTGTAAATCGATGTTTTTATTGCGTAATCTTTGATCGGCCTTTATTTCTTGGGTTACATCTTGCACAACACCCACAATGATTTCTTTTCCGTCCCGTTCCTCAAAATGCCCCGTAGTTCTTAAGTGTTTTATTTTATTGTTTTTCGTGATGATGCGATAGGTGTAGGTCCTAGGTTTTTTCTCTTTTATGGACACTTTGCCCTGTTGGATATATTCTTCCAGATCATCTGGATGTATAAAGGATTTAAAATTTTCAAAAGAGGCTTTGAACTCTTGCGGTTCGCATTCTAGAATACGGTAAAAATTATCGGAAAGTTCTGATCGTTGTGTGGTTAGATCCCAATGGTAACTACCCACTTTTGCCAGGCGTTCGGCCTCACTGAGGATAGAATTTTGAATTTCCAGCTCCTCGTTTAGGGAAATGAGTTCACGGGCTTTTCTTTTATCAGCTGTAATTTCTCGGGTGGTTACGGTAACACCATCGTTTAGTTTAATTGCGGTAGCCTGGAACCACAAGGTTTCTCCGTCCTTATCGTAGGCCGTTTCATAACTAACCTGTTTGTCTTCATTGATGCAGGTAGTTAACTTTTCAAAAACTCCCGAGGTGAATATAGTGGGAAATATATCCGAGGCTTTTTTATTTTTTATTTCTTCGGGTATATCGCCGGTAATATCATTGATGGCATCGTTCATGAAAAGAATTTCAAAATCTACGATTTCGTGCTTGGCATTACGAACGGATGCCAAATTCATTACAATGTTAGAGGTGCTCTTAAATATATTGTTTAAAAAAGCCCTTCCGTCTAACAATAATATGTTTTGTTGCTCCAAGCGTTGGTTCAATGATTTTAGTTTTTCCTCTGCATTCTTTTCTTTGGTGTTATCACGAGCGGTGTTGGTTACCCCGTTGCCCAGTTTATTTACCGTATTTACAAGCCATATTTTTTTACCGTTGAATTCGTATTCATATTCATGTTGCTGTGTTTTGCCTGTTTGCAAACATTTCTTCATAAGTTCCAATAGGCCGTTGTCGCGGACAATGGGGTACGTATCCGTCAAATTAGAACCAATAACGCTATTTTGTGAGTTTCCGGTAACCGTTTCTACGTGCTCATTGGTATATAAAAACTTAAAATCGATAATGTTGTTTTCATCATCAATGACGGGCTCAAAATGGCTCACTACGTTTGAAGTGCTCTTAAGTACATTTTGAACAAAAGCATTGGACGCCTTGGTTCGCTTGCGTTCCGCGTTTATTCTTAAAAAAGTAAAAAGGAAGATGGATAAGGCGAACATACCTAACAACAGGGTCATTAAAGGAGTAAAGTAGCGCGATTCTTGGTACTCCGCTTTTCGTTCCTTCAAAAGGTTTTCTTCAAACGCTAACATGGCGGATTTAATGGTATCCAACTCGGCCATTTTTGATACCATCATATCTAGGTGCAAATTTTGCTCTTCCGTACTGGTACCCTTAGCTGTGTATTGGCCAATATTAAAGTAGAATTCTTCTTGGACCGATACCACCTTTTCGACGTTTTGTAGTTGTTCCTTTTTGTTGGCAGTAAGCAATCGTACACGTTCCAAAATTTTGGAAACGCTGTCTTTATGCATCTGTAATCTGCTTTTTTTGAGTGTTGTTCTGCCTAGTTTATTTTCAAAAACGGTAGACTGCATCATTGCATAATGCGAGAAAAGTCGGTTGATTTCGGTCTCTAGCCTAAGGGTTTGCGCCACCATTTCGGAAGACTCCCGTAATTTCTGTATTTGCTTATAACTACTGCTTCCTATGAAAGCGAGCAGGGCTACGGCGAGTATTAATAAAACAATAAATATTTTGGAAGGTTTAACCAATATTCCAGAAGTTTTGTTGCTGTAAACTTATAGCTAATGTACTGAAAGTATTGCTGATGGTATCCTTTTCTTTTCGTGTTTAACGGATTGCGTTAAACTATCTAGCGATTGAGCACCATCCAAGCTCTTAGGTAAACGTACCAATTAAGCAACTATAGGCGAAGTAGAAAATTATCCCTATTCAGCGCAGAGGTATGGTATTGCCAGTTTAGCTGCAGTACTTTTTTAATGACCTTTTTTAATGCGCCATAGGTATTTGGTTTGTTGATGTAGATATTAGCTCCGTTGACGAAGGTTTCCTCTATATCCTGTTCAGATGAGGAGGTAGAGTAGATGGCTACGCATAAATGTCTTAAGGTTGCGTTTTTCCGTATTTCCGTTAAACATTGCATCCCATCTTTTATGGGCATGTTCAAATCTAGAAAAATGATTTCTGGAAGTATTACGTTTGGGGACAAGAGGTAATCCATCAATTGTTTTCCATCTTGGAACAAAGACAGGGTGGTCCTTATCTCGATTTCTTCGATAGCCTCCTCAAAAAGCATGCGATCATCTGCATCATCGTCCGCTAACACAATATTCATAACAGTCAAAGCCATTTTTAATAGCAAAAATTAAACCATATTTCCCTTAGCTTTTCGCTTTTTGATGATGCGTTGAAATGCCGAGGGTGTAAGACCGGTTGTTTTTTTAAACTGCGAGGATAAATGTGCAACACTGCTGTAATTTAACCTGTACGCAATTTCTGTCAAGGTAAGGTTTTTATGAATAATCAGATGCTTGGCAACATCTATTTTTTTAAGAATGATAAAGTTTTCTATAGAGGAGTGCGTAGTTTCCGAAAATACAGTAGATAAATGGGAATACGAATACTCTAATTTTTCCGATAGGTAGTTAGATACGGTATACTTTCTAGATGCGTCGGGATCGTTGAGAAGCAGCGTTATCTCGTCTTTGATTCGCTGAACTAGCACATACTGTGGGTCTTCCAATATCTCAATGCCATATTTGTTCAATGCAAGACTAAGTTGTTCTTTTTGTTCGGGGGTCGGTTTTTTCATAAACTCGATTTCTCCCATAGTCTTCAAAGTATATGACAAATTCAAAGCATCCAATTGCTCCTTTAAAATTGCTTTACAGATAAAAGTATAATCGAATTTAATATTCAATATCATGGCCAAGATGTAATTTATGAGGTATTACTTACTTCCAAAATGATTTAAGGGTAAATACGCTACCCGTAAAAACGGGATTATTTTGAGCAGGCTAAGGTAACCGAAAACAAAATAACATGAAACTTAGTACCTATATCAAAACAGCTTTAATTGGCAAAGGTATTTCAATGGGTACCATTTCATAGGATAGATTAAGCGGGGTCGGGTCCAAAGTGCTAATTCGGAGTTCGATAAACGGCTAAATCACCTAATGCTAAACCATGGTCTTGGCATCGGCAACTATTCTTACCTTGTTACTTTCCATATTGGGAATAGGTTCTGCTTCCAATCAAAATTGAAAAAAGGCCATTACAAGCACGTTTTAGAAGGTGCGAAATGGGATGCCAAGGCTTTTGTTGTATCCATTATTTCGTTCAAATCCAAATAATTTCCTGATGTCTTGTGCCGCTGGGTTTCCTATTTACCTATCTTTGAGTGAGATCGGCACTAACTTTTTGGCTCAGTATGTTGGTGTGGGAGAGGATAAATATAAAGACCGTTCGGGATGGTTTTTGGCTCCTTTAGCCAAAATGAAACCAGTGCAATACCACTATCGCTAGCGTCCTGATCGATTCTCGATTTCCAATATATTCGCCGATTGCGATATATTTTCTTTGGGTACGGCATTAAAAAATTCTGCCGTGCTTGTATCGCTGGCGGGACTATAATTTGCTAAAACAGTGCCTTTGCTGTCATCCTTTGTTTTTACCACATATAAAATGGACATATCCGAAGGGTTGCTGACACCCTCAAACCGATGTTCCGCAACAATATGCACATCCATAGGGTTGTATTTCATTTTTGTCTCCGATTCCACTAACATATCTCCAGCCATTCGGTAGTTATTGGTAAATCCTTTTTCTTGGTATAGGGTAATGTAATCTTTCTCGCTTTTTAAATCGCTTTTTTTCATGGTATTGATTTTTTTAGTTTAAAAAATGAACGAGTTGTATTCCTAAGAGGAAACAACCCGTTCGTGTCCATCAACCAAACTAACGTTTTTAGTTATCGTCCGTAGCGTCGTCTATTTCATCTTCAATTTCTTCCGCGCCTTCTTCAATATCGTCTCCTACTTCTTCTACGCCTTCCTCTAACTTTTCGGCGGTAGATTTGTCTTCCCTACAACTCTGTAAAGAGGAGAAGGAGAGCGTAATCACGAATGCAAACAATAGATATAATATAGATTTTTTCATTGTTGTTGTTTTAGATTGATTTGTTGCTATACTTTGCTTGTATTTCCCCTGATCAGTGAAATAACGAACAAGACCAAAAAGATAAAGAATAGTACTTTAGCTATACTTGCTGCTCCTGCTGCGATACCCCCGAATCCAAAAATTCCGGCAATAATCGCCAATATGATAAATGTAATTGTCCAACGTAACATAATATGATTGTTTTAAGGTTAAAGTTGTGTTGATGCTTTATCAATCAACTATACACAAAGATGTCTATTTCCTGGGAGTAGGATTATCGCAATCACTTTGTTTTTTAATCGAAAAAACTCCCCGACGGCTTCAGCCCAAACGTTTCCTATTTACCTCTCCTCTTGCATCCGACGACCGTAGGGAGAGGAATGCACAAGGTCAGCACTGCCTTTTCGGTAGTTCTAGGTGAGGAAAAATATAATCCCGACCGTTCGCGATGGTTGTTGGCTCCTTCAGCCAAAATGACCCCGATAGCTATCGGGGGGCGTAATACCCCTATGGCTTGCCTCCGGTAGGGTCGGTTTTAAGAAATTTTTTATTCCGTTACTATGATTTATATTTTAGGATACCTGTAGGAATGTTATCATAATATACAGGTTCTAGCATAGAGTCATAAGAAATATTATTGTTGTAAAATGCGCGCGCTATTGGGTAGGATATCATCTTGTAATCGTGTGGGGCGTTTATGATTTCTTTTATTTCATCCATTTCCACGTTTTCTTGTAACCATGCGGAATGCAGCTGTTCATTTAAGACCATGGGCATTTGTTGACCAAGATTATGAACCTTGCGAATTACTTCGTTTGCACTGCACGTGATGATGGCACAGCTTACAAACCCATCTTCCAAAACGGTGTATATTCCTGCAAGACAAAAGGGTAGTCCGGTAGTTCTGGTAACGTAAAACGGATATACAACACCATTGGAAAGGTAGGACGTAAAGAAACCGGTAACAGGAATCAAACATCTTCTTGCCAGCAGTGATTTGGCATACCATAAATTTGAATCCATAGATTCCAGTGGAACGTTCAGTGTATTACAAATATTTTGAAAAACACTCCAATCTTCTTGATAGCCTTCCGGTAAAATACCCCAAATGGCAGGCGTAATGAGTTCGCTCTCCGCCATAGAAACAATTGGGATGACCTCTTCCTCAAATCCGTTAACAATTACTTTTTTTTGATACAAATCTGGATATTTGAATGTGCGACCCAATGTTTTTTTCAAAATCGATTTGCTGGCCGTATTTGAAAATTTGTAATACATCTTTTTCTTTAAATTTAAACTGTTGTTCACTTTGGCTTAGCTGAATCCAATTAATTCTTGCTTCTTCCCATAAAGCTGTAAATACATTCCTTTTTCTCTGTAATAAAAAAGGGATACTTATACAGCATCCCTTTACTTAGTTTAGATAACGATGATTATCTTAAGTCTTCCAATCGCTTAATTTGATTTAAATCGGTATTGATTTTGTTCATTTGCTGACTCAGCAAGGTTGCGGTACTTGCTGGCAAGGCGGTATCCTTTAATACATCTTGATATTCTTCCACGGCTGCTTTTTCTCCCCGTATAGATTCTTCCAACATGGCCTCTGCATTGTCACCGGAGAAAAATGCTTTAGTATCCATCCATGCTCTGTGCATAGCTCCGGTTACACTTCCTCCTTTATCTACTTCTTCGCCAAATTGTTTGATTTCGGTCTTCAGTTCATGGCCAAAATCATAGCGTTGCTGTTTTTTTCTTGTAAAGAAATTTTTCAGGTTTACATTGTCCGTATTTTCAGCCGCTTTCTCATATCCTTTTTCGGCATCGTATGTTTTTTCTAAAATATCGTTCAATTTGTTTCCTACGGTTTCTGTGTATGTCTCCATAATATGTGTATAGTTTTTAATGATTGAAAACTTTTTTTAAGATGCGTTTCGTTTAACATCCAATACGAAGATACCAGTAGTATACGCCAAGGTTTGATGCAAAACATTTAATTGCTAACGCGTTTGATTCATTGAATCGTGTACCTTGAAACGGTTATTTTTTAGATGGATGCAGTCCGTTTCTTTATATGGAATTACGATTTTAAGGTCAAATTTAAAAACAGGGTTCATGTATCTGCTTAATAATCGTTTCACCATCTGGAAATGGGAACAATAGCAGTTCAAAACCTATAAAACAATAATATGATACAAAAAGGAACGCAAGTAAAATGGAATTGGGGAAGTGGTACGACAAAAGGGAAAGTCCAGGAAACCTATACCTCAAAAGTTGCCAAAACCATAAAAGGAAGCCAAGTAACCAGAAATGGAGAAGAAGGAAACAAGGCACTGTTTATTGAACAAGAAGACGGTGATCATGTCTTGAAAAGTGAAGATGAGGTAGAGCGGGTCCACTAACCATTAGGACGCAATACCAAAGGAAAGAGCCGCCCAAACGGGCGGCTCTTTTTTGTTTTATTATATTTCAGGTCACGCTTGTTTTGAACTTTTGTTGTTTTGTTTCATTCCGAGGTAGGAGAAATATCCAACTTCAATTTAATTGGTACTTACGTGAACATTCTTTGGGAAATCCAAGGTGCGAATAGGGAAGGGGATATTGATATCATTGGCATCAAAGGCCTTTTTAATGGCAATGACCGCCTCGGTCTTTGCTTTTAACACTTCTAAAGCAGAGGTAGAATCGATCCAAAAACGGACTTCGAAATTAATAGAGCTGTCACCGAATTCAGTGTACAGAAAAATCACATCGTCGGCCGTTTCTACCGGTTTGAAATTTTCTACAATAGTTTTATTGACTAATTCGCGTACAAATTCCAGATCGGAAGAATAGCCTACGCCACAGCTTAGAATAACCCTTGATTGTGCGGTGGTAGAAAAGTTTTTAATAGGATTTTCCAAGACCAGTTTATTTGGGATGTATACCAAATTGTTATCCGGTTGTTTAATGGTGACGGCCCTAAGGTCTAGATCAACCACCTCTCCCTCATAGTCGTTGCTTTGTATCCAATCGCCAAACTGAATTTGTTTGATATACGATAAAACGATACCCGAATACGTGTTGGCCAAAGCACCCTGTAAGGCCAAACCTACAGCTAAACCTGCGACTCCCGCCCCGGCCAAAATAGTATTCAATGTTTTGCTTAAATCCAGAATGCCCAAAATTAAAAAAATACCTGCCAAAATAACCAGTACCGATATCAACTTCGCAATCACATTTTTCATTGATTTCTGCAAGCTGCTCTTGGTCAGAAGTCTGAGCGTTAGTCTACTTATGTATTTAGATAAAAAAATGGAGATGACGAATACAAGTATTGCGATAATAATATTGGGCAAGTTGATGACTAGGGCATCTACCCAAGATTCAATCCGGTTCATCATTTCGTTCCAGGCATTTTGTACATCTATTTTCATTATTAGTTATTTTAAAATTTGGTTCATAATTCGATATTAATTGTAGCACCGCACTTTCCGAAGGCGAAAAATTAGGAGTAGTAGCCGTATCGTTCTTTGCTAGGACAGCATACTGTTCTAAAGTCCCGTTTTCATAAGACATGGGGAGTAAAGGATGCACATACGAAGTTCTGCAAACCTTTCTTGTATTGCCCAAGGCTTTTGCCGTTTCATCATAGGCAATAAGAATATTTTGTTTAATTGTTTTTTGGTCCGAGGCCGCCTCCATGGTCATAAGTGCATTAAAGAAAACGATTCCGGCAGCCCATGTTCTAAAATCTTTTGCCGTAAAATCATGTCCGCCGATTTCCTTTAAGTATGTATTTACCATGCTACTATCAATGGCCTGTTTCTTTCCGGATACGTCGTAATAGTGAAAAAGTTCCCATCCGGGAATTTCCTCACATTGTCCTACCAAACGTACAAGTTTTTGATTTCTAATGGTTACGGTATGTTTCTTCCCTCTTTTACCTGTGAAGTTCAACCTTAACCCGTTCTTGGTTATCGCTACGTGACGTTTTCTTAGGGTCGAAAGCCCGTATGTTTTATTGCGTTTGGCGTATTGTTCATTACCGATTCGTATGTGGGTTTCTTCCATTAAACGAACTACAAGTGCCATGACCTTGGTTTTGGTCCATTCGTTCTGTTCTAAATGTAGGTCTACAATTTCCCTAATGTGAGGCAGGGCGCTCCCAAAAATGCCCATTCTGTAGAACTTGGTCTGCATACGGATTTTGGTCCAAAGTTCATGATAGCGATATTGTTTTCTACGCTTGGCATCTCGCCCTGTTGCTTGTAAATGTCCGTGGGGTAAATGCGTTATTTTAACTTTTTCCCAAGCTGGTGGAATGACCAGGGCCTTTATGCGTGCTACATCTTTACGCTGTTCTAAGGGCCTGTCCATAAATCGATATTCGAAATCCGATCCGATTCTCTCACGAATTATGGGCATCTTATCATCGGTAACATATACCAGGTTTAGATGGCTAATAGCCTCTTCCGGTGCTGTCATGAGTTTTGTTAATAGTGAGGTATCCATTTTAGATTGTAGTTGTTTTTATATTCAGGGTAAAAAAAATGGCACTAACAGCATTATGTGCCAGTGCCATTATTCAACAAACCAACCAATCAGAATTTATTTGGTGTAAATGACCGTATAACCGTCCACGGATGATTTTAATTCATCGATGGAATCCAAGTAATCGTATTGTGTATTGAAGATTCTATCCGGTTTTGCGCCTACGATATAATGTTTGATTTCCAATTCTGGTGCATTCAAGGTAACTTGGTCGGATACGCGCATCTTTTGGTCACCAATAGACCGGTCTTTTGCATCTAACTTGGATACTACGTAAAGTGCATCTCCAGCTGCCCAAATTTCAACGATATCCAACTCATGTTCGTTATCCGTTACTTCTGCCTCTACCATAATGGTCTGTTCCATTTTTTCATCGCCATCGGGCATATCCACATCAATAAAGGGTACTTCTACGGTTTCCTCTTCCATAACCACTACCACTTTCGGAATATCCAATGTTTTGGTGGTTGTACCCACATTTACATCGGCCCAATTCACATCATATTCGGGTAATTCCCCGGCATCTGCTGTTACGTCGACATCCATATCTGGCATTTCTCCTTTTTCTTCTTTTTTAATATTACATGCGCTCAAAATACCTAAAGACAGGCCGAGCAATAATAGCTTTTTCATTTCTTATATTATTTAAGGTTTATAAATCGTTTCAAACAAAGTTAAGGGCATCACGCGCCAAAGGGGTGCTGTAACGGATTTATGATTGCCGTGAAACCTTGTGCGAGTTGCAGGAAGCTATTCCTAAAGCCTTTGTGGTATTAAAAATAGCGATTGCAGCCATCGGTTAAGGATAGGTGTAGGATTTTTAACGAATAAAATACGGCCATGCAAAATCCTTTGACTTTCAGTAAGAAAATAATCAAGAAAACCTACCATGCAGCACTGCGCAGCATTGCGTTCTATCCCGTATTTATTAGCCTAGCTTTGTTTTTATTGGCCATTGGAACGCTTGCCCTTGAAAATTTAGACGTTATTGTCGATGTAAAAAAAGAGAATCCGTATTTATTTATTGAAGATGATAATACGGCGCGTACAATTCTTTCTACTTTGATAGCGGGCATCTTGTCGTTAACCGTTTTTAGTTTTACCATGGTCATGGTCGTCTTGAACCAGGCCTCTTCAAATTTTTCCCCACGCTTACTCCCGGGGCTCGTTTCCAATAAAAGACATCAGCTCATTTTGGGTTTTTATATTGGTACGTTGTTATACTGCACTATAGTATTGATTTCTTTAGGGGCATATCAACTGGAAAACGGTACGGTAGGTACCTCGACCACCATCGCGGCTATTTTGGGGTTGGTTTGTGTGGCACTCTTCGTTTCTTTTATCCATAATATTTCAAGTGCTATCCAGATTCAGAACATTGTTGCACGTATTTATCGCCATACGGATAAAGCCTTGGAAACCCTTTTGGCTACCGAATTACAAAAGCAAACACCATTAAAAGTAGTGGCCGATGCTGATTTTAAAGAAATTGTTTCTAAAAAAACAGGCTATTTTGAGGGTTTTGATTCGGATTTGATAGATGCCGAACTGCTGAAAGAAGATATACAGTTGGTGGTACTCCCGTATTCTGGCGAGCACATCTGGGAGGGTAGTCCGCTTTTAAAAATAAGTAAGCGTCTGACCGAAGAACAGGAGGATGCACTCCGGTTTGCGTGTACGGTTTCTAAAGATCTGCACGATGGGAACCATCCCTTATTAGGACTTATAAAACTTATGGAAATTGCCGTTAGGGCGATGTCTCCGGGAATCAATGACCCGGGTACTGCCCTGGATGTAGTCCATAAAATAGGGCCATTACTAGGAAAAATGCTCCGTTTGCCAGCGTACACTTCGGTAAATGAAATTAAAAGGGGTATGGTCGTAATGAAGACCAATATTGCTGGCCAAGAGCTGTTGCAGACTATAATCCAACCCGTGCGTAACTATGCCAAGACAGATAGTACCGTGATGACAGGGTTACTTAGCTCATTAACGTATCTAAAAACTATTTCAGGAGTTTCCGATAGTGATACCATTGCCATCGATTTAGAATTACGGGCCATGTTAGATGATATCAAGGAAAACATTACCAACGATAAAGACCAAAGGCACATCCTGCGAGTATTCAAGGATGCCGATGCAAGAACAAACAATATGGCATTGGGGTAGTATTAGAATGTATTCCATCAAATATTCTTCTCTTGGCAAGTTACTTTTAACCTTTAAAAATAAAACTCATGATAAAACCAAAAACAGAAGTACCCGATCTAACATTACCCTTAATCAACGATACGCAGTGGACCTTAAGCGAACAACGCAGTGATACGTTTACTATGTTGATTTTTTACAGGGGATCGCATTGTCCAATTTGTAAAATTTACCTGGAAGATTTAGCCAAGAAATTGAAGGAATTCAGTGAACGTGGGGTGCATGTCATCGGAATTAGTTGTGACACCGAAGAACGTGCAAAAAAGTCAGGCGAGGACTGGAACATTCCAGAGTTGCCCATAGGATATAACTTGTCAATAGCCACTGCTCGCGATTGGGGGCTTTTTGTTTCTGAAAGTATTTCATATAAAGAACCTGGACAATTTAGCGAACCTGGACTTTTTCTAGTCCGTCCAGATAGAACACTTTACGCAAGTTCGGTTCAGACTATGCCTTTTGCGAGACCAGATTGGGACGATATTCTAAACGCTATCGACTACGTAGGAAAAAATGGATTTCCGGCCAGGGGAGGTGCGTAGTACTGGTTGATATGGTTTCCTAATAAGTTCTTTACCCTATTATAAATATTCCTATGAGAGCTCTACCTGCTTTTATTTGTATACCGGACACTAGCGGCCTTACCCAGTTTATGAGCGATGCCAATTTTAAACTTAGTTCCGAGTTTATTCCTGCATTACCGAACAATTTTACCTACCCCAATGAAACTGGACTAAACGTTTCTGAAATTAAAGGTGACGCCGTTCTCTTTTTTTAGTGGGGACAATTACCGCGTTTAGCGGAGCTAATGATCCCGTGTAAATTTTTCTACACGGAGTTTTACAACAGTAGCAAAAGTTGAAGAAAACATATCCCGTTGTGGGCAGGACCACAGCGCTCTCCGAGGTCTTGGAAGCGCAAAATTATTATACATTACGGTAGCGCAGTTGCCCCGGTAAAAGTTGGCTCCAGAATTAAATTATTGGGGAAAGAAGTAGTAGTCGCCTATCGATTTGTTAAAATGAATTCCCTTGTCCGAATATATCGTAGTATCCCAAGCACTTATGAATGAATATAGCGAACAAATTATAGGTCAAAATTTTACATAGGGGAAATTATTGGAAAACAAGGAAAGTTACCCCATACAAGTAAGGCAAAATATAGCTACGGTAACATTATGGAATTTTCTTGAAGAGGGGTGAAATAGTTGTAATGCGTGCATATACGTTTGCAGCATAATGCCATCTATTGTTGCTGTATCGAATACCAAGTTGGATCCTAGAATAAGAACAAGTAAAGTAGCTCATGAGAAAAGGCATATCGGTTTAACACTTATTCCTTCTCCAACCGTTCAATCATTTCTTTCATTTGAGCGATTTCTTTTTTCTGTGCCGCTATAATATCCTTAGCTAATTGTTTTGCCTCAGGGTCTTTTAGGTGCGCTTTTTGACTAACCATAATTGCCGAGGAATGATGCGGAATCATTGCTTTCATCCATTGCACATCGGCAATCAATTTTTGACTGCGTAACATAGATAATGTGCCTGCAAAAACGATTACGCTGACTCCTAAAATGATATAATTTGCTCGTTTGTCCTTGTACATATTCCACATGAACAACAACATGGATATGGCCATGGGGGCAATCATCAATAAGGTCATATATGTTCTAGTGGTGCTAAACATTACGTGGTCCGGTACATCTACATTTAGGAACATTACCCCATACATGATGATAAAAGATACCGCCATCATGAGTGCGAATTTTTTGTACATGTTCATTGTTATGGTTTTAAAAGGAGGGTCTATTCATTTAATCAGCTTTTTCAAAAGCAATAGGGCACCATATTTCTTGACTCCTTTTAACAAGCTGCCGATCCAATTCATGGGGCTCAAATCTTCTTTAAACTGATGGTGCGTTAATTTAAGTTCTTCCATCTGTATCTTTCGCTGTAAGTTTAAAGTCAATAAGTCCAGCCTTATATCCTCCATGGAGGTGTATTGTTTCTGTTTCATGAGTCAAAATAATTTTCTGATAGTTTACGGATAACTTTCTTTTCAATGCGCTTTCGATTCCCATAGGCAATTCCTAACATTAGGATAAAAAATACTCCTACCAACATAAATCCGATGGCTGCATTGTCAAAATAAACACTTAACGCCAATGCACCGGCTACCGAGATGAAAATAAGACCAAGGGTGCCAAGTACACCAAAAATAGCGTATTTGGTACCCATGGTCGAAATTATCGCCAATTGTTGAAATAGTTTTAACTGATAATATTTTTTGGTTGCCCTAACGTAAGCCTCCCCTTTTTCAACGGCGGCCGAGCTGGTCTCATCCAATGCATCGATAATTCCCATTATGATTTTTGAAGTTTTTTGTTCTTAGCTTTCAACTCGGATAATTTTTTCTCTAAGGTCGTGATGACGTCTTCTGTTTTGTGACTAACATCAGAAACTATATGTTCCAATTGGTTATCTAAAGACTCCCTTTTTGATGCGACGGTTTCTGCCGCCCTATCTCTAATGTCGTAGGTGGTCTCTGCAATACTATCACGTGTTGCCTCTGCCTGTTCCGCTATTTTTTTTCTTGTGGCCGAACCTTTGTCCGGTGCAAATAGAATTCCCAATGCCGCACCGATTGCGGTACCTGCAAGAACTCCTAAAAAAGTATTTCCATTGTCGTTCATTTGTGTGTAATTTTTAAGATTAGTACTGATTTATGGAAACAAAGATGGGGGATACCTAGAGAATGAGTTGACCCAAAAGCGCAAAAGATTGACTTGGACGCGGAAACTGCGGAAGGGTTAATATGAAATCGGATAGCGATAAAAAAAAGAGGTGGTAAGACCTTACTTTAGTATAAAAATAGAACAAACAAAAATAAAATATGATCAAAACGACAAACCCATATAATGGAAGTACGATTAAAGAATATGCGATGCATTCTCCGGTGCAGTTAACTACCAGTATTGCCAATGCAGCCAGCGCTTTTGAAAATTGGAAATTGGAATCCATCAAGAGTAGAACCAAGTTACTACATAAGGTATCGGAACTCTTGCTGGAGAGAAAGCAGGAATATGCCGAACTGATGACAAGGGAAATGGGAAAACCCATATCACAAAGTATTGCGGAAATTGAGAAATGTGCGCATTGTTGCAATTTTTATGTAGAAAATGCAGCCCAGTTTTTGGCAGACGAGTTGATAGTAACAGACGCCGATGAGAGCTTCATTAGTAAAGACCCAATGGGTGCAATTTTAGCTATAATGCCATGGAACTTTCCCTTTTGGCAGGTTATTCGTTTTGCCGCACCCAATTTGACCGCTGGAAATACCATACTATTAAAACATGCCAGTAATACAACCGGATGCGCCCTTGCTATTGAACAGTTGTTTATCGATGCAGGATATCCAACGGGATGTTTCCAAACCATCTTAACGGATCATGAAAGTATTGAAAACTGTATTGCGGACAAACGAATTAAAGGTGTTACCCTAACCGGTAGCGGAAAGGCTGGCAAGGCAGTTGCCGAATTGGCCGGGAAACATTTAAAAAAGTCCGTCATGGAGCTGGGTGGCAATAACGCTTGTATCGTTTGGGAAGATGCCGATTTGGAAAAGTACATGGAAACCATTGTAAAAGCCAGAATGCAGAACACGGGACAGAGTTGTATCGCGGCGAAACGCTTTGTGGTAGTCGATGTTATTTATGACAACTTTGTAGCTGCCTTTAAGGAGCATATCCAATTATTGAAATCGGGCAACCCTATGGAGCCTCATATAGAAATAGGAGTGATGGCTCGGGAAGATTTGGTAGTTACTTTGGAAGAGCAGATCGGCACATCTGTCAACAAGGGCGCAAAGGTGACCCACGGTAATCTAAGGGATGGCAACTATTTTGAACCAACGGTTTTGGAAGAAGTAGTTCCGGGAATGCCAGCTTTTGATGACGAACTTTTCGGGCCGGTGGCAGCCATCGTTCGCGCTAAAGACCGGGCGGATTCCATTTCCATTGCAGCCAATTCAACTTTTGGTCTGGGCACCATGCTATTTACAGAAGATATCGATGCTGCCAGAAAAATGGTCGGAGCTATTCCGGATGGTGCTTTCTTTATTAACGAAATGGTAAAATCCGACCCAAGACTTCCTTTTGGCGGAACAAAAAACTCGGGATACGGTCGTGAACTTTCCAAAGAAGGCATGTTGGAATTCGTCAATAAGAAAACTGTTTACATCAGAAAATAAAGGAACAATATTAAACACAATAAACAAATAGAATGAAACAAGGAAAAGAAGAAACAAAATTCATTAAAGAACCCGAGGAACCTACGAGAGATTATATCTTTCAAAAAAACGGAATTACAATTACCGCTGCGTATATCGTGGTTGGATTTTTAATTCTGCTAATTGCGGGATTGATTGTCTCTGTTTTCTATTTTGGTAGCCCAGAGGCGGTATGATTTTTGGCATTAAGGATTGAACGGATGAAGCTAAGATGTGCGCAGTTATCCACCTACTTTTGTTACAGAAATGAAGTATAACTAAAATTAAGGAAGATGAATAGGCTGAGAACAATAATTACCGCTGTTACCGCTTTAATAGGGCTAACAGCTACCGCACAGACAGAAATTATAGCATTACAGGAATATGATGGAGTCAAAGCATTTGACCAAATTAACGTAACCTTGGTTGAGTCGTCTGAGAATAAAGCCGTAGTTACCGGCGACGATGTAGACGAGGTAAAAATAGTCAACAATGACGGTACTTTAAAAATACGTATGGAACTGGATAACTTTTTGGACGGTAATGAGACGGAAGTTACACTATATCATACGCAGGAAATTAACATGCTGGACTCCAACGAAGGAGCCAAAATTACCTCGGACAATCAAATCGATAGTAACTATTTGGTCCTGAATGCCCAAGAGGGCGGAACTGTGAACGTAGCGGTAAATACCACCAATTTAGATGTAAAAGCGGTGACCGGGGGTGAAGTAATGGCCAATGGAACAGCACCTAATTTAGAAGTTGTAGTGCGTTCGGGAGGCGAATTCAGCGGAAAAGAATTACGAGCGCAGCAGGCCGATGTAAATGTATTTGCCGGTGGTGATGCATGGGTTCATGCCGATGAATATGTTGAGGCGACCGTAACAGCTGGGGGTACAATAGAGATTTTTGGAAACCCCGAAAATGTGAGCAAAAACAAAACTTTTGGTGGTTCCATAATTGTAAGACAATAGTCATAAAATTTAATAAACCACATTAAAATAGGGGTCGGGGTCATACCCAATCCCTTTTTTCATTTACAAACACCTTCAATCCACATAGCTATTTTGAAAAAGAAAAAACGATATACAAGCTCTTATTTGAAACTGTTGGTGGCGGTGGTGCTACTTCTAGGTTCGGGTTGTGCTACCCACCGATTACAAATGGGGCAAAACTTAGAAGATGTAATCGCAACCGATAATAGAGTCTCCCATACGATTTACATTGCGGGAGGTTTTGGTAATAAAAATGATAAACGAAATGAAAAAATAACGAGCCTTTTAAAAGAACACTTGAAAAATGCCCGGGAGAACAGTACACTTTTGTTTACTGGGGATAATATTTCCGAGAACAAAAATATGTGGCGGTCAGATACAGCCTTAATTGATCAACAGTTGGCGCTCACAAAGGATTTTAAGGGAACTGTAACTTTTCTTCCCGGAAACAATGAATGGAAGAGCAAGCATATCGATTCTATTCAGAAAATGGAAGAGTACTTGGACGATGTTAATACCCAAGATGATTACGTTCTCCCAAAAAACGGGTGTCCACTAGAATTTAGGGTAATCAATGATTCGTTGGATTTGTTGTTGGTAGATTCTAAATGGTTCATATCCAATTGGTCAAGGGTAGAAGGTGTGAATAGGAAGTGTACGGATATCGTTACACGCAGACGGTTTGCAGAAGAATTGGAAGGATATATTAACGATGCCCAAGGCAAGAACTTGGTCATTGCCATGCACCATCCAATTTTCAGTAATGGTGCGTCTGCAGGGCATAGTAGTTTCAAAGACCAAATGCTACCCTTTCCGGTTGTAGGTTCCGTAGTAAATGGCATCAATAATTTAGGGGCTTTTTCTCCGGACAATTTCCTGTCAAGAAGGTACAATCATTTACGGATCTTGGTCAGCACCTTGGCTAAAGCATCGGATAGAATCACCGTAGTTTCCGGTCATGATGCAAGCCTCCAATACCTTTCAGGAGGTAACATACATCAGGTGGTAAGCGGTTCGTTGGGCAGTAGTTCGCCCACTAAAAGAACAAACGGAAGTATTAAAACGGTTGGTGGTATTTTGCCCTTCAAAGGACATTTTACATACGGAGAAACTGGTTTTGCAAAGCTTGTCTATTATGAAGACGGATCCTCTGAAGTTCACTTCATAACAGTAGATAAGGAGCCTGTTCAGATCCAAGTGTTGGATAAATTTAAAGCGGATTATTTCTCTAACAATTTTGATGAAAATATGGCGAAAACCGTCTTAGACTCCGTTTATGGTCCTGAAAAAAACATGCAGCGAAGTGGTTTTTTTAAATTTTTATGGGGTGAGCGGTACCGTAGCTATTACCATACGGCGGTAACAGCGCCCGTAACCTATTTGGATACGCTTTACGGTGGACTCCAAGTCACAAAAAAAGGAGGCGGTCATCAATCGTATTCCATTCGATTAGAAGATGGATACCAGCGGGAATTCGCAATGCGATCGCTACGAAAAGACCCACTTAAATATTTGAAGTTCAGCGTGCCCGGAGTAGCCTATACAGAGGATGATTACATGGGAACCTTGCCAGAAAGATTGATTTCAGATTTCTTTACCACGGCGCACCCCTACATGCAAATGGTCATTAACCCTATGGCAAAAGCTGTGGATGTGAACCATGCGGATACCCGATTGTTTCACGTTCCCAAACAAAAAAATCTAGGAAATTATAATTTGGAATTTGGTGGCGAACTCTATTTTATTGAACAACGCCCATCCGATGAACAATTGAACTATAAAGGCTATCGCAGGGCAATTGATGAAAAAGGAGAAATTACCGATTTTGAAAGTACGACCGATATGTTGGAGAAAATCAAAAGCGATGAATCCTATACCGTTGACCAACAGAGTTATGTGCGTGCCCGGGTATTCGATATGCTTTTGGGAGATTGGGACCGGCACGAGGACCAGTGGCGATGGGTAGAGTACGAGAAAGAAAATGGTAATAAAGAGTTTATGCCCGTACCCAGAGATCGTGATAATGCCTTCCCTAAATTCGATGGTACCGCAATCGATATTATTCAATGGTTTATTCCCATTACCCGGCAATGGCAGTCCTACGGGCCTACCATACAGAATACAAAATGGTTGAACTACAATGGTAGCAGATTGGACAGGGTTATTTTAAACAACTACAGTGCCGAGGGTTGGGAGCAAGAGGCGCGATTCATTCAAGAAAATCTATCCGAGGAAACTATTGACCAAGCGTTTTTAAGGTTGCCAAAAGAGGTGCAGGACAGTACCTCCAATTATATAAAAGAAAGCTTAAAAGCCAGGTTGAAAAACCTGCCGAAATACGCGAAGGATTATGGTGTCTATCTTGAAGATAGAGTCGTTTTGTATGCCTCCGAGAAAGATGATCAAATCAAAATAGAACGGCTACCGGATGGAAAAACAAAAATCGTGATGCGAAGATTGTTGTCCGATGAGAAAAATGAGAAATTTTATGAACGAATATTCGAAAGTGCTAAGACAGATGAAATCTGGATTTATGGATTAGGGGATAATGATAATTTTGAGGTGTATGGAGAAGAAAATCCTGATATTTTTATAAGGTTGATCGGTGGCTACGGGAAAGACGATTTTGATATTAAAAATCGAAAAAAGCTGAAAGTGTACGAATGGACGTACGAAGAGAGCGAATTTGAAGGAAAGCGACCTTTGAACCAACTGACCGATGTGTACAAAACCAATACATTTCATTGGCGGTATTTTAAACCGGACCGAAATATACTGGTACCTAATTTCGATTTCAGAACCGATGATGGTTTTTCCATCGGACTTAAAAATACCTTTATCCATAACGGATTCAATGGTAATCCGTTTCGTCAAAAGCATACCTTGAGTGCCAACTATTTTTTCAATTTTAAAGCTACTGAGCTGAATTATAACGGTATTTGGGCGAACCTTTTCCCGAGATGGAATTTTGAAGTGGACGGCTATGTCTCCTCACAACGGTATGCCCAGAATTTTTTTGGGTTCGGTAATGAAAGTAGCAATCAAGAAGATATGCTAGGGAGGGATTTTTACCGTGCCCGTACAGAACAGTTGAAGCTCAGTACAGGATTTGCCTATCATACCTTGCGTGTAAAAGCGCTATTTGAATCTTTTGATGTAGAGGAAATGGATGATCGATTTTTTAATTCAGTAAATCTGACAACTCCTATTTTCGAGCGTCAAAATTATGTAGGTGCGGAAACCTCGGCCTATTATTACAATGACGATGCGGATGATTCTCCCACCAAGGGCCTTTATTTTGGAGTCACTGCGGGTTACAAAGCCAACGTTGCCTTGAACTCCAATACCTTCGGCTATGTTAAGTTCAGAACCGAAATTGTTCAGAAATTGATTTCTTCGGGTAATCTTGTATTGAGTACTAAAGCGGAATACAAAACAAATTTTGGAAACGACTATTTCTTTTATCATGCACCTTCTATCGGTGGCGATAATGGATTGAGAGGTTTCAGGGACGAGCGTTTCACAGGAAAATCCTATCTCTATCATTCGTCTGACCTCCGCCTTCGCCTAAAAAGATATGTTACCGCTTTGGCGCCAATTACGATTGGAGCTTTTGGCGGTTTCGACTACGGCAGGGTTTGGCAACCTAACGAAGATTCCAGTACCTGGCATACCTCACAAGGACTTGGCGTATGGGCAAGTGCCGGTGATTATTTGGCCTTTAATCTGGGCTATTTTAATTCGGTTGAAGGTAATTTGTTTCAGGTTGGGTTGGGATTTGGATTCTAGGTCGCTGTAAAGAAGAAAGAAAAAAAATAAACCGTTCTGCCCGTTGGTAGGGTAAGACATCGTTTTAAAGATATATTTTAAGCGATAAAAACAAACAAATGAAAACAGTTATAGAAAAAGCATCGGAAAAAGTAACCGATTTATTGTCAAGTGAGTTAGGGTCGGAATACCTATACCACAACCTTAGGCATACGCAACGCGTAGTAGCCAATGCCATGGAGTTGTTGGAGGCTATGGAACTTTCAGAATTACAACAGGAAATTGTATTGTTGGCTGCATGGTTTCATGATACCGGCTACATTCATGGTGCGGTAGATCATGAGGATAAGAGCTGCGAATACGCAAATGATTTTCTGAAGAAAGAGCAGTACGCCACATCCGATATAAACAAAATCTGTCAACTCATACAGGCGACCAGAATCACCCATGAACCCAAAACAGAACTAGAAATGATTCTGCGCGATGCAGATTCCGGACATTTGGCCAAAAAGGATTTTCGTTCCATTTCCGAAATGTTAAGGGAGGAACTTCAAAGAACGGGAAGTGAAGACTACACGCCCAAGGAATGGCGGAACAAGAACATAGAACTATTAAGAACAAAACATCGCTATTATACCGATTATGCAAAGGAAAACTGGCAAAAAGGGAAAGATAAAAACCTAAGACGTCTGGCCAGAGACCGTAAAAAGGACAAGCGCTTAATCAAAAAAGAAAAGCTTAAGGCTGAATTTAAGAATCAGATTCCCGATAGGGGAGTACAAACGCTTTACAGAACAACGCTGAGAAACCATATCAAGTTAAGTGATATTGCGGATACCAAATCGAACATTCTCCTGTCTGTCAATGCGATAATTATATCGTTGGCCCTGTCAAATTTATTGCCAAAGTTGGATAATCCGTCCAATGATTATTTGATAGTTCCAACTTTGATTTTTATTGTTTTTAGTATTGTATCTATGGTAATGTCCATTAGTGCTACACGGCCTAACGTCACCAGCGGAACCTTTACAAAGGAGGATGTAGCAAATAAAAAAGTTAATCTATTGTTTTTTGGGAATTTTCATAAAATGGAACTAAAAAGTTACGAAGAGGCCATCGCCACAATGCTTAAGGACAAGGATTACATCTATAATTCCTTAACTAAGGATTTGTATTATCTAGGTGTGGTTTTGGAACGAAAATATAGGATTCTACGATGGACCTATACTGTATTTATGGTAGGAATCATCCTTTCCGTAATTTCCTTTGGTATTGCGTTTCACTATTATGGACCCGAGCGCATGTTGGAGGTTGTGAACTAAAATAATTGGCTAAAGGGTATTAGAACGGATATCCTATCGCAAAATTCCAAACCAAATTATCGTTACCTCCTCCAAAAAAAGGAACTCGGCCACGTTCGTTTTTAGGTAAATAGGGAACGCGCCATGGCGAGGCTACATCCAACCGTATTACAAAATTTTGAATATCAACGCGTAGCCCCATACCAACACCTATCCCTAATTGGCTTGCCCAATCCGAACCAAAAGTACCTTCTGCGACGAACTCTTCATTAAATAGGCGACTTTCTTCTGGCTCCTCCAATGGTAATTCGATATCGTAGGTTAACCACACATTGCCCGCATCGGCAAAGAATGCCCCTTTAAGGTAGGACCAAATTGGAAATCGATATTCTAGATTCGCCTCCAATCTAAGGTTTCCGGACTGGTCAAAAAACGCACTGGAATTTTCACCGGTAGATTGAAAAGAACCAGGCCCCAAAGAACGTATCTGAAAGGCACGTACGCTATACGGACCACCGGAGAAAAATTGCTTTACAAACGGTAAGGTATTCGAATTTCCGAAAGGGATTCCCCATCCGCCATAGAGGCGACTTACCAATGTATGTTCCCTGCCCCATTTCCAAAAGTATCTAAAATCCGCGTCCAGCCGCGCATACTGCGCATATTCCAATCCAAAAATTTCGGTGTTATCACCGCTCAGTGCATTGAGAACATTACCTGCGATTTCGAAGTTGGTGGAAAAAAAGAAAGGTCTTTTTTTGTCCGCATCGACCAATTCGTTGTAGGTGAAACTATAATTGAGGCCTGATATAAACTGCTGTTCAAAACCGGTACGTAAAAAGGGATTCTGATTTAAGATTTCATCGAATGCATCCGTGGTGTTGGCGAGATTGGTGTAGTTGATACTAAAAGGATTCAGTTCATGATAGACGTACTTATTTGCATTCCAAGTATATCCAAATGAGGTGTTCACGGATGTTAAGGTATACAGTTGACTCCGGTTCAAAAAATCGGCTCCCAAAGCAATTTTTGTCTTTGGAACCGAGTACCGGAATCTACTTGGCGAAAATGGCACTAACCTGGGGAGTATCAACTCACTTTGTATACCTCCCGTAATACTATTGAGTCCGTTGTTGTTATTTCCTGTTAATTGCGATTCATAAGAAAAACTTCCGGTAATATTCAAGGTTTCCCCTCCGTGAAAAAGATTACGATTGCTATAGGTAAGCGCAATTCCCGGCCCTGTAAAACCGTTGGATTTGGTAATGGCCTGTAGCTCTGCACGCAAGGATCGTCTTGTTAACGGGGATAGAAAAATATCCACGTTTAAAAGGCCTGTACTGTCTTTACGAAAAACGGTATCCACTTCTTTCCATTGAATATTAGCGTATTTATAGCTCCCTATCGCCGAAAGCCGATTGCTCGTTAGCTTGGAAGTTTCCGCGTTGTATAGAGCCCCTTCTTCCATTAAAATATAAGGGAACAGTCTTTTGGGTTTGAAAAAATCGTCATCCTGTACAAAGTTGATTCCTTTATAGGTAACGTGCTTTTGTTTTGTAGTATCGTTGGTAACCCTATAATCCGGATACACGGTAATTTTATTGATGGAGTAGGGGTGCTTTGCTTTTGGGGGTACTTCTTTCTTTAAACGTAATAAAAGGTCGAAACCTTTGGTATTGTAGCGGTTTGTATCTGCCTCAAAAATTAAAAAATCGGGATTGAAGTTATAATATCCTTTTTGTTTCAATCGATTATCGATACGTTCACGTTCTATTTTTAGGAGAGAAAGATCAAAACGGTCTCCCTTTTTAATTGGGGTTTTGTTCAGGGTTTCCGTAATGGTTTGGTATACAGTTGAACTGTCGGTATCTACCTGATACGTTCGTAATACATAAGGTTTCTTTACTGTAGCGAGATATACTACCGTAGCATTATTTTTTGAACTGTCTATTTTGTGTTGAACGGTACTGTAGAAAAAACCTTTATTATCAAGTCGATTACGGATTAAATCCTCCATGCGAGTTGTATTGACATCGGAGAAATAAACAGGTTCTTCCCCAAATTTTTTACCCAACCATTTGTAAAGGAACCCTGGCCGTTCTCGCTGTGCCTTGTAATGAAAGTATAAAGGCGGTTTCATTCCCAAGATCCTTGTATTCGGCGTTGGTTGTAGTAGTCCCTGTAATTCGTTCCTGACCCTTTTAGTTGGGCCTATACTGTCATTTTTCACGAGTTGAATGTCGCTACCGCCATAAAGTAGTTCTCCTTCGGGAACAAAGCGTTGCACCCCACAGCCTTGCGATAGCAACAACATTACGGTCAAAATTACTAGGGCATATATGCCAGGCGACTTACTGTTCATTGCTGTCTTTTTTCTTTTTTTTAGATTCGTTTTTCTTCTTTGGTCCAGATACCGTGTTTTTTTCTAATGGATTGAACAATTCACTGAACGCGTTGAATTCCCTATTGAATATTAAGGCTAAGCCAGTGACCATAAGTTGCCCATCTATTACATTTACATATTGATTTTTTCGAAACCCTTTTAAACGGTATCTGCCATTTTTGGTTATTAGGTATTCTAGGCTTACGTTACCTATAATCGGTGTTTCTTCCTGTCCGGTTTGGGCACTTCCCTCCACATCAACCGCACTTCCTGCGGTAACGATCAATCTATCATTGAACAGCTTTTTACTGGCGTTGATATTCAACTGTGTTCGGTCTTGTGCGTTATCGCCCGTGTAATCGGTAAAACTGTCCAAATCAAAATCCAATTCAAAACCACTTTCGCCCAATACATCTTCGGAGAAAGAATTCAGTTCATTTGAAAGTACTTTATTGATATTGTTTCTTGCGAGTCCGGCAGCACCTCCGCTACTGCCATCACTTACCGTGTTCGGAAAGAATCGATTCAGTGCCAAAAGTGAAAATACCTGTTTGTTCAGTTCGGTTTCTTGTTCGTTCAATTGCTGTACCTTACCATAGACTGCGCCTCCCAATGCTCCTTTTGAGTTTTCGGGGATATCCAAATTGAAGGAAATTTCAGGGGAGGTAATTTCTCCATCTACATTTAGGTTCACTAAAAAAGGCAGAACCTGCTGGTATTTTGATGCAAGGCTTGTTTCCACACCGGAAGTCTCTGCCGCCATTAATGGAGCGGCTGAGGTTTCTAAACTATAGATAGCCGTAACATCGAGTTTCGCATCCATTGGATTGCCCTGCCATCGGATGGTACTGCCCGGTTCGATATTAAATTTTCTAGAAACCAAATTGTAGAGACTGGTACGGTAGTAGCCCTCCTTTAATTCATAGCTGCCTGTAAGGCCTACGCTCCCGTTCGGATTCAGATTTAAGTTTAGGGCGGCATCTCCGGCTACTTGCAGTATATCGCCCGTTCTTTCGTCCAACACTATAGTGAGTATGGCATCGTCGGCTACTTCCAGCAAAAGATTGATGTCGAAACCTTGAAGTATGTCAGGAGCGGAACGCTCGTCCTTTCTGGTTAATATGGCATCAGGATTTTCTCGATTAACAAAAATAACGACCCCGTCGCGCTCCTCAATATCCAGTTGTTCCTCGGGTACTACATATGTCAGTTCCGTTATTTTTCGAATCCTCAGTTTGCCCTGTAATTTAGGAAGGTCAAAATTTCCTTTCAAACGAATAGCTGCATCAATACTCGCCGTTCCATAATAAAGCTCGTTATCCTCTATGGAAGAATCCAACAACCGAAATTCGTTGGCCTTAAAATTAAGGTCAAAATTAGGATTCAAAAGTTGTTTAGTTCCTATGGTACCGTCCACTTTAAAGGTATCTCCCTTACGATCTTGAATCTCGAAGTCGCTTATGGTTACCATAGATTCATCGATAGCGATGGATTCGCTAACTACTTTAAAACTAGTATTTAGAGGAGTGATGTTAAGACCTGCGTCATGAAATGTGAGATTTCCTTCATACAGCGGGCTCTTTAGTGAACCATTTAGCTCGAACCTACCCGATAGAAAACCTTCGCCTTCAGAAAGTTTATCGTTAAAGAATCCTGAAAGAACGGTCGTTTCCATTTTTTTAAGATCTAGAATAAGATCTAGAACTGCACCCTCTGCTCTTGCTTTGTAGTTTCCATTGAGGTCTAGGTTAAGACCACCGTCTTTTACCGACAGGTCAATAGCATAGTCCGAAAACCCGTTTGAAGATGCATCTACCGATAAATTCCCCAAACGATTGTTTAATACGCCCAAATCATCAATTGCCAAATCGGCAACAAGGCCTATAGCCCCGAAGGGATTTTCTAGTATAAGATTGCCTTGTACCTTCCCCATAGCAAGCGATTCATCAGGGTTTAATACGCTTAAAAAAGCTTGAAGTTTAAAATTCTTAAAAAGCAACCCGATATGGTTCTTTGTACGTCCGGAAACAGCATCGGTCAATACCACTTCCTGATTTCCATTAGAAAATTGCATATTTTCAAAATGAAGGTATTTTTCGGCGAATACCAATTGATTATCCTTGGGTACCGACCACCTATTCCTATTGAGTACGAGTGAATCATGGTCAACACGAAGTAAAAGAGAATCGCCTTTCATGTGCAGTTGCGATGTAAGGCGCACTAATTTCTCGTTCTCGTCATTAGAGCTGAAATCCAATAGTAGTTTTTGATTTTGAAGTTTTCCTGTGAGGCTGGTCTTTTTGATATGCAACTTACTATATTTTAGAGAGGCAAAACCGGATGAAAATTTCAAGTCCGTGGCAGAGCCAACTATGGAAATTTGAAGACTGTCAAGGGTTCCGGCTTGGTATTGGGCAAAAGGAACATTCAATTCCGCTACCATATCTTCTTGTTGTCCATCAAAATTCACATTGACGGTAATCGTATCCAAACGTTCCAGACCTTTGAAGAACACTTCGGTCAATATTGGTTTTGGAGTTAGTTTGGCATTTAGTTGTAATGCTAAGGAATCACGCTCGATGGCAAGAGACTGGCTAGTCACAAAGTAGCCGTTGAATTGCTGGCGTAACGCTTTACTTATCCGATCAAGATTTCCATCGGCAAATAATGACCCATTAAGAAAATCACTTTTGATATTTGCAGTAGTTTTACTGGGGTTTACAGCGCCGTTGATAACAATATCCCCCGTTTGAAATTGTTCGTTGTCCAGAACCGACACACCATTTGAAATAACTGTTTTCAACTGGTAATTATCAAGGCTGCCTTGAAAATTTAGGTTCAGGTCAGCTCCTACCCGGATGTTTTTTTGCGCGAGTCCTAAAGCCTGTAATTCTGCACCTTGGAGATTGGTCTCGGATTGGATATCATAGTTGTTGGAACCTAACTCAAATAGTGTATTTGAGGTTAGATTAAGATGGTCATCTTCATACACTAACTTGAGGGCACCCTTGCCGTTCTGAACGGTTCCGTTGGCCGATAACGTATTAAACGAATATCCCTTAAAATCAAACTGAGATACCTTCGCTATTACGTCTGCACTGAGTTCATCAATTCGCGCTCCTGCTAATGAAGTTTCGGCTGTAACGGAGAGTTGTCCAAAATCGGGATTATTCAGTAATTTGCCCAATTGAAATTGTTCAACAGTAATTTGGCCTTTAATAAAGGGGGTTTTAGATAGGCCACAGCTTCCTTCAAAACTTGCGGAGCCAAAGCTGGATGCAAGTGTTACATTCGTGTTTAAATCAGTTATACGTCCTGAAAGATTTCCTGTCAGCTGTACGTTTTCAGGAAGTGTAAGTGATGCGTCTGTTATAGCTATAAACCGTGAAATATCCGCACGGCTTGATGTGGCATTGATCATATCAAAATCTATTCGTAGCGAATCTATATTTGTAATATTGTGCAGGGTTCCTTCCACGGCAAGCGCCGTATCGTTGCCCCAGCTCACTTTAGAATCTGACAAAAGCATCTTTTCCAAACTACCTTTTGCGACCAGTTGACCATCTATGGGATTCTGGCTAACGACACTAAGCATTGGATTGGTAGCCAAGGCCGGCTGAAATGTAGTTACATCGGCTATAGCTACGGTAAATGAAGGCAAACGAATATCAACGGCCGATTTTTCTGGGGTATTCATTACTTGTTCTAGGGATGAATAGTCGATTTGAACCGCCCCGTTGATATTGCTGTTAGAAGTTTTCACGGAAATATCCGAAATTTTGAGGCTTTTGTCATCCATTTGGGCCTGCAATCGAAATTCCTTTAAAGCAAACGCCTTTGACTTTTCGTAAAATGTGAATTGATTTATAGCTGCCGTTAGATTTTTTGGCCGGTAGGAGAAACTAGGAACTTTTAATCTGATTTGATGCGCGTTGAACACGTAGGGTTTTGCTCGTTTTTGCAAAGAATCAATACGGGGCGTTTGCAGTGTGAACTGATTATTGTTCAGTTTAATGTCAGTTATGTCTATACGATAATCCGGCCAAAGGAACGGCGTCGAAGGTTCTGGTTTTGAATTTTCAATGGGTTGGCGTTCTACCTTATCTATCACTAGACTGAACTTGGAATTCTCAAGGCTAAGTCCATCAACGGTATAGGAATTGGAGGCAATGTCCAGAACAGGAATTCCTAATACCATTTTTTCAACTTCAGCTTTCGTGTCCATCTTATTAGGAACGGATCGATACCTGGCCCGGAGGTTATCTACTTTTATTCGACTAAATTTTAATTGTGGTGTACTGCTGGTAGTATCGTTTTCTTGTATCGGAAACCCTTTTGTTTGGTGGTAGTCAATTTTGGAATCGGATAATGTTATTTCTTCGAAGTAAAATATATTGTTTTGTAAGTCGATGGTTTCCATCACGGTGTTCAATTGCCCAATTGTATTTTGGCTTTGAATACCAAGGAATTCATCCCTATAATTAACCTTAAAATTGCTCAGGTTTACCTTGCCAACACTTATTCTGAGAGGTTTGGAGTTTTCAGCCGTAGTTGCAGTTTCGGTAGGGCTGAACGCCTCTAAAAGAAAGATAAAATTAAAATCCTGATTGTCTTCAGCTCGTTCTATATTTGTAACTACGCCTTGCCAAGCTACATCTTCTACCTGTAAGGTATTTTCAAAAATCAATGAAGTAAGGCCAAGATCTACCTGTAAATTCTTGGAGTAGAGCAGGGTGTCCTTTTTCATATCCTCAATATAGAGTCCTTCTACTTCCAAATCACCTGAATAAGTTAGGAATAGCTTGTCAACGGTCATTTGTGTTCCCGTTTTATCCGTGATGTATGAAATGAGTTTGTCTACGATAATTCCCTGGCCCCAAGGGCTACGAATGAACAAAAGTATCAAAACGAAAAAAAGCAAAAACACCGCAAGAATTTTTACGATACGTTTTACGATGCGGTATGGAGATTTTTTTTTGCTCATTCAAGGGATACTGCGAAGGAGGTCAAAGTTGATAAAAAAGCAGTATTTAGAACTGTTTATCAAGATTAGTATCGCATAAATTTATTTAAGTGATGATTTTTATCAATTGGGTCAACGGACTTTTTGGTTTAATCTTACATTGGTACACTATAATAACGGTTAGATGGTGTTCTTTACATGCCATAACTACCAAATTAAATGATGATGAAAGGACCATTGCGAAAGATGAAAAAGAAAAAACGTCGTAGATATAACGTATTTATTATTGCAATTCTTTTAGCGGTTATCATTACGGCGTTTCTCATTCATACCTAAACCAGATTTTGGTATTTGCCACTTTTTAATTTCCAACTTCAAACGTATCGATCAGTTTATCCTAATGTTGTGGTTCATCGAAAGAAGTTTAACTGCTCTTGTTATCTGCATTAGCCCGTTGCGGTGCCTCTAAATATTCGTTGTGTTCACTTCCTTGCGCGAAGAGCGTGTTTTCTTCATCGGTAATTCACGTACTCGGGGTCAGATGAACAGTATCTCTTCCGGGGATATCTAAATCTTTTCCAGAAAAATCAATTCGCTCTTTTCTATTTTGTAGTAAACGGTCGTCACCGGGATCCATGCTCATACCTCTTTTGCGCAGCGCGTTCATATCCTCTTTTGTGATTTTTGAGTTGTATATTTCTTTTTGATTTTCTTTTTTTTGATGTTTTTATTTTCCATAATTTTTGTTTTAATATAATGTTTTTTGATAAAAAATGGTCTCGATGTTTTGAAGTATATCGAAACCATTTTTAACCAACCAAACTAAACCTTTTTACTTTTAGTAATTTAAGATAGAGGGAAATGTTAATTTGGTGTAACTCATTCGATTTCATTTTTGACGTTAAAACGAATTACCGGACACTTGTTTTTTTAACGAGCCCCTCGGTTTTTAAGAAAGAACCTTTAGGCTGGCACCCATCATTAAGATTTTATGATTACGGCTATTGATTCCAAACAATCTCGAGGTTAATAGGTTTTCATTTTCTCCTTATGCTTGCGCAACTGGTCTTCGAGGTCCCGAACAGTTTCCGAGATTGCGGATTCAAAGGTTTCTGCATTTGTAGATGCGAATATTCGCGGTCCCGGCATACTCAATCGGATATCGCAGATCTGCTCCTTGTCATCGGAACGGTTCTGGGTTTTGAAAAAAACATCGGCTCGATGGACAAAATCGAATTTTGTACTTAGATGTCCTAGTTTCTCTTTCGCGATGGCCTCTAGTCTGTCACTGGCGTTTACATCATGGTATTCGTATATTATTTGCATAGTTGTATGTTTTATTTTTATTCCCGAGGCGTTATGGCTTCTGGATTTTTTGGTATTCTTTAAATTCAAAAATTTAGTTTATGAAGTGGTTTAAGCTTTTCGCGATCAAGCGAATATTAATGATTTTTTGAACATTTGAAGACTTTTTTGAGTTGCATAGCATCGCTACGGAAGGAAAAAGAAACAGGGCCGAAACAAAAGCCGACAATTTGGCTTTTGAATGAGGAGCCAGCTGCAGCCCGCGGCGAAAAAGAGTAATTTTTTAGCGAACAGTTAAAGTTTAAATGACTTTTATATGCCATGTTAGTTTTTAACTAAAATGATAATCATTTTGAACGAACGGCGTCCAACAGTTCATTTTTAGAGGTAGACATGCCGTATATTTTTTCTTCCGGATCCATAATCTTAGTATCGCTTAAACTGCCAACATAAACAGAGTCAAAACCAATATCCTCTATTAGTCTTTTTAATATGGCTTTGCTTTGTTGGTCTTGTGCCGCATACGGAATAGCCAATTTATCCTGTGTTCTAAAAGCCCTATCACGTAAATGTTCCGCCTTAATCGAATTGAAGGCTTTGGCTGTGCTGGCCGTACTAAATTTCATGGCGGTATATTCGGAGGCATTATAATTTGCATTGCGCACTTCTTGCGCTATCTCGCCATCGCGTTCTGGATACGGATTAGTAGCATCCACAATAACGCTATTCGCATATTCTCCCGCGTAGAGTTCAGCTATGTTGTCAATAGCCTTGAAAGGCATAGACAAAAGATACACGTCTGCCTTAGCTTCAAAAGCACCTGTAATGCTGACCGCTTTTGCATTACTTCCGGCTTCTTTCACCAGATTACCCAATTCCTCTGGATGCCTTGAACTAAAAAGTACATCATAACCTGCTTTTGCCCAGTGCTTACCTAAATTTCCTCCAATGTTACCACTTCCTATAATTCCTATTTTCATCATTAGATAATTTTAATTACACACCCTTAAAATAAGAGTTTGTTAGATTTATTTCTTCTAGTGTTAAAGTAAGACGTCGTGGATGGATTTGTTAACTCCATTCCTTTATTCTTTGATGCAATAAATTAGCGTTGGTTGTTGGTCACAACTTTGAATCGGCTTGGCCATATTCGTTCTTATAAATACGGATAATAACCAGAAACAGGCTGATCAATAAAGGACCAAATATCAGACCTATAAAACCAAACAAAGGAACGCCGACCACAACGCCAATAAGCGTAATTAAGGGGTGAACATCATCTAATTTTCTTAAAACGAACAATCGAAATATGTTATCCGTGGCACCAATGGCTACGATACCATATATTAAAATACCCCACGCTCGCAGGGTTTGACCATTTGATAGTGCTAGAAGGAAAACGGGAATCGTACCCAATGCGCTTCCCACAAAGGGAATCATAGATCCAATAGTTACAACGGCTGCCCAAAAGAACGGGTCCGAAATACCGAAAACTAAAAATCCGATCAGTCCAACCAAACCTTGACCTAAGGCTACCAAAGGTATTCCCAAAGCGTTCGCTTTTACCTTTTCATTGGTTTCCGTACCAATGGTTTTTAAATTACCATCTTTTATAGGAATGTATTCGAACAAGGATGTTTTTAGCTTTTCTCTATTGGTCAGCATAAAGAATAACAGGAAGTACATGATCATAATAGAAATGATCGTATTAAATGTTCCGCCCGCGATACTTTGAAGATTATCGGATAGCCAAGTGGTAATGGCGGTAGTATCTATATTGGAGGTCATATCAATGTTAAAATAGGATTCCGCGCGCTGCAGTTGTTCTTTCGTAGCATCGATTACTTTTTGCGAATTATCAACCGCGTACTGTATTTTACTTCCCATCATAAAGCCCAAACCAACTAATGGGACTAGGATACATAAGAAGGACAGTGCCATTAAAAAAATAGCCGCCACATTGGCGCGCCAGCCTTTAGATACTAATTTCTCCATGGGTTTTCTAAGTAGTACGTAAATAGTGACCGCACCTAAAATACCGCTCAAATATGGTAACATTTCTTGAATTATGAGACCGCCAGTAAGAACGATTAGAAGCAGTACAAAAATTTGACGTATGATTTTAGGACTAATGGCTTTGTTCATTATTGCTATTGTTATAACCAAAAAAAAGGAATACTTCTGTATTTCTTGTTTTTGACATGAAATAGAGTACTGCTTTTATTTAACACAAAAGTCATGAACTTCCACCTTAAAGATTACCCCATAAAGAATTCAAATTACCTTGATTACGCCTTTAAGAACGAATTGTGTTAAGATTTAATCCTTAAAGGTTAATCCTATCCAACGAATTGAGGAATATTTGGAACAAAGCAAAAACGATGAAAAAATCAAGAATTTTTATTTTAGGATTAGTAGCCAGCTTATTGTTTTCTTGTGCACCAAGGATAGTCGGCACATGGACAGTCCAGAAGTATCAAACTACTACACCGGGAGAAGAATCCACTACATTGATCAATGTGGGGACCATGACTTTTAACAAGAATAATACGGGAGAGAAACAGTTGGATTATTCTGTATTGGGAATGCAAAAAACGGATAACGCTCCTTTTGAGTGGTCTTCCTCCGAACGGTTCATTACCATTGTTGGTGATAATACCGAACTTTCAAAAACATGGCTCCGTATTGAGGATAAGCGAAAATTTCAAAAACTACAGTCTACGGATGGAGCGAATACGGTACAAACGTTGGAGCTATCAAAATAGTTTTTCTGTTTCTGGTTTAAAAAAATATCAATGAATTAAAAAGGCATCTGGACTTTATCCAGATGCCTTTTTAATTCATTCTTTTTGACAGCTTACCTCTGTTGTTCCGTCGGCATAATGAACACGTCGTTGATGTTCGCACGTGCTGGTTGCGCTAGCGCATAATAAATAGCTTCCGCAATATCATCGGCTTCTAAAACGGTCATTTTTTGCATTTCCTTTAGCTGTTCCTTAATATCGTCATCGGTAATGGTATCCATCAATTCGGTGGAAACTGCGCCGGGTTCTATAGAGGTAACGTTAATACCATATTTAGGTGCCAATTCTTGACGTAATCCTTCTGAAAACATTTTTACGGCGGCCTTGGTGGCACAATATACCGCTCCACCGGGAAAATAGTTATGCGCCGCACTGGACGCAATATTTATAATATGTCCGCCTTTATTTTCGATCATCGTTGGCAAAACGGCAGCCACTCCGCTTAGTACTCCTTTAATATTAACATCGACCATTTTATCCCATTCATCGGTCTTTAGCTTTTTGACATAGGAAAGCGGCATTAAGCCTGCGTTATTAATTAGGGCATCTATGGTTCCGAATTCGGTTAGGGTCGTTTTGACCAGGTTTTCAAAGTCCTTTTTTTTAGTAACGTCGCCAGTAACGACCAATGCGGTTCCGTCGTTGTTCAGTATTTTTTCTTTTAATTTGTTAAGGCGCTCTTCCCGTCTTGCGGTGAGTACTACTTTGGCTCCTTTTTTCGCTAATTTTAAGGCCGTCGCTTCTCCTATACCGCTAGAGGCTCCTGTAATAATCACTACTTTATCTGTAATATCCATGTATTTTGTTTTTTAGGGTTTGTATTTTTCTGGAAACATATTGTTTCAACTAGGGCAAAGGTGTAGATTGGAAAGAGATTGTGTTAATTGCATCCATTTAAAAATTGACGGGTAAAAAATTGGTGGTACTTATTTTTTAACTGCAATCTCCGTGGGTTCGATTCCAGTTCCGTAGCGGTTGGCATATACATAAGTGAACTCTGCCCCAAAGAAGAGAATAAGGGAGGAATAAGAGACCCAAAGCAGTATTAATACAATTGTTCCGGCTGCACCGTAGGTAGAACCCGGCTCCATTTGTCCAAAATACAGGCTTAAACCTAATTTGCCAACAACGAATAAAATGGCGGTCAATACGGCACCGATCCATACGGTTTTCCATTTTATTTTGGCATCGGGCAGGTATTTGAACATCAGCGCAAACAATATGGATATAATTCCGACGGATACCATAAAGTCTAAGGAATACGCTAGGTAAACTAGGATATCCGGTAGCATTTTACGAATGTAGTTACTCAAAGCACTAATGGCGGCCGTTACGATAAAGCTGATAAGCAATAAAAAACCGATGACCAGTACAAAGGCAAAACTTAAGGCACGATCGGTTACAATCTTCCAGATTTTAGCCTTTGGGTTCGGCGCTATCTTCCAAATCTCGTTCAAGGATACTTTTAACTGATAAAACACACCTGTTGCACCAAAAAGCAAGGTGGCAATACCCAGAATAGTGGACAAGGTATTTTTATCCGAGCTTCTAGTTTCGGTAATGATGGTTTCTATAGAACTCGCCGCATCTTGCCCCAAGGCAGTCGTGAATTCTTCTGTGAGCTGCCCTTGTACGATTTCGTATCCCCAAATAGCGCCGATAACGTTAATGATAATGACCAATAAGGCCGGTAATGAGATTACTGCGTAATAGGCAACTACGGCACTTAGACGAAATGGATCATCTGCCATCCATGCTTTAAACGTTTTTTTTAAAAGGGATGGTAAATGTTTAATATGAAAGCTATTCGAAGTGTTGTTTGATTCCATTATACCATACTTTTAATATCATTTCCCCAAGAAGGATAGGTAAAAATCATTCGTTGCAGGACATCGGTGGTCATTCCTGTTTGGATGGCCATTGCAAAAAGATTAATGGTTTCCGCCGCGTTGGGCGAAAGTAAATGGGCGCCAACTATGACTTTGGTCCTTTTGTTGCTAATTATTTTATACACATAAGCCCTTGCGTTTATACGTTGGGCATTAAACCATTTTGGAACGGACGCATAATTAACCTCTACTTCTTTATACCTACGTTTGGCTGTTTCTTCCGAGATGCCTACGGATGCGAGATTGGGAAGTGTAAACACGGCAGAGGGCGTCATTGGTGTTCTTATTTTCTTTTTATTTCCTTGGAGGATATTTTCTGCAACGATAGCACCTTGTAAACCGGATAGGGGAGTAAGCGGCATACCAAAATTAGAAACATCGCCACACGCATAAACATTCGGGTTGGTTGTGCTTTGAAGGTATTCATTGACCTTGATTCCTTTTTTGGAGAAAGCAACAGCTCCTTTCTCTAAGTTCAGATCCGTAATCGCAGGAACTCTTCCTGCGGTATTGAAAACAGAGCGAGATTTTAATGTTTGTTCCTTACCGTCCTTGATGTAGGAAACTTTTAGATTTTTACGGAGTTTTTTTATTTTTTTTATTTCCGAATTAAAAAGGAACTGAATACCCAATTGCTCCGATGCCCTTGTAAGATGGGAGACCAAATCGGTGTCAAAGGATTTTAATGGTCGGTTCCCACGGTCTAAAATAATTACCTTGCTACCTGCTCTCGCTGCCATCTGGGCGAATTCCATCCCAATATAACCGGCACCTATAAATACAAGGCTTTTTGGTAGTTTTTTGAGTTTCAAAAAACCATCGCTTGTTTTAAGTAGGTTGTTACCCTCAAAATTAAGCCGTCTTGGTTGTAGTCCCGTAGCAACAACAATGTTATTTGCCCGCACGGTTTTACCTTCAACTAGTAATGTTTGCTCATCAATAAATTCTGGACTTTGATGGTATAGTACAATACCCAAGTCATTAAACCTACTTTCGGTACCGGGTGGCACTAATTTTGTAAACTTCCGTTTAAATTTTTGCAATTTTCCCCAATTAAGTTCGGGTACACCGGCAATACCTTTGCCATTTAAATTAGTCGTTGATTCCCAAGCCTCTGTAGCGCTGAATAATACTTTTTTAGGGTCACATCCTCTGTTGGCGCAAGTTCCTCCAAATGCGCGATTATCGGCTACGGCAACGGTAAGTCCGTTTTTGGCACAGGTTTCGGCAACGGTTTGTCCCGCACTGCCGCTACCGATAACAAATACGTCAAAGTTCTTTACTTCCATACGCTGCAATTTATTTTTGAATTCGTTTGACTCATTCTCACTTCTGTTTTTTCGAAAATAGTTCTTTCTACATTTTCCGGTGTATTGCTCGTTACCACAGCCAAAACATTCTATATGTTAAAAATTAGCGGCAAAAGCTCGGTAGCGTAATAGCGCTACAAAAAACACCCCACCAAAAGCATTACCCAAAAGGGCTGTTGTTTGGAATGTGAGGTAGGTGGTAATCGAAATATCGTCCGTGAATAAAAGACCTGCAAGTACTTCAATATTACCCACGATGCTATGGTGCAAACCTGCAAAACCTACCATAGCGGTAATCATATAAATAACGAATATCCTGCTGATGGTCTCATTGGAAGAGCTTACCAACCATGACAACAATGCCATTAACCACCCTGCAAGAATAGCACTGCCAAAGATAACAAGAGTGCTTCCTTTAGTCACATGTAGGGCTATTGAGGAAATTGTTCCTTGGGTAATCAAGCCCATGCCTGTTCCTATGAATCCCATAAGCACGGCGATTATAGCACCTCCCAACAAGTTTCCGGCGATAACGATTCCCCATAGCCTAAGAAGTTCTCCAAAAGTTCGTTTTTGATGTAGCACAGGCAAGGCCAATAGTGAGGTTTGTTCGGTAAAAAGGATAGAACGGCCAAGGACAACAATGATAAAACCAACGGGATATGCAAAAGCAGCGATATACGGAATCACTTCGTCTGACACTCTCTGGTGCAATATAGTGTAAACGGCCGCAATCAATAAATAACTGAATCCTATTTCCAAACCAGCGGTCAACGCACTTAAGAACACTTTGTTTTTCTCTTGTTCATAGGTTTCCATTCCTTCGCAAAGTTGGTCTACAAGAATTTTTTCTTGAGATTTCTGTTCTTGTGATTCGTTGTTTAAATCATCAACTTTTTTTTCGATATTTTTTTTTCTTGTTATTCATGATGTTTTATGGTCGCCAATTATAGTTGATGGTTATCGTATGGTGAAACTTTCGTAGTTGTTTTTGGGCTAATTATTTGTTCAAAACTTAATCTTTAAAATTCTCAGTGACTATTTTCTCTTCAACAACACCCAAATCGCTGAGGTGTTCCACTATTGCCTCTGTCATTTTTGGTGGTCCGCACACGTAAAAGTATCGTGAAACGTTGGTAATCATGGATTGTAAAAAGGGTTTGTCAATTCGCCCATTAGGATAATCTTTTGTCTTTTCTTGGGAAAGGATATTTAAGTAATGTCGACCTAAAAGCGTATCCAATCGCTCCTTGTAAAAAATATCTTTAGTGGTCTTGTTGGCAAATACCAAGGAATTTCCTTCGATTGCGTTCTTTTTTTCCAACGATTTCAAAATAGAGAGGAAAGGTGTTATTCCTGCGCCACCAGCTAAAAACATACCTTTACCCTTTTATTGGATAGCACCATAAGCCTCGTCTAGAATAAGTTCGTCGCCTTTTGTTAATTCGGCTAATTGCTCAGTAACGCCATCATGTGAAGGATATATTTTTATAACAAAATTTAAGTAGTCATCTGTTGGGAGACTGGTAAAAGTAAATGGTCTCTTTTCTTCTTTCCATCCGTCTTTGTTAATCGCCAGATCAGTTGCTTGACCGGGCTCAAATGAATAGCCTTTTGGTTTTTCTGTAACGATTTCAACAACGTCGTGATTGATATGTTTAATGGACTTTATTTTTACTATTTTTCTTTTCATATTTTTTAGCTTTCTGTTAACTCAAATTTTTTGAGGATGCATTGATGAGATTTATGTTACTTATAAAAAAACCAATTAGGAGACCTTGTCCAAGGCTTTACCTATTAGTTCGTTTCCCTCTATAATTTCAAAAGTCTGATTCACAGCTGCGTCATCGTGTAAGGATCGTACTAGAGTCTGAGCAACATCTTCCCTGCTAATGAACCCTTTTTCCATTAGTTTTTTCTCTAATTTAATAGTACCTGTACCTTTTTCATCGGTCAAGCTACCTGGTCGAACAATCGTGTAGGTCAAATTACTTTTCTTTAAATACTCATCTGCGTTATGTTTCGCTTGTAAATACTCTTTTAAATCCTCTGCCTCATTGGGGTTTTCTGCCCCAAGTGAGCTTAGCATTACAAACTTTTTGACCTTACTCTGTATGGACGCATCAATTAATTTCTTAGCACCATCTTGGTCTACGGCGACTACTTTTTTTCCTCCGGAACCAGCAGCGAAGATTACTTTATCCATGCCTATGGTTGCGTGTGAAATATCGTCCTCCAAGTCTGCCAGAACTGTTCCTATACCTTGATTTTTAAATTGTTCTATTTGCTCCTTCTTTCTTACCATTGCGAAGGGTTTAAAATATTGGGATGTATTAAGAAGATGAACTATTTTCCTACCTGTTGTACCATTGGCACCTGCCACTAATATATTTTCCATGTTTCTTTACTTTTCACAAATATGTTATTCTTTCCGCTTTTTGTTTGCTTTAGAAACATAGATTGTTAACTCCTTTGAGTTTAAGGAATAATTAAAAGTAAAAAGGAAAGAAAATCATAAGATTTGGTAGTAAGAATGATGCTAAGTGCTATTTAGCCCTGTGTTTAAATTCAAAAACGAAGAGATTAAAAGAATTCGAATTTGGTAGCATTTTATAGAACTCGTTCAGTACATTCCCTTCTTTTCAAAGAAAAATTACTAAACAGAGGTTCGCCCTTCACTCAACAAGTCTTGGGTATGGTTTCTTTTTTTGGTTCCTAAACGTATGCTTATCCGTTAACCGTTACCCTGGCATAAATTGTTGAGCAATTATCTTTTTTTGCTCTTGAGGAGTAAACCCAAAATAATACTGAAAATGTTGAAGATGTGTGCATAGTTGTCGTCTTTAAATATTGAACAATCAGTGAGACGAAAGTCAAATCAACTAAGCAAAACTTATGTTTAAGGAATCAATATATGAAACTGTGACCACAAATGTTACCATTTTTAAAAAATGCTACCGAACTGTGACCATTTAAAACCATATTATATCATATAAAATGATTTCCTTAAAAACAAAAAACCTTGCAAATCATAAGATCAGCAAGGCTTTGGTCTCGGATGGTCTCCGATTTGGTGACCTGGCTGGGGCTCGAACCTAAAGTTGTAAACCCAGTCGTAGTCGATACTTTGCTAATTTTCAAAATCGATGTTGACGATTTGTGAACTTTTATGATTGTAATTCAATTAACCTTCTTCCCTAAAGATAAAGTTTTAAAACAAGAAATATTGGTTAGTAATCTAAATTGTTGATGACTAGCTTATATATAAATTCGAATTTAGGATTACTTCATCATCTGCTGCACAAATAAAGTATATACCAAACTATACTTGTGGGTCCGATAGTTTTTTTCTGAAATTGAACATGAATAACTTCACCGAAGTTACCCTTTTGCTGAATAGGTTAGTCAAAGTTAAAAATGTGAGTTTTGCCCTATGTTCACTTTAATTCGCAGTAGGTGGTATACGATGACTTTTTTTTTGCATATTTACGAAGGCTATGTGTTTATCAAGAAGGAAATCAGACAAAGTCCTATTCGAGAAACACCTTTTGCCTAAAAAAATTAATAACGTAAATCTGAAGAACAAAATGCGTGAAATTTTGTTAAGAGTTACTAAACCTTGGAAATTAGGTTTAATACTTATTCCTCCAAATAATAATTAAGTTCAATATTTTATTTTCACATTATATAAATAAATCTTTAAAATTAATCTCACCTAAACGAGACATTATTTTATAATTGCTTATTGTTTTTCTTTTTGAATAAGTTCCAAGGTGTACTTCATTACAGTATCTACATCATTTAAGTAATCATGGATATCTTGAGTTACAAAATAATCTGGCATTATTCCTCTGTTATCAGGAAAGGAATCTGCAGCTGAGACATTCGTATATCTCCCAACAAGATAGAAAACTGATGTATTAGATAGTTTATAATGTCTTTGTCCACCAGTACAAAAGTGATTTCCTCCCATTTCTTCACCAATAATAGTTGCTAATTTCTTTTCTTTTATGTGAGATAAGATATGTGGTATTGTAGAACCACTTTCACCATCTACTAAAAAGTAAGTAGCACCTTTATAGCGGTTTTCTAGAGGTTCAAATGACTTATTAGCAATATTTGCTCCTTCAGAAAGTTTCTTGTAGATAAATGCATCTTTGACTAAGTACCTCAATAAATAAATACCTGTGTTTCCTGGGCCTCCGCCATTAGAGCGCATATCTATAATTAGATTTTTAATTTCTTTTGAATGTATTTCCTGAAAACTTTTATCCAAAAAATCTTTATAAATAGAGAATCTACTCCCATAATAATCACCAGTATTAATAATGGTTAAAACAGCTGTGTCATCATTGACAATATCTAAACACAAATCTTTACTATCACATAAATTAGTGGGATAATGCCTTGGTGGATAGTTGTATGTTTTTAGCTGTTCTAATCTTATAGGATTTTTCTCTCCATTGATTGTAATAGTATAATTTTTAGGGAAATTTAGTGCATATGGGATGTATGAGTTCATATAACTATTAAAAAAGATAGTTTTTGTCGTTTCTATATGTCCTTGGGATGATATATGCTTAAAAATTTCTTCTTTAAGGTCTTTAAATTTTACTCCATTTATTGTTAATATTTCACTTCCTTTTTTGAGATTTTCATTAATTAATGGATTTGTAATAAAAAATTTATCATCAATTAATCGTCCTTCCAGCGGAAAGAATAATTCTTTAGGTAACATTTCTCTTTCTTGATTAAAATAGCCTAATCCAGAATGGACACAGTTTATATTGGCAACTAATTCGCTACAATGCCAAATGAATTCGCTGTACGTTGTTTTATTTGTAACTAATTCCTTTTTTTCTTTAACAACATTCCAAAAATCTTTTTTAGACATAAATTTATAGGGATGAGGATTTGCTGTCGTTAACTTTTTTGCGAGTTCATCTATGTCTTCTAAATATTCCTTTTTAGAATATATTTTAAGGAATTTGTTTCTATCTCTGTTATTATTTTCAAAACCTACTATAATGCGATCAGCATTTTCGTTTTTAGGATCTAACTCATACGATTTTTTGTAGTTTTTTATAGCTAATTCTTCATTATCGTTTAAAAGGTAAGCTTCACCTAAACTATCATAAGGATTCGCTGAATTTGGAAATTCATTAACTAACAACTTAAAAATTTCAATAGCATCGTTAACTCTATTTTCACCTAATAATTTATAGCCTAAATTGTTTAATTCATTTTCATCATCAAAATTATATGCTTTGGTATTTTCTTTTTTTAATTTTTTATAATGGATAATTGCTGAATCAATATCGTTATAGGAATATTCAATAAGTGCTTTACCAATAGATTTTTTAGTTTGAGATTGACAGCAAAAAAAAAATGTTGCTATAGAAAATAATAAGATTAATTTATTCATTAATGTAGTTTTTTTACAATGTTATGACGATACAATGAAAAAGTAAAGATGGAAGTGCTCTTAATTTGTACTGATTTATAAAAAAGAACTTATAATTGTGACTTAAATTTTGCAGGTGTAGTATTCGTTACTTTTTTAAAAGCATTGTAAAAAGCTGATTTAGAATTGAATCCGCTTTGATTACCTATCGCTTCTATTGTGTACAAAGAGTTATTCTTAATTAATTGTTTTGCTTCTTCAATTCTATATTCATTAATCAATTCAGTAAAATTTTTGTCTAATTTATCATTAATCAATTTGGATAATTCGTGATTAGTAACACCTAATTCTTTAGCTACTTCTGATAGTTTTAACTCTGGATTTGTAAATAATTTTTTATCAATAATAATGGAATTCAATTTTTTAATAAGAAACATACTTTTTTCAGAATGTGTTATGTTCTTTTTCAATTTTGTTTTTTCAAAAATCGTTGAAGCTATTTTCTTTTTGAAAAGAAAAAACAAAAAGCATCCATAAAATAGTATTGAAAATATGATTGAACCTCCCACAAAATAATCAAAGGAAACAAATGTGAAGAATGTCCAAACAATTAGTATGGCTATTGTTAGAATTGAAAGCCATTTAATATTTAGGGATTTTTTATAATTTAATTTAATAAAAACACCAGAAATTAATATAAAAACCAACCACTGTGCATTTATGATTGGTAAAATGATTGTTTTGTAAAATTCGTGATAGTCTTTAAAAGGAACAAGAAACATTAAAAAAACAATGAAACAAACCCAGATTGCAATATGAGATTTCCAATGTTTTATCCAAAATGATTTAGGTTTAAGAATGCTTAATGTATAACTAAAAAATAGTGGGCCTATTAGTAAAAAAAAAGATGGTCCAGACTGTAAAAACCAAATAGGTTCTTCAGTAGAGAAAGCATAGAATAACGACTTTAAAACTCTTAAGCTTAATATCAATAGAAATAATCCAAAAAGTCTATTCTCCAATTTGGAGTAAGATTTATTCAAAATTAAATTGAATGCTATGATGAGACCATTAAACGCCCCAATAGCTCCAAAGAAAAACAATATTTGAGATAGATAATTCAACAATTCAAATTTAGAAATTTCTTTGATTGTTGAAATCATACAAATTATATTCATAGCTATCTTCTATCCTCAAACTATTTATTGTGCACTTCAAATTCATAAACCTTTCCATTTGGTATCTAAAAAATTGTTCCTTTTTGATTTCTGAGTAACATGGGTTCTACTTGACTTAAAAACCCAATTATTTCAGGTTTAAGAAAGTTTTTAAAAGTTTATTATAAATTTTGTAACCTTATTTAATTGACAATAATCATATAGATATAACTTTTAAAACATAAAACAATGAATGAATTTCTATTTGGACCTGGAATTGTATTAATGGCATTATTTGTTGCTGCAGGATATACCATATACACTTTTATTAAGGCATCGCATTTAGAGCGTATGGCCAAAATTGAAAAAGGTATTGATACCAACTTGCCTTCTAACAACCGGTACCTAGAATTAAAATTAGGAATGTTAATGATAGGAATTTCTTTTGGATTGTTTTTAGCATATCTAATTGAAAAAACAATGAAGATTGATGAGATTGTTTTTTACCCTTCCTTTATGTTGTTATTTGGTGGTTTAAGTTTAATCTCATCATTTTTCTGGACTAAGAGATTACAGAAAAAAAAATAACCCTTTATGGATACCCATTACATAAATGAGGTTTTAAAGGGGGATACCAATGCCTTTGGTTACTTCATAAGAACATATCAAAATAAAGCTTTTGGTTTGGCTATCGCAATTGTGAAACGAGAGGAAGAAGCAAAAGATATAGTTCAAGATAGTTTTATTACAGCCTATTCTTCGCTAGAGAACTTTCGAAATGACTCAAAATTTTCCACTTGGTTTTACCGTATTGTGGTAAATAAGGCATTACAATTCATAAAAAAAGAAAAGCGGAAAGATGAAGTAGTGGAAGAATACTCCATTCTGGAAAATGAAAAAACTGCGCTCAATAATGCCATTAGGCAATTAGAGAAGCAAGATTTAAAAAAATTAATAAAAAGAGTGTTTGAAAAAATACCTGCAAAAGAAGCTTTGGTTTTGCAATTGTATTATATAGATGAACATAGTATTCTTGAAATTAAACAAATAACGGTATTTACCAAGACGAATATAAAAGTCCTTTTACATAGAGGAAGAACAAATTTCTACACGATACTAAAGAATGATAAAATAAAAAAGCCCTATTAAAATGGAAGATAAAGACGACTTAAAAGAAATCTTAGGTGATATAGACCAAGTCAATGAACCCATTGATTTAGAAGAAATTATTTTGAATAATATACAGAAAGAAGAACAGTCAAAAGCTCAAATAGCCTACTACAAAGCACAAGGCATTAAAGCTTTAATTATGTCTGGTATTTTGATTATGGTTCTTGCAACATTTTTTAGCCTACCCAGCAGTATTGGCTCGTTTGAATATTCAATTATAACATATACATCCATAACCATAACATTATTTGTTCTGTTCATTCAACTTGAAATGGGCAAATCAAAAATATTTAATAATCTAAAAAATAATGTCTCATGAAATATATAGAGCGAATTAATAGAATAAAAATAATAAGTAATTACGTTAATGCGACTTCATTGACAGTGCTATTGATACTCATAACAAACCTTGGAGTAAATGCTCAAATAAAAGCAAATCAAATTGATAGCATAGTTAATAAAGCAATTAATACACTTGATAATACTGTGGGGTTTGCAATTGGTATTGTCAAAGATGGTCAGATTGTTCATGTAAAAGGGTACGGTTTAAATTCTATTGATTCAAAAAAGGCGGTAACAGCTGATACTCCATTTGGCATCGCCTCTAATTCAAAAGCTTTTACCTCAGCTGCTTTAGCCATTTTAGTAGAACAAGGAAAAATTAAATGGGAAGATAAGGTGATAGATTTTATTCCTGAATTTAAAATGTATAATGATTATGTCACTAACAACTTTAACATTCAAGACCTTTTGACTCATCGCAGTGGTCTGGGTCTAGGAGCAGGCGACCTTATGCTTTTTCCAGATGGTTCTAATTTCACAATAGATGATGTGCTAACTTCATTTCAATACTTTAAACCAACGACTCCATTTAGGACAAAGTTCGATTATGACAATTTATTGTATTTGGTAGCAGGAGAACTTACGGCAAGAGTTACTGGAAAATCCTGGGAAGCATTTATAAATGAAGAAATATTGAAGCCCTTGGGTATGGAGCATTCATATTCAAGTTATGGTAAGGCATTTAAAAATGATGAAATTGCCGTGGCACATTCATTTGATGGTAAATCGTTGAATGCAATACAAAAACCGAAACATGATTTAAATGCCAATACAAAACGTAAAATGAATGGAGCCGCAGGCGGAATTTGGGCAAGTGCAAATGATATGTGTAAATGGATGCTGGTACAATTGAACAAAGGAAAATATGGTCCTGATTTGGACAAAACCTTATTCTCAGAAAATCAACATCAAGAAATGTGGCGTGTTCATACCCCTATGAATAAGCAATCAGACCCTAGGTCTCCTTTTAAGTCACACTTTTCTGGTTATGGTTTGGGATGGTTTTTATCAGATTTTAACGGGTTTTTCAAAGTGGAACACTCAGGATTAATAGCTGGCATGTCATCAGAAGTTACTTTGATTCCAGAATTAGAACTAGGTATCGTTGTTCTGAACAATTCTGAAGGTGCTGGTTTCTTAAATGGTTTAATGGGCTTTATTCTTTTAGATGAATATTTAAAATTAGAAACAGGAATTAATTGGTTGGAAATGGCTAAAGGTATGCAACAGGGAGGGCAGCAAATGGGAGACCCTGACACTGAAAAAGTCTGGATTCAAGTTAAGTCTAATAAAGATATAAAAATTAAAAAGAACAACTTTATTGGAATTTATAAGGACGCCTGGTTTGGTAAAGTCGAAATTTCTGATAAAGATGGGGAACTATGGTTCAAATCAAATAAATCACCAAGATTAAGCGGTAAAATGCAATTTTATGACAAAAATACTTTTGCCATACAATGGGAGTATCAAGATATGAAAGCAGATGCCCTTGCTATTTTTTCAATGGGCAAAGATGGTAAGGCTCAGAACATTAAAATGAAAGGAATTTCTCGTTTCATCGATTTTAGTTTCGATTTTCAGGATTTGGATTTAAATAGAGTTATACAAACTCCAATTATAGATTAAAATCCTGACCTTTCGAACATTTATTCTCCTATCTTTTTACTACAAGTAAGAAATAAAAAAGTTAAAATCATCGTTCTCGAATGTATCGATGTAAGGATTTCTCCGTTTATAATTGGTTTAAAAACCATAGGTTTTTGTTACTGTATTTGGACTATTTTATAGTTGAAAGTATATTTCTTGGAAAACTTATTGAAATTAAAACCTGATAATCATTTAATTGTCAGGTTTTAAGTGCTGCAATTGAAATTTAGGAGTACTAACTAAACGCTTACTTATTTATCAGCTGAAGTACAAAAATCTTAATTGGTGATAAATTTCTATACTTCATATAAAGAAAGTAATGTGGTTGTGAAACCAATTATATTATTCAATTAATATTGTATATTATAACACGCTATAATAAAAAATTTAATTACTTGAAGGATTAGAACTATACCTCTATGTCTATATATAATCCATAATTACTAAATTTTTCTTACCCTCTTTTTCTCTCTATATAACCCAAAGAGCAAACCTATAAATCCCGCTAAAATACAGATCGTAAGCCAAAAAACTAATTTATACTGAGTTACAATTACTCGGTATGTAAAGGTGAATATAAATAAAACAAGACCTAGTAATTGCCAAATCACATCCTTTTCCATTCTATAAGTCTTATCAATATTTGGAATCAAATTAAATATGATTTTTAATTCATGCCATTCCCAAATTATGAGCAAAATGTTCGCTAATAGCATTAATCCAGTGATAACTGGTGTATATGCGAAATAATAAGACATCGTTATTATGAAAATATTTAAAATAATTGGAAAGTTGATTAAAGCTCCAAATTTTGAGAATTTTTGAGTCATAAGAAAGAATCCTGAAATTAATTGGGCCAATCCTATAAATTTCCAATATAATCCTGATTGGTACATGGTTTCAAAAAAGTGCCAAGCACTATTTATAGGATTTAACTCTCCACTTTCAGAAGTAAATCGAATACCTTTTATTTTTATAAGGCTAGCAAAAACAAATGCTCCACCAATTAAATATCTAAGATAAATTATGAATATTTGGGGTAGTATTTTGTCTTTAATTCTCTTCATAATAAAGGTTTGTTTTGCTAAGACGAATAAAACAAAAGAATGTTACTTTATTAAATTTTGGTGTATCGCCATAAGTTTTAATAGATAACTAACACAAATTTGGAAGGTAATTGTATTTAAAGCTGTAAAAATTAGTTTTAAATCAAATCCAAAATAATTTTTCGATAAGATTTGCCAATTGGTAACTTTATTTCGTTATGTAGTACTATCTGATTACCATCAATTAACTTAAGTCGATTAAAATTAATGGCAAAGGATTTATGAATTCTTAAAAAGTTATTAGGTAGCTTTTCCAGAAACTCGGTTAGTGTTTGTGGAGTAAGTACCATAGTATCCGAAAAGATTTTGATATAATTGCCATAGGCTTCTATGTGGGTGATTTCCTTTAAAGTAAGCTTAATGATTTTCTTGTTGCTTTTCACAAATATCGTTTTAGTGATGTCATCTTCTGTAATTTCAGATAGTGCAGGGTTAGGTTGAACTAGCTGCTGTACTTTTGAAATCGCTTTAAGAAAACGTTCTAGTGAAAAAGGCTTTAGAAGATAATCGGTAACTGATAATTCAAAACCCTCTACTGCGTACTCGGGGTAGGCGGTGGTAATGATTACGTTGGGTTTTTGTTGCAATGATTTTAACAGACTTAAACCGGAGAGCTTTGGCATATTAATATCCAAGAACAGGATGTCTACCGTATATTTTTGTAGTACCTCCATTACTTCAAAAGCATTAGCACAGCTTGCCACTAAAGATAGATATGGGATGTCGGAAATGTAGCTTTCTATAATCTGTCGTGCAATTGGTTCATCGTCTGCAATGATGCATTTTAGAGTTTTCATTAGGTTCGGTTTTGTTGAGACAATTACTTGTTAAGCCAAGTGATGGCGTGGTTAATTTGGTTGTCATTGGCCATAGGAATATGATGTTGAAATGGTATAGCAACATCAACTCCGACATGTTGGTCGTAGCTCTTTTTATTTCGGTCGATAAAAATATCTTGCGAAATAATCATGGCCAACTCATCACTTATTATGTCGTATCCGTTACCCGTAGTGTACCCCGCAGTTTTTTCGCCAATAAATTTAGTATTTGATCTCCCTTTAAAGGTAATGGCCAACATTTCACCGGAACTGATTGTATATCTACTCAATAATACAGCAACTTTTTCAGTGGCGCGAATATTGGGTTGGTCATCCATAGCACAAGCTAGTCTTTCATAATTATAAAGCTGTGCTTTTTTTATAGTATAATCCCGGATTTCGTTTTGCGCATTAATGGCGCCACCAATAAACCCCTCACCAATTAATGGCGCAAGACCGGAGACCATAGGTTCAATATTTCCCCCGCCATTATATCGTAAATCAACTATCCATTTATTTGCTCCTTTCTCTTTGAGTGTTTTTAGTCCATTTCGAATAAGGTCGGCCTGTTTTTTTACATCCCCGGGACCAATGCCAACGACTCTTAAATAACCTACTTTGTTGTCTAAAAGTTGATACGAAAATTTAGCAGAAATATCATTTATAACGCTAGTAAGGAATTCAGTATCTCGTTCCGGATCCTCTGGTTCAAGTTTTCCAGTGTAACTGGCAACAATACTATGATCGGTCAACAATCTGAAAGACGCGTGTTTATCTCCTAAACTATTGATTAGAAATTGTAGTCCTTCTTTGAAACCTTCTATGTTGGTTTTGTCTTTTGTTAAGGCAATGAATTCCTGATTGACCTTTTTCCATTTCACCTGATTCGTATATAGAGAAGTTTCCTTTGCTTTTTGAACAATAGGATGCCATTCAACTTGCTTTTTTTGTGCAGTGCCACAAGAACAGCGCATAAATAGGGTCAGAAGTTTGATTGACGTTTTCATATTGTTTTAATTTTAGAGATTTCTAGCGAAACAGTATATCGAGTGTTTGTTGATGTTGTGATTAACCGATGGCTATCTGGATACATCAATGCCAAGCGTTTTTTTGCATTTTGAAGACCTATGCCGCTCTTCCCTTTTTCTAAATCAGTCTCTTTTGTAACCGTAGTATCGATTGAATTGATGCATTCGAACAAAAGCGAATCGGCTTCACCCTTTATGCTTATGATGACACTGTTCTGTTCTTTTTTTGACGCGCTAAAATGTTTGAAGGCATTTTCTACGAATACGATTAATAACATAGGCGCAATTTCATGCGAAACGAAGTCTCCCGTTTTAGTAAAAATAATTTCGGTTTCGTCTTCTAATCTAATTTTTTCCAACGCAACGTAATTTTCTAAATACATGATTTCTTTTTCTAACGGAACCATTGCTTCCTTGGTTTCGTAGAGGCTGTATCGTAACAAATCCGATAGCTTCAGCATTAGGCCAGGCAATTTATTCGATTTTATTACAGAAAGGCCATAAAGGTTATTTAAGGTATTGAACAGAAAATGAGGATTCAATTGTGCTTTTAACAATTTCAATTCTGCTTCTTTTTCTTGTTGACGCCTTGTAAAGCTATCTCGTGCAATTTTTATCGTAGAGGCAAAAACTAGTGACAGTATCAATATTCCAAAAAAATTAAAGAATCGACTCCATGTAAAAGAAAGGTCATCTATGGTGTTTAATATGACGACAGAAATACCAGTAAACAAGGCTGTATTCAGTAGGAACAGGACAATGTATATAGCTGTAGATTTTCTAAAAAAGGGCAAGATATATAAGTTATTGACGTACACGGGTGGTGCCAACAAAATGATAGCGAATAAGGAAGCCAACACCCTATTGTCATTTTGTATGGCCGTCATAAAGATTAGGAACAGAAAAAACCAAATAAAGAGGTTCTGGGCTATTTTATGGTCAACAAACGTATCGAGTTTAGACATTTTTAAGGTGTATTGTAGGTTTCAAAAATAACTGTTATCCATACAATACCCATGTTTAAATGGTAAGTGATTCTCTTTTGGTGACCAAGAGCTATTTTTTCATGATATCAGCACTTTATAGCGGTTATCATTTTAGTGAATACGTTGGTCATTCTTATTTTTTAAAGCTGGTCTTTCATCTCACTTTTGAAGTCTAAACTTTAAAAACAATAAATATGAAAACTAAAAATTCAATTAGCATCTTTTTAGCGCTACTTTTAAATGTAACGGTGTTTTTCTCTCAAGAATCCAATCTAGAGTCAATTGCATTAAAATACCAAAGTTCCTTTGAGGAAAATAATCAGGGTGTGGGAATACTTGTTAAACGAGATAACCAAGTATACACCACTAGTATTGGAAACCATAATTTAACCGAACGCAGTGTTTTTAATATTGGCAGTGCAACAAAAACGTTTACTGCTATTTTAATTTTACAAGAAGTTGAAAAGGGAAACATTATGCTTACGGATACTATAGGTACATATCTTGACCCTATACCCAATGTGGATGGCGCTTTGACCATAGAACAGTTGCTTACTCATGAATCGGGATTGGACGAAGTTATTAGTAAAAATATTCAGGATATTTTTTATGCAAAGAGCGATTCTCTTTATCAAGATGATTTGTTGCAACAGGTAGGGGAGAATGACCCTGACATGGTCGGTAAATATGAATACTGTAATACCAATTACTTTTTATTGGGTAGAATTATTGAAAAGCTGACCGACCAAAGTTATTTTGATGTATTGCGTGAGCGCATTATTGAGCCACTTCAATTACAGCATACCTACCCATATGTGCATAAAAACTTACCCAATTTGGCAACACCCATACACGATGATAGGGATGTAACCGAATTTTTAGACTATAGATATTTTGCCAACGTAGCTTTTGCTGCAGGTAGTGTGGCTTCGACCTTAATTGATATGGAAATATTTTACACCAGCCTTTTTGAAACTGATAAATTATTAAAAAAAGAAACCTTAGCGCTACTATTGAACTCTGGTAATGATGTATATGGGTTAGGGATTTTTAAACCGAATTCTAAGGAAGGAAACTACTACGGGCATGGGGGTAACAACATCGGCTATTCTTTTAGAAACGGATATAATCCTAACACAAATAATCTATTTATTATTTTTTCAAATTCTCGAAAAATTCCACAAAGCAAAGTGATTCATTCTGACTTAATGGCGTTTACCAACGGTGAGACAATTGAACAATTTTCCGAAGTAAACATAGAAAATTTCAAAAGCTATGCCGGCACCTATCTTTTAGCTGAAGCGAATCTTGAATTCGTAATTAAGCTGGATGGTGATTCCATGTACTTATTGGTTCCTGCACAAGATGCAAAAAGTGAGCTCACGCAAAAAAATGAAACAACGTTGATGGATACCTCAGTTGGTGCAACTTTTAGTATTATCGAGGGTTCCACGGACCGCTTAAAATTTAAGCAAAATGGATTTTCAACAGAAATAGTAAAGGTGACTTCTCCAAATGCTATATCCGAACAGAAGTAATCTAGTTAAATATCCAAAAACAAAACGTATGAAACTAACTGTTACCAATGTGTCAAAACGCTACGGCTATAAAACATTCGCACTCAAAGATTTTTCCATAACTATAGAAAAAGGAATTTTAGGACTACTAGGTCCAAATGGCGCTGGAAAATCAACACTTCTAAAGATGATTGCTACAGTAAACAAGCCTACCGAAGGTCTTATTGGCCTTAACAAGAATAACATCATTAAAGACCCTAATTATATGCGGCAGCAATTAGGCTTTCTACCTCAAGATTTTGGGGTGTACCCCAATCTTAACGCTGTTGAATTTTTAAAGTATATGGCGGCGATAAAAGGAGTAGGAGGGGCCAATCTTAATGAGCGTATTAATCAACTTTTAGTAGGGTTAAATCTTACGGAATCTGCTAGGAAACCTATAGGATCGTATTCCGGAGGTATGAAGCAAAGGGTCGGTATTGCGCAGGCACTTCTTAACAATCCCAAAGTGGTGATTTTTGACGAGCCCACAGTAGGTTTAGATCCAGAAGAACGGGTTCGTTTTCGGAATTTAATTTCAGATTTGGCAAATGAGAGTATTGTAATTCTTTCGTCCCATATCGTATCGGATATCGATTCCATTGCAGATAAAGTGGCTATCATGAAAAACGGTAGTTTAATTACCCATGGGAAACAAGAAGATGTGATAAACCAGATACGCGAAAATGTATTTGAAACCATAATCCAGAAACCGGAGTTGAATGCTTTTAAATTGAAACATACCGTAGTAAGTACAGCGCGTAAAAATGAACAATTGACTGTTAGATATCTTAGAGGTGAACCTATTGCCAATTCAGTTCCTAAGAAAGCAAATTTAGAGGATGCGTATTTATACCTAACTAAAACCAAGTAAGATGAAACATTTTTTAACCATTATAAAATATGATTATATACAACGCACAAGAACGTACTCCTTTTTGATAACGCTATGTGCTAGTTTGGTCATCGCTTATATTTTTTTACCTGCACCGAATGCAGGTTATTCTACCATTAGAATTTCTGATTACGTTGGGCAGTATAATTCATCTTGGGTCGGTTATATTACAGCAATCTTAACTAGCGTTTTTTTATCGCTGATTGGGTTTTATTTAATTACTGGAAGTATAAAAACGGATAATGAAACGAGAGTAGGACAGATTATCTCCGCAACACCGATAACAAATTTCACTTATCTACTTGCGAAAGCCAGCAGCAATTTTATATTGCTCCTTACGCTTGTGGGCATTATCTTTTCAATGAGTATTGGCTTATTCTTTTTATATGGCGATGGTTTTTCATTTGAACTATTGCAATTCGTACAGCCTTACCTAATCATTGCGGTTCCCACCATGTTTTTCATTTCCGTTTTGGCTATCGTTTTTGAATTAATTTTTAGAAAATATACCATAGTTCAATATACTGTGTTCTTTTTTCTTTTTTCCGCAATGATGTTATATACTCCAAAAACGGAGCTTCAACAAACCTTAGATGTGTTTGGTAGTAAGCTTGTTACCCAGCAATTGGAGCAAACGGTAAGGGAGATAAAAAATGCCGACAGTAATGAACTGTTGGCTATAGGATATATAATCAGTAGTAACCAAGAAACAAAACAATTTCAGTTTAATGGAGTCGATTTTTCCATATTCTACATTCTAAGTCGTTTAGCACTTGTAGTATTCAGTTTAATGGTATTGTTTTTAGTTTCTCCTTTCTTTCATCGTTTTAATTTAAGGGAAAGAAAAGGAATAAAAAAGAAGAAAACCCTATTGGAAAAGCAACCAATCACACAAGATTTAAGTATTGGTAATTTGGCTATTATAAGTAAAAATTATAGTGTTTGGCCATTATTTAAAGTAGAATTTTTAATGCTAATACGTAAAGGAAAATCTTGGTTATGGATTTTTAATATCTTGGGAATTATCTTGTTGGCGGTACTTTCCACTGACGTGGCGCATCAAATAGTATTACCGGTATTATGGTTTTTGCAAGTACACCGATTCTCGGATATTACGACCAAAGAAACGACCAATAGAATGCATTACTATGCTTTTTCCTCGTACTTGCCAATACGTCGGTTATTAACGTCTCAATTGAGTTCTGCTGTAATTTTAATGTTGGGTCTTACACTCCCGTTACTGATCCGATATGTAATATTTATGAATGTTCCATCACTATTGAGTATTGTTTTAGGAGGGGTTTTTATAGTGTTTTTCGCTGCGATTTTAGGTTTGTTGACCAAGGGTAAAAAGCTATTTGAGATACTATTCTTCTTACTCACATATGCAAACTTGAACAAGGTCCCATTATTAGATTATTTTGGAGGCCTGCCCAAAACTAACTTAAAGTTGGTAGCTTTTAGCGTTTTTGTTTTATTACTCTCGGGAGGTACCTATTTGATTAGAAAATGGCAATTAACAAGGGGAACATGAAAATAACCGGATGGGATTGAGTTTACCGGTAGGTTAAGAATGGTTTTTGGTGTTTATCTAAAATTCAAATATTAAGAAGGTTAATTTCTACAAGAATTTTTGGATATTTATTCGTAGTACAACAATATTTATCAATAATCATTATGGGAATTACCAGGCGTCTTTAATTTTTTGAACTTCAATGGTTCTATGTTTTCCATCTTCATCTATTACTATTTTTAGAATATCATTTGTAATTAGCGCCTCCCAACCGGTGCTCCAAAATTCGCATAACTTATCTTGTTGTGCGAGTTGTACCAAATCTAAGTTATTGATTTTTAAAATCTGTGTTTTTGATTTTATTTCGCCTTTTAATCGACTATTTTCATAGATGTTGGCAACGGTGACAATACCTTTTTCAAAGTCGGGAAAAAAGCCTATTTCATAAAGATTGGGTAATTGTAAATCATCAATTTCATCGTTTTGATCCAATATCAGATAATCATTATCCCAGTCAATGGTTACCAAATAGTTTTCAAAAAATTCATTGCCCATAATTGATGAGTTACCTGGTTTCACCAAAAAATAAGAAGGTGATTTAAAGGTATACTTACTAATTTTAAAGGTTTCTAATTTTTTATAGAACGTAGCCCCTTGCTTAGCTCCCGAAAAATTAGCGCCGGTAAGACCTATTTTAAGTATCGATGGTGCATTCTGTAATAGTGTAGTATCACCAGTTTGAAGGAAACCGTTGAAACCAGTATCCAGTGTGAAATTTTTGTGTTTCTCTCCTATTTTTAGATTTAAATAAACATTTCCTACGGCACCAGAATTTAGTTTGATTTTTTTGTGATTATCAGAAATATCGAATCGTTTACTCGAGTCCGTAATCCTTATCACTTTTCTCTGATAGTCAATTTGCCAATTTGATTTTCGCATTAAATTATTTCCAATAAATCCATCCACTTTATCACAACTAATATATTTACTGAATTTCGAAATATCCCAAATCATGGCTACTGTCTCTTGAAATTTAATTCCTCCAATATCTATAGCTGCTATTTCAACCCTTCCTATGTTTCCCTCAGAGTCGTCACCATTTGAAATCGTTCCGTTTTTTAGTTTTTTCAGATTTAAATCAGCTACAATTGTCGGGTCTATAAGGTTTAATTCGGCACCAGTATCAAGTAAAAAATTATATTCTTTGCCTTGGATGGTTACAGGTAATAAAACGAATCCGTTGTGGTATTTAAATTGAATTTCTTTAATATAGTCTTGATTGCTTACGAAGCCTTGTTTTTTATATTTAATGGTTGAACAACTAAACAAAAGTTGTACTAAAGAAATGATAAGTATTGTTTTTCGCATATCATATTAATTTATTAACGGGATTAGTTACGCCACTTTATTTTTAAACAAATAGTTCTTACAAATAGGGTGAATACATTACTACTTTTCAATTTAAAAATTATGCCAACCCTTAAGGGTGTTATATCTAATATGGGGTATCTAAATGTATCATTAGTATTTTCTATCACCCTGAAAGAAACGATTTTATTCTTCTTGCATTCTATTTAAGATTAGTGATGAAAAAGCTTCTACACCCACCTTTATAACCTTTTCATCCACCTTGAAATTGGGGGCATGTGGCATAGAAACGATTCCTTTTTCGAAATTTGAGCCTCCAATAAAAAAATAGACTCCGGGTACCTCTTGCTGGAAATACGCAAAATCATCACCACGACCATCAGGCATCACACCGTATAATGGCAAGGCAGTTATAGACTTATCGGGAATAGCCGAAAGAGCATTCAGGGCTTTGTTTACCAAGGTACTATCATTAGTTACGTTTCCCCTGTCATTGGAGTAAACGAACTTATCAGACTTGAACTCGACCTTTTTCAATTCATTAGAATACGAAGAGGTTGCTATTTTTGCGGTTAACCGCTCGGGAATACCTTGAATCAATTCATTAGTACTGGCGCTCAGATAACCACTAACTCTGATTTCGTTACTATTTTCAACAACCTCAAAATTATCTTCTACCGTTATGTAGTCCTTGAAAATCGTATTAGGGCTACCAATGCCAATATCAGGATGCATCAAGTTTTGCATTTGCCAAAATTCTCCTGCAGGTGCTACATTTTGAATTTCGGAAATACATTCCTTAGCAAACTTCAAAAGAGAGGACGAATTTTCTACCTTCTCGAAGGTCAAATTTATTTGTTTGTAATCTGCAAAAAGGTAATCGGGTTTGGTTGCTATTAACCCTACAGGCATTGGAGAGACATGAGCGGCATAGATTTCATCTGGATGGATCATATCGAACAAGCCATCGGCTATCATTGACTTAGCACCTTGATAGTTTTCTTCCGAAGGTTGAAATATAAAATAAATAGTACCTTCAATTTCATCCTTTTTATCCGATAAAGCACTTGCCAGGCCCAAACCTATAGTCGTGTGTATATCATGTCCACAATGATGTGAGGATTTTTGAGTAGTATCCTCTAATTTGTCTTCTGTCTTAACATGAGCGGGTATGGCATCGATATCTGCTCTCCAAGCTATTCGCTTGCCAATTTTAAAACCATGTAATATACCCACAACACCATATCCACCAATGTTGGATTTAACCTCCAAGCCTAAATCCAAAAGGTACTTCTGAATAAAAGAAGCCGTTATTTTTTCTTCCCCTGACAACTCTGGATTGGCATGTAAATAGCTACGGACCTCTAGTAAGTTTTGGTACAGCTCTTCTGTACATATTGGCGAATCGCGTTTAGTATTCTCTTGAGAATGCGCATAAATGCCTTTAAACATTACTGCAATTAACAAACTGTAATAAAAATAATTTTTGAGTGCGTACATACTGTTTTTTTTCTTCAACAAATATGCGAATAGGAGTCGGCAATTATCTGACACATTTGTGACAAAATTAGTTTTCTATTAACCGTTTTCGAATTCTGCTCAACGATTGTCTTTCCACCCCTAAAAAGGAGGATAAGTGTGTTAAACTAATTCGATTTATAAGGGCGGGGTTGTTCTTGATAAATTGTACATAACGTTCTTGAGCTGTATTCAACAAAAAACTTTCGACACGATCCGTAACTATCGCCAATGCATTTTCTGCGACTAATCTACCATACCATTGACTGTTCTTGAAATTATCGTAGCTCTCGTATATTTTTTTAAATGGTAGAGCGACTATAATGGTAGGTTCAAGACATTGAATAAAACAGCTTGTCTTTCGTTGTTCTATAAAGGCCGGATAATCTGTGGCATACTCACTTTCTTTTATAAACCCTGTCGTGATATCACGATGCCTGCCATCAACATAATACCTTCTAAGCAAACCCTTAGAAACATATCCCATTTCTTTTTGCACCTCATCTTTTTTTAAAAAAAAATCTTTTCTGTTATATTCCTTTACGTTCAAATACAGGCGTATGAACTCTATTTCCTCAGGTGTGGAATGTATAAATAATTTCAAATACTCTGAAATGTAGGTTTCGTGTATACTTTTCATATCGAGCGTCACTTATATATGATTACTTTTTGTGCTCCAAAATCCATTCTAAAATAGGATCCCTATAGTTTTTATACGCTTCAAAACTAACAGGAATTTTCTCGTCGACTTCCAAATCTTTTGCAGCAACACCGTAAAAGGCATTTACCCAAAAGGTCCTTCCAAGCGTAAATGAGTCATCGGCCCAATCATGCTCATATTTAGAATCTTGAATTTTAATTCCGGAATAGGGTAATTTGTAATACTCTCCTTCCGCCCAAAATTTTAGATTATCACCTACTTTTTCCCCAACAACTACAATTTTTTCCTTGGCAAAGTATTTAATTCGTGCTGCGGTCACCAAACCGGCTGAAAAGGTTTTACTACTTGTTATGAGGTAGATTTTCTTATCCTCATCAATTATCTCTGGAGGTTCTGTCGCCAATTTGGTTGGTATCAAAAAATTGCCGCCGGTGTAATACCTCAAATCCAAAATGACGTTATAGTCTCTTTTTAGTTTCAAGGTATCAATAAATTCATCTATCGTCCCTTCAAAATCTTCGCAGTTATACCATAAGGCATTAATGCTGAAATAAGCTACCTTTTCAGTATCCATGAAAGAATATGAAACCCCTCTTTCCATATTCTCTAGATATAATGGAAGTGATTCGCTTTGACCTAAAACATGGCTCCATGAATCCGTTTCAGCACTACTTGGAAATAAATCTGCCCAAGTCTCATATTCATATTTGGTATTTGGCATTTTCTTTGTCCCAAAATTCGCAATAATTGTATCGTTCTCTTTTAAAAGGGTGAGTTCTAAACTATCCGTATTGGCCATTCCCAAGCCATTTAGAATTTCTGGACTATTTAGATAATTAGAAGCAGTAAATTTTTTAAACCCTTCAATACCCGACAAATGAGGCTTCATTTTTTTATAAACTCTTTCCAAGCCTACAGAATTGATTTCTAAAACCTTAGAGCCTAGATGCTTCATTGAAGCTTTATCCGTCTTAATAATATACAACCCATCAGCAAACCAATAAAATCTTACGGGTATCTTGTTCATCTCACTAAGGTGTATCGTTGTATGTCCATTATTGGCCATGGCAACGGCTTTGGAGAGACCTAAGATGATTTGATTATCAGATAACCCATCTACATTTTTCCGTAAGCTATCCAAAAGCGTCTGGCAAGCAAGAATAGAATCTTTGGAAAAGGTCTTGGAATTCGGTATATAGTTATTTTCGAAGAAATTCAAGTCCGCAATCCATTGTTCTTGTCTGTTCATTTCAGAACCATCTCTAAAAGCTTCTTTTTCGGTACACGACCAAATCAAAACTCCAACACTGAGTATTGCTATACTGAACAAGGTGTATTTAAACCCTTTCGTTTTATACTTTTTCATGCCTTAAATTTTAACTTTTATAGTATTAAATTCAATTGCAATATCTTACTTACATAAAGCTTTGAACAGCGTTTTTTGCCAGAATATCGTTTCAAGTGGTTGAATTGAGATTTATGGCTTTACGCATTCATCCATTCCTTAAAATCGCTCGTCCTTGGTCTGCTTACGATAAACTCTTGATCGCGTGGATTGGCAATAGAGAGCTTGACCCTATGATTAAAATAAGGATCTATTCTCTTAACGGAAGATTTGGCGACAAGCTGGCCGCGATTGATTCTGAAGAATTGATTTTGATCCAATGAATCGAATAATTCATCAATAGTCTCATTGATAATGTATCTTTTATCATGAGTAACACCAAAAGTGATGCTATCTTCTGAATAACAATATAATAATTGCGTTGTTTTGATTTGTAAAAACCCGCTTCCATCTTTGACCAATATGCCATTCCGTTTCGGTTTTTCTTGAATGCTAGCTAACAGTTGTTTTAGTGTTTCAGAATCGATCGAGAGTTTTTGGTTAGACTTCCCGAACATATCCAAGGCTTTGTCTAGATCATCTTTTTGAATAGGCTTAAGTAAATAATCGACACTATTTACCTTAAAGGCTTCAATGGCATATTGATCAAAAGCCGTTGTAAAAATAATGGGGCATTCCACCTCCGTTTTCTGAAAAATCTCAAAGCTTAATCCATCTGCCAATTGAATATCCATTAAAACAAGTCCTGGAGCTTTATTGGTTTCGAACCACGTTACGGAATCTTCAACAGAATCTATAATATCCAATAATTCATAATCAAAAGCACAGGCTGTCAACATACGCTGTAGTTGACTTGCTGCCCTTGGTTCGTCTTCAATGATCAATATTTTCATTTCGGCTTTTTATTCTGTTGTACGTAATAAAGGGAGAGATACCGTAAACTGATTTTGGTCATTCATTAATTCCACAGATGTATTAGAAATCAGTCTATACCGCTCCTGTATGTTTTTGAGCCCTACTTTAGTAGAGGGGAGTTTTGTAGACTTCACCTGAATCTTATTACTTACAATTAACTTCTCATCTTCTATAAAAACTTTTATAGTCAAAGGTTTAGCCCTTGAGATTATATTGTGTTTTATAGCGTTTTCCAACAGCAACTGAAGACTCATGGGTACAATCATTTTATCCAACTCCCGATTAGGAATGTCCCAATTCAATTTCATATTGTCACCAAAGCGTTCAGACTGTATGTGAATATAGGCCTTGGCAAACTTTAATTCATCTCTCAAAGATATTAAGTTTGCATTACCGGATTCCAACAGAAAACGGTACATATCAGATAGTTTATCCACAAACTCCTTCGCATCATCCTTAGTATTTTGGTCAATAATATCGCGAAGCGTATTTAAGGTATTAAAGAAAAAATGGGGCTGTGCTTGATTGCGTAAAGCATCTAATTGGGCTTGCACAATGGCCTGCTTGGATTGCTCTTCTTCGCGAATCGATTTTTTAAGCCGGATATAGAAATAAATAGCTTCATAAATGGCGAAAGTCATCATGCTTATTAGTACTATTGAAAGCAAAGCTTTTGATCGATTGAGAAAATCATAGGACTCGTTTGTTAGTGGCGATAACAAAGAAATACCGATATAATCTACTACGAATACCGTACTTACTATCGCAAGAAAAAACAGTGAAACGCGAACCGCATTGTCTTTTAACGCCGGAAATCTTTTTCGTAAAAGAATCATTAAATATCTAATTACGAACCAGTCTATGGTAGAAAAAACAAGAGATATGGACCAGTAAATAACTTTTTCTACAAAAGGATACGCTCTTGATAAATTGCTAAACAGAAAGTATGTAGCGAAACTTATAATTAGAATACCGACCAACTTGAACCAGAAATCATCGAATCCTAAATACCGTATTCGCCTCTCTTTAGTATAAAACATTTTTCTTTTTTTAAAGGACAATCAAGGGAATACCTTGTTTGGCCTGGTAAAAAACAAACCCGATCCCCAATGCGAACAACAAACCGAATATGCTGATCAGTAAAATCTGATTTCTTTCTGAAAGTTTCCGCTTTTTGGAAACCCATAGGGCGAATAACGGAATTATCTGTATACTATGCAATGCAAAAAAATGTGCAATTCGTAAATCACCTCCTTCAGTGCTCCAATTGACCAAGGGCAATCCTGCTCCGCCATCGGCTGTGGCCACATTGTGAGCCATTTGACTAATCATCTGTCCCCCTACCCAACTACCAAAGACTACAATGACCCAACCCAAAAATATCGCCCATTGTATTGCTTTGGTCGTTTTTAATTTCAACCGTGCCGTATCAACAATAAATAGAAACATTATGAACACGTTAATACCGACAAAAACACCCATTAGCATAAATAAAATTCCATCCAAAGCAGTGGCGGTATTATAATGACTTTGTACACCTCTTGAAGCCTGATATACGATAATCAAGAATTCAAATAATAACGACCAAGCGGTAATATGATTTATTAAAGCTTTCTTCTTTTTAGAATAAGGATATTTTGTGATTAGATACCCCGCCGAAATCAAATAAATAGTTATTGAAATGGAAAATTTCAACGGTTTCACCCAAACGTTGACCCCCATTAGAGTTCTATTGTCAATAAAAATACCGAATACGCATACTAGACCGATTACAGAGACTGCAATTGCCGTCCAATACACCACAGCACTTTCTTCTTTGACTTTTTTTACAAGTACACTGATTTTTCTTTGAGAATCTGCCCATAGCCTTACTACGCCATTTGGAAGCGAATTATTTTTAATCAAGGATTGTGTGGAGAAGTTCATGTTATTTTTATTTTATAAGTTCATTTTACGTTGTTACGGTTTTCGCATTCTAGGATATTTTGTGCTTGATAGCTTTGACGGACATAAACATTAAAAAACCCATTGGACCTAACATAAAGGTGAAAAAAAGACAAGGGGCCATCAATAACTGATGAACACCGATTTCCTTATTTTTAGTGACCATCCACATACCTACCAGTAAATCAAAGGCGAGGTAATGAACCCAACCTGCTAAAACTGCATTTTCTTCGGTGAATAGTTTCATCACGGATGATAAGCTGCCAAAATCCATCAGTCCTCCGACAAACATGGATTGGATGATATAAAAAATATAAACCGCTGATAAGACTATGGGAATCGCCTTGAAATCGATTAAGAATTGGGTCACTCTCCATTTAGGCAGGAAAATCATCAAGATCCACATGGGCATAGCGATCAGGTTTACTAAAGAAAAAACTGCTGTTGGTGTTATTTGAATCATTTTACAAAAATTGAATGATGCCTTAAAGATTCCGTAATTCAACCGTTAACAAAATGACTTTGTATTGAATCGTCGTTAAATAAAGTTGAATCATCAGAGAGTGGATTCATTCATAATCCTGCTTTAAATATGAGAAAGACTATTGAAAGTAAAATTACCAGCACCTAATCACAATGTATTTTATTACTTACATGCTTTATGAGATAGTCCTCAAAAAAAATAACTTTATAATTAAGTATCTAATTTGACGACTTTTCATATTCTAAACGTTAAATGGGAAAATCTAATACGACCTACTTAGCCAATATTATTAAGATAATCGTTATTGCTTAAAAGGTTACAAGTCTTTGTGTACGCTATTATTTAAAATATCGTTTTTGAATGTCCGTTATAAGTCATAATCCTTTAAAATTAGCAATAACGAGCCTATTGTAGAGTTAATCTCCAAAACAACTACGATTAAGCTCATAGACAAATTCATTTAAGTATAATTGAAGGTATTTTTCTTAAATTTTATGATAGTTACCCAATAAATTTCTTTTGGCATTACTAATGGTAATATGAACCCACTTTAGAATTTCTTTATTGATTTTTCTGTGACATGTAACTCTATAAAGTCAGCAATATCGACATAGGATGAGGTTTTGTCTGTAAAAACAATACTCTTTTGATAAATAGTATCTTCTATAGTTTTATTAATTTCTTTAGCATTATGACCATTTAAAACCATTTTATATGATGGCCTGAAAATAAAACCTTGTAAATCATAAGATTAGCAAGGTTTTGGTCTCGGATGGTTTCCGATTTAGTGACCTCGCCGGGGCTATAACCCTCTTTCGCTCAGACCAATCAGAGTCGAGTACTTACTAATTTATACAATCGTTGTAGACGATTAGTAAAATTTTTATGTTGCTAAAGTAACTTTCGGTTTTCAAAAATAAGAGTTTTTAAAGATCTTGTATTGAAGTCAATCCCAATTCTATAGAAATTATTCGCAAAATACTTTAAAGAAAAAATGGCATTTACGTTAAAGACTTACTAGTTTTGTCCGATACCTATTTTCAGCTTAGCTAAGGAATCGAAAATTAGTTTTCATATCTGAAGCGACAAGAAAAAGCCTATTGAAGAGACTTATATTGTGTTGATTCTATTTAAAATGTAAGTTTGTGCGATGGTTACTTTTGTTGTTTGGCATCATTTTTTCAGCATCTATTTCTTTAAACTTAATATAAAAGAAATTAAACAATCAGTATTGTGCTTAATATAAAAAGAAGCGTTAAAAACCCTACCACTGTTGTGAAGATTCCTGTTTTCTTCGATTTAATCCAACCGGATAATGCAATTACAGCAGATAACGTGAGAATTCCAATTAAAAAAGTACTCGATGCTAAGCTTGAAGCAAAAGCAAAGTCTTCAACAGTAGTTTCATATTGATACCCCTTAGTAGTCATTTTAATTATTTTTGTAAGAGCAAAAACGGTTACCAAGAAACATCCGGCAGCAACGCTTGTAAGTCTAAAAACATAAGCAGCAAACTTATTATCTGTTTTAAAGGTTAATAAATTGGCTAAAATGGCAATAGAAAAGCCACTCATTAAGGATGAAACTAGGACAAGTTGATTAGAAATGATGTTCAAATAGTCGGTATTCATTTTTTTATTTTTTATCAAATATGTATCCATTTATTTTTGCATAATCCTCTATAGGGTCTAAGCCAAGTTTTTTTCTTTTTTGATTAACATTCTTTGCATCTTTGATAGGATAAATTTTATTCTTCTTTAACTCGTTATCCCAAACAGCTTGAGTGCCATAAATTTGTTTTTGCTTTTTCCGCATTAAAATACGGTCTTCCAGAAATGCTAAATGCCAACCTTCTGATTCTCCTTTTACTACAGATTCCCTTAATAATGGAAGATATTTTTCTTGTTTTTTTAAGTCCGAATGTTGAATAGTAAGCCAAATAGCTTGGTTTGCAGAACTTCCAACTCGGCTTTTGCCAACCCAACCGTGATTGTCCAAAATTTCAAATAATTTGTTGGAACTTATACTATCTTGACTTTGAATTTGAGACCAGACGTATTTATATTCTTCAGATTCACGACCAAATTTTTCAATCACATTTGGAAGTAAAAGTCGTAAGGTTTGGTCTTCAACCTTTATACTTTCAAGCTCTTTTTTTAGGATACTATCCGTTTTATTTACTTTATTCTTAATGATATCAATTCCTTTGTTTAGGGCTTCGTCTTTAAACGTAGTGGTTTGCTTTACATAGTTTGTTGGGATATACTCTTCTCTTATTGTACCATTGATATGGTAAAGTTTAGCCGTTGAAAGCTTGTAACCATAGTTTTGATGCTTAAAACCAAAATCAAAAACTTCTCCTGCCAATCTTCGCATTTCGGTGCCGACAATTTCACCTCTTTCCATACCTTCAAAACCAATAGCTAGTCCTTCTCCCATGCTACCTGTCCAACGACCAACTAATACAACTACTGGCTTTTTATACGTTTTCCCTCTTGGAATTACATATTCCACCCAACTGCGTTTAATTTTAGGATTTTGAGTTGGATTATTATAAGATTTTTCATCAAACACATGCTTCTGATAGGGTTGGTCACCAGTAATAAACCTTCCCATAATGCCCCGTGCAATATAGGTGCCACCACCATTCACGGTATTTCTTAAATCAATGATAATCCCTTTTGTTTCAAACAAATTATCTATGGCTTTATCAAATTCTTTAACCAAGTCACCATTACCTAACGAATTATTGATTCTTATGACACCTATATCATCTATAGTTTTAAGGGAAAGTAAATGAGTATCCTCTTTTTTTAGTTTAATCGCATCGATATCCAATTCAATTATTTTATTGTTGGGCAACCTTAAAGTTAAATTTCTAGGTTCATTATAGCGGCCTGCGAGTATTTTATTGGTAATCCATTCTTTTACTTCTGGATTCTTTTTGTCGTTGCAATGGGTAGGGAAATTATTAATTACTTGCTGAAAGTCTTTTCCGTTAAATTTTAAAATTTCTGCTCTGATTATATTCTGGGTTAAATTTTCTATTTGACTTTGCCAAATATTCGTGATAATTGGCTTTTCATTTTTAATCGTTGCATAAATTGGTGCAAAAAGGCGATAGGAAGAGTTTCTGTTTGTGTGAAGCGTAAGATGGTTGTCGTAAAATTCGTCTAGCACATACTCGAAAAACAATACCGTTTCTTCTTCCGACTTAATATGTTTAATCTGATTGCTAAAATAATCTCTAATGCAGTCCAGATTTACGTCTTTGTCTTTGAGATAGATATAATGTTGTTCAATTTCCGAAAGGATTTCATCTAAATCTTCTCTTATTTCTTCTCTGTTTATTGCATCGACCTGCGAATAGCAGTTTAAAACGAAAAGGGTTGTAAAACCAAGAATAAAATATTTCATAATAAAAGGGATTTAAATTCTCTTGAATGTCATAATTGTATCTTCATTATCATTGTGATTTATATTTCCAATTTCAAATATATTATCATCAATAATTTGATAATGAAACACTTTCGGGGACATTTCGTCTGCTTCGTTACTGCTCAACTCAATCATTCCATCATCTACTAACTGAATTGAGAATGTTCTAGAAATAGGGTTTTCACCATCCGAAGTTCTCTTTTCTTGAAGTTGATTACTGTTAGCACTAAAAATTAATGTGGTTCTATTGCTTATTGGTGTTACCTCAATAAATTCTCCTGTTAAAATTCCGTTTAAGATTGTAGGCTCTGAATCGGAATTAGAACACGATAACATTCCACAAACGGCTAATAGTACTATAAATGCTTTTTTCATTTTTTTAATTTCACTTGTTACGAATGGTCTAGTATAAGGATATGAATGGATTTTCTCTCACAAAATCTTGGGTTTACACAAACTTTTATTTTATATTTATACTTTAGCTTTATTACTTGTTATTTTTTTGTGAAAAGGTTAATTGTATAATCCAAAAGTTCCGTTCCGCCACTTTCTCCGTGCCCCGGAATTACTATTTCTACATCGGGCAATTCCTTTTTAATTTTAGAAACAGTTATTGGCCATTCTTCAGTATTTGCATCGGCAAGATTTCCTTTAGGTGCGTTCAAACTTTTTATTAAACAACCTCCAAACAAAGTCTTTTCATTTGAGATAAATCCAATAATATTGTCTTCTGTATGTCCTTGCCCAAAATACTTTGCAAGTACTACTTCATTATTGATTTGAAATTCATACTGGTTTTCAAAACCGTTTTGCGGTAAAGTTTCTACATTATCCTCTTTGGCTAGTTGCATGGTTCGGTTTGTTGCAAAAGACTTCACACCGTTAGAGTGAAACTCACTTAAGCCTCCTAAACAATCAACATGAAAGTGAGTGACAACCACTGCTTTGATATTTTTCTCTCCAATCCAATTAATTATTTCAGAAGAAGCTTTGTCATTTGTCGGTGTATCAAAAATAATCACCTCATTGCCATTTATGTAAATCATTCCATTACAAGGGTATTTTCCATAACCTTTAGTATCTAAATAGGAAATATGCCTAAAAACATTCTCATTAATACGTTCAATTTTTAATGTTTCTGATTCATAATTTTTATATATCTGTTGATTCGGCTTACATCCGATTAAAATGAACATGAATACTAGTATTTGAAGTAGGGCTTTCATTAATGCTTTCGTTAATTTTTTCGGGTTTTATAAAATAAATTCCATGCATCGGAATTTGATATGATAATATCTGGAAACCCATTATTATCTATATCTCCAATTTCAATGTTGTACGTATCATCTTTTAGGTCTTCTCGTAATCCTATTTCTTTAAAATTTCCAGTTTTATTCCCCAAATGCACATAATTTCTTTCTTCAAAATTGCCCTCAATAATATCTAAATACCCATCATTGTTTAAATCAGCGACCTGTATAGTAGAAGTTTCACGGTTTGATTTAAATGAAAACTGTTTTTTAAAATTCATTTTCTTATTGCCATAGAATATTTTGTTTTCAGAATTTAGATTACCACAAGCAATATCTAAATAACCGTCGTTATTGATGTCACCTATTGCAATTGAACGCGTTTCGTCTTCGGCCTTTCCAAATTCAATTACTTTAAAAAAACCTTGATGTCCATCATTGATGTAAATTTTATTTGGGCTTTTTCTTTCAGCTGTAATTAAATCTAAAAAGCCATCATTATTCATATCAACAACTTTTGTTTGTATGGTGAGGTCTGAATTATTTCCGAAATGAATCGTTGATGTAAAGCTCCCTAAACCGTCATTCAATAATATTTCGTTTTGAGCTTTTCGGTTAGATAATATGATGTCAATATCTCCATCATTGTCGATATCGGCAATCTCTAAATTTCTAGAAGGGGATTGTGAACCAATTGGTTTTCCGTTTGAGAATGTATTTTCAGCATTTCCAAAATGGATTCTATCATCTATTCGACTATCGTTTGCTACAGCAATATCCATATACCCGTCATTATTAAAATCAGCACTTTGTAATTTATAGGAAGCATCTAAATAATTTCCAATAGGTTGAGCTAATTTAAAGCCTCCAAAACCATCATTATAGTACAGGTAATTTTGTTCTGCCCAATGTCTTCCATTTGCAACAAGAGCATCCAAATCTCCATCTTTATCTATATCAACAAGTGTTATGGATGCAGTTCGGTTTCTCTGCGTTCCAATGGAGTAAAATCCATCTGCATTGAAAAAAGTTACTTCTTGGGCAATTCCTTGGGTGGTTACGGTCAATAGAACAATAAATAATATTTGTATTATTTGTATTCTCATTTTTCTCACTGTTATTGGCAAAATCATTAATATGCACTTAACTTGTTTGGTCTTTTATAGTAAGTCTATCCAGAGCATTGAGTTTTTGAGGAACTACCTTTTTCATTTTTTAATTTTAGGTTAATTTTATTTATGTATTCTTTAGCGTTATCGTTACTCGGGTTTAATTCCAGTGATTTCTTGTAATTAACAAGTGCCTTTTCATAATCATTATCCAAAAAATAAGCCTCACCTAAACTGTCATATAAATTGGCATTATTGGGGTCGTTTTCTATGGCAAATTGAAATATCTCAATCGCTTTTTTTAACTTATTCTCGTTAATTAATTCATAACCAATCCTATTCAATGTCCAAGATAAATTGGTGTTGAAGTATGCTTCCTTCTTATTTTTAAGCGTATTAAATTTTGCTAATCCTATGGCTTTATTCCGAATAAAGTCTGGTTTGGTTAAAGCATATAAATTGATTTTAGGATACTTTATTAGGTCGGGTTCAATATCTCTAAAAAACAAGGTTGTCCAGTCTTTGTATGCCTCATCTCCTGTATTATTTACAATTACAACTATTCCATAGTCAGAATCTGGGCAAATCAAGACACCACTTTGCACGCCATTAGAAGTTCCTGTTTTAGAATAATAATAACCTTCTTCCTCGGCATAACCTATGTTTTGCCATAAGTAGCCTATATTCTCATCATCTTCCTCATCTACAAACAAAGAGCGTGAGGCTTCCCTAACCCAAGCTTCGTCTTTATGTTCAAGTAAATATTTCATATAAATGGCTAAATCTGGTAAAGTTGATATTGCGCCACCTGCTGCACCATACAAGGGACTTACGTTTATAGTGGCTAAGTTTCCGTCCCGATAGCTATTGACTAAGTTTTTTGATTTTTTATTGTGACCTTGCATATAGGTATGATGCATGCCTATGTCATCAAGAAAAACATCCAACTGATTAATATAGGAAGTTTTGTTCACTTTTTCTAGGATGTATGCCAAAAGCTCAGGCCCCACAGAGTTATAGTTGTACACCGTTCCTGGTGTATGGCTAATTTTTACGGATTTGAGTTCATCAAATAAATCTTGAATGGTATAACGAACCTCATTACTGTTGAAAGCACCACGATTAATTTTGTTACTAATGGCTTTTAATCCATTTTCATCCCCTTCATCAAAACCGATACTATGCGTTAACAGATTCTTAATCGTTACTGCTTGACCTTGGTATTCTAAATTTGAATAATCTCCATCCAAATACTTTCGAATATCGTCGTCTAAATGCAACTTACCATCCAAAACGGCTTTTGCAACCAAAGCGCCTGTAAATGTTTTGGTAATTGACGCTATTTCATATTCAGAATTATCTGAAGGTTTATTGTCAGCACCTTTATCAATTTCTCCATAATAATTTTGATAACCTAATCCATCTTTATAAACTGCTAAAGCTATTGAGTTAATATTGCCATTTTTGAGAGTAGCCTCAGCATACTGGTCGATAAGCTTTGCCAATTGTTTGAACGTTTTTTCTTTAAATTTTGCTCTATACTCTTTAACCAACTGAAGTTTTTCAATGGCGTTATCGTTTTTCGGGTTCAATTCTAAAGATTTCGCGTAATTTAAAACAGACTGCTCCCAATCATCATTCTCTAGATAAGCTTCGCCCAAGCTGTCATATAAATCAGAATCATTGGGCATCAGAGAAGTTCCATATTTAAAAATTTTAATGGCCGCTTCTGGGTTTTTCTTTTGATTTAACCATTCGTAACCTAATAAGTTAATAGTTTCGTTAAACTCCATTTTTAATAATTCTTTCTCCGAATACATATCTGGATTCATTTGTTCCTGAAGAAACAGAATAGGATTTTCACTATCATTATATTGGTCATAAAATTTACGTGCGATTGATGTTTTAGGAAATAAATCGACCATCATTATTTTTTGATTTCCTTTTAGCAATTCTTGTTTTAAATCAATTTCGCTAAACTGGGTAAAATCATGATATAAATACACCCGAATTTTTAAGGTTGATAAGTCATATACAGTAGTGAATTGAGTTGAAAATAAATCCTTAGCTATTTGCGTGTAGTTTTCCATGACACTACTGCAATAATTTATAGAGGCATTTGCGTCGGTTTTTTTCAAAAATTCTTGACCTGTATTGAACCATGGAAGTGTTACTTCTTCTAAAGAATCTATTTGCGAATAATAGAAATTTGAAAATGATTTTTCAGGCTCTTCACCAATAACTAACTCATCGCCTTCAACAATTAAGTAGGTGCCGGATTTATCTACAAACACAAGCATACTACTTGAAAGAGAACTTAAGTCAACGGTTTTTAAATAGGCCATCACTTCTTCCACAGAAGTCATGGTTTGCATAATATTCTTAATTGCCCTGCCAATATATAATTGTGTTTTCCCCTCCGTATTTAAAACAGGAAGCTCAGGTTCTGCAAAACCATCAAACACTAAACCGGCTTCGTTTATAGCACCTTGAGCAAAATTATTTGTAAGCCCCATATACATGACACCAAATTTTTTATCTCCAGATACTTCAAACCAAAACTGATTATTAGGACTAAGAAAATCTTCATTATTACCAACAATGGTTTTTCCGTCTTTAGTTATTTTATACATGGTACAAGGAAGAACTTGCTGTAGGTTGAAAGTGGTAAGGATTAGTACTAATAAAAGTTTATTCTTCATATTATTTTTATCCGTTTTTATATGCTTCTGTAATTTTAAGGTATACATTACTTTTTCGACCTGATATTTTTAGCTATGCCGTTTTGTTTATAATTTTACTAATTTAATGAATTAGTGTTCTAAGTAGTTTCACTGTATTTACAAAAGCTTTCGGTAAATTCTCTATTAATACTGTTTTGTGTCCTTCCACTTAAAAGCATTCCTTAGAATAAATAATAACATTATAATTTCGATACCAGCACAGACTAAGTAATGAGGCATTAAACTTCCACCTCCGACTACATAAACGATGGTAAGAATAGCTGCACCAATGTTCATATACCGGTTTGTTTTATAGGGTAATACTCTAGAGAAGTATATCATAAGAATAGGAATATTCGTTAAGACTGCTGCAATTGCCATAGTGCTCGTTATTTCACCTAAAATAGCACCAAGTGTTTTCTTATTAACAAGTTCTACCATAATCGATAGAATATCTGCAAAAATGAGATTGAGCATGACCACAATCCATAACGTTGATAATTTTGTTTTGATGTCCATATTTGTCAATTGAAGTTTATTAAAAATTAAACCCGAAATGAAGCCCTGGTTCTCCAAAGAAAAATTTTGAATGCTTATCGTCTTGTTGTTTAAAAGATTCAGGCATTTTTGTATGATAAGGTCTGTGTGTAATGGCAATAGATGGTTCTATAAAAAAACTTCCTTTAAAAATTTTAATATGATATCCGAGCCGATACGTGTTGAAAATTTGAAACCCATTGTCAATTTTTTGGTTATTCTCGTCTATAAAAGACTGCCAAGCACTCATTACATGCACTGCTGTATATAAACCTTTCCACCAGAAATGTTGATACGCGAGTGCGAACCCATATTCTCTAATAAAGCCCGGGAATTCTGTCTCAGGAGCTTCTTTTAATGGCCCGTAAGGAATACCAATTGGCCAAGCGTATTTCCAGGTTTTGAGCTCAAGGGATATCACATCCTTATGGGTCAGGCGATACCCTAAGTTTAATTGTACAAAATCAGGTTTATTCTTGGGGAGAAAATTACCCAACATGGCGAAAGTACTTCCAACAAAGCACTCTTTAAAACCGGTATCTGATTTGTTGTACTGAGAATGAACTTGAGGTATACTTGATAAGATTATTAATAAAAGAAGAGTACTTATATTCTTTTGCATGGCCGCTAGAGTTAAGATTTATTAGCGTGACAAAAGTATATTGGGTGTAGCTCAAAACTTGTTCACTTAAGTTAAGAAGTGGGACTTAGCTCTTGTTTTTTTCTAAAATTCTTGCTCTCAATCTACTCAAAGATTGCGGTTTTATACCTAAATAGCTTGCCAACTGATATTGGGGGATACGTTGAATCAAATCTGGACGGTTCTGTAATAAATTTAAATAGCGTTGTTCTGGGGAAGATGTTTTAAATTGGTCAAAATCAATCTGTTTCTTTGCTAATAATTCTTCAGATAATATTCGACAAAGCGTCTCGAATTTTGGAAATTTGGTAAACATTTCAACTTCCATTTCCGGATTTGCGACCGTTACCAACGAATCTTCCACACAAACGATATTGTATTTAGAAGGAGTATTGTTGATTACCGAATGAGGAGTAATACCTTCCATTTCAGTATAGAATGCTGTTGTTTTTTCTTCACCATCAATTAAATAATAGGTGCGAAGGCAACCCTTTAAAACAAAATAACCATCTTTAGAATTTTCACCTTCCCTTAACAATATGGTGCCTTTTTTGAACGAGCGAAAAACGTCAAGAGAAACAATCGCGTTCTTCTCATTTTCTGTAAGGGATACGTATTTTGAAATAAAATCAAATAGTATATCGTGCATTACGAAGCGGTTTTCAATTGATGGGTATTAATATTTTGGGCCTCTTTTACAGACAAAGTTACTAGATAAATATCAGTTGCTAAAGAATCCATATCAAGAATTATCTTGATTAAACTAAGATGGATAACTGACTATTTGAAAGAGATGATTTTAGCGGTTTATAAAATGACTCGCTTATGTGGCTTTTTATCTGATGTAGATACGAATTGTTTTCAAAGTGTTACTAATGATATCATTTTTTATTTTGGTTAATTAACTTTTAAAGGGATATTTTCAAAGTGTATGTTCTTAGCGCATTCAGCACATTCCCCTACATTTCGCGAAAAGCTTCATTTCGGAAAAAGAGCTTCACTACCTTAGGTCTTGAACAAGATGCCAAAACTTTATATTTCCACTTTTCTTCTCCAGCCGAAAAAGGCAGGAACGTTTCGTTTCTAATAGAAAATTTTGACATCATGTTCGCTTCAAAGAAAAATGGCATTTGCATATTGCTCCACGCCCTGTGATTTCATATTTCACAAGAGGGATTTAGACCTACTCCCGCACCTCCACCAATACCTTTTTTTGATAGCAAAATAACAACATTCAAACTTGGACAACTGCATAACCGGGCTCACTTCGACTGCGCTTAGCGCAGGCTACGCTCGCACCTTTTATAAGTCTTTCCAAGCCTGAATATTGAAAGAGACCAAGCAACAAAAAAGGTAACAGCGAAGGCGCTATGGGAAGTAAATCTAAAACGAATCTTATGAAATCTTACAAAATCATCAAAAAGGACGCAGAACAAAAGTTAAAAAAACAACAAAAAGAAAACGCTCTAGATATAAAAAGTAAATCACTCAAAAAATACACACATACTGTCTGAATAGTTCGCATAGCATTTTTATTAATCTATAAATCTTTTATTATGAGTACGTTAAAAAACAAAGTACAGTTAATCGGAAACGTGGGAAATGCTCCCGAAGTCAAAGCCTTGGATGGTGGTAAAAAAGTAGCGAATTTTTCTATGGCTACAAATGAGTTCTACAAAAACTCCAAAGGAGAAAAAGAACAAAACACCGAATGGCATAATATTGTGGCGTGGGGTAAACTTGCGGAAATTGTAGAGCAATTCGTAGGAAAGGGAAAAGAAGTTGCTATTGAGGGCAAATTAGCTTCTAGAAGTTACGAAACTAAAGAAGGAGAAAAAAGATATGTTACCGAAGTGGTGGCTAGCGAAATTCTTCTACTAGGAATTAAAGGCGAGTAACAAAAATAAAGAGGGCGTTCCTGTCGAAAGATGCGCCCTCTTTTGCATTAATAATCCTTAAAAGAATACTACAATGAAAGCACAAGTTAATGAAATTAAAGAAAATTTAAAGGGGTTTAGTGGAACGGATTATTTTTATCCAATTCCTCTTTTAAAAACTAGATTTACTGATGGAATGCTATATCTAGCAGATGCAGCACAATGTTTTTGGCTTATTACAGATACTTCGGTAATTGCAAAAAGTTTGATGAATCGCAGCGAATTTGTAACCATCGATTTTAAAAGATTATCGAAAGAGAAACAGGATTTTACAGGGTATGAAGCGGAAATAGTTTATTCCGATGGAAATGATAATCTTTTGGAAAAACATGGTTATCATGTAACAGATTTCCCATTGGATGAACTAAGATTATTTTTTGTAAATGACACCTTAATGCTGCCCAATGAATATTAATATAGATATTCCGTTTCGTTTAAATTTCAATCATTTGGATAGCGAAACACAGGAAAAACTGATGGAGCAATCTAGGCAGGAAGTAGAAAGAAAATCGGGCAGGGATATTAAAGCTTATGCCAACGAAAACTACCTCGACTATGAAACAATTTTAGAAGAGGAGGCAATTAAAAATTTGTATAATTACAAGTTCAAATTCACTATTTGATTTGAACTATTTTGATGAAGGAGCCTCTGAAAATCTCGGAGGTTTTTTTATATCTGCTATTCAAGAATCTGCAAGGGATTATAGTATTCGTTAAGGATACTTCTAAAATTGAGTATCTACAATCTTAAAAAATACTATTTGTTTTTCTTAGCCTCAAAACACCATTACATTCAAATGGAATGGTACGAAAATTTTCCGCGCGCGGAAAAAAGGAGTAGCAAGAGGGTAACACGCGTCGCGATGTTAGGACTCCTTTTTTATTTGCAAATCATTGATTTATAAGTGTTTGTGCTAAGATGGGATTTGTATGCTTTGGTGAACGAGCAAATTTTTCACTGAAAAACGCTGGCAGCCGAATAAAATCAACAAATTTTTCACGAAAAAATGGATAAAGGATATGAAAACGAGCGGTTTGAGAGTCTTAGCATTAAGACTACCACCGCTAATAAGTTTAGGAAGTATTGCAGGAAAATTTCCAAATCGCAATCGATGACCTTGCTTATGATGATAGAGTTTTTTGAAGACAATAAGATTTCTCCAATGGAATCGATGGGAACCAATATGGAAACTTTGGAGCGCTTAATAAAGAAGAGAATCAATGGAGTAATTGCTATTATGAAGGATATAGAAAAGAACCAGACCAAGCCAACCGTTACTATGATGCAATCGCTTTTTAAAGAAGCAGAACCGAAACGAAAAACACTCATACTAGAAAAGAAGGATTTCAAAAAAAATGAAAAACCACACTTCCATGAAGAACGAAAAGATGCTAACGAACATTAAAATCTAAGCTAATGTATATTTCAATTACGGCTCAAAAGCTAGGCGAAACATATACCCAAAGCTCTGCTGGATTTGTGGATTATCTGGAAAAGGAAAACCAAGGATTAGAACAGTCGGAAATGGAGCATTTTTTTAATCAAGATAGCGATGAAATAAGTGCTGCAGAAGTGGTTAAAGAAATAGATGGAAACACAGCTAAACTCAAAAAGAAAGAGCCGAAATTTTATTCTATAACCATAAACCCGAGTAAACGAGAACTACAACACCTGAAGAATAGTAGCGAAGATTTAAAACGCTACACTCGGGCGGTGATGCAAGATTATGTATCCTCCTTCAATCGACAAATCAATAGTAGGCCTATTACGGTTGATGATATTAAATACTATGCAAAAATAGAACACCAGCGAACCTTTAAGGGGAGTGATAAGCAAGTACAAGAAAACCAACCGTATGCGTCAAAAATTCTTCAACATAAACATGAGATTCGAAAAATAGAAAGGGAAGGGGCTGAAGGGAATGTTACCAAACTTCAACAGCAGATTAACCACCTAGAAAAGACAGCCCCTCATCAAATCAACGGAAAGCGTATTGTTCAGGGAATGAAAAAAGAAGGTAATCAAAGCCACATTCATATAATTATGAGCAGGAAGGACAAATCAAATTCTTACAGTCTATCGCCTGGCAGTAAATACAAATCATCTGAAACGGTTTTGAACGGTAAAAAGGTAAGACGAGGTTTTGATCGAGATGCTTTTTTCGAGAAAGCGGAAAAGCGGTTTGACAAAACCTTCGGGTACAAGAGAAATTATGCGGAATCCTATCAATCTAAAAAAGATTTTATTAAAAACCCCAAACGTTATTTCTCTGCCCTTCTTGGTCTTCCAACAAATGAAAGGGCAGTTGCTTTTAAAATTTTGGCGAAGTCGGGTGTACCCATAGCTAATATTCCTACCACACAAGTTCAACTGGCTTTGAAGGTAGTTCGGAGATTAAAGAAAGGGATAGACATTGCCGTAAAATCAAGTTCAATAGGTATTTAAAATATGGAAGCACACAATTTAGTTCTTTATGGTTGGATTTTTGTTGGAATGGGTTTGGTCCTTTTTAGTCTTTACCGAATAACGAGATATGCTTTCCTACTTTCAAGCCTATTGATTTTAGTCTGTCTTGCCCTGCTATGGGATGCAAATTTCATATACTATGCAAAAACGCTTTTGATATTAGGCTGTCCGCTCTTCTTAACCAATTTAGTATGTTATGTTTTTTTAAATAGGGATACCAGAAACTCTAAAAATATCTATCAGGTAAATCTAGAGGTAAAGGGAAGAAATCTTCAAATTGAAAACATTAAGCGAGGAGCTTCAGTTATTGGCTCGGCAGGTAGTGGAAAAACTGAAAGCGTTGTGTTTAATTTTCTAAAACACTTTAGAAAACATTCTTTTAGCGGCGTCATTCATGATTATAAGGATTTTGAAATCACAGAAATGGCCTATCCACTTTTCGAAGATAGCGACATAGATTTCCATATTATTTCCTTTGACGAGATATTTGAACGTGTGAATCCCATTCATCCCAAATACTTGCCCAATGAGGAAAGCGTAAATGAGATTACTAGGGTTTTAATGGAGAACCTTATGGAGCAAAAAGAGTCTTCAATTACGGGCGCATCAAAATTCTTTAATGATGCAGCAGAAGGACTTTTTGCAGGAATGATTTGGAAACAGCGAACTTCCTACCCAAAATACTGCACCCTGCCGCACATCATTGCTATTTACCATTTTTTAGATACGGATAGTCTTATTGCCTATTTAAGCTCGAACAACACCTCTAGGGCAATGGCAAATGCTTTTATTAATGGAAAGGATTCGGACCGACAAACTGCGGGAGTAAAAAGTACATTAGCAAATGCCTTAAAGAAAATAAGCACACAGCAAATTTTTATGGCGCTATGTGCGGATGAAGTCCCTTTAAATATCAATACCCGAAAAAAGCCGACTGTTATTTCGGTGGTTAATAATCCTAAATATGAGACTGCCTATTCTCCGATAATTGCAACGATTGTCCATACGATTACCAAGCAAATGAGTGTTCGAAATTCGAAACCATCTTTTTTGATGATGGAAGAGGCACCGACCATTCGATTGTTGAATATGCATCGCATTCCGGCGACCCTACGAAGCTATGACATTGCAACTATCTACGTAATGCAGGATAAGATTCAAAATGATATGATGTATGGAGACAAAGCAAGTAGAGCTATTTTGAGTAATCTATCTTATCAATTTTTTGGCAAGGCAAATGACCCCGACACCGCAAAATATTACGAACGTTTTTTCGAAATTGTTAAAAAGGAAACTACTAGTGTAAACCGTGGACACAATCTAAACTTTGATACTCGAATTACAACGGGTGAACGTGAAATACCAAAAATAAGGGCGGATGTCTTTTTTAGATTAAAGCAAGGGGAGTTTGTAACGTTTGCGGATGGGGAAGATAGGAAGGTACAATTTAAACTTCCTAAAATTAAAAAGCGATTGCCGAAACAAACTACAAAATACAGTCAAGAAGATATGGAAGAGAACTTTAATAAGATTTATATGGAGGTGCAATCTATTTTTAAATAATACCTGAGAAAAAGTTTTACTTTAAAATCCGTTGAAAAATTAATCCACAAATAAGTGTTTTGAATTAAGATTTTTTGTATTGTTTCGTAAAACGAGGGCTATTCGTAAATGGATACCGGCATTTTGAAGAGAATTATAATACGTGAATTTATTGTGTTTTATAACGACCGTTTTATTGAACTTTAGATTGCACCCTTGTTTATTGGTTTTAAAAAGTTTAAATTGACGTACTAATTTATTAGTATGTATTTTGACGTTTATTTAAACTTTATGTTATGGTTTTTGGTTACGCTAGGGTAAGTACCGCAGAACAGAATCTGGATCTGCAATTGGATGCCTTTTTAAAAGAAGGTATTGATGAAAAGAATATTTATACCGATAAAGTATCCAGTTCCCAAGAAGAACGTAAAAGTCTAAGTAAACTTTTGGAGTATGCCCGTGAAGGCGATACTATTGTGGTGTGGAAATTAGACCGCTTGGCCAGAAGCTTGATCCATTTTACAAATTTCATAAACCAGCTCAATGAAAAAGGTGTAAAGTTCCGCAGTATTACCGAACCATTCCTAGATACTACAGACAAGTCTTCGCATTCACAATTTATAGTAAACCTTTTTGCAGCCTTGGCGCAGTTAGAGCGTGACATTATTATTGAAAGGACAAAGGCGGGTTTGGCTTCTGCAAGGGCAAGGGGTAAAATACTTGGTGCCCCTACGGGAATCAGTAAAAAGAACCAGCAAAAAGCTATAATTTGCGAACAATACTTTAAAGAGGGTAAATTAAGCGTTTCTGAAATCTGCCATCGTGTAGGTATTTCTAGGGCAACTTATTATAAGTATTTAAAGTATCGAGGGCTTAAGGGGAAATTGAGGCCTTATAAACAAAAAGATTAATTATAGATATTGTACAAAACTGGAATGACAATAAAAGAATACATAGACATAGTAAGCAAAAGACTTCAATCTGGAATATCAAGAGAACATTCTTATAGAGGAGATTTAGAAACACTAATTAGAGAATTAGTAAGCGGAATTGAAATAACAAACGAACCTGCAAATGTAACCGATTGCGGAAACCCAGATTATGTAATTACAAAAGGAAAAATCCCTGTTGGTTATATTGAGGCAAAAGATATTGGAAAAGATCTTAACAGTAAATCTTACAAAGAACAATTTGGACGTTATAAAAAAGCACTTGACAATCTAATAATTACAGATTACATCTGGTTTCAATTCTTTCAAAACGGAGAGTTAGTTCACGAAATAAAAATAGGAGAAATTGAAAACAATTCCGTTAAACCAATTCCAGAAAACTTTTCAAAATTTGAGAACTTAATAAAAGACTTTTCTACCCACATTGGTCAAACCATCAAATCGTCAAAAAAATTGGCAGAGATGATGGCTGGCAAAGCACGTTTACTTCAAGATATTCTAGAACGAGCTATTACATCTGATGAAGAAACAAAAGAAAACACCTCTCTAAGAGGACAATATGATACGTTTAAAGAAATATTAATTCACGACTTAGAACCTAAAGGCTTTGCAGATATTTATGCTCAAACTTTAGCTTACGGAATGTTTGCAGCTCGTTTACACGACCCAACTTTAGATGATTTTAGTAGACAAGAAGCAGCAGAGTTAATCCCAAAATCAAATCCATTTTTACGTAAACTTTTTGGATACATTGCAGGACCAGATATTGATGATCGTATGGTTACGGTGGTAGATAATCTCGCAGAAGTATTTAGAGCAACAAATGTGGAGCAACTCTTGCATAACTTTGGAAAAAGCACACGAACTAATGACCCTATAATACATTTCTACGAAACGTTTTTGGCAGAATACGACCCAAAATTACGTAAAGCAAGAGGTGTTTGGTACACACCAGAACCCGTTGTAAATTTTATAGTACGTGCAGTAGATGATATTTTAAAAACCGAATTTGATTTACTCCAAGGTTTAGCAGATACGAGTAAAACGACAATAAAAGTTAATACGGATGTAGCCGACAAACGTTCTACAACAGGTTATAAACAAGTAGAAAAAGAAGTACATAGAGTACAAATACTAGATCCTGCAACAGGTACAGGAACATTTTTAGCAGAAGTGGTGAAGTTTATATACAACGAGAACTTTAAAGCAATGAAAGGTGCTTGGAGTGGTTATGTAGAAGAACACTTAATACCAAGACTAAACGGTTTTGAGTTATTAATGGCTTCCTACTCTATGGCACATCTAAAATTAGATATGTTGTTAACCGAAACAGGTTACAAATCCACTAAAAATGAACGATTAAATATTTACTTAACTAATTCTTTAGAAGAACACCACAAAGACACAGGAACTTTATTTTCTAATTGGTTAAGTAGTGAAGCCAATGAAGCCAATCATATAAAACGAGATACACCTGTAATGTGTGTTATTGGTAATCCACCTTATAGTGCCGAAAGTGCTAATAAAGGCGATTGGATAATGGATTTAATGCAGGACTATAAAAAAGAACCTGGTGGAAAAGTAAAATTAAAAGAAAGAAACCCAAAGTCTATAAATGACGATTATGTCAAATTTATACGTTATAGTCAACATTACATTGAAAAAAATAAGTCAGGAATTTTAGCATTTATAAATCCTCACGGTTTTTTAGATAATCCTACTTTTAGAGGAATGCGATGGAATTTACTTAAAACCTATGATAAAATATATACTATAGACTTACACGGAAATAGTAAAAAGAAAGAAGTAAGTCCTGACGGTTCTGTAGATGAAAATGTGTTCGATATAATGCAAGGTGTAGCTGTAACGTTTTTTGTAAAAACCGAAAATAAATCAAATAGTTTGGCGGAAGTTTTTCATTATGATTTATACGGTAAAAGAGAAGATAAATACGCGTTTTTAAATAAATCAAGTCTCAAAAATATTAAATTCAAACATTTGCCAAATGTCGAACCAATGTATTTTATGGTCGAAAAGGACTTCTCAACTTTTAAAGACTATGAAAAAGGATTTTTAATATCAGATTTATTCATTAAATCTGGAATGGGTATAGCAACTGGTAATGACAAAGAATATGTATCGTTCGATAGAAAAGAATTAGAAGAAAGATTTGAACATAATAAGCTAGTAAAAACTGTCAATTATAGACTGTTTGATAAAAGATATATCTATTACAATAATGACAAAATAGAAAGAGGAAGAGAAAGTCTAATGTCACATTTATTGGACAAGAATAATTTGGGTCTCATAAGTCTTAAACGTGTTCGTAATAATTTGACGTCTAAGTTTGGTATGGTTAATCACATAGTAGATAAATCAGTCATTTCAACTTTGGATAACGGTTATGTGTTTCCTTTATATCAGTACTATAATAGCAATCAAACGGAAATTGAAGTTTCGGCCAACAGAAACCCAAATTTAAACAAGGAAATCATAGGTAACTTTTCTAAGAAGATTGATTTAACTTTTACCAAAGAAAAAGAAGAAAGAAAGAATGTTTACGCACCAATAGACGTATTAGATTACATTTATGCAGTTTTGCACTCGCCTACCTATAGAGAGAAATATGAAGAGTTTTTAATGATTGATTTTCCAAGAGTACCTTATCCAAAAGACGAAAAAACTTTTTGGGATTTAGTGAAATTAGGAAAAGAAGTACGTGAAATTCATTTGTTAGAAAGTAATAAAATTGAGGATTACATTACGAGTTATGAAATGGCAGATAATGCAGAAAACGATCATAATGTAATTACCACAAAAATTGGAAAGAAAGATTGGGAAATAATCGACACCGAAAAACAATTGGGTAGGATTTGGATTAATGAAAGCAAATATTTTGACAATATTCCGGTAACTTCTTGGCAGTTTTATATTGGTGGTTACCAGCCTGCACAAAAATGGTTAAAAGACAGAAAAGAAAGAGAATTAAAATTTGAGGATATTTTACATTATCAAAAAATTATTGTTGCGCTCTCTGAAACCGATAGATTGATGAAAGAGATTGATAAAATAGAAATAGAGTAGATATTAAGGTGAACTAGAAATTTTGATTTAAATTAAAAAATGTTAAAAAATATTATAATAAGTGATAAAATATGTATTTTTGCTTATAACAGTACACACCACGCTACCCTTAAGAACAGCGTCCCAGGGTGTGTCTTTTGCTTTATACACCTTCTTGTTTTTAGAAATTTATTAATAAACTAAATATGTTCAGCAAAAAGGCACTAACCATAAAAGAGCAAATAGAGCAACTTCAACAAAGAGGCCTACATATACCTAACAATTTACTTGCTGAAAAATATTTATCCAATATAAGTTATTACCGATTAGGTGAGTATTGGTATGTAATGCAATTAGATAAGGAACAGCATATTTTTAAACCAAATAGTAAGTTTAAGGATGTGATAGCCCTCTATAATTTTGATGCTGAATTACGCTTACTACTATTTGATGTAATAGAAAAAATTGAAATCAGTTTACGTACCAAACTAATATATCATCTTTCGCATGAAATCGACCCATGGTGGTTTCAAAATTTTGAATTATTTAATGATAGTATGGCTTTAGTTAAAACTTTATCCAATTTACAAGAGGAATTAGAGAGGTCTAAGGATATTACGATTAAAAATCATTTTAAAAATCACAAGGATGACAAACGCTTTCCTCCAGCATGGAAGGCATTGGAGCAAACTAGTTTTGGGGCGTTATCAAAATTATATGGAAATTTAAAACCAACGGTACGTTCTAAAGATATTATAGCACAGGAATTAGGGGCTGTAAACCATACGTATTTGCCGAGCTGGTTACAGTCTATTGCCCAAATAAGAAATTATTGTGCACATCATTCAAGACTCTGGAATAGGAATTTACCAGGAACGGTGAAATTATTATCGAAGCCACCTCACCTATGGATAACCGAAGAGGGAAACATTCCAAAGCAGCATGAATTCAGTAAGCTTTATGTCCATTTGTGCCTTATGAAATATTTAATAAATGTTATCCAGCCAAAAAATAATTTTACTGACCGGTTAGACAATTTATTTACCAAATATCCAAATGTTGATTCTGATGCTTTAGGAATGAAACCTGATTGGACAAAAGAACCACTATGGCAACAACAGTAATTGTAAAATGCTAAAAAGTTCTAAAAAAGCAACGAATTATATCGTTGCTTTTTATTTTACAAAAATCCCGCTAATTCTATGATAAGTCTTCTACTGGTGCCGTTGGAGCGATAGTCTTAACAGCATATATACCGTTTTCACGTGAGGACACAGTTGTATATGTCTCACTTACACCTATGGGCTCTCCGTTTAAGGCTTTTAAGACAAAATAGTATTGGCCATTAGTAGCGTTTTTCCTATCATAACGCTCATCATTTGGAGAATTGCGTTTTACCGAATCAATACCGTTCAAACACCCTTGTTTTGAAGTATATCCTTCTCCATGAAGAATAATTTCACCATTTCTGGCTTTTAGTCTATAGCGGAATTCTGTGCCAGATTTGTAAATCTGGAATTTTGGATTTGTAATTGTACTCATAGATTTGAGGATTTGTATTAATAAAATTATTTTGAACCTTTTTAAGTCATTTTCAGGACTAAATTTCAATATATAATATGCTTGGCGTTTTATAAAAATAATTCGACTATGTAAAAATTAAATATTCTTTAAAAATGACAAGGATGGGGTAAAAAAGTACTCACCGCCTTTCATGGTCACAAAACCGCCTAGGGATTTATCCTCTCTAAGAACACTTGAATCATTGCCCCATTCTTTGAAATATACTTGTCCTCCAGTATCATTTCCCTGACCAATTATCGAATCAATACCATTTGGGCTATTCACTCCACCAGGAAAGCCAGTACTATTAGCCCAAGAGCTTTGCATTAATTCGAATTGACTACCAATATTACTATTATAGGCCATAAAAAGTAAACCAACCCCACTTTCTGCATTTTTGGATAAGTTACCTCCATATGTAATACCACGTCTAGGAAATTGAACACCATCAGGTATTATCGAATTTCTTTGATTCGTTTTTCTTATATGTGACCCAAATGGGCATTTTGAACCGGTTGTTCTATCTGAAGAATAATTAAAGTCATTCATTTTACCTGCCGAAGTAGGTTGCGGTGGCGAAATAGGAATCAATGGAGTGCCATTTCGATAACGTCCTACCATCTGGGCACCGGCGTAATCAACTGAAATTTGCATTTTCTCTGCTAATTTCTGCTCAGCGAGTCTAAATGCTTTTACATTCTGGTCTAGTTTTCTGAAAATCAAATAGCTGCCAAATGAATTTGGGCCTTCACCTCCAGGGTCTTCTACTAAAGCTAGGTTCAGTCTACCTTTTGGATTCCAATTTACTATACTAATTTTTCCATCATCAATTTTATCTGTTAGCATGTGGGGTTGCGAAATACCATCAACATATCCAAAGTGTTCTATGTGGTTGCCTTCATTATTTCTTATTCCTTTGCCTATTTCAACGTAAATTGATTTAATTACTTTATTGAGCTCTTTTTTTATTGTTGAAACTCTATTGCGTAAAATTTTTGAGCTTTTATTACTTACTATCATCACCGCGTGCCAATCTTTCTGATATTCCCCTTGCCAAAAATCTATCAAGGGGTCATTAAGGTTTCTTTGTTTAGATTTCATGCCATTTCGAAAGCTGCTATCCGTTGGAGTCTTATGCTCATCAATATCAAGAAATCGATATCCATTCATTGAGAAGCTAAAGTTTATAAAAGTCCTTAATCCATTACTTTCCCCTGTCTTAAATGCATCGCTATCGGCTTTTTGTTTAGCAGATGAAGTAATCCTGGCTACCAAATAATCCTTAATGAATTTTCGAGCACTTTGGGGGTTTTTGAATTCGATAAAGATATGCGCAGCATTATCTCGAGCATGAGGGGAAAGGATATTCCCCTGTAAATCGAACGACAATCTTTTAAACTCTTCCGAATTAGAGTTAATCGATTGATTTAAGTCAATCATTATATCTTGTTTATTCATAACGATAAGTATTATGTTATTGGTAAAATAGGTTTGGGGTTATATGGCTTATTGCTTAACTTTCTTTTCGTACTCCTTTAAATTTACCTCCAGTAGTCTTTATATCCATGAACTGACCGTTGTCGCTATTTCTCTTCACATATAGCTTTGTTTTAGGATTCAGAACTTGAGAACGATTTCTAACTGCTCCTTTTCTTGCATTGTCACCAACAGGTTTATTCTTTGCCATCTTTATATTATATTTATTTGTTATATATTTGAACTGTCTCTCAAAAGAAACGTTCGTCCCGACAAAGACACGAAATAATTTTTGTATCACCAAAGAAACATTTGTATTTTTAACGAAACGTTATTAACACTTTATCAACATCCTACAATGAACACTACTTTAGATACCGAAAAATTCTCGGAAATGATTAAATCAAAAAGGGGAAGCAAAGGGCTAAGATTACTAGCAAATGAAATAAGTATTAGTGCATCAACATTATCTAGAATAGAACAGGGAAACCTACCTGATATAGATACTTATTTAAAATTGTGTAATTGGTTAAATGTTTCAACGGAATATTTTGTATTAAAGAAAAAGCAAGATGAATTAAAAAACCATGGTGATGTAATAGCGCATCTAAGAGCTGATAAAACATTGCCCTCAACAACGGCAGAAGCATTAATTCAAATGATTAATCTAGCATATGAGTCAGCAAAAAAAGAAGCCCAAATTTAAAAGAGGTTTTAAAAAGTGGTCTGACGATAAATGCTTAGAGTTACGAAAGAAATTGGGGTTGAAGAATATATCTCCACTTTGTGGGTTTGACCTTTGCAAATTTTTTAAAATACCAATTTTAACTCCAGGTGAGATAAAAGGGCAAGACCCTAAGATGCTTAAGCATCTTTTGTCGAATGGAAGTAATGATTGGTCAGCAGCAACAGTTCCGTTAGGTAATGATAAATATTTGGTAATTCACAATAATACTCACAGTCTTCCCAGGCAGCAGAGTAATGTAATGCATGAGCTTGCACATATTATATGTGGCCACAAGGTAGATCAAGATAAGCTAAGCTTGGGGCTATCAGGTTTTTTGAGAGATTATAACGAGGAGCAGGAAAATGAAGCTGAATGGTTAGGTGCGTGTTTGCAACTACCCAGGCCCGCCTTAATTTGGGCGTTAAAAAAAGGAATGTCGGAGAGAGATATTGCAGATTATTTCAATGCAAGTATCGAAATGACCAGGTACCGTATAAATATAACTGGAGTCAAAGCACAACTTCATTACTCAAAGTTGAATCGTTATAACTATCCATGATTATGTAAGAATATAAAATAATAGACAACTCACCTGAAAATGAATTGACAAAGGAGGGCAATACCACCTTACAACAATTGAAAGTAATTTTACCTCAAGACGTCTATGAACGTCTCTTTATTCCCGGAACTATCTCGATCAAAGAAGATGCTGGTAATGAGAGCTATGAGATATCAAAAGTTTAATAAAAGGATTCTTTAAAGATTTTCAATAAACTCTTTTTCCACTATTTCTTAAATTGGACATATAAAAGATTTATATATCATATCATTTGTATCCTAACGTTTTTTGTAATTTCAAGAAAAATTTTGCTTATGAATAGTCTTTTTGAGATTAAGAAAATTTTGAGTGTAATACTATGCTCAATTCTATTCTCGTGTTCGGAATCGAAAACAAAAACGATAATTGAAAAAAAGTATTTCAACGACTTAGGTGAAATACCTTTTGATGAAAAACTTGATGATATAAATTTTAAAGTTTGCCATGAAGATATTACGTTTCCATTCAACTATGGAGGAGTAGGCTTAATCTACGAAGGCGAAAAAAAGGAGCTAGTAAAAACTTTCGCAGACAATTATCAATATTCTGAGAGAAAGGGGCAAAATGGTTTTATTACAATCCGTTTCATTATAAACTGTGAAGGAAAAGCTGGTAGATATAGAGCTGTAGGTATGGACTTTAATCTTAAGCCTAAAAAATTCGATGAGACGATCTTCAGTCAAGTATTAAATATAACTAAAAACCTTAGTGGATGGAAAGCATATGAATACCAAGGAAAAACTTACGACTATCAGCAATACCTGACATTTAAATTCGAAGACGGCAAATTAAAAGATATTTTACCATGAAAAAGTTTGTTTACATCCTAACTTTTCTATCATTTCAAACCAATATATTTGGGCAACAAAATTGCGAAATTTTAAAAGATGACCCTAAATGTTACCAAGCTTGTTTAACAATGAATCAAGAAAGTTTACATCATCAAGGTTCTTATGCATCCCAAAAGCATTTGAGCGATGCAATAGAAATGTGTCCTACTTTATCCAATGCATATTTTGAAAAATCAGTTGCCTTTTTAAAACGGGGTATGTTCATTGAATGGAAAGAGTTAATGGACAAAGCTGTAGAGATAAATCCAGAACAACATCTTTCATACCGAGCTTGGTGCCAGTTTATGTTTTTACATAACTATGAAGAAACCATCAAAGATTTAAACAAATTAGGAGAAATAAAAGGTACACCATTTATTGGCGTTGGTCAAAGTGGGGACTATGATTTACGAATGATTCTCGCACTTAGCTACAAATTAACTGACAGAAAGGAAAAAGCCATAGAAATAATTGAGATGGCAATGAAGGACGAGGATTACTATGTCGGACTTTATGATTATTTACACCTTGGGGTTATATCTCTTGAAAACAATAACCTGAATGAAGCATTAGAATCATTTAAAAAGCAAATAGAAGAAAATGAATTAGCAGAGGTATACTTCTATTTAGCTAAAACGTATTTAAGGTTAGATAACCCGTCCGAGGCTACAAAAAATATTGAGAAAGCATTCAAAATGTATAAGAGTGGTCGAAAAATGCACAGTAATTATTATCAATTTACCGACCAAATCTACGAACAAGACATATTGGATTTAAAAAACATTGCGGGCTAAAGCTTTACATAATAATTATTTTTATAAAAGGCCTTAATTCAATTTCTAACGTTCAATATGGGCAAAATAAAACATTTTCTCGGCGAACCAAAACAAAATAAAGGTTCAAATATAGGATTAATTAATTTTCAACTATGAAAGAGGGTCGTTTGACTGGCAAATATATTAGACAGATGCGCACGAAAAAAAAACTGTCACAAGTCGATTTGGGGAAATTGATTAATAGGCGCCCTGAACGTATTTGCGAATGGGAACAAGATACTTACTCTATCAAACTTGACGTCTTTCTGGAAATAGCTGACGCATTAAAATTCAAAAATTTCAATAAACTTTTTCGCAAATAAAAGTCTAAATAAAGGATTATTTAAAGCCAGTAAAATAAATCTTTTCATACTATTACTTAACTTGGGAGTTATCTCATATTCTTTGCGGAATTGTTTTCACCAAGCTAACATGCATTTGCCAATATCAATCGCTTAAAGAAATATATGAAAATATTAATACTCGGAGCAACTGGACGTACTGGGAAGTGGATTTTGGCGGAGGCTTTAGAACAGGGTTATAAGGTAAATTGTCTGGTTAGAAAACCGGAGGAAATCAATCAAAATCATAGTGCTTTAAAAATTTACAAGGGCTCACCCGAATCAATTTCAGAACTGGAATCAGCTCTAAAAGGTTGCGATGCAATAATCAGTGCTTTAAATATCTCCCGTAAATCGGATTTTCCTTGGTCGAAATTAAGAACGCCAAAAACATTTCTATCCGATGTAATGAAAAATATAATTACACTTACTACAAAGATCAAAATTGATCGAATTGTAGTTTGTTCAGCTTGGGGTGTTGCGGATACGGAAAAGGAAATTCCATTATGGTTTAACTGGTTTATTAAAAACAGTAACATCGGAGTTGCATATAAAGACCATGAAAGACAGGAAAATCTTTTAAAATCTTCTACATTAAACTGGACTATAGTAAGACCAAGTGGTCTCGTAGATTTAAGTAAGAGTCAGACTATAATTGAAAGTTATAACAACAAACCAAAACCTAAAATCACCATTAGTAGAAAAAGTGTAGCTGAGTTTATGGTTAATACTGTGTCCGATGAAAAACTGATCGGTAAGGCACCTGTAATTTCTGCAGAACTTATAAAATAAACAATGACATAGGTAAATCATAATAATACATGAATAAAGGTCTTTTCTATTTAGTAACATGCCTACTACTCACAAATTGTAATTCGCCAAAGGAGAAATCAGATTCTCAGGACGAAAAACCGGAAACAGTTGATAGTATTTATTTTGATAAAACAGTAGACGACCCTGATTTTAAACTTTGCCGTCCTTATGTTTACCAATATTTCAATGATTCCAAGGGTTTAATTTTCGAAGGAGGAAAACCGCTATTGGTAGAAGCGTTCAGTAACCAATATAATTCCGGAATTGTTCCAAAAGAAACAGGATTAGTCAGAATTCGATTTGTAGTTAATTGTAAAGGTGAAGCAGATAGATTTCGATTACTCGGAATGGATAACGACTACAAAGAAAAAGATTTTGACAAAACTATAACCGACCAACTTTTAAAAATCACAAAAAGCCTAAAAGGTTGGGGAGTCAAAGAATTAAGAGGGGATTCAGTGGATTATTATCAATACCTGATTTTCAGTATTAATGATGGCATAATAACGAAAATATTACCCTAGTATGAAACAGCTGATTTTTCTTTCTCTTTTTATCATTGTCGGTATTTCTTATGGACAAGGTAACTGCAATGCATATTTATGGCAAAAGGACACACTTAAATATGAAGCTTGTAAATTACTGGTAGATAATCAAGATAAATATTATCAATTCGATAGTCGCTTTCACAAACTGATGAAAGAAGCACTTGAAATTTGTCCTTACTATGCTTATCCCTATCGAGAACTTGCAGCCCCATATGTAAAAAGCGGTAATTTTTTAATGTGGAAGAAATACATAGACAAAGCTGTAAAATACAATCCAAAAGAATATTTATCAGTTAGGGCATCACTTCGATATAAATTTTTTGCAGACTACAAGGGTGCTATAAAGGACATTGATTCTTTAAGTAGTATTGTATCACATGACATTGGCTATAGTTCGAATGGAACATATCATTTAAATGTGGTGAAAGGACTATGTTTGAAATCTCTGGGTAGGACTGACGAGGCCATTGCAATAATTGCAAAACAAAGTGAAATAGAAGATGATTTTGGTATGTACAACTATTTACATTTGGGTGTTCTTTACATGGCAAAAGAAGACTACCAAAATGCCTTAGCCTCTTTTAAAAAACAATCAGTTATAAATAATCTCGCAGAAAATCAATATTATACCGCCTTATGTTATAAGAGTCTCAATGAACAGGCTAAGGCAGACAGTCATTTAAAGATGGCCTTGAATCTTTATCAATCCGAGCAAAGTATGTTTGATCCTTATAATGAATTATTTGACCAAATTTATTTATCTGATATAAAAAGGGAAATGGCGTCCATTGAGCAAAGTTTTAAATAATTTACAAGCCAATTAATTGAATGAAAAAAGGCTACAAAATATATGGAGATTAAAACTTGGATTTTTAAAAATATACACCTGTTAATCTCTTTATCCATTGTAGTTCCTACAGCGATAATTTATGGTTCGCCATCAGTTTTGCCTGAACATTTGGATATTCAGGTTAATTCTATCGATCTTTCAAATATGTTGAGAGCTATCATGTGCCTATATCTGGGAATCTCATTCGTATGGATATTTGGAATCTGGAAAACCGATTATTGGAAAATCGCTACTCAACTGAATGTTTTATTTATGTTGACTCTGGCGACCGGACGAGCGTTAAGTATGATAATAGATGGATTTCCAACGGGGGGTTATATTTTTGGAATAATAGCTGAACTGGTTCTTGGACTTTTTTCGATTTATCAACTAAAAAAATATGCGATCCAGTAAAATCATTGGCTTTAAGCAAAGTTCAAATGAACTATAATCATGTATAAGTATAAATAGTAGACAATTCGCCTGAAAAAGCATCCCTAAAAGAGGTATAGCCAGTTTGGAGCAATTGAAAAGCATATTGCCTAATGAAATCTATGAACAACTCTTAGTGTAAGTTCTATTTCAATCAAGGAAAATGCTGGCCATGAAATTTATGAGATTTCTAAAGTTTAAATAATCGATTAGATACAGTTATGGAAGAAGTATATAATAAAATTGACAAGTAAGGACTAAAAGAGAAACAGATGAGTAAAGATTTTTTCAAGAAATTTACAGAGGATACGAACGTAAAGCTTGAGCTGTATGAAGATTACCTGATGAAGTGGTTACCTGTTTTTATTGTGCCACCTAAACCAATTAGGAACACAGTTAATATTATGGATTTGTTTTGTGGCCCTGGCAAAGATGAAGAAGGAACACTTGGGAGTCCATTAATAGCTTTGAAAGTATTGAAAGTATATGAGGGTTATATCTTTAAATCACCAGTAACGATAAACTTATATTTTAATGATAAAGAACAAGAACATATTAATCAACTAAAGCTTAATATCGAAGAATTTGGATATAGAAAAGACCTTATAAACATCTACTATAGTTGTAGTGATTTCGAAGAATTATATCCTAAAATATATCAAATTTCAAATAAATCAGCTAACCTGATATTTCTTGATCAATTTGGAATCAAATATGTCAATCAAGAAAAGTTTATAGAAATTTGTCAACTAAGTGTTACTGACCTAATATTTTTCATTTCTTCAACTACCTTCAAAAGGTTTCATAGTGATCAGAATATATATAAGGTTCTAAATTTGACACCAGATGAAATTCAAAATGAAGAATTTTATAAGATTCATAGACTTGTGCACAAAGCATATAGCAGTTTCATTCCAGAGGGTCATTCATATGGATTAGCGCCATTTTCGATAAAAAAAGGATCTAACGTGTATGGCCTAATTTTTGGTAGTGGTCATCCTTTAGGATTAGAGAAATTTTTAGATATATGTTGGCTAAAAGACGAAACTACCGGTGAAGCAAATTTTGATATTCAAGGAGATGTGAAATTGAGGCATCAGCCGTCACTTTTTGCTGCCGAGGAGGCTAAAACACTCAAAATTGATATCTTTCAAGCAGAGTTGGAAAAAGCAATTTTAAACGGTGAATTAACTTCTGATTTACAGATTTATTTATTCGCCTTAAATAGGGGCTTTACTAATAAACATATAAGTCCTATTATTAAGAAACTAAAGACAGAAAAGAAAATAGACTTAAAATATCCATCCTTTAAATGCGGAACGGTATGGGACAGAAAACGAACACCAAGAGTAATTCAAATCAACAACTAGATTATGGCTTCAAAATCAAAAATAGAATGGACTGAAGTAACTTGGAACCCGGTTACTGGCTGTAGTAAAGTCTCAGCTGGCTGTAAGTTTTGTTATGCAGAAGTAATGGCTAAACGACTTAAAGCAATGGGAGTTGAACAATATAACGATGGCTTTAAACTCCGTTTAGCACCACATCAACTTAATGCACCGTTCAAATGGAAAAAAAAGAAATTGGTGTTTGTTAATTCTATGAGCGATTTGTTTCATGAAGATGTTCCTTTAGAATATATTCAACGTGTATTTAAAACAATGAATTCAACTAAGCATATCTATCAAGTTTTGACAAAACGATCAGAAAGATTATTAGAGTTGTCTCCGTTTCTTACTTGGACTCCAAATATTTGGATGGGAGTTTCAGTAGAGAATCAGAATTTTACTTATCGCGTAACTGATTTATTAGGTACAAATGCACAAGTTAAGTTCTTATCTATTGAGCCTCTTATTGGTAAAATAAATTTCATTAAACTAAAAGGAATTGATTGGGTAATTGTTGGCGGCGAATCTGGACCCAAGGCAAGACCATTAAAAAAAGAATGGATTCAAACTTTAAAAAACAAATGTGAAATTAGAGAAATTCCATTTTTCTTTAAGCAATGGGGTAAAAAAGAATTTAACGAAAACCCTAATGACCCTACAATACAAACTGAACACGACCAACATGCCAAAGGTGGTTGTCAAGTTGATGGAGAGGTGTACAGAGAAATGCCTGAGAATACATGTGTATAAAAAGTGATATCGGATTAGACTTGCTATCTCTGCGTACATTGCATATAACGGACCGCTAGCAAAGTTCAAAAAAGAATTATTTAAGGCCGGTTAAGAAATTCTTTTTCTACTAATTCTTAACTTGGACAAATAAGTAGGATATCAACAATAGTGATATCCTATAATGTTGTGCTTTATGCAAAAAAATACTGTATTTCAAAAATGGTTAAACAAGATAAAATAGTGAATGGCTAAAAAAGCAACTATACCAAAAATCAAAGTGATGGTAGCTTCTACCATTTTTGGTTATCAAGACCAATTGGAGCAGATATGCGCCACGCTTCAGGGCTATAAATATGAGGTTTGGAACTCTCATATGAAGACCATCCCTGTACATCCAGGTTTATCAAATACAGAAAACTGCTTAAGAGCAGTAGAATCATGCGATGTGTTTTTTGGCATAATTCGTTCTCGCTATGGAGCGGTTCCAGGTGGAGAATTATCTATTACACATCAGGAAATGCTCTGTGCCATTGAATTAAAAAAGCCAAGGTGGTTTATTGTACATAGGGATATTTCCATCGCTAGACAACTTCTCAAACAGTATATGTATTTAGAAAATGGAGACTCAAATCCAACTTTTAGCTATAGAAGAACAGAGGTACTTGATGATATCCAATTAATCAATTTATACAATGCCACCATTCTTAATGATGTTGCACCTGAAGATCGGGTTGGGCATTGGGTGGATGAGTTTTTTCGAGTTGGGGATATTCTAAATGTCATAAAAACGCAGTTTTCTGACCAAAAGCGAGTAAGGGAAATTATTGAACAAATGAAAGTTGAAGCGCCATGAAATCAGAACAACTCATAAAAGACCTTCTAAAGCAGGAAGAGAGCGGACAACTTGAGTTCAAAGAAGTTGTTAGTAAAGATGCCATTGCCAAAACCATTTGCGGTTTCTTAAATAATCAAGGGGGGCAGTTAGTGCTTGGGATTGCCGATAACAAGATTGTCAAAGGCGTTAAAGATGCGGAGAAACTCCAAAAAGAATTGGAGCAATATTTAACAAAGGAATTAGTACCAGAAGCTCCTGTCATGGTTTCTATTGAAAATTATGGAGATAAGCAATTACTGCTCATTAAAGTATGGGAAGGCTCCAAACAACCTTATATTTTTAATGGAAGCATTTATTACCGCAGAAAGGACAGAACTATTCAGGCTTCATCAAAAGAAATTTCAGCGCTTATACATAAACGTCAGGAAACAGAAATTCATTGGGAACGACAAGGCTGCCTAGGTGTAAAATTTGGCGATTTAGATTTAGAAGAAATTCAAAAGACCATAGAAGCTGCAAGATTTGACAGCAAACTAAGTGAATATAAACGTGAGCCAATGGACTTTTTATCCCATTATGGGCTTTATCAAAACGGCAATTTCACCAATGCTTCAGTGCTATTATTTGCTAAAAATCCTGCACGATTTATTCCTCAAGCCCGAGTTCGGGTTGCTCTATTGAAAGGCGGAAAGACGGGAAGTGAATTTACTGATGACCGGTTATTAGATGGGAATCTTTTTAAAAACCGAATAGCCATTCTCGATTTTTTCGAGAAACACCTGCAATTACAGAGAAAATTTGGCAACAAAGCATGGGAAAGAGAAGACGACTATGAAATACCCATGAAAGCGTTGCGTGAAGGCGTTATGAATGCACTGGTGCATCGTGAATATTCAATTCCCTCTAGTGCCATGGCTGTAATTGTCTATCCAGATAAAATTGAGGTGAGTAATACTGGGAAATCTCCTTACAAGCAAAGCGAACTCAAGAAGAGTCATCTTTCCATGCCTTACAATCCGGACATAGCGCATATGGTTTTTTTAAGAGGGTTTATCGAGAAGATAGGTAGAGGAACCATTATGATTTCAGATGAATGTAAAAAAGCAGGCCTTAAGGCACCAGTATGGGATATAGGAGAACATACAGTTAAACTCACTTTCTTTAGTAATAGTAGAATTGGCGGAACAGTTGATGGAGCTAATAAAAGTGCTGATGTATTAAGTGATGCTGTAAATGATGCTGTAAATGATGCTGTAAAAAGAAATGTTATTGATGCTGTAAGTGATACTGTAACTGATGCTCTAGGTGATGCTGTAAGAACAATAGCAGCAAATGATAAGGGAGCGTCAATAAGTCAAATAATGGCAAGAACAGGTAAATCTAATGCACAAGTAAAGCGATACTTAAAAACATTAAAAACTCTTGAACTGATAGAGTTTCAAGGTGCTGCAAAAACAGGCAAATACTATTTAACAAAGAAAATAAAAGCAAAATTGAAATAAAAAATAAGCACGAAAGCACAACAATCGTTATAAAACATGCCCTTCGGGATACGTTTCATAGCGGAGTTGTTGAAAGTTCAAATAAAGGATAGCTTATTACCTCTAATTAAAGCAAAAACTCACTTCTACAATAATCAATAATTTTTATAAATTTTAGTTCCGTAAAAAGTGAATCACCGGAACTACTAAAAAGAACGACAAATGGAACTGGAAATCAATCTACTTTCATTTCATTCCGTTAGTTCCCTGAATTGGCCGTTTTATGGTAATTGTATTTTCTTAGTTACTCATTGGTTTTAAATATGATATTCATGATAATATGTCAGGCAACCATTTAACAAATATTTGTGTCTTAGATATAAAGCAACTCAATAAATTTAGTGAATGAAATTGAATGTAACCATCCTCTATTTAATTATTTTCTTCGGTTTTCAAGGCGTATCTCAAGAACCTAATTCCTTTAACGTAGGCTTTAAGACTTTAAAATTAACGGATTCATCTAGGACCTATAAACCAAATACCTCTGAAACAGACAGGTTGCATTACCGCCCTTTAGATTTGGATATTTGGTATCCTTCAGATGAAAAAGGGGGGCAGCGATTAGCATTTGAAGACCTTTACCGACTTCATGAAGAAAGAGCAAATGAATATCAGGATGAAACTGATTACACAGGTATGTCTGATGAATTCGTACTCTATTTAGCCGCAGGGTTTGGTGTTGAAGCTAAAGATGGTAATCGCTTGTTGAAGGTTAAGACTGATAGTTATAAGAGTAGAAAGGCCGCTACTGGAAAATTTCCGCTAGTCATCTATATGGCTGGTTACAACGGGATGGGATGGGAAAGCTATCGCTTGCTAGAGCGATTGGCCGAAAACGGATTTATTGTATTGTCTATTTCTTCAATTGGAACCTACCCGGGGGACATGACCAATGGTCTACTAAATACAATGGAGCAGGTAAATGATGGAGAATTTGCCCTACAATTTCTAAAAGAGACAGGAGGATTACCTATAGATTATGACAAAATCGGAATTTTAGGCTTAAGTTGGGGCGGAATGAGTGGTATCATTATGTTGGATAATCATCCTGAATTTAAAGCGATGGTATCTTTGGATGGTTCGGATAATTTCTATTATGGCGACACCGAAGAAGATGATGCTTTTCTTCAAAAAATATATGATTCCAAAGTTATCAATCCAGAAAAAACAAAAGCCGCTTTCTTGCATATAGAGGCCGGTGATAGGCTTGATGAATTTACCCCTACCGGTGAATATCGTTACATAAACCAAATTAATTCCGAGAAGAGATACATGCGTTTTCTGAATAGTAAGCATAAAGATTTTGGAAGCATAGCTTGGGCACTTAAATCATCTGAAGGGCAAATTGAGACGTACGAGAAAATAATGGAAAGCACAGTATTGTTTTTTCAAAAGTATTTAAAGAACAAAGATGGTTTTACAAATTATTATACTAGTCTTTTAAAAGAAAAGAATGTAACCCAGACGCCTTTTGAGTATAGCACAGAAAAACCTAAAGAGCTAATTCTCTCTGGCTATGTTCAGGATTCCAAAACCAAAACAAGATTACCATATGTTAATATTGGGGTTTTGAATAAAGAAATAGGTACGGTCAGCAATAAAGAAGGCTCCTTCGATTTTCATCTTTTAGAATCAAATGCAAATGACACTATAAGATTATCAATGATTGGTTACAAACCCAAAATATTGGTTGTAAATAATTTACTTAATAAAAAAGGTAACATAGAGATTAATCTGGAAGAGGAAATTTCAGAGCTAAATGAAGTAGTGGTAACTGCTAGGAAGTGGAAGAAGAAAACTCTGGGAAACAAAACGAAGTCAACATTTATCGGACACCTTTTCTACTACGAGCAACTTGGAAAAGAAATGGGCATCAGAATGAATGTTGGAAGACGGCCAACATTTGTTGATGACTTTAATTTTCACATATCTTATAATCGATTTAGTGCAAAATCGTTTTTTAGATTGAATATGTATAAAATAGTAAATGGGAAGCCTTCTGAGAACATTCTTAAAAGCAACATAATTATATCGGTTGAACCTAAACAAACTGGTATGGTTTCGACCAGTTTAAAAGAATATGATATTGTTCTTACGGAGGATGTTATAGTGACTTTGGAATGGGTGGATAATGAAGGAGAAGTTATGCCAACCGAGGCCTTAATAATATCGGTTGGATTATTAACTGGCGGTACATATGAAAGAGGGTCAAAAGAATCTACTATGAGAAAAAAGCTGAAGGGAATGGGGCTTGGTTTCACTATGAACGTAAGATATTAATTTAGTCTTATTAGGTTAATATATATTTCATATAAATAACTACTCCCAACAATACTAAAATCCTAAAAATATATCTTACAAACATGCACAAAGTGGTTTCTGACTACAAATTGGCTCTTAAAGTCAATTTTGAGAAGTTATTTGTAGTTTTATAAAACCAACCTTTTTCGGAACTATAATTTCTAATCGTATCTTTATTAGCGACACAGTAAAGTTCAAATAAAGGATATGTTAGAAGATGGATTTAGGTCACATAGATATAGCGATATATTGGGAAACTTAGGCGAGAATGGTTTTCTGACCGCTGAGGATGTTGGTAAGCTGCTAAAAGAATTTACAACCACCCAAAAAATTACTTTTGATTGCATAAGCGATGAAAAAGCCCAAATTGTGTCGGAAGCATTAATTGATAATTATCAACGATCAAAGTCTAATTAAACCATGAAAGACCAAAAGGCCATATTGATAAAGTGTATCAAAAATGATGTCCCGGCGTTCGTGATTGCCGGTCACGATTTATTTGCCGTGCCGGCCTTGGAGGCCTATTACCAGATAGCAAAGGAGAACGGGGCGGATACCGAGTTTTTAAAAGACATGAATCTAGTCGTACAAGAAATGAAGGATTTTCAAAAGCAAGAACCGGATAGAATACGTATACCGAAGCTAAAAGCATTCGAAATCGAAAAATGAAAGGCAATCTAATAAAAGGATGAAAAAAGAAGAAATAGAAAAAATCAATCCTATACTAAAGGAAACGTTTCAACCGTTGTTTGAAAAAGGATTTATTAGCAAAGAAGAATATGATGAAATAATTACTTCTGAGATATCTAGTCCAGATACTTACTTGGTTAACTTATTCGGTCAATCTAGAACAAACGAGATTGAAACAGCAATGAGATTGGATTATTTAAAGTCTAAATAACGGATTATTTTAAACCAAACCAAAGGATTTTAAATATGAAAAAATTAATTGGACTTACATTTTTTATGTTCTTCCTTTCCGCAAGTTTAAGCGCTCAAAAAATGTACGTTTGGTGTCAAAAAGACCAAACACCTACCCCGAGAAAAGGATTTCTTGAAAACCGAGAGATTGACCTAGTGATATTTGACACTAGGATTATGACGGAGAAAAGTAAAATAGAGTGCGAAAGTGAAACGATTATTGAAAATCTTATAGACTTGATTAAGGAAACCTATCCGTCAGCTAGTTTTAACGTTCTAGAAAGCGATAGGTTTTACCAAAACCCAAAGGAAAATATACTAACTATTAAAATTGCAATTTCAGCCTATCACGCCGCATTTGGTGCTGACGTAAAAGTTGGAATCGGAAGTTCTGGTGGTAATTTTGTTTGGGGCATTTTTCCCGAAGGCAAATGGAATGCAGTTGCTGGATATTCCGTTATGATTTATAACTATGAAAATGGAGCCAAAAATAAAATGACAGAGGAATTTGGACAAGTATCTTCACGCCCAAATACTGGTGGATACAGAACAGCGAAAAACATTCTTAATACTGCGTACATTCAGGCGAATATGGAACTGTTCGGATTTATAGACAAATCACTCATGGAATAAAAACGACACGCCAACAAAACCGTTATGCACATAACAAATGAACTTAAGGATACTTTTTATAGTGTTATTTACAATCTTTTTTTCTTGCTCCACAACAAAAGGAATTAAAGAAAATAAAACCTCCGAAAACAAATTAAACGGAATTACAAAAGAATTCTATGAAAACGGAGATTTAAAATTTGAATGTAATTACAAAAACAACCAGTTGAATGGTATTACAAAGGAATACCATAAGGACGGAACATATTCTGAATGGCATTATGAAAATGGAGAAAAAAACGGAACTGCAACCAGATTCTTTAAGACTGGAGAAAAAGCAATCATTTGGGAATTTAAGAATGATATTATAATTAGTGGTATTGGCTATTATCCTACTGGCGAGAAAAATGTTGACATTGGTTATAAAAATGGCATACAAGAGGGAATTACAACTGAATACTATGAAACTGGGGAAAAGATATTTGAATGGAGATTTAAAAATGGTCAATTGAAAGGAGAAACAATTGAGTATTATAAAAACGGGAATGTAAAAAACGTATTGAATTATTAAATTAAACTGGTTACAAAGAACTAAGTGGTTAAAGTTCAAATAAACGATGTATAAAAAGTGTAAATATTGTTTTGGTTCGGGTCGTGTTCATAACCCCGCTAGAGGTACGGGAAGCATTCTCTATATATGTGGAGGACTAGGTTAAGTCTGGGTTCCGTTTCTTCCCAATTCAGACGAAGAGCAATCTAATTAGAAAACAGTTTAAAAAAGATACTATCATGAAAATCAAAAATTCACTATTGTGCCTTGTTTCATTATTAATGCTTAATTGTATTTCGATTAAAAAAATCCCCGCAGCAGCAAATTGTTAGTTGAGATAAGGAAGATTGATACATCAGCCGATACTATTGATGGACAAATTATAATTACAGTAAGTAATGGAGTTGAACCATACACATATGAATGGAAACATGACCCGAATGAAAAAGGTTCTAACATTGCAAATCTTGCCTCTGGACATTACTCAGTAATCATAACGGACAACACAGGAGAGAAAAGCATATCACAAGTCATTATTAATTAAAGTCTAAATAAACGATTGAAAATAGAGAATGGAACAGGAAGTAGTTAATGCAATATTGAATTCAAAATTACCGATGTCAAAAATTCAAAACCTTCCGGACAATCAAGGCATATATGCATATTTTTTAGATACAAATAAGGATTTGAACGAGTTCGGTGATATTGGCGACGTTATATATGTCGGTTTAGCCGTAAAAAGCCTTCAAGGAAGAGATACTATGACTCATTTGTCTTCCGGAAAAACGGGCTGGTCTAGTTTTCGTAGGTCTCTTGGTGCAATTTTAAAAGAAAGACTTAATTTAATTGCGATTAAAAGAGATAAAAATGGAACAAAACCAAGACCAGATAAATACAAGTTTACTGAAGACGGGGAATTGAAGTTAACCCAATGGATGATGACTAATCTAAAATTCGGATATTGGGAAAATCAAAGACCTTTTGACAAGGAAAATTTAAGAAGTTTAGAGGAAAAGGTTATTCTACGATTACGGCCCAAATTGGATTTAGACAGAAGAACTAGAAATAAGAATCCAAATGCTAATCTTCTGGACAATTATCGTGCTGTTTGTAGAGAAGAAGTGAAATCAAAGTTCAAATAAACGTTTATTTTTAAACAAATATTGAAAAAACGACAACTCAGAAATGACATTTCCCGAAATAAACTATCAATTTTGGCTTTCTAAATGGAATGAAAGCATTGGTCAAGGAAAAGTTTATACAAATAAGAATATTGAAAAATACATCAAATTTGAAAACAATATTAATGCATGTACAAATGAGATAATTGAGTTAACCAAATATGAAGAAATAACTAAGAAAAATGTATTCAGAGTTATTGATTTGATATATTCATGGGGAGGTCGATCCGGAAGGATGTTTTATTCAAAAACAAAAAATAGAATTAGTCCACGGGAGGAACTTGAAAAAGATTCAAATGTTTATGAGACTTATTTTGAGGGAATTATACTCGCAAAAAAAGGAAATACTGAAAGTATCAGTAAATTTAACTCAATTAGAGGTATTGGAGCTTCTTATGCTAGCAAGCATTCATATTTCTGGAGTATTAATAGCGATAATCCTTTAATTATAGTTGATTCAAAAATAGCGGGCGCTTTAGGCCACATATCAATAGATTCATTAGAGAAAAAATCAAAATATAGAGAAACTGTCCAGCTATTCATTGATAAAGCAGAAATAGAGTTCAATGACAAAAATCCAAGTAAAGTTGAAAGAGCATTGTTCGCTTTTCATAATTTTTATTTCTTGAATGATAATAGTGGGTGGAAAAATAGAATTGAGTTTGAAGATTTTAATCAAGCTAAATCCCTCGCAGAATTATTATTCGACAAACCAAAGTCTAAATAAACGATATTAAGAAATTTTGAAATACATCCCAAGTAAAGAACAATACAAGAAATGGAGTTTGCCTAGTAAGATGAGTTACATTGGAACTGTAGTTGGTGTTATTTCATTAGTCTTAAGCATCTCCATTTTAATACTAACAGCAATTTTGAAACAGACAGTAGATAATGAAATATTGGATAAAAAGTGGAATCCTGATAAAGCAGATGACGTTGTCATTCAATTGCTTAAAAGTTATGGTAACAACAAAGAGTATGGCTATACTCATGTAAATTCCATAGGCAGTCTAAAGCACTATATTTTAGACTATTATGTCGTTAATTATGATGATGATGAGTCAATTGTTGGAATTGGATATACTATTCCGGAAAACTGGGATTGTCATGTTTGTAGGCCTAAGTTAAGCGTTTTTGAATTTATGAAATCAGAAAATGGATGGTTCTTGAAAGAAAGTTATATTAACGCGATTGACGCTGGTTCTTGGGGAGCTCCACCGTCCAAAATAGATGTTCTACCAATTGGATTCAAAATATTTGGTGTAGTAATTCATTCTGGGGATTTGAACATGGGATATTCTACAGAATATGCTTCAATTTATTCATTCATTAAAGATGATATTAAGGAAATATTAACGACGCAAACTTTTAGTTCTAATTGGGGCACGGGGAATGTCTTCGAAAAAAAGACAGTAAAAATCAAAATTATTAAAGAAGGGGCTAATTATTATGATTTGTCTCTAATCAAAATTGATAGCTTGGATTCAGAAGAAATAGCTAATGAAATATCAAGATATCAGTTTAATGGATTAAAATATGTTCCGGTTAGTTCCATAGAATGAAACCAATAATCCGTGTAAAAGTTCAAATAAACCATTTTAATTTAGCTACATAATTAAAAATGAAAGATAGCATCGATAAAAACGGATTCGACCGCATTCATGATTTTGTTGTAGAATACAAAATCTTAAGTGAATCTGAAGGTGGTAGAAGGGCTTTACCTAGTCAAGGTATTAAGTGGGATTTTTGCTATGAGAACCCAAATCATGCTTCAAACCATTTATTTATGATTTGGCCACAATTTGTGGATAAATATGGGCAAGTAATTCCACAATCTGGAAACCCTGTTCCTTCAACTGGAAAAGCAAGAATGTGGATTGTCGATAATAAAATGAGAAAGTATCACAAACACAAAATTCATTTAGGATTAAAAGCAAATGGAATGGAAGGACCAAATGTTGTGGCAAATTACTTGATAACTGAAATAGCAGGGTTGCTGACAAACCCAGTAGTATGATTCAAAATTCAAATAAACGATTACCAATAATTTAAAACATAATGAAACAAATTTTCTTATCCATATTTCTCGTTTCCAATATTGCGATTGCACAATCAGAATCGAATACCACTTATTACAAGGATAAATATGGAAGAATGCAGTCTGATACAGGGGCTTATGCCCTTGAAGTGTCAAAAACTAATGATAGTGTAGTCACACAAATTTTCTTTAAAGTTAAAAACGGACAAAAAATTTGGACAAAATCATATTTGGGAGAACAACCGTATGGCAAATGGAACCGATATGATCGTAAGGGAAATATTGAATCTACATTGGACTATGATTTTGTGGTAAAATATGGTGAGTTAATTCCTGAGAGAGCACAATTATTAGAGGATTTAGGTATAACCGTAATGTCGGACATAAACACAGAGAAAATACAAAAACATATTCGTGATAAATTTAAGTATCCTGAAGTAGCCCAAGAAGAAAACATACAAGGAAAGGTGATTGTGCAGTTTACAATAAGTAGTGATGGTAAAGTTGATAACCTTCGAATTCTTGAAGGGGTTCATTCTTCTCTGGACACCGAATGTTATAGAATAATGAACTCACTGAAAGAATTGGAGCCTTACACAAAGGATGGCGAGAAGGTGATGGTATATCGAACTATTCCGATAACATTTAAAATGGTTTAAAGTTCAAATAAACGATGCATGATATCACCTTCATAAGTACGATTCACAAGGAAATTGGAAAATGTAACGCCAAAGAGCTTTATAAGATAATTAATAAATTAAATCCAGAGGTTATTTTTTTGGAGGCAATTGATGAAACTTATTCTGAATATGAAAACTATTTGTTTTCTACATATGGGGTATTTCATAATAAATTGGAAATTTCCGCAATTCAGCAATATAACTACAATACTTCCTTTCGATACATACCAGTTTGTGAAAATGGACTATCAGATGCATTTCACAAAAAAATCAAATTTGTTAGTCAAAATACAGAACTGCAAAAATTGATTGACAATTTTAACTGCTTAGCAGCCGAGAGAGGGTTTGAATTTCTCAATAGTTTAGAATGTATGAATTTTCAAGAAGAGATGCGAATGTTGGAAAGTCGAATTTTAAATAATAACGAGCTGGATAAAATTGTAATGGAGGACATTGAATCTTATGAAGAACCAATGATTCAGAATATCTATTCTTTTTGCAGCAATAACAATTTCGGTTCGGCAATTTTTATGTGTGGTACCGCACATAGAAAATCAATAATTAAAAAAATAGAGAAATCTAAGAACGGTAGGCAAAAGAATCTGTCTTGGACTATTTTTGGACAGTGATATGTAGCCTTCCCTGAAAATGTAGTCTTTCCTTTTTTCAACATTCCTGATAATTAATAAGTTGTAACTTTAACTGAAAGTTCAAAAAAACAATAGTTGCTTTGTTCAAATTATATTATTAAATTGAACCATTATTATTAATATTGGTTCATTATGGCGGTAATTAGAAAATCTATCACATTTACAGAACAGCAAGAAGCTTATGTAAAAAGCTTAATCGAACAAGGTTTTTACACTAACGACAGCGAATATGTCAGAGATATTATCCGGAAAGACCAGGAGCGAAGGAAGCGCATAGTAGATTTGAATGAGGCACTTATCGATGGTTTGGAGAGCGGGCCATCCGATGCCACTATAGATAGTATTTGGGAGGAAGCTATAAATGAGCACAATGCCCAAGAATAGATATGTAATAAGTGTCATGGCAAGGAGCGATATTAAGTCCATTGCCAAATACACAATAAAGAAATTTGGAGAAAGTCAATCCTTGAAATATGCTAAAGGTCTAAAGGAGATTTTAGGAGAATTAGCAAATAACCCCGATTTGGGTAGGCGATATGTGGCTATTAAAAACCAAATGCTTCTGAGGTATAGATACAAATCACACGTAATTTTTTATTATATCGACAGTAATGGAATTTTCATAGTAAGAGTCCTTGGAGGTAAGATGGACTTTCCAAAGCACCTGAAGTAAAGTATAATTAAACCATGAAACTTATTGAAGTAAAGAAGGGTAAAAGAGCACAATTTGTTAACGATGAGCATAATCACTTCATGGAAGTGTTCCTAGTTAGCGGCAGAAATATAGCAGCTGAAAATGGGTATAAAATTAGACTCAATGGGTCCCTAATAAATAGCTTCTCTGAATTTCAGCCTTTTTCAAGAAAATGCAGAGAATTGATAACGGAATTAGAACTAGAAGAAAATTAAAAGTTCAAATAAAGGATAATAAAATTAACTTGAAAGATAAAATCAAAAAGGCACCTCCTCATCAGCCTTCCGAGCAGTAGCCTTCCAAACACCATCAACCTTTACAAGCTTAAAAACCCCTGGAGTCTTATCATAAGAAGTCGAGTACTTTACCCAAGCAACATCACCTTCAACACTTTCGTCTAGGACTTTAAAATATGCTTCGGAACCTTTAGGTTTAGCAAACATTTTCATCAGATTGGAGTAGTTGGCAAAGCCTTCCGGAGTGGTGTGCTTTTTTAGGGTTTCATCATCACCTTGGTAGAAACTCTCAGCAACGGTTTTTGCAATGGAAGCGGGAGATGCATCTTGAGTTTCTCTGCAAGCGATAAATAATAGTACGGTTGTAAAAATGACCAATCTGTTCATAGCAATTCTATTTAGGGTTATTAATATATCTATGAGATACCTTAAGGCTTAGGTTACGCTCTCCGTCTTTTTCATTGAGTTCTAAGACGGCTCTTCGGTCATCGCTCAATGAAAATTTTGGCAGTACGTAAACCATTCTCACGGTTTTATTTTCTGCTACTTTGGTTGGTCGGTTATGGATAAACAGCGGTTCCTGATAAATGTTCTGTAGTGATTTCTTTTTCCCTTTTTGCCGTGTCTGGACAGAAAGTTGCAAGAAATTCAAATCGTAATCCAAGGTAGATGTATTCTTAATCTGGATAACGAAATAGAGTTCTTCTTTATCAAAAACAATATTCTCAATGCTCAAAACGATGCCTTCGTTTTGCCTTCTAATATTACCTATTCGCTGCTTTCGATTTAGCAGGTAGGAACAAAATTCCTGATAGTAATACGCTTTATTGTCAATTGACTTTTTTGGCGCATCAACTACAATCGATTCAGTTTTTTTTGGTCTTTCATTCCCAATACTACTTAAAGACGGAATGAAATAATTCAGCTTCGAGAGCTGTTTTTTATATACTACAATATACGAAAAAATTAAACCATTCTTATTGATAACCAGAAGATTACTTGCTTTTCCTGGCTTTGCTTGTAGTAGTCCAAAGTATTGTTCTTTATCGCGGTTGTACGTAAATATAAAATTGTCTGAACCGGTTACTCCTTGCCTTATCGTTTCTGGAAAAAACAGGGCGACATTCTTCTGGTCATTGGCATATATGGTATCGAGTGTTACAGAATCTTGTGCTTTCGTAGAAAAGCATATCAAAAGAAATATGGTGATAAAGAATTTATGTCTCATAACTTGGGTTTTAGAATTAATTTGTAATTATTGAGCACAGTCGCTCTCGTATTTCGATTGTTGCGGCGAAAAATTCTAGAAATACCACTTACCTGTGGAACACTGGGAATGTTAATATCTCCCATGATATCATCTAATACTTCAGTAGCAGCTTCTTCTCTAAAACTATTCTCGATGTAGATGCCTTCGCTGCCATCTGAAAGGTCATAGGCTTTTAGATTTGTTAGATGATGATTTATATTTTCAATGCTAATCAATGCTCTATTAGGCTGAAAGCTGATAAAACCAAAAACGAGGGCATTCTTTGGAATCAGCTTGTTGTTAATTAATGCAGCTTTCGTCAATCGCATTCGTAGACGTGTATTTGCCTTTACGACTTGACTACCATCAACCACCACATGAATTTCAGCATCTGTACTTCCCAAAATGGAAACCTTGTTTTCGAGCGGCGACGATGCAAAAAAGAGTTGATGTTCCAAGCCCAGTTCCTTTGCATGAATTTGGATCTCCCGTTTGATATCCGCTGAATCGACTTCTTCAATTACTTTGGGGATTGATTTTTTGTGACCTATGTTTTCATAGGTCCTATCGGAATAGTTAATGCGACTTGCATTGTAGATACTGTCAACGATTCTCTCTTTTTCTTTATCCCCCAAATCTGGGTCATAGAATCCAAGGGAGTCAATCAACTTTTCATCATAGATGCTAGGCGCATTTGTTTCGCGGACTTTTTTTAAATCGTTTATAGCTTCCAATTTGGAATCATATTCTTTTTGCTCTTGTTCAAGTTCTGGGACTAAGGTTTGTTTTAGATTTTCGTTTTCACTTTCATCATCCCTCATAATCAAAACTGAATAGGAGACTAGGAATATGAGAATCACGGCCAATAAGGATCCAAAGACTATTTTATTTTTTTCTAGTTTCATAAGAGTGTATTTAATATGGTCGATTATGGGCTTTCAGCCTCTATCTTTTTTAAGCTGTTTTCATAGTATTCTGTAATTAGCAATCCATGCGGATTGTTCGGAAAGTTTCGATTTACGGTAAGTAGTTTTCCTGAAGAAACAAGTTCATAAGTGTCTAGTATTGAACCTCTATTGATTTCGAAAATGGTAACTGTTCTAAAATCATATACACCGTCTTTTTCTTCAATTTTAGATTCGATACGTATTACTTTTTGAACTAATGAGAATTGTAATAATCGATTATATACCCCGTCGGACTTCTTCTGACGGTATAAATTATCAACCGAGCTATTCCCTAACCATAAAGCCTTCTCTAGATTTTTTTCATAATTACTAGCATCTATGTTATAGAAGTACTTATGGAACAGGTCTAGGTGCGCCAAAGCTTCCACTCCGAAATTCTCTTTTTGTTCCACTAGCTTTAGCGGAATGACTGTACCGTCCGTATTAATAGCAAAGGCGCTATTCATGGCTTTGGAATTGATGTTATAGACCATCCAAATGGAAAATAAACCTGAGAGCGTTGCAAAGATGACAGACGCTAACACAATGACCCTATTGATTTTTAGCACGGCGTAGATGTCTTTATATGATGTTTTCATTGTTTAGTTTTTAGTTTGTGAATAATCGTAAGGTGAAGGAAGTGGCTCTGCGGTATAGTTTGAATTTGAGGAATACGATAAAGCCTACGGACCCCAATTGCACGACCGGTGCGAAAAAGCCTTGCCCGAATTCAGTTCCGAAAAGATTCGTCCAGAAATTGGTGTTGATTTCGGTGTAAATAGCATTCACAAATACATTGACCAAAAAGAAAGCAGGTACGAGCATATAGACAGCAGCATATAATTTGAAAAAAGTATAAGCCAAAGACCGAAACTTCTCAAAAACCGCGAGACTAATTATCAGAGGAAAGAAGGCCTGCATTATCCCCAAAAGAAAAAAGCGTTCGGCAAGAAATAGTGGATAAATGAATAGGTCGAGAATCCACAGAAATGTGCTGATTACGAATGCGAATATTTTGAATCCGTATAAAGGGGTGACCAAAGCTTCGTAAAGTAAAGTCATGGCCATACTAGCAGCATCCAAAAGACTTACTTCTTCTTCAAGTGGTACGTCTTGCAATTGTAAAGGAAGTAGGGCAGGAGCTGTACCACGATATTGCCCCTCTATGGCCACCAAAATGTTATCGAAAAATCCCAACAGTTGCGTAGAGAAAATTACCAACACAACGATGGCAAAATTTTTAGCCAATTCTCCCGGACTCAATCCCCAGCTATATCCGTTTTTATCAGCTATTCCCTCATTATATTTTTTAAGAATATTGATTAGAAAAAACAGAACGGCGAGGGTTTTCATTCCTGCAATAGTGTATTGCGAGAAATTGCTGTTTTGTATGGTCTGGAATACGGTATCTATATATTCCAAGCCAATCCCTAGAAGTATGGTGGCTGTCATGTTTAGTAATTTGTTTCGCGGTTATTGACCATGTCTTGCATTTTTCGAAAGGAAATAATATCACGGTAACGTTTTGTCTTGATAGTCACGCTAGAAACCATTTCTTTTGATTCGAGTTCCTTTTCCTTTAGAATTGCCGTACGGTCTGCATCGGTCATTTTCATAAAATCACTGGAGAGAACTTGGTCTATAAAATCCATGGCGTCCAAAGAGTTTTCTACTACGGCACTAAAGGATTCTGAAACCCGAGCGACTTCTTCAGGTTTGATATATGGGGAGTTTAAGATGTCTTTTAAATCGCCTTGCATTACATTGATAAGACGCTTGTTGTTCTTTCCGATTTCTTGAACGGCTTTGAGTTGTTTTACGACGTCACTAACTTTTTCAAGATTCTCTTTTTGTTGTTTAAGAAACTTGACAGTTTTGATAATGTTTGCCGTCTGTTTACCCGACTCTACCAGTTGCTTTATCAAACTGATAAAATTGACATTATCATACGTAGGCATTCCTTGGGCCGTAGCACGTACAGGCAATAAAAAGGTTAGTGTAATAGCAACCACGAGTATTTGAATCTTTAATTTCATAGGATTTCTGATTTAAGAATTAATAAATATGTTTATGGCTTCTTCCATGGAGTCTGTTTCGTTATAAATCGCCATGATGGCATCATTTTCCTCACCGTCGGTGAGGTAAGCCACATAGACCTCTTTGGGAACTTCTAACCGAAAGATGTTACTCTCCTTTCCTATTTTGATAAACATTTCCGTGTATTTTCGAGGTCCGGTTAAATTATTTTTTATGGATTTTAATTGATTTAAATCGTGGCTAGAAAGGTTCAATCGTTTCTGAAGCTCATCGTATCCCTTTTCATTGTTTAGACTGTATATTACTTGGGTGTTTTCCAGTATACTAGCGGATGTGGAGTTGTTAGGTAACTGATTGATGGATTGCAGAATGATACCGATGGCACCATTCTGTTTACGAATGGCTTGGTAATAAAATTCAACACTTTCCAGAACGTTATCGAACTTTAGTTGCTTGGCAAACTCATCAAATAGGATGATGCCTTTTTCGGCTCTGTTTTTCCAAATGGTTCTTTGGATGGCTGACTTAATAAGCTTCAGCATTACGGAAAGGATTTCCTTATTATCCTTTACTTCATCCAATTCAAAAACTATCAAGCGTTTGTCCTCGATTTTGTAAGTCTGGTCTTCACTTACTTCAAATAGAAAGCTATATAGACCATCGCCAACATACTCCGACATCACGTGCAAAAAGCTCGTAACATTGAAGTAGTCAGGATGGATTTTAAGATTTTTTAAAAGGGCTGCCTGATTCGTTTCGATGAATTTGTAAAAGCCATCAAGCGAATGATTTTCAGGAGTACTATCGTAGTAATATTTAAGTATTTTTTTAATGGAAACCGATTGTGCTTTGGTCACCTTGATATCGGATGCGAACAGTTCAAAAAGGAACACCGATAAATCTTCCAATCGTTCAGTAGTCAAGTCTTTTACATTGCTGATGTAAAATGGATTGATACCTAAGTTCTTTCCACTTTCATATCTCAGCACGGTGTATTTCTCAGGATAGAGCTTGGCGAACTTGGTATAAGAACCTCCTAAATCGATAATGACCAGGCGAACACCACTTTCAAAATATTGACGCAGAATGTTGTTGGCCAAAAAGGATTTGCCTTCACCCGTAGGTGCAAAAATGGCAAAGTTTCTAGCCTTAATACGTTTCTTCTTTTCGTCCCAAACATCCTTTAAAACGGGAATGTTATGTTCTCTATCATTAAAGATGATTCCAGTAGGGTCAGACTTGTAGTTGCTGTTATTGATTAGTAAACACAAGGCGTGTTTTAAGTCAGTTACATACAAATCTTCATTGGAGAAGTTGGAGGAGAAGCAGCAGTAACTATTCAAAATATAGTTCTTGCGTTCTTCGCCTCTGGGGTAATAGGGAATAATATCAATCTCTTTGAATTCCGTTTTTATTTTCGAACCTATTTTTTCTAGTTCGCGGGGTTCCCGAGCCCAATAAATGATATTCAAATGGCCACGAATGACACGCGCATGGTCGTCCGTATTTATTTGGTCAAGAATGTGTTGAATTTTAGTTAGCACAACTTTGTTCTGTGAACCGAAATTGGAGCTTTTATTCAGTTCCTCTACTTTCTTGTCGAGCTGTTTCCGCCATTTCTGCTTGTCATCTAAATAGATAATTTGATTTACAATATGATTTTCATTGAATGTTAAACCGAGTCCATCTACAAAACCTTGATGGAAGACAAAATCATCAGAGGTAAATCGCTCATTGGTTTTGCTGGTTTGCACACTTTCGCCAAAACATAATTCACTATTGACTGCAAGCGCATCAAAGTAATTTTCTCCGATGTTTGTATTTGATTTTTCTAATAGAATATCCGTATCAAATCCAGAATTAAACCCGTTGAAATAATTGTGGGTTAGTTCATGTATTTCGTTTGCTCTAAGCGGAACAAATTCTATTTTACGACTGTTATTGATAAAGGAAACGGAATCGCTTACGGAACCTATAAAGCTGTGTACAGCCTCGTCCATTTCTCTAAGAATACCCTTTGCTAATTTGCGAAAAGGATTAACGAACTTTTTATTGTTAAGCGCATTGTTCTTCGTTAAAATGAAGAACAAATAACTGCGGTGTTCCATATATTCGCGACCTTTAAAATGCGCGTGGGTCGATTTCTCTAGAAAGGTTTCATTTGGAAGTTGCTCAGCGGTATACTTCTGTTTTAAATATACATCTTGCTTATGCACAACGCATCCTGTTGGCAATGACTTCAATGCTTGAAACCAAGCAACGTGCATATCCTCAAAATCTTTTTCTGATAAGGAATGGATTTCAGGAAGAATGCCCTGAAAACATAGTACTACATTGCCATTATTGGCAAACACCACATTTTCATTGATGTCCACTATTGGATAGTAGGATGCGAGGTTAATTTTATTCATAATTGAGTGCAGATGTTTTCTTGTTACTAATACTTTTCGGGAATACCTTGGCAATTTGAAGGAGCTGTGGGTTTTGGGCAAACTTGGTCAAGCCAATGTATAGTGCGCCGTTGAATACGAGTACGCCAATGATGATTCCGAAACCAAAAGAGAAAATGATGACTAATAGCGATGCGATTACCGCTATCATCATAAGCGCGAATAGCGATACGGGCAAACCAAAAATCATTGCCCGTTTTCGTATGTTTTTATAGACCTCGAATTTTTTCATAATCATTTTTTAATAAATCCCGCTGTGCAGATTAGACTACGATTGAGATTAGGTAGGTGAAGATGCCAGCTACTGCACCGGCGATAAGCACAAATACTAGCACGCGCGTAATACCCTTTTTGAGGTCTGCATTTTCGCCAAAGAAGTGACCTGCATTAAAAAGGAATCCAATAAGGAATATGACTCCAAGGATTATTGGAAAAATGGTTCTGATAGTGTCCGAAACGTCGTTGACGGAATCTTCAATCCCTCCGATTTGAGCAAAAGAGGGAGCTGTGATAAACAGCAAAACGATAAGCATAACAATTGATTTTTTCATAATAGGATATTTAGATTATAGTTTCTCCGCGCAGCAAGACATAATACGCCGTCTGCTAAGACTTAAGACAAACTTTTGTGAAATCTATTACGGTAGGCTTGTATTGGTAGAAATCCTCTAAATTTTAACGTGGTATGCTGTTAAATTTTGGAAGATTCTTATGAAAAAGAGAGAATCGTTGCATTTTGTGTAAACAAGAACAAACGTTATGAAAATTTCAAACTACGTTATAGCAGTACTTATTTATCTGTCAGTATTGCCACTTTCATATAGTCAAAGTCCTGATAAGCTTGTCATTGTCATCGACCCTGGTCATGGCGGAATAGATGCTGGAGCAATAGGAATAAATGGAGTTGCAGAAAAGGATATCGTCTTAAGTATTGCGATGAAGTTAGATAGTTTGAATAACAAGCTTTATGACAACCGATTTGATATCTACTTGACTAGATACCGTGACACCTTAATCTCTTTACGGGATAGAGTGCAGCTTGCCAAGAGACTACCTGCAGATGTTTTTATTTCGTTGCATTGCAATCAGGCAATAAACAAAAGAGCCAAAGGAACAGAAGTTTATGTAGATGAAATGGAAAAGCGTTTTTCTAAAACCTCAGTAGAATTGGCGTCTACTATTCAGAAAAGACTAAATGAGAAGCTTTCGTTTAGCAGTAGGGGCGTGAAGTTTGCCAACTTCCAAGTGCTGCGGGGGACTACCGATAGTTGTCCAGCAGTTTTATTAGAGCTAGGGTTTTTGTCATCTGTTGATGAAGCTAAGCATTTGACCAAAGAAGAAAAGCATAATGGTATTGCCCTTGCGATACTGGAATGTATTAATAAAATTAAATAGTTATGAGAGAGTTGTATTTGGAGGTTGTGAGGTGTTTACGGGATTTAATAATCACTAGTTACAAGGAGGTTATATTATTAATAAAGTTGAAAAGGAAATAATTTTTTTATCTTTGAATTAGACAAATTTTGACAAGAAATATTTTGACAAATGGAACAATTATCTCAATTATTAAAATCAAAACGTGAATCTAAAGGTCTATTGCTAAGAGAGGTCGCCTCTGAAATAGAAGTTGATACCGCTCTTGTAAGTAAAATTGAAAATAGTGATAGAAGGCCTACGAAAGAACAATTAAAAAAATTATCAAAAACTTTAGAAATTGACTTCAATAAACTTTTAATTATGTGGTATGTGGAGAAAATTTATGAAGAAATAAAGGATGAGAAGAATCTAAAAGAAATTGTCAAAGAGTTAAACAAAGTAATTAGAAAAGAAAAGTAAGTCAATTGAAAAGATAGATTATTCCTATGAGTCTAGAATATTTAAAAACTAAACCGTCTACTAATTATGGGTTGCCCATAGTGAGTAATGATATATTCTTACCCTTAGCACAAATGCTTTGGGAAGATTTCGAAAAACTTTGTCTCAGAATGGTTGAGTTTGTTGAACGCTTTGACAGGGGTGATTGTGAGATTTATGGAAGAAAAGGACAAAAGCAAGATGGAATTGATATTTACGCTTTGAAGGATAATGGGAAGTATTATTCATTTCAATGTAAAAAGTATAAATCTATTTCTCCTACAGATTTGAATGATATATTTTCTGAATTTCAAAATGGTGATTGGTACAGTAAATCTGAAAAATTCTTCATTTGTACCTCTGCTAACTTTGACGACATACACTTGCAAAAAAGATTCGAGGAACTAAAAAAAGTGCATAACAAGAATGGAATAAGAGTTGAAAAATGGGATTTTACAGCAATAAACAGGATACTTAAAACTCACCCAAAAATAGTTTATGATTTTTTTGGTCCTGAATGGTGCAAGAGATTCTGTGGAGAAGAGGTTTTTTTAAATGCAATAAACCCACTAGATTTTGATAAGCTCCAGAGGTCATTTACTAAGGCTTCTAATTTTCTATCAGGAGTAAAGAATTTTTTCGAAAGAAAACCTGAGAGTCATATTGCTAGAAATGAAACCAAGCAAATTGTTGATTGGGTTTCTGGCGATTTAAAAAATGGACAAAAAAATCTTCTGGTTTTAGAGGGAGATAAGGGGATGGGTAAATCTGTAATTCTAAAAGACGTCTATGAACAGCTAGTGGCTGAGAATTACATTGTTCTTGGGATTAAAGCTGATAAGTATTACGCTACCAACCCGAAGGAATTAGAAAGTAAAATATTTCTGGATGATGACATAAAGTTTTCCAGAATTATTGGAGCACTAAATACCTACAAACGTCAATTAATAGTAATAATTGACCAGTTAGATGCTTTGTCTCAAACATTATCGTCAAATAGAGAGTACATTCAAACATATAACAGGATAGTTAACGAGTTAATTGATGAAAAGAATATTAGAATAATTATTTCATCGAGAAGTTTTGACCTAAAATATGATGCAGAATTAAGTATTTACAAATCAAATAAATACGCTAATATAAAAACGTCCCTTCTAACAGAAAAGGATGTTACAAGTACACTTCAAAAATTTGGAGTTAATTGTTCGGTAAAAAAAGTTTTGAAACTATTACAAACTCCTAATCAGTTGGAGGTATTCTGCAAACTCCCGAATAAGAAAAAAATTAGTCTAGATACGTTGTCATCTTTAAAAGATTTATATGATGCCTTATGGGGAAGTCTTATTGCCCCAAAATCTAATTTAAAATTAGGTGAATTGTTGTTTAAAATGGCTATCGGAATGTATGATAGTCAACAGATAGTTATTAGCAGTAAATTTTCTGATAAGTATTATCAAGAGGTTCAATATCTACTTAGCAATCAATTAATAATTGAACAAGAGTCAAGTTTTCAATTTTTTCACCAAACCTTCTATGATTATTGCTTTTCGAGACAATTTGTGGAGAAAGGAAAAGATATATTTAAATACCTTAACGAGAATGAGCAGAACCTAGAGGTTAGGTCTGTAATCAAAATGGTCTTAGAGTATCTGCGAGAGTATGACCATAAGCGGTATAACTTAAGTATAAATTCTATCCTTAAATCTTCTAAGTACCGTTTTCATATAAAGTCTCTAGTAATAAGTAACCTTGGTATCATCGCAAATCCTTCAAGTCAAGAAAAAGAGATATTTCATAAAAAAATATTAAGGAATAGGCTCTTCGAAGATGTATTTATCCACTCTATTGTATCTAAGGAATGGACTGAATATTTGATTAAACAAAAAGTATTTGATAAGTTTTTATTCAACAAAGAAACCTTGGCAAATAAGGCGCATAGAGTTTACCAAAAACAGTCTGTATTTCGATTTGATTTTATTGAAAAGTATAATTTAAAAACCTCTATTGATTATCAAAGAAATCTCATTTGGAGGTTTTTAAGAAATAATATCAATCTCACTCCACTCATAATAATGGAGTATTTAGATGAATTTGAAGATTTTACTGATAAACAAAACTTTAATGAGAGAGTCCTAATGGGGCTCGATGACTGGCAAGATGAAAGACTCCTACCATACTTTGAAAAGTACATAAAGTTTAATGAAGAATCTAAAGGAAGAGACAACTTTTGGTATTATGAGTTCTTAGCAAAAATTTTTAAACATAATGATGATTATGTCTTTGGTTTAGTAAAACCAATATTTAAGAGTGTTTTTAATTTTGGAGATTCCTGGCATCATAATGAATTCTCTCACGAACAAGAGGAGTTATTGAAGAAGATGTATGATAATAGTCCTGAAAAAACTTTCAAATTTACTCTAGATATATACAAGAGTGTAATTAATGAAAATAAAGACAACTCAAATTTTGAAGAGGTTGATAGTCCTTTCTATAAATGCACAAAGTTCATCGATGGCTTTAGTTCTTCAAAAGATGCTCATATTGTTTTAGAGGAGTTTTTTGTTAAGCACTTAAAATCGCAAATAAATAATAGGGAATATATAGTCGATTTTTTCAATGAGTTTAAAAATACAAATTCGGTCATCCTTTTGCGTTTAGTGAGTTTGGTATTAAAAGAAGAAAAACCAAGATATGTTGATGAAATTTATGAACTGATTTCCATCGTTAATGATAAAAATGGATTTAATAGCTATGATGATAAATCACAACTATATCTGCGCCAAATGATAGGCTCTTCTTTTTCTTTTTTTACTGCAGAAAGAAAGAGGGTCATTTCCAAAATCTTATTGTCAATTAAAAGTCCGTATGATTTTAAATTTGGTAGGTATAAAGACTCTGATGAAAAAGAAATCATATCCTTTTATGGTCAGGACAAGAAGCAGTTTCTGTTTATCAAACAACTTCCCAAGAGAGAGATTTGGAGTATTCCACATTTGAAGAAAGTATATCAGGAGTTTTATAGAAAATTTGGAGACATAGAGTCAGACAAAGCACTTCACACTTCATCTTCCTCTGGTTCGTATGCTGTTGGTGCTCCTCTTTCTCAGAGTGCTTATAACAATATGGACTTTAAGAACTGGAAAAATAGCTTAACCAAATTTGATGATGATTATCAAGAAGGACACGGTCCTAGAGGAGGCAAGCTTGAACACTCTAGAGCATTTGGTGATAGTGTTAGAGGTAATCCTGGTAAATATTATGGATTTGTTCTATCGCTATTTGATGAGGAAAATGTTTCTCTTGACTATTTGTCTAAAGGTATAGATGGTTTAATTCAAGCAAAGTATGAACCGGAGAAAGTAAAGTTTTTGCATCAGAAATTCATCAAATTAGATTTGGACCGAATTAACTTGATGTATGCTATTTGGCACGTAGAATACTTATTAAAAAATGGCTTAGTGGATACAGAGCTAGTTGAATTTTTAAGTAATCACGCATTAAATCATCCTAATCCAAGTGAACCAATGAATGAAAATGACCCTTCATTTGACAGCTTGAATACAATTAGAGGTGCTGCGATTCATAAGCTGATGCTATGTTATGAGCATAAGTCTTCAGAAGAAATAATTTTTAATACAGTAGAAAAAGCAATTAATGACCCGCAAGCATCAGTTAGGGTAGCTATTATGCAAGAACTTGGATACTTGAATTATCTTGACCTAAATAGAAGTTTCAGAATTTTTATGAAGTTGATTAATAAAAATGATGTTAAAGTTCTTAAGAATTCTTTCAGAACATCTCAATATTTTAATGTAAAATTTCACTTAGAGATGCTTCCTTATTTTAATATGATTATTGAAAATGAAGATTTGCATAAGGATGGCAATGTCATAATTTTAAGTTGGCTCAATGATAAAATTTCTGATAAAAAGTTATATTCTGATTTTATAAAATCAAGTGACGAAGCTAAACTTTGTGCATTGAGAATTGCAGAAGCAAATTTATTTAATTCCAATGAGACAACCGCGGAAAGAGCTTTCGGTATATTGTATCAGTTTTTAGGGAAGAAAGGAGAAGATTTTGCTACAATGTATTCAAGTATAGTTCTTAGGAAATTTAAGCCTCACAATTTTAGAGAAACATATAGTTTTCTAGTTAAGTACTCAAAAAGCAAACTATGTATGGCGCAACCGAGCTATTTTTTACAACTACTTCTTACTTGTGTTAAGGATAATCCCATTAAATGTTTGGAATTAATAAAGAACCTAAAATATAATCGAGTTCCTAATGTACAGCGAAGAGGTTATTATGATAAGGAACCTATACAATTAATTTTGGCTATTTACTCCAAATTGAATATGGATTTAAGTAAAAATCGGAAACATATAAAAAGGTCTCTCGATATTTTTGATGATATGCTAAAACACAATCATTTAAGAAATACACTAAATGAAGCCCTTGACTTAATTACTTAAGTTTTCATTCCAATCCATAATACTTTAATTCTTCATAATACTTATCACTATTCAAAAGAATCATAGGAACTTCAGTAAAGAAATCATTATTGAAACCAAATTCAAAGAACATAGCATATTTTCCAAATAGAGGATTGAAAGTTTCCATAGATTCATCAAAAAGCTCCACTTTAAACTTAAAGGCTCTTGTCATTGGTACTTCTAACTCATCCTTTAATTTTGTTTCTTCAAACTCCCCATCAATAGGCATTTTGATTTTATATGTAATGGTTGGTCTTAAAATGTTAGGCAAAGGAATATGAGGTCCAGACATGCCTATCGGAAGTCTTTTTGCTTTCACTTTGATGCTCGTTACTAGTAGGGTTTTATTAGAATTATTTATTAAAGTAAAAATGAAAATTGGAAATAGAGACAGTTCGTAGACCACTTCAAAAGCATTTTTAGCATTTTTAAAAGGTCTCCAACCACAATTTTCTTCATCCACGGAAACAGATATAAACTGAACCAAAGACTCTCTATTTCTGAGATTTAGTTTTTTATCCATTACATCTTGCCTTGATATATCTTCTTTTGTTATTTTAGAATGACAGGTTGGACATAATAACAATAGATTAATGAATTCGTTATGCGAGGGGTCTTCATCTATATGATGAATTTGGAACTGACCAACTTCTTCACTTGAGCAAAATGGGCAAATCGAACCTATTTCTTTTTGTAATTTCGCTCTTACTTTAGTTTCTTGTGGTATCCTAACTCTTTTCTTCTTTGCCATTAAATTCATTATTAATTAAAACAAAGATGCGAAATCCGTAAGTCATTGGGTTAAAACTTCACCTTTCCCCAAACCAAAGGATGCTTACTAGCAGCGTTATATCTACTCGTAACCTCTTTGTAAGTAGACCACTGCGGCTTTTTCTTTGGCCACATTGCTTTACGGTTTAAGCCGCTATCTTGCATTTGTTCAAAGAGTGCCGGAGAGAATAGTAAATAATCTTTCTGTTTAATGTTTACACCCATTCGGTATGCGCCTAAACGAAAATAGGTGGCATCATCTCCTTCATCCGTTACGACATCAAAAGATAAGTGCTTGGTGATATCCTTTGCATCTGTATTTTGGAATAAGGGTGCTAATGAATCGCAGTAGGAGGGCGTATTAAAAGTTCCTGCAATAATAACATTGGGTTTTCCTTGGGCTAGTAGGGTTTTATAAATTTTGGCAATATCTTCAACTTGATTCTTTCTGATAGTATCGGCTATTTTTTGGTCATCAGTCTGATTGACGAGATTGGTTGCTAAAACATATATTTTCTCAGATGCAGGAGTGATAATTTCATATTCTACAAGGTTTTGGTATAGGTCACTATAACCACCAATTAAATGCGTTTTTATGGTTTCAAGTGTGTATCCTTCGCGCAACAGAATAGCAATTTCCAAGCCCTTCATGTCATTCGTCTGTATAACGAAGGAATGGTCGTAAGGTTCGCAACCGAACTTTGGTAGTAGCTCTCGGTTGAATTCTTCCAAAGAAGCTCTTCCTTCAACTTCTTGTAGTAGTAGAACATCCGCATTGACTTCCGCTATAACTTTTGCTTTGTTGTCTGTTGCAGAAGGCGGAATGGGCTTGGTTTGAAGTTCTATCCACCCGTTCCAGTTGGTTAAATGCCCAGCTCGTGTTTCCGTTGAGTGATGAATGCCTTTCATATAAAGAAAACCTGCTTTCCGTCTTAAAACGGCATAGGGTCTGGGTGCTGCTTTTTCAAATCCGAGTAAAAAAGATAAGTCCCGAATTCTATCTTGCTCAGTTTCGCTTTTGCTTGATTTTCTCATTAGGGTATCTAATTCTTGCATCCAATCTGTGAGACACTTACCAAATGGTTTTTCATTAAGACTTTTGTCTCTATGGAACAAATTCTGAATATTGAATGTTGCTATTTTCATAAGAATGACTTTTATTTTTCAATTCCGCGATGGCGGAAATCTGTTTCTACTTGCGTTTATCATTTGCATTTTTATCAAAGGCGACCAAATTGAATAATTTGCGCATTCTACTTCGTACCCGATTGCCATACATATCTTCCAATTCTTTAGCGCTCAGATTTGTAGTGGCGTGTGTTTTAATTTTAGTTTCAAGAAAAAACTCATAACGGGACAGAAGTATTTCACCCATTACGTTACAATCTTTTCCAAAATGTCTTCCGATGGGTTCTACGCCCAAATCGTCAAAGCAAAAGAATTGTCCGTTGCCAAAATCTTCTATGGTTTTATAGCCTATGTGATTAAAACCAAAAACAATATTACGAGCAGGAATTACGCAATACGGTCTCTGCATCGGAACGAGATGTTTCAATAGCCGCATCAATGTTGTTTTTCCGCAACCTACGGGGCCGGTTAGTAAAATTCCTTTGTCCGGGTCAATGTTATCTTCGGCGCACTTTTCTTTGTCGTTGATAAAGTAGTTGCAGAGTTTTAGTATGATTTTGTGGTCGTCGTCGTAGATTTTAAAATCTTTTCCAAAGAGTAATTTTCCTTTGGCATCGAGATACACCAGAATTTTAGGAAAATCATAGACCATGCTCTTTCCATCAAATTTTCCCAGGTTGTATTCCACACCACCTTCCACGATTTTACAGGGGTTCATCATAGTCTTTTATTTTAGTAGTTCGGAGGTTGTCCTTAAAATGGGACTGCTCTTTTGCCGTTTCAATTTGTTTTGCTTTCTGCATCCAGTTACTGGCACTTGCCGTCCAATCCACAATTTTTATTTTACCGCCTTGTTTCCACCCAATGGCTTGATAGTGATTGTAAAATTTTAATCCTTCCATAGGTGGCCATTTTTTGCTTTTAAAAAAATCAATCACCTCATTTTCATTTTTTGGCAGCTTAGGTTTACTATTGTTTTCTTTTTGTTTATTACTGTTTATATTAGATACCAGCCCTTGTTCAGTGCTTGTTTCATGGTTGGCCTTTGCTTGTCCAGAGGTTGTCCCAAAAATAGACATCCTCACTTCGCTGCCTTTGTACATGTTGTGTGAGGGTAAATATTCAATATACTTCCAGTTTGTTAAATCAGTTAAACATCTGTGATATGTACTTTTTGAACCTATTTTGCAGAGCTGCATCACTTCTTGACGATTTATGTAGAACACCTTTGCAAAGCGTGTAATATTCCAAAGTTGAAATAGGGCCATATATAAGCTCACATGTGTAGCATTCAGTCTAGAATCCTCCACGATTAACTGGAAAGCGGCATTGAGCTGTTTGATATAATTCATACATCCCGAATCGGTTTATGATTAATTCGATTAGAGAGCATTACTTTTTGTATTTCATCAGCATCATAGAAAATGATACCGCCCATTTTTGTATATGGAAGTGTGCCATTGATTCGAAGATTCTGTAAGGTACCCGGACTAATTTGAAGCAGTTCTCGAATCTCTGAAGATTTGAGATACTTCTTTAGCTTTCCTTGACTCTGTTTGGTGAGTAATTTTTTAATGTCATCGAGTAGTTCTAGTTTGAAATCTCGAAGGTCATCTGTTGTAATAATACTTGTCGGCATAATGAACTTTTTTAATAGAAAGGGACTATCAACGGTTACAATTTTTAAATGATAGTCCCTGACTTGATTTAGCTCACGAATTTTATATTTTCATAAATAAGTGTTCGTGAATCTTTCGATTTGACTTTCGTTCAACAAATTTGAAGCGGTTTATTCGATTTTATTCACCAGTAAGACCATAGTACGGTAAAAATTTAACATCTTGATATTTGATGCTATTTGAAGTTATTTAATGGTGAAGGGAGTGATTTAATGATGGAGAAAATCGCAAAATATATTGAGAATTATAAAAACAGGAGTTCAACCGTAGTACGGTTTTTTGAAGACTATTTTTCAGAGTCGTCCATTAGAGAAATAAGGTTTGTAGTTGCTCTATCTAAGAACTTAGTTCGGCTGTGTTTTCTGAACTTTATTTCCGCATATATTTTATAGAAATCGCCTAGGTCAAAGTGAAATACTTTTTGCAAAGCAGTTGCAATTTCTATGATGTCTGCGTTGCCACCATTTAACGCTCCACTTGCGTAAAGACCATACACCAATTCCGTAAGAGCTGCTTTAGTAGATGTCCATTGTAGTTTTTTAGTTATAGTTTCAGATTGATAGTTATTGATACCAGTTTTAGAGTTCTGTCTATTTTGGAGATAGTTAATAAATTTTCGATAGGCTTTAACTTTTGCTAGTAGCATATCGCGAGCAGTTGTGAAGTCTGGGTCTTGAAAGTAAAATTTGGAGGAGACAATGTGGTAGGGTTCTGCAAATTCTCTAGTGAAATATTGAAGGTCGAAATGGGAATGGTCTTGTTGAATGTATTGTATGAAATCAATGTTTTGAGTAAAGAAGCGGTTAAGTTTTGCTATCTTTTTATTGATATACTTTTTCTGCGAATTGGCATTAGCCATAGGGAATTGAAGCTCAAAAGAGCGCAGTTCTGAATAGTAAACCAGGGGTACAGCTGTAACCTGTTTGATATTTTTGAAAAATTCAATTTCATTTTCAATGGATTTGAAATCCTTTTGTAACAATAGACCTTTAAGTTCATGTAAGGTCCGGCGACAAAGAACTATTACACTATTGGCGCAATCCAAGATTTCAGGATGGTTAGTTTCAATGTCATCTAGCTTTGACGAGAATTCCTTAGATATTTCTTTGAGGCGTACAATCATTTCTTTAATTCAGTCTTCCGACTACATCAAGAAAATGGCCCAATTAGTTAAGCTTGTTATTCTGTTTTTTAATTTATGGATTTTAGATCTGCATGGGAAAAAATTCATTTGGGTTTTGTTCCATTGACATAGCTATTAAAATTAGCGAAACTGATATCAAAAGGGCCTGGTGTATTACCGTATTTTCTACGGAATCAGCCGTATTTTTATACGGATTAGCCAGGAATGTTGAGTATTTAAGGCTATTGAGAGCTTGACAATATTATGGAGTAACGTTGTAAAAAGGATTTCCTATTTTTTACTTCAGTTTTCTTAAAAATATTTGAGGCATGTTTGGAAACGGTACTTTCTGCAATGAATAAATCTTTTGCGATCTGTTTGTAGTTTTTATTTTCTAAAATAGACATCGCTACTTCCATTTCTCTTCTCGAGAGTCCGTTCTTATGAAGATTTGAAGCTACACTTGTACCTTTGAGGTTTTCATAATAATTAAATACTTCTTGCATTTTTCCTTTATTTTCAAGGAAGTATAGGTATCTATCTATTTCCATAAATGTAATACAATAGAAAGCAATATTTATAACTGTAAAAGTTAACCATTGATAATCTCCAATTACGGTAAGAATAGGCAGCAAACCAATGCACGTAATACTAATCAATGAAAATTTATTTCTACGAAGTACGAAGGGATAAGGTTTGTCAGGGTTTGAAATTTTCTTAAAAAACGCCCAGCAGATGTACAAACAGATTGCAGAAACTGGAACCGAAAAATATATTCTTGATAAGTCTATTGAGTCATTAAAATAGTAGGGAAGAAGAAACAATAAAACAAAACATGCAATAACATAGTAGGCGATATTAGCTACGGTCAATCTTAATTTTAAAACTACAATGTCATATTCATTATAGAGATATTTAACCACATAAACACACATGGCAATTGCCACACCATATGTAATAATATATTGTGAAATAAAGGGACCAGGAAAATCATTGACTGGAAGTAAACCGCCAGTTAAGTTATAACAGACGAATAGTAGCCCAAGAATTAAGTATCGATTAATATTGGTATGGTCAAGTCGCTTAGATTGTATCAAGGCTAAAATCACCAAAATCGTATTGATAAGGGTGTAAAAGAAAGTCGTCCAATGTAGCGAGGTTCCAAACATTGTTCATTGTTTTAATCCATCTTTTCTTCAAATCTATTTTGAACAATGTTCTTTTTGACCTTGTCCCAGCGCAAGACTTTTTCATTCATGGCGATGTAAACTCCTTTTTCTAATCTTTGAAGAGCAGCAATTGCAAAATCTAGATTGGCTGGTGCATCCGTGTCTTTTTTAGTTGCTAGAATAAATGCTCCTACCAGCACTATAGTCTTGTTCATATCAAGTTTGCCCAAATACTCAGCGGTCTCTACCATGGTAAGTGTACCATGCGTAATTAGAATATGTTCCGAATTGGCAGCTTTTACTTTGGTGCTAAGTAGTTCTCTATCCACTTGTGTTATGAAACGACTATCCTTGGAAAAAGCATTGTCAATCTCGTATTCGACTGAACATTTGGTCTTTTTCAGTAGGTTTTTAATTGAAACTGGAGCAACAATATTTTCGGACTCATTGTCATATTCGAGACCTTCAATCGTTCCGCCTGTAGTAATTATCCAAATCATTTTAAAATAAGATTTCTAATAAATGGAAATACCATCTTTACATGGCAAACTCTAAAATATAAAAGTGGTATCGGGGCTTTGGCAGTTAATTTGACTAACCTTAAGTTACGCAATTAATATTAAAAATCTTACAAGAATAATACAATTAAGACGAAATGCACATACATTGATTATAGTTCATAGCCTTCAATCCAATTAATTTAGTCTTTCTCTAAGGTTCTGCATGTCCTCGCTCAACTTTCTTTCGATAACTCTAGCATATATTTGAGTAGTAGCTAATTTGGTGTGACCAAGAAGTTTTGAAACAGTTTCAATGGGTACTCCGTTGGTCAAAGTAACAGTCGTTGCAAACGTATGTCGGGCCATGTGAAAGGTCAAGTTCTTTTGTATACCACATAAGTCTGCTATCTCTTTAAGATAGCTATTCAATCGTTGATTAGAAATTGTGGGAAGTAACTTGCCGTTAAATTGAGTGCGGTGATGATTTTCGTATTTCTGGATTAATGATTCAGCAGTTGGGAGTAGTGGGATTTTAAAGGGAGTGCCTGTTTTATTTCGATTCGCCATCAACCAACGATTATCATCGATACCACGAACAATAGATTTCTTAGTTAAGTCCATAATATCACCGTAAGATATTCCGGTATAACAGCTAAAGATGAACAGGTCTTTTACCACTGCTAGCCTTTCAATTGGTGTTTTTAAGGTTTCAATTTTTTCAAGTTCCCGTTTGGTCAGGAATTCGCGCTCTTTCTTTTCCATTTTTGCTTTGAACTTTACGAAAGGGTCTCTTTGTATCCATTCAATATGATAAGCTAGAGTTACCATTCTTCGAAGTCTTTGAATATGTTTCATTACTGCATTATTGCCGATTCTACCTTGATAGTGACTCGGTTTATAAGAGCGTAAAAAGCTTTCAAAGCCAAGAACAAATGAATAATCTAAATCTTGAAGATACATATCTGACTTTTTGTATTCATCTGAAATATAGGCTAGAAGGTATTTTTGGGTTGTACAGTAATGACATAGAGTTTTAGGGGCAAGCTTAATACCCATTTTATCGTTATGATATTTGAATATGTCTTTCAGGGAATAGATTTTTTTATCCTCACCCAAGTATCTGGCCTTAACTAATTCCGCAGTAACAACTTTACCTTCGTTCTTTAAATCTCTATAACTTTTAATTAATTCTGATTTTGTTTCGTCTAAATAGTAATTGGTTCTCCTTGCAGTTTCACTACTACCTCTTGCTTTTTGCTTGAGTGAATCCCACAAGTTCAAATCAATTTTTTGTTTGAGGCTTATACTGACCCGGTTTTTATTAATGGTAATCCTTGCATAAATCGGGGCAGAATTGTTTTTGTCTATTCTGGTGGAATGAACCCAAAATAGTACTGAGAATGTTGAAGTACTTCGCATGTTGTTCGTCTTTTAAATGAAACATTTGGTTAAACGAAAGTCAAATCAACAATGCAAGATTTTTGTCTTTAAAACGTAAATTATTAAAGTGTTACCAATTATGTTACCATTTTTAAAAAATGTTACCTTATTGTTACCATAATAAACTAAATCATATCATTTAATATGATTATCTAAAAAACAAAAAACCTCGCAAATCATAAGATTAGCAAGGTTTTGGTCTCGGATGGTTTCCGAATTGGTGACCTGGCTGGGGCTCGAACCCAGGACCCTCTCCTTAAAAGGGAGATGCTCTACCAACTGAGCTACCAGGTCAAAATTTTAACACATCCATGCCCTGAATGCGGGTGCAAATATAAGTTGATATCTTTACTTACCAAACGCTTTTTAAGATAAATTTCTTTTTTTTTGAAATACACATTATTTAGCTCAATTTTGCACAAAACAAACAGGTGAAAATAGTATTGGTAGGTTATATGGGTAGTGGTAAGTCAACCATCGGAAAGTTGGTAGCTAAACAATTGAAAATTAATTTTTTAGATTTAGACGAATACATAGAAAAAGCCGAAGGAAAGACAATAGACCAACTATTTTCAGATAATGGAGAGCTCTATTTTAGAAAAAAAGAATTTTTTTACTTGAATGAAATTTTAAGCTCGGAGTCAGATATTTTATTGTCTACAGGTGGAGGAACCCCCTGCTATGGAAATAATATGGACGCCATTACGACAGCAACAAAACATAATGTATACTTAAATGTTTCCTTAAAGGAACTCGTAAAAAGGTTGTCCGGTGAAAAAGCACATCGGCCCCTGATCGCAGGTATTAAGGATGAAGAGCTTCAAGAGTTTATTGGTAAGCATCTGTTCGAGCGCAGCTACTTTTATAACAAAGCCGCAAGGACCATTTCTTGTGACGGAAAGTCCGTTGAAGATGTAGCTCAAGAAATAATGCAAGGCTTAGTTTAAAAATACCCTATCGTTCTTGGCTTCAAAGAATACATTTACATGTTCTTGCAAAGAAGTAGACAAGGAGATTCCTTTATAATCTGCCTTAACCGGGTATTTTTTATGGTTCCGGTTAACTAGTACCGCGGTTTTAAGCTGTTTTAGGGGTGTTCTTAAGAAATGATGCACACCATAGATAAGCGTTGTACCCGAATTTAGAACGTCATCTACCAGCACAATAGATTTGTTTTGGTAGGCTTCTTCTGGGATAGAAGTGCTTACACCGCTTTTCAGCGGATTATTTTTGTCCATGATCACTTTACATAGCGTGATTTCTGTGGCGGTTATCTTTCGTAGGATACTAATTATTTTTTTTGCGAACTTAATACCACCACCTTCTATACCGGCGATAATAATTTCTTCGGTATTAACATTCGCCTCATAGATTTGATAGGCAATTCGTCTGACTTTAAATTGTATCTGCTCGTGGGTAAGAATAAGTTGTTCCATTTGCTAATTACTTTGATTTCTTTACTACCGTAATTTACTGCTTGTACATTCGCGCTATTAATAACAACTACTTGTTAATTCCAGAAACATCCACGCTCCATGTAAAATTAACAGAAAAAAATGGAACCAAAGTTACCTGTCTTTTATAAATTTTTGAACCTTGAACCTTGAACCTTGAACCTTGAACCTTGAGCCTTGAACCTTGAACCTTGAACCTTGAACCATTTCAATCCTCATTTTCCTCTTTAGGTTTCTCCATTGGCTCCTCCAAATAATCCTCTATTTCTCTTCTATCTTTCTTCGTAGGCCTACCTGCACCTTTTTTTCGATAGTACTCCTTGGAGTATTGTAACAGTTCGTTGTGTTCAAAAGCTTCTTTTGGAGTCGTATCCTTTCTATACATGTCTACCAATTTGGCTCCTACACGACTTGGGGGAATATCCAACACAGTGAATTGATAATTGATTTGATTTTTACGAACTGTAATATTATCCATCGGAAAAACCTCCCTACCCGGTTTAGCTAAATTGTCGTTTATTTTAATGTGACCCTTTTTACAGGCATTGGTGGCAATGTTACGAGTTTTAAAGTAGCGCGTGCTCCACAAGTATTTATCTATACGCATTGCAAATCAAAATCTTTGTTAAGGTTCTAAGCAAAAATAGGGGAAAATTGTATCTTGCGCGCTTAATAATTGTGATGATGAACGTTAAAAATTTCTATTGGGTTGTTTTTATTGCAGCTGCAATATGGTCTTGTAAAAGTGATGACGATAGTGGACCTCCACAACCCGAAAGAGTGCCACCAAGGTTGTTAAGTGAACAGGTCAATGAAGATGATGCAGAGATAGTGGCTTTTTTGAAGTCACATTTTTATAATTACGAGGAATTTCAAAGTCCTGCCGACGATTTTGATTATCAAATTCGATTCGATACCATTGCCGGGAATAATGCCGATAAAATATCAATTTTTGATAGCCCTAATTTGATTACGGAGACCATAAAAGTTTCTTCAGAAAGTTTTGGTAGAACTGATGGAGAAGAGATAGATCATGTATTATATGTGTTAATGGCACGTCAGGGTGCATCGGATAAGACGCCCTCCATTGGTGATAATGTTATTTTGAGATTAGAGGGTTTTGTACTCAATGGAAATTTGTTTGAATCCGTTATTAATCAGCCTACCAAAATTAACTTATCAGTTCTTGGTGACGGCGGATTCAATACTTATGGTTTAGGTAGAGGCATGCAATATTTCAAGACAGGAACGGATCCTGTAGAAAATGGGGACGGTACCTTTAGCTACCAAGGCTACGGAATTGGAGCGATTTTTATGCCTTCCGGTTTGGGGTATTTTAGTCAACCAATTAGTAATTTAGTTCCTCCCTACGCGCCATTGGTGTTTAAGGTGGATGCTTTTAGCTACGAGCCGAATACAGATTTAGATGGAGACGGAATTCCATCTATATTAGAAGACGTTAACAATAACGGCAATCTAAATGATGACAATACGGACAGTGAAGATGAAGTAAGGTCGTTTATACCTAACTATCAGGATGCAGACGACGATAACGACGGCATACCTACAATAGAAGAAATCAATTTAAAAGAAGATGGCAGTTATGACTCCTTTAGGTTTACGGATGATGATGACATCCCTGACCATTTGGATATAGACTCGTAATTTACACTGATAATGTATAGTAATAAGCCCTTTACGAGATTCGTAAAGGGCTTTTATATTTGGTGTTCTACCAGTTCTCTTTTGGTAAGCGGCCAAAGAAATTGAATCTAAATCATTCCCCAACGGCCGTGCCTCGGAGATTGTCAGTTTCAAGATTTTTTTATAGAACGGCAAAACTAAACTACGCATTGGCTGATTTATAGTTGGCAAATGCCAGTAGTGCACCAACACAGGCTATAATTTTAAAGAAAGGCTAAGTATAATCTGATCTGGTCTTGTGTCTACGCGATCTCCGTTTAGGGTAAGGATGTTACTGTTGATAAAATTCAATTCGTTCTCGCTAAATCCTCTTTCGTAGCGCACATCCAAACCAAATTTCCCAAAACTTACGCCTGCTCCTATATTAAGGCCAACCGTAAAGTCCTTCTCAACGTTATCTATGGTAACACCGTCAAACTTATTATTCAAAATATATTGAAATGCCGGGCCTGCAAAAATATTCAGTGGCCCTATGACCTTTAAGCCAACCAAAACGGGTACATCCAATTTATTAACTTTTAAGTCCCCCTCGTTATACCCTGAGGTAGTACTCGTGTAGACTAGCTCCGGTCTCAAGTATAACTTGTTGCCAAGTTTTCCAAAAACACCAACATGATAGCCTACATTTCTATCCGGTGAAGTAACGGCATTCTCTGCGGAATTGAAGAAATCTCCATTTCCTGCATAGTTGATACCACCTTTAATACCAAACCCGGAACCAGTTTGCGCTAAACCAAAAAATCCGGACAGGGCTACTACTGTAATAACTACTAATTTTTTCATAATCATTTTGTTTTGATGAATGAAATGGTAATCAATAACAATACCAAACATCCTGTTTCTCCATATACCATCAGAACGCAATGCCTTCTGCTTTATTGTTTTAGGCGTTCGCCTACTCTGTTAACTCGGATAAAAAGGAACAGCCCCGCAGAATTATCAGAGCAGGCTGTCCTATTTAGGAAATGGGTCGGAAACCCTTAACTTAAACTTAAAAGTAATACCATGTACCAATTGATAATAAGCCGATAAATCGTGTGTTTTTACGTCCTACTTCAAAATAAAAATAAGCCGTAGTTAGGCTATGCCCGGTTTTTCTTTTTCACAGGCCAAAAGAACAATTCAATTTCTTTGGCTGAATTTCAAACGCGAACTGGTATAATAGCCGTTAGGTTGAAAAATCATATAAACCTCCTTAAGCGTCTTAACCAATACCCGTTCGTTTACATAACTTTCCCTATAAGAAACAGGTACTGTAAAAGGGGATAGCGAGTTGTACAAAGTTCGCTGTGATAATGTTTAGTAAATCGTTATGAAGTAAAAACTTATACGTAAAATGGTTTTATTTTGGAATTAAATAGTATACCAAGTAGTTTGTCCAATTTCCAATTTCCAATTTCCAATTTTTCAAATCTCAAATCTAAGGCCTAGCATCCGATACATCTTTACTTTTATTTAAGTTTTGTCGAGGTTGAGTTCATTATATTTGCACTCTTATTCATAAGCTTTTGAAATTTACCTTACACAAGACAGATGTGCTTAGCAAAGCTAGGGCAGGGAGTATAGAAACGGACCACGGCACTATACAGACTCCAATTTTTATGCCGGTGGGTACCGTGGCTTCCGTTAAGGGAGTACATCAAAAAGAACTACGGGAAGAAATTGACCCCGATATTATCCTTGGCAACACCTATCATTTGTTTCTAAGACCCAAGACCCAGATTTTAAAACAAGCCGGGGGGCTGCATAAGTTTATGGGATGGGATAGGAACATCCTAACGGATAGTGGAGGCTACCAAGTATATTCCCTTTCCGCAAATAGAAAAATTAAGGAGGAAGGCGTAAAGTTTAAATCGCATATAGACGGTTCTACCCACATGTTCACGCCTGAGAATGTTATGGAAATACAACGGGTGATCGGTGCGGATATCATTATGGCCTTTGATGAGTGTACGCCATACCCCTGTGACTACAATTACGCAAAACGTTCCATGCACATGACACATCGCTGGTTGGATAGGTGTATTGATCACTTGGAAAAGACTCCTTTTGAGTATGATTACGCGCAGTCTTTTTTCCCCATTGTTCAGGGTTCCACATATAAAGATTTAAGAAGACAGTCCGCCGAATATATTGCGAACGCAGGAGCGGAAGGTAATGCAATAGGTGGCCTATCCGTAGGGGAGCCGGCCGATGAACTATATGCAATGACCGAGGTGGTCTGCGAAATTTTACCCGAAGACAAACCAAGATATTTAATGGGTGTAGGAACGCCAATAAATATTTTGGAAAACATTGCACTGGGAGTAGATATGTTCGATTGTGTTATGCCCACAAGGAATGCCAGAAACGGAATGTTGTTTACCGCGCATGGAACCATCAACATAAAAAATAAAAAGTGGGAGGATGATTTTTCTCCCTTGGATGAAATGGGAACTACATTTGTGGATCGTGAATATAGCAAGGCTTATTTGCGCCATTTGTTCGCTGCCAACGAATACCTTGGTAAACAGATAGCCACCATACACAATCTTGGGTTCTATCTGTGGTTGGTGCGTGAGGCCAGAAAGCGTATATTGGCGGGCGATTTTAGAGAATGGAAAGATAGGATGGTAAAACAAATGGATAAAAGGCTGTAATGCTTTCGATACTGGATAAATATATTTTAAAAAGGTATTTAGCAACATTTTCATTGATGTTGCTCCTGTTCATTCCCATCGGTATCATGGTGAATTTGGCGGAACAGATCGGAAAAATGATCGACAATGAAGCACCGTTGAACGAAATTCTGATCTATTACCTCAATTTTACCATTTATATAGGGAACCTGCTGTTCCCCATATTTCTTTTCCTTTCCGTTATTTTCTTTACGTCCAAGCTTGCGAACAATACCGAAATCGTTGCGATATTAAGCTCTGGTGTATCTTACGGAAGGTTTTTACGCCCGTACTTGATCGGTGCATCCATTATTGCCGTTTTGATGTTTTTTATGACCATGTTCATTGTACCCAGCGCAAGTCTTGGTTTTAACGAGTTTAAATTCAAATACCTTAAAAAGGGAAAGCAAGACCGTATTACCACTAATATTTTTAATCAGTTGAACGAACGGGATTTTATTTATGTAAGCAGCTTTGATCCTGCTCGGCAATTGGGAAATAATTTTACGTTTGAACGGTTTGATGATAAAAACGAACTTGAATTTAAAATTGCTGCCGCAAATATTAGGTGGGTAGAGAAAGATAGTACGTATAGATTAACGTCTTATAGCAAGAGAACGATTAAGGGAGATACGGCATTGATTGAAAGTAAAAGACGATTGGACACTTTGTTCCCGTTTAAAATTAACGACCTTACCCAAGTGTCTTACGTAGCGGAAACAAAGAATCTTTACGAACTGGACGCATTCATAAAAAGCCAAAGAAGAAAAGGGGCGTCCAATATCAATACCTATGTGCTGGTGAAATATAAAAGGTGGGCATTACCGCTTACCGCCTTTATTCTTACCATTATAGCCGTTGCCGTTTCTTCTGTAAAAAGGCGAGGGGGAATGGGGGTCAACTTGGCCTTTGGGATTTTGGTTGCTTTTGTCTTCGTATTCTTTGATAAGGTTTTTGGAACCCTCGCGGAGCAATCGGGGTTTTCACCGCTTTTGGCGGTGGTCATTCCTAACGTTCTCTTTGGCGCTTTGGCGCTTTATTTGTTACAAAATGCAAAAAGATAGATTAAGTAACCTCCTCCATCTTCATGTTATAGTATTTATCTACGGTTTTACCGCAATTCTGGGAAAACTAATTTCTTTGGATTCCTTACCGTTGGTATGGTATAGAATGGGATTGGCAGCTTTCTTTATTTACCTGTATATCCGCGCATCAAAATTCACTCTTCGAGTAACTAAGAAAACCCTGCTCTGGTTCATTTTTGCGGGAATCGTTGTAGCCTTACATTGGGTTACTTTTTTTATGGCCATTAAAGTCTCTACGGTTTCCGTAGCCTTGGCAATGATGTCCACGGGTGCTTTTTTTACGGCGATTTTAGAGCCTATTCTATTTAAGCGAAAAGTAGTTGGTTATGAACTGTTGTTTGGGGTATTGGTAATATTGGGTCTTTATCTGATTTTTCGAGTAGAGTCCAACCATCTATATGGTATGGTAATCGCTTTGGTATCGTCCCTTTTAGCGGCTATTTTTTCGATTGTGAACGCACAACTTGTGAAGAAGAACGGACCCTCGGTAATATCGTTTTATGAATTAGGTATCGGATCTATATTTTTAAGCTTATTGCTTGGTGTTACCGGAGGTTTTACCTCGGACTTTTTTGCAGTACAAACGGCAGATTGGTGGTATCTTATTATTTTGGCCTTACTATGTACATCCTATGCATTTATTGCGTCCGTAAAGATAATGCGAGTGCTTACCGCTTATACGGTAATGCTCACCAATAACCTAGAACCCGTTTATGGGATTCTAATGGCATGGGTATTTTTTGGCGCTCGGGAACAGATGAATCCACTATTTTATGTGGGCGCTTTGATTATATTATTGACAGTGATAGCAAATGGTATTCTCAAACATAGCACCAGTAAAAAACAGACATCAGCTAAAGAATAGCCATTAAAGTTTTATCTTTGAGGCCACAACTAACTAAATCTTTTTTTGAACTATGGAATATTTGGATTTTGAACTTCCCATAAAGGAGCTGGAAGACCAATTGGACAAGTGTATGATTATTGGGGAGGAGAGTGATGTTGACGTTACCGAAACCTGCAAGCAGATAGAAAAAAAATTAGCCGAAACCAGAAAGGATATATATAAGAACCTTACGGCGTGGCAGCGCGTGCAGCTATCAAGACACCCAAATAGGCCGTATACGCTAGACTATATAAAGGCTATTTGTGGTGATACTTTTTTGGAACTGCATGGGGATCGCACCGTTAAGGATGACAAGGCCATGATCGGTGGTCTGGGGAAAATAGGTGACCAATCTTTTATGTTCATTGGACAGCAAAAAGGATATAATACAAAGACAAGGCAGTACCGGAACTTTGGTATGGCAAACCCGGAAGGCTACCGGAAAGCACTGCGTCTTATGAAATCTGCCGAAAAATTTAATATCCCGGTAGTCTGTTTGATAGATACACCTGGAGCTTACCCAGGAATTGAAGCGGAAGAGCGTGGACAGGGAGAGGCCATTGCACGTAACATTATGGAGATGACAAGACTTAAAGTACCCATTATCGTTGCTATTATAGGTGAAGGTGCCTCGGGTGGAGCTTTGGGTATCGGTGTAGGCGACAAAGTTTTGATGTTGGAAAATACTTGGTACTCGGTTATCTCACCGGAATCCTGTTCTTCTATTTTATGGAGAAGCTGGGAGTACAAGGAGATTGCCGCAACCGCTTTAAAATTAACGGCGACCGATATGAAGAAGCTGAAATTAATTGATGAGATCGTTAGGGAACCCGCTGGCGGTGCACATGCCAATAGGGAAAAGACCTTTGACATCCTGAAGAACAAAATAGTTTCACATTATGGTGAACTTCAAAAGTTATCACCAAAAGAACTTGTGAAACTACGTATGGAAAAATACGAGGAGATGGGTGTTTTTAATGGTTGATATGCCATTTTTGCAACCTCAGGAAAATCCAGAGTTTTTATTCTCTGGATTTTTTTTGTTATCAACATAAAATTGTAACTTATTAACAGGTAATTGTTAGTGAACTGTGAACATCCTTGAACGGGAATCCAGTGTTAGCTAAACGTTAATTGTATATTTTCGCATTCATGGAGAACACGAAACCTTTAGTTGGTCGTAAGATCGACAAATCTACTATTATTAGCCTTGAAAGGGGTAAGATTCCACCACAAGCAGTTGATTTGGAGGAGGTTGTGATTGGCGCCATGATGATCGACAAGAAAGGAGTCGATGAGGTTATCGATATTTTACATCCAGATGTTTTCTACAAGGATGCGCACCGGTTTATATATGAAGCTATATTTGTGTTGTTCGAAGAGTCCCAACCAGTGGATTTATTAACCGTTTCCTCCCAGTTGAAGAAAGTTGGTAAACTAGAGGCGATAGGAGGTGATTTCTACTTGATAAAACTCACCCAAAAGGTAGCTTCATCTGCCCATATCGAGTTTCATGCCCGCATAATTCTACAGAAGTATATTCAGAGGAGTTTGATTAAGATTTCCAATGAAATTATAGAAGAAGCGTACGACGAAAGCACCGATGTTTTTGACTTGTTGGATGCGGCGGAATCCAAGTTGTACGATGTTACACAAGGAAATTTAAAGCGCTCTGCGGAAACGGCTCAGAATTTGGTGATACAGGCCAAGAAAAGAATAGAGGAAATTGCCAATAAGGAAGGCTTAAGTGGCGTGCCCTCCGGTTTTGATAAAGTGGATAAGCTTACCTCTGGTTGGCAGCCTAGTGATTTGATTATTATAGCGGCACGTCCAGGTATGGGTAAAACGGCATTAACCTTGTCCATGGCAAAGAACATGGCCGTAAATTCCAACATTCCGGTAGCATTTTTCTCCTGTGAGATGTCTTCCGTACAACTGATTACCCGTTTAATATCTTCGGAGACCGGACTTTCCTCGGAAAAGCTACGAACAGGAAAATTGGAAAAGCACGAATGGGAACAGTTGAACGTGAAGGTGAAGGCACTTGAAAAGGCGCCGCTGTTCATAGACGATACGCCATCTCTTTCTATCTTTGACCTTAGGGCAAAAGCAAGGCGTTTGGCTTCCCAACATGGCATTAAAATGATCGTAATCGATTACCTACAGCTCATGACTGCGGGTGGTTCTCAAAAAGGAGGGAATAGGGAACAGGAAATTTCTACAATATCGCGTAACCTAAAAGCATTGGCAAAGGAACTCAATATCCCCGTAATTGCACTCTCACAACTATCAAGGGCCGTGGAAACACGTGGGGGGAGCAAAAGGCCTTTGCTGTCGGATCTTAGGGAATCCGGTGCCATTGAGCAAGATGCGGATATTGTTGCTTTTATCTACAGGCCTGAATATTATAAGATAGACGAATGGGACGATGAGGAAAGAAGTCCCACACAAGGCCAGGGAGAGTTGATTGTGGCCAAGCATAGGAACGGTGGACTGGAGAATATCCGACTGAAATTTATTGGTAATTTAGGTAAGTTCGACAACCTGGACGATTTTGACTCCCCTTTTGAATTCCAATCGAAGATGAACGAAAACGAAGAGAATCCGTTCGCAACCAAAAATTTGCCTACAACGGATCAAGCCTTTGGTAGCAACATGAACCCAGGTTTAGATCCGGAGGACGATGATGAGGTACCGTTTTAACTACGGATGGGGCAAGCTTTATGCTGAAGTTTCAAGTTCAAGTTCAAAAAAAATAAATTTAAGCCAAACCCAAATACGAAAGACTAGCCCCGTAATCTTTAATCCTCGCCTTGGAAGTTAAATTCGCTGGCTACGGCCTTAGGAGACTGTTTTCTTTTTTTGCCATTTCTTTAACTAGTGCCTTTTTAGGGAGCACCGCTTTTTGGTTTATCTTTGAGTTGTCAGCTCTAAAGAAAGCACCATATGCGTAAAGGTATTTTTTCTCTTTTCTTTATTCTTATTTCTTTATCCTTGTCTGCCAGCTCCATCCTTATACCCATGGATGCGGATAGTCAAAAAAACCACTTAAAAGCCTACGGTATTACGTACTGGGTGCTCGCCAAACAACAGAAGGTACAGTGGTTGTTAAACTACAGGGGCGGTTCTTTTTTGTTGCCAGACGGGGAAAGTATCCGAAAAGAATGCCAGATACGCGGTGTGTCTTTTGAAGTTGTATCGGATAATCAAGCGAACGCTATTTTGGATGAGATTAGCAGTCCGTCCAAAAATCAAGATGCGGTTATTTTGGAGAAAGCGCCTAAGATTGCAGTGTATTCTCCGCAAGGAAATCAACCTTGGGACGATGCCGTAACCATGGTATTGACCTATGCCGAAATACCGTATGTAACTATTTATGATGAGGAAGTATTAAGTGATAAACTAGCTTTGTATGATTGGCTGCACCTCCATCATGAGGATTTTACCGGTCAATATGGTAAGTTTTATGGGGCATATAGAGCAACACCTTGGTATATAGATGGTAAAAAGGAGGCTGAAAAATTGGCCAAAAAATTGGGTTATGACAAAGTTTCGGAGCAAAAGGGCGCCGTTGCCCAAAAAATCAGGAACTATGTAATCGGTGGTGGATTCATGTTTGCTATGTGCTCCGCTACGGATAGTTTTGACATAGCCCTTGCTGCCGATGGTGTGGATATCTGTGAACCTATGTTCGATGGGGATGCCTCCGACCCCAATTATCAGGCTAGTTTGGATTTCAGAAAAACATTCGCGTTTACCGATTTTACCCTGGAAAGAAACCCGATGAAATATGAGTTTTCTTCCATCGATATGACTACGAAAAGAGGTAATGTTCCCAGGGAGTCGGATTATTTTTCGTTGATGGATTTTTCTGCCAAATGGGATGTGGTGCCTACGATGCTATGCCAGAACCACACTTCCCTTGTAAAGGGTTTTATGGGGCAGACAACGGCCTTTAATAGACCGCAGATCAAACCTACCGTATTAGTATTAGGAGAAAACAAGTTAAACGGAGAAGCGAGATACATCCATGGCATCAAGGGTAAAGGTTTTTTTACCTTCTATGGAGGGCACGATCCGGAAGACTATCAGCATAGGGTAGGGGATCCAAAAACCGAATTGGAGTTGCATCCCACTTCTCCCGGCTACAGATTAATTTTAAACAATGTGCTGTTTCCAGCGGCTCGAAAAAAGAAACAGAAAACTTAGCTTGTTTTGGAGCCGGTCTGAGAGGCATACGTACTTTCAAAAATCTTATCAGCATTGGCAGATTCAAATCCATCCCTTCTTTGTGTTCTAACAAGTTGATTCTTTGGTATATCTTTGAATTCAGGCAGGGCAAGCCGTTCCGCAAATTCCACATAGCTTCCCGGAATTTTCATTTTTTCACCGTTCTTAAAGGTAGCTTCCATCATTTTGGCAACCGAACTGCTTTGTCTAAGAAGGCCATCTGCACTCTGTTTTATGATACCACCAGAGGTGTTAAGCTGTATACCTATATCCACTAAAAATGAGTTGAACGTTTCCATAGTATTGTAACCGTTTTTGAGCTCATGTACGCTAATGGTATAGTGATTTAGATAATAACGATTATAAATTACCCACGCGGCATATTCACTTTCTTTTGCAAGTGCTGTATAGTCTTCAATAGTTGGCAAGTCCCATAGAGAGGTGTAGAAAAAATTTCCAACGGCGGCTACATCATTTAAGTCCATAGCGTCTACGGGGTCGGATGTAACTTGCTTCGTATATTGTTTTATTACCGCTATTGTGGCTGCTGGTAAATCGGAAACCCGCAATTCACTTATGAATATTCTTGGGTATTCCGGTGCTGGCGGCGCATACCAATACGCATTTAACTTCTTGGCTTCAAAATAATAATAGTCCCTTTTTTCATATCCATAGTGCAGGAATATTTTTTCTAAAGATGTTATGCCTAAAAACGGGACCCCAAGGGTCCTAAACGCAATATGATCATTTACAATTTCAGTATCTGATGTGATAACTCCCCTGTCTAGCAAGGCGTTAGATACCTTTTGTACATCCGAAACACTTTCTTTGTAAGGTTCGAAAAGAAGGGTCATAAGTTTGTCAAGATCAGCGTTCTTATTAAATTTCATAGCTATGGTAATTAGTGGTGCTGTTATTGGTAAAATAATTGTGTTTAGACGTTTATTGGTTTGAACAAAAACAAGATGTCGAACCTGGTTGATACTAACGTTTTTCTGGGCGTTTCCGTATCACAATTGCGACAACAATTTTTCAAGTACTAGTTCAACACCAAAGTTGTTGTTGGATAATGTTTGAAATTTTGCCGTGCTTTTCACATTGGAATGGGCATTCTCCATGGCAAAACTATAATCTGCGAGCGCCAACATTTCCAAGTCGTTATTATAATCTCCAAAAACCATCAACTCATTTGGCTTTATATTATGTGTATCCATCAATTGTTGTAGGGCAAAACCTTTATTAGCATTTGCGCTGGAGATATCTACCCAGTTACTTCCTGAGACTTTGACTTGAAGCAGGTTTTCCAAATGTTTTACATGTGGATAAATATGCTTTTCCGAACTTTCAAAATGATACATAGCCACTTTAATAATTTCTGCGCTAACGTTTTCTAGTTGGTCTACCAACACAAATTCTGAATAGTATTCTTTTAATTTGTCTACGAAAGCATCTGATTTTTTAGTGAGGTATGCGGTATGTTTACCACAAAGTACGGGATGTATGTCCGTTTGTTGGTTTAGGATACTCAAGGTTTCGGTAACATATTTGTTGGGTAGGGGAGTGGATAACAATTCCTTTTCTCTTTGCACTACAAAACCACCGTTTTCTGCTACCACAATAATGTCGTTCTTTATGGGGCCTAGTTTGTCTATTATACTGTTATATTGTCTTCCGCTGGCCGCAACAAATAGTATTCCTTTGGACTTGAGACCGGTAAATAGTTCAAAGAAACGGCTGCTTACCTCGTGGTTGGAGTTCAGTAGTGTGCCGTCCATGTCGGTTACTACCATCTTTATTTTGGATACATCCATCTGTTGCTTAATTTAGTATGCAAAGGTATTTCAATAGAAGGGATTACCCATGGATGCGCAGATAGTTTTATGAAAACGAAAAGTAGTAACAAATGAGTTGGTTTCAGCAAAAAGTGAAGTTGCCCCCGTTGCCAAGAGGGTTTCACTTAATAACGGATAAAGTTGTCGGGGCATGTCCAGAAATGTCAACCATTAACATTGGAATATGTCAGGTATTCATTCAGCACACCTCCGCTAGTTTGACCATAAACGAAAATGCCGATCCAAGTGTACGAACCGATTTTGAAAGGCATATAAATATTATGGTGCCGGAAAATGCTCCGTATTATATACATACCTATGAAGGTTCGGACGATATGCCCGCACATATCAAAGCATCGCTGATGGGTGCTTCTGTACAGATTCCGATAACAAACGGAAAATTGAACCTAGGGATCTGGCAGGGCATTTATCTTTGTGAGCATAGAAACAATGCTTCTGGAAGGGATATTGTGATTACTGTTTTCGGGAGGTGATAAGAATCTGAGTAATATGTAGAAGGCTACGGAGGAAGCCAATTTGAACAAAATTATAATTTTAGTTATCAAAAATTTCACAACGCCGGAAGACGGGTTTATTTTTTTAAGGTAAATGACGACGAGAAGCTTGTTGAAGGAGAAACGCATCCCTTGTTAAAGGGAGTAGAAATTAACGACGGGTAAAGGGGAACAGTTTCTTCTATATTGGTGCAAGGCCATTATAGTAATAGAAATGAGTTGGTTGAATGGCAGGAGTTTAAATGGCAATGGTAAAGGCCAATGGATGAAGCGCGTGTGGAGTGCTCAAAATAAAAAAATCCGATTCGTTAGAATCGGATTTTCAAGTGAGATATAAGATTTATTTTATTTTACCTGATCTACAATCGCTTTAAAAGCATCGGGATGGTTCATGGCCAAATCGGCAAGAACTTTTCTGTTGAGTTCTATATTATTGGCTTTTACTTTACCCATAAATTGAGAATAGGACATTCCGTGTTGTCTTGCACCTGCATTGATACGGGTAATCCATAGTGCGCGAAACGTTCTTTTTTTGTTTCTACGGTCTCTGTAAGCATATAACATTGCTTTTTCAACCGCGTTTTTTGCTACTGTCCAAACGTTTTTACGTCTTCCAAAGTAGCCTTTGGCTTGCTTCATCACCTTTTTTCTTCTGGCTCTGGAAGCTACTGCATTTACTGATCTTGGCATTTCTTTTAATTTTTTTTGTAGTAGGCGTCCTATGCTTTTAATTTCGGAACTTCAGTGCCTAACTCCATGGTTAATAATTTTACCTTGTTCTAAAAAACAAATTACTTTAAACGTAATTGCTCTTTTATACTGTTTACGTCATGGTCATGCACCAAAGTGGAATGAGTTAACGCAAGCTTTCGCTTTTTAGATTTCTTTGTAAGAATGTGGCTCTTAAAAGCGTGCTTTCTTTTGATTTTACCAGAACCGGTAAGCTTAAATCGCTTTTTAGCACTGGATTTTGTTTTCTGTTTAGGCATTTTCTCCTATTTAATTAATTAATCTCACTTTATGCTGAACTCGTTTCAGCATCGCTGCATCTTCGGGTTTCAGTATTTTATCGAACTCGTTTCAGCATCGCTGCATCTTCGGGTTTCAGTATTTTATCGAACTCGTTACAGCATAGCTGCATCTCCGGGTTTCATTTTTATCTATGTCTTGTCTCAGTATCTTGGCTTTCCGTGTCTTTGGTGTTAATCGTACTCCTACACCAAAATCCTCCAGGGTTTCCTTTACTTCAACTTATTTAATCGGCCTTATTTCAATCTAAACGCCACTTGCAATGGGCAAGCAGCGTTCCTTATCTTAAAATCGACTTTTCCTAAAACCGATTTCTTATTTACTTTTCGTTTTAGGAGCTAAGAACATGGTCATTCTTTTCCCTTCCAACTTTGGCATTTGCTCTACCTTTCCAAGTTCTTCTAATTCAGACGCTAATTTTAAAAGTAATATTTCACCTTGATCTTTATAAACGATAGACCTTCCTTTAAAAAATACATAAGCCTTAAGCTTGGCACCTTCTTTAAGGAATTTTTCAGCGTGCTTCTTCTTAAACTCGTAATCATGGTCATCTGTATTGGGACCAAAACGAATTTCTTTTACGACCACTTTGGAGGCTTTTGCCTTCATGGCCTTGTCCCTCTTTTTCTGTTCGTATAAGAATTTCTTGTAATCTATTATCTTACAAACAGGTGGATTTGCTTTTGGTGAAATTTCCACCAAATCCAATTCTAATTCCTTGGATAAATCCAAAGCTTTTCTGATAGGGTATACACCAATTTCCACATTGTCGCCAACCAACCTTACTTCTGGAGCAAGTATTTTTTCATTGATATTGTGGGGATTTTTATTTTCCCTTCTAGGTTGAGGCCTAAATCTTTTACGTATTGCTATGACTAATAATTTTTAATTAAACTTATTTTTTTAAAACGACTTTAAGGTACTATTTATTTCAGTATTTACCAAGTCCGTGAACGCTGCTATCGAAATTGCTCCTAAATCTTCTCCTCCATGCTTTCGAACGGATATGGTATTGGCCTTCTCATCGGTTTCACCTACAATCAGCATAAATGGTATTTTATTCATCTCTGCTTCTCGTATTTTCTTGCCTATAGTTTCATTTCTACTATCCAAGAGGGCGCGAATTTCGTTATTTTCTAGGGATTTTAAAACTTTTTCAGCATATTTTTCGTGTTTCTCGCTAACAGGTAAAATAATCGCCTGTTCCGGAGTCAACCATAAGGGGAAATTACCACCCGTATGTTCTAGCAATAGGGCGATAAAGCGCTCCATGCTTCCAAAAGGGGCCCTATGAATCATTACAGGTCTATGAAGTTCGTTGTCACTGCCTTTATAGGTGAGTTCAAATCGTTCAGGTAGATTGTAATCGACCTGTATGGTACCTAATTGCCATTTTCTTCCTAAAGCATCTTTGACCATGAAGTCAAGCTTTGGCCCGTAAAATGCAGCTTCTCCCTTTTCTATAACATAATCTAGTCCTTTTTCGTCTGCCGCGTTGATAATGGCTTGCTCTGCCTTTTCCCAATTTTCAACAGAGCCTATGTATTTGTCGGGATTGTTCAAATCTCTTACAGATACTTGCGCAGTGAAATCTTCGAAACCAAGGGATTTTAATACATATAAGGACAGGTCGATTACATCTTTGAATTCCTGGTCCAACTGTTCTGGCATGCAGAAAATATGTGCATCGTCTTGAGTAAACCCTCTAACTCTTGTTAATCCATGGAGTTCCCCGCTTTGTTCGTACCTGTAAACGGTACCAAATTCGGCATATCTTTTAGGTAGATCCTTATAGCTAAAAGGTTTTGTTTTGTAAATTTCACAATGATGTGGGCAATTCATCGGTTTAAGTAAAAACTCTTCATCGTCTTTAGGTGTTTTTATAGGCTGAAAGCTGTCCTCACCGTATTTGGCATAATGCCCAGAGGTCACATATAGTTCCTTTTGACCAATATGCGGTGTCATGACCATCTCGTACCCGGCTTTCTTTTGCGCTTTTTTAAGAAATTGCTCCAAACGTTCTCGTAATGCGGCCCCTTTTGGTAGCCATAAGGGAAGACCTTGCCCTACTTTCTGTGAAAACGTAAATAATTCAAGTTCTTTTCCAAGTTTTCTGTGATCTCTCTTTTTCGCTTCTTCTAAAAGTGCAAGGTACTCTGTAAGCTCTTTCTGTTTTGGAAAAGATATGCCATAAACCCGCGTAAGTTGGGTATTGTTTTCATCTCCTCTCCAATAAGCGCCGGCAACGCTAAGAATTTTTATCGCCTTAACGATGCCCGTGTTGGGAATATGTCCTCCACGACAAAGATCGGTAAAGCTGTCATGATCGCAAAAGGTAATGGTGCCATCCTCTAAATTTTCTATAAGCTCTACTTTATATTCGTTTCCTTGTTCTTTGTAAAAATCTAGCGCCTCGGATTTGCTTAAAGAACGCATTTTAAATTCGTGTTTGCCCCTGGCTATTTCGATTGCCTTTTGTTCGATTTTCTGAAAATCCTTATCAGAGATACTTCCTTCGGGTAATTCTACATCGTAATAAAAACCATTTTCAATTGCGGGTCCTATGGTTAATTTTATTCCGGGATATAGTTCTTCCAGTGCCTGTGCGACAATATGTGAGGTAGAATGCCAAAAGGCAGTTTTTCCCTCCTGGTCGTTCCATGTAAATAAGGTCAATGTCCCGTCTTCCGTTAAGGGGGTAGCGGTCTCTACAATGGTATCTTTGAATTTTGCGGAGATAACGTTTCTAGCAAGCCCATGGCTAATACTGTTGGCAACGTCCATTGGGGTAGCTCCTTTGTTAAATTGTTTTAAAGAGCCATCGGGTAAGGTAATATTAATCATTGTGTCTTTATATATGGAAGGCAAAGATAATGCGTTGGTATTAGGTCTACAATAATATAATGCTCTGTTTTCGGTGTTTTGTTTTCTGATTTTAGAAGGTTTTAGTTGTTACAAGGAAAGAAGTGACGTTCAAAGTAACCTGCAAAGCGGGGTATGCGCTTCAAAACACATTTTCTAACAGTTCTATTTGGTTATTTCTTTAAAATATAGTAAATTCAATGCCCTTTTTGATGCTGGGTTGGGTTTATAATCACTTATTTTATAGTGTCTTATGGCCTTGTGTTGAAAAAGGTTGAAAAAAGATTGTTTTTTATTGTTGTCGGTTTGAAAAAGGGTGTTACATTTGCACCCCGCAAACGGGCTATGTGATGTAGTTTTAGTAGCGGTACGTTCCTTAAAAGTGTTGTTGGTGTCCGGTTGTTTTCCCGGCCTTGGAAAAAAAAATATTTTTTTTTTGAAAAAGCTTGTCGGGAATAAAAACAGTTGTATATTTGCAGCCGCTTAGGCAAATGGC
>NZ_JBHTHY010000012.1:0-189783 GCF_042676845.1 Maribacter chungangensis
AACAAGCGGGCAACGATACGGACTGTACCGGAACCCTGGCAGATGTAACGGAGCCGGTAGGAAGCGGAACCATCACCTCAAGGAACGACTTCGTACCCGCGGAGGACAGGTTCAAGGCATTCGACAACAGGCGTACCCGTGGGGACCACAGCAAATGGCTCGACGGAGCAGGCATCCCCACCACCACCGAGCCGAGCTGGATACAGATCGTACTGGAGGGACCTAGGCGCGTGGAGGCCATTACCCTGACAAGCGCAAACGACGATTACGGCCGAGACCCAAGGGACTTCAGGCTCATGGCATCGAACGGAGGGGCGTTTACCCAAGTGGGAAGCTGGAGCGACCAAGCGTTCCCGCTTAGGTACCAGACCAGGACGTTCGAACTCTCCGCACCCGGTTCCTATACCACATACAGGTTGGAGATTACAAGGAACGACGAAGGGGTTGAGCTCACGCAACTGGCAGAAATAGAGCTGTTGGGCTGTGACGCTCCAATACCAGAAAGTGTATCTCTTTCCGCTAGACTTATCCCCAACAAGGATAATATACAAGGAGAAATCTTTAGTTTTTCACCAAATCCAGTTGGTGAAGCACGTAATATTAGGCTTGACCTGCCCAGTTCCCTTCGGGACACGGAAGTAAAAGTTACCCTTTACAGCATGGAAGGTAGGTTAGTTCATTCCACGAAATTTATGTCCGGAATTAAGGGGATATCTCACGAAATCCAACTAGACCAGAGCTTACCAACAGGCATCTATCTACTGGAAGTAAGTAACACGGAGAAAAAAGTTTATCGTAAAAAAATGATAGTAAAATAAGGTTAGGACTACATTGTCCCAAGGGTTTTTAGGTTGGTATTGGGAGCTTTAAATCCGTACTCCTTGTTTAGGTGAAATATGGGCTATAACAGCATTAGTCTATAGGGTGACAAATCTACAACTGTACTCCTATTCCTTATTTACGGGTACCAGGATATATGAAAAAAATAAAATATCATATTCAGTTTCCCTTTATGGGGTTCGTAGTAAAAAATTCTTTGTGATGATCATCTACTTTCCTAGTACGATCATTGTCCAAAATAAAAATCAAATACTGAAGCGGAAACAACGCCAACAACTGAACAGGAAATCGTTAAAAATTAACACCAATACCCCACTAACTAAAAAGCCTATTTTACAACTCAGATATTTCAACTATTTTAGTATGAGACTAGTATTTTGATGGTATCCAATAAAAAATTAAGGTCTTTAACCCTATTTTAAAGCGATTTAAAGAATATACTTTTAAAATTTAACGCGTATGGATTTTCAGCTGTAAATTTGAATAAGATACTTTTATTATGAAAAAGGCAGCTTAATAGTTTACGAGTACAGTTGGCATTATTTAGATATCTATAATGACCGGCCTAAACCTAAATTTACAATACAAATGAAAAGCAAACTAAAGTCGATTTTATACAAGCTACTTGCAGGCACTATAGGCAATTTACTGGTATTTTTACAACCTAAAAAGGCGAAGGAACTATCTAAGGATAGAATAACGCTTATCCATAAAAATAAAAATAGCATGACCATTTCGGAGCGTTTAATGCGTGCGGCCTTGGTAACAAAACTAGATAAAATAGAAGACCATGAAGCCATTCGCGAGGCGAACAGAAACTTTTGGCTGAACAAATCTGCAACCGAACTATTTTCAGAAACCGAAGATGGTTTTGAAAAGGATTTCCTGCCAAACTGTGCGTTCATATTCAAAAAGTTAAAAAAAGAATTGGCAAAGACCAATAGTAAAGAAAAGTTTACTACCGTAGTGGAAGTCGGTACTGGTAATGGTGATGTATTGAATTGGTTGAGCGAAGAATTTCCCAATATCAATCGTTTTGTGGGCATAGACCTAAGTGCTGACCAAATCAATATAAACAATGCTAAATTTCATGCAAACAAGAGGTTGGAATTTGTGGCGGCGGATGCTTTTGAGTGGGTTCAAGAACACGGACAAAGCCATACCATCTTTGTCTCATCTAGGGGGGTCTTAGAATATTTTATTGAATCTAGGTTACAGGAGTTTCTGATAGAAATTAACAACTTGGGCAATACATTCTTTGTTGCCATAGAACCAAATGGCGGTGACCACGATTTTGAAAAAACCTTAAATTCCCAACTTTACGGAAATGAACCCTCATTTTCGCACAACTATCCTCACCTATTCAAAAATGCAGGGTTTAGTTTGTGGCACTTTTCGCAACAACCTTGGCTTGGAGGAAAAGATATGCAAACCTTTGTCGGTGCGAAAAGCTAAGGGTTTTATATATGCTTTATCCGTTTAATCAATTACTTAACGTGACTCCGGTCCTTAGTCTTGATTTTAAACGAGAAAAGAAACGGCTTATCTGATTTTAATTATACAGATATGATTTTTTTATAACTTTCGTCTTAAAAAGTCAGTTTAAACTGATAATTAATCAAGTGAAGTCGAAATTACCGGTAGTATAAAATATCCGTGGTAAGCTTTTGGAATACAATACCATACTAAATATAGCTTACGGTCGTTTCTACCCTAGTGTACGTAAAGTATCTCATTACAACACGATTCGACGGAGCTTTAAGTATTATAAATTGCAAGAAAAATGAGTAACCCAAACAACCTTTACCTTCTTTTTGAAAAATCAGCTAGTTTATATCCCGAAGCTGATTGCATCGTCCTAGAAAACAACAAGCTGAGTTACAAACAAGTACAAGATGAGGTTGCAAAAGTCTGCGGTACAATACTGAACCTGGCTCCAAATGAAGAATTTATAGGTGTACCGACCACCAGGTGCATTCAACAAATAGTTTTTGTGCTTGCAGTTCTAAAAGCTGGTAAAGCCTATCTGCCCATAGATTTTGGATACCCAAAAAAGAGATTGGATAGTATGATCGGGAATTCCAAGCTATCTTTTTGTCTTACGACCAAGGAAGACAAAAAAAACGTAATAGCAAATGGACTTACAACAATTGAAATAAACAATGTTGAAGCACCTAACCCTAATACAGGTACAACATCAAGTACAAAAAATTTAGCTACGTATGTGCTTTATACTTCTGGCTCTACCGGCGAACCCAAAGGAGTTTGCATGGGGGAAAAGGCCCTATTGAACCTGATCGACTGGCAAAACGAAAATTCGATTAGCAAAAACGGCTCACGAACCTTACAATTTGCACCTTTAAGTTTTGATGTTTCCTTTCAAGAGATATTGGCTACGCTAAGTAATGGCGGAACGCTTGTACTGATCAATGATGCACTACGTCTTGATATGGTAGCGCTTTTGGACTATATAAAGAAGCAAGAAATCAATAGGTTGTTTTTACCCTTCGTCGCCTTACAGGCATTAGCGGAAACAGCAATAAGCACCAAGTTATTTCCCAAGTCGCTCAAAGAAATAATGACCGCTGGCGAACAACTTAAAATTACCTCCCAAGTAAATACATTTTTTACCAAGTTAGAAGACTGTGTGCTCTATAACCAATATGGGCCTACGGAATGCCATGTGGTAACGGAATTAAAGCTTCAAGGGAATCCCTCTGGTTGGCCCGCATTACCTACCATAGGAAAACCAATAAAAAATACATCCATCTACATACTGGACAAAAATCTAGAAATTGTTCCCGATGGCACTACCGGGGAGTTATGCATAGCCGGAGACTGTTTGGCAAAAGGGTATCTGAACAATCCTGAACTGACAAATGAGAAATTTGTGGATTGGAACTCACCAGATGGCAACACCTCAAGGGTGTACAGGACAGGGGATATTGCCCAATACCTGCCAGATGGGAATATTGAATTCCTTGGTCGACAAGATGATCAGGTTAAGATTAGCGGACATAGAATAGAATTAGCGGAGGTTGAATTAGCGATCAATACATTACCGGGCATACATCAAACAGTGGTCGTAGCCTCTAACCATCTGGCCGGTCAAACGCAACTAGTAGCTTACATAGAACCCAACCAAGAAAATTTGGATGTAGCGGCTATTCGCCAAAAGGTTTCGGAGATATTACCGGACTATATGCTCCCATCCTATTTTGTAGCTGTTGCTAGTTTTCCAAAAACCTCTAGTGGAAAGATAGACAAAAAGAGCTTGCCCGCACCCGAGTATAGCAGGCCCAGCTCTGCCCCTCTTTTCAAAAAGGCCACCACAAAAATTCAAAAAAACCTTAGTAAGGTTTGGAGCGGTCTATTACACATACCGGAAATAGGAATCGATGACAACTTCTTTGAATTAGGTGGTACTTCATTATTGGCTCAAAAAGTAGTAGCCACTATGTTAATGGACTATCAGTATAAATTACCGATAACAAAACTTTACCAGTTTCCTACTATAGCAGAAATTTCTAGCTATTTAGAACCAACCAAAAAGGCAAAAAGCAGAAAAACCGTTAAAAAAAGTGGTACATCCAAACTATCGAACGATGTGGCCGTTATTGGTATGGCCGGAAGATTCCCCGGTGCCAATACCATTCAAGAATTATGGGAGGTATTAAAGGAAGGAAGGGAAACCATATCATTTTTCTCAAAAGAAGAGTTGGATGCAAGTATCCCCGAATCCTTGCGGAACGACCCACTTTACGTTAAGGCCAGAGGTATTATTTCCTCCGCTCAAGAGTTTGACGCCTCCTTCTTTGGCTTAAACCCAAAGGTAGCTTCTGTAATGGACCCCCAACAACGCTTGTTTTTGGAAATTGCGTGGGAGGTATTGGAACAATCCGGTTACTTACCAAAGCATTATGACGGTAATGTGGCCGTTTATGCAGGAACAGGTACCAACACATACTACAAGAACAATGTGCTAACGAACCAGGATGTACTAACGCAGGTTGGGGAATTCCAAGCCAACACGCTCAACGAAAAGGACTACATCTCCTCAAGAACGGCATATCACCTAAATTTAAAAGGCCCTGCCGTTAGTGTACATTCCGCATGTTCTACCTCGCTACTGGCTATCGCCGAGGCAGTTGAAGCCATCAGAAGTGGCCAATGTGATGTGGCCCTAGCCGGTGGATCAAGTGTAACGGTCCCAATTTATAGTGGTCATTTATATCAAGAAGGCTCCATGTTGAGTCCGGACGGACGGTGCAGATCTTTTGACAAGGATGGTAAGGGAACTATCTTTAGTGACGGCTGTGGGGTTGTGCTCCTAAAGAGTCTTGAGGCTGCAAAAAATGATGGCGATAAAATATATGGCGTTGTAAAAGGAGTTGGAATAAATAATGACGGAGGAGGAAAAGGAAGTTTTACAGCTCCTAGCGTAGAAGGCCAATCCGATGCCATATCCAGGGCTCAGAACGACGCGAATATTTCTCCTGCCGATATTAGTTATATAGAAGCCCATGGCACAGCAACCCCCATAGGAGACCCTATAGAAATGGAAGGTTTGCATGAAGCATTCGGAACGCAATCCAAGAAAAATTATTGTGCCGTTGGTTCCATAAAAAGTAATATAGGCCATCTTACGGCGGCAGCGGGCGTAGCTGGATTCATTAAGACGATTTTAGCTTTAAACCACAAACAGATACCCCCGTCCCTAGGATTTTCGGAACCAAACCCTCTAATCGATTTTGATAATAGTCCGTTCTTTGTAAACAATGTATTACGTGATTGGAATTCCAAAAATTCTCGTATTGCAGGAATTAGTTCTTTTGGTGTTGGTGGTACGAACGTTCATATTGTAGTCGAAGAATTTGAAAACAAGAAGGTACCTTCCGGAGATAGTAAACCTGTACAACTGCTTACATGGTCCGCAAAAACGGAAAATAGCCTTAAAGGGTATCAAACCGCTCTAGGTAATTTCATTACCACTTCGGAAGATATTAAAATAGCCGATGTGGCGTACTCACTTACTGCAACTAGGGACACCTTTAGAAAACGAAGTTTTACATTGGCATGCGATTCGGAACATGCAGTGCAAAATCTGTTAGCAGACGATACAACTTCGGTAAAAACATCCGATTTGAAGTCGGTTCCTACGAATCTGGCATTTCTTTTTCCAGGCCAAGGAGCGCAATACCTTCAGATGGGAAAATCTCTTTACGACCATGAAAACGTGTTCCGTGAGGCTGTTGACCAATGTGCCGAAATTTTAGAGAAGGAATTTAAGTTTGATATCCGTACCATAATTTATCCCGATAATAACGGTGATGAAGAAGAGAAAAAAATAAAGGACACCCAATTTACACAACCCGCTTTGTTTGTTGTGGAGTATGCTCTTTCCAAGCTTTGGATGAGCTGGGGGATTGAACCGACCATGCTTTGCGGTCATAGTATAGGCGAATTCGTGGCAGCGCATTTGGCCGGGATATTTACGCTAAAAGATGCATTGATATTGGTAGCACTACGCGGTAGGTTCGTTAGCGAACTCCCCGGAGGCAGTATGTTGTCCGTAAGAAGCACCTACGATACCGTTTCGGAAATACTTCCGAAAACACTTTCCATCGCTGCCGTAAATTCTGATTTATTATGTGTGGTTTCCGGAGAAGACGCCCCTATCGAAGCTTTTGCCAAACTATTGGAGGAAAAAGAAATTCCGAATAGATTATTGTTGACAAGTCATGCCTTTCATAGCACCATGATGGATCCTGTTTTAGAGAAATTTGAAGCAGAAGTGAGAAAAACAAACTTGAACGTACCCCGTGTACCCATACTTTCTACCGTAACAGGAACATGGCTAACCGACGCGGAAGCAACCGACCCTCTGTACTGGACGGACCATTTAAGGGCTACCGTACGTTTTTCCGACGCTATGGAAACTGCACTTGAATTAGAGGATATTTTATTATTGGAAGTTGGGCCTGGTCGTGCTTTAACCACCTTATCCCAACAAAAAAAGAAGGCAAGGTCAGCCACTTCGATATCCAGTTTGGTAAAGCCTGGAGAAAAAGAAAACTCCTATCATACGGTATTGACCGCTTTAGGCCAACTTTGGCAAAATGGTATTGAGCCCGACTGGCAGGCATTTTATAAAAATGAAATTAGGGAAAAAATCTGGTTACCGGGATATGTATTTGACCGTAAACCATGTTGGATAAATCCACCTATTACCCAAATAGCTTCGGCACCGATTACTACAACTATTGAACAAAACATTAATCCATCTATACAAACTCACATGAATACAGTTACACAACCTGATAGAAAAACGATACTTCTGGAAAAAATTGCTGATATCGTCATGAATACCTCGGGAATGGAATTAGAATCTTCTGAGCACGATTATAGCTTTCTTGAACTTGGTCTAGATTCCCTTGTTCTAACCCAAATGGCAATAACGTGTAAAAATGAGTTCAAGACACCTATAACATTTCGTCAGTTAAACGATGAATTTGGAACGCCGAATCTTTTAGCGAGTTATTTGGATAAAACCTTAGCTCCGGAGCTTTTTGCCCCGGCAACCGTCGCAGCTCCGATAGCAAGCACACCAGCGGCCGCCCCTGCGCAAATTCCAACTCCGAGCCCTGTAGCCGCAAATATGCCGGTGCAAACAACAACTACAAACGTTCCCGTATACAATAACAACGGTTCTGCCATAGACCTTATCGCGCAACAACTACAATTATTGGGCAGGCAATTAGAGCTGATAAAAGGAACGGGGGCGACACCTGTATTGGCACAAGAAAGCAATACGGCACAGGTAGCGGTGCCGGCACCTGCAGCCGCTGTGGTCCCAGAAATGAAGCCACCAGTGGATAGGTCTTCGGATTCACTATCCGAAGAAGAGCTAAAAGAACTCAAAAAACCGTTCGGTGCCTCTCCAAGAATCGAAAAACAATCCACGGAGCTCGGGCACGAACAAAAAGCCTTTTTAGATCAATTAACAGTTTCCTACAACAAAAAGACCGCAGGAAGTAAAGCGTACACACAAAAACACCGCGCTCACATGTCTGATCCCAGAGTAGTTTCCGGTTTTAAGCCTTTAACAAAAGAACTGGTGTATCCGATCGTGGTAGAAAAATCATCTGGAAATAGACTTTGGGATATAGATGGTAACGAGTACATAGATACCTTGAATGGTTTTGGTTCGAGTTTGTTCGGACATCAACCGGATTTCGTAACCAAAGCATTACGTGACCAAATTGAAAGTGGATACGAAGTAGGCCCACAGCATCCACTAGCGGGTGAGGTTTGCGAACTACTTTGCGAATTTACCGGGCTTGAACGGGCCGCCCTTTGTAATACTGGTTCGGAGGCCGTCTTGGGCGCAATGCGTATTGCACGTACTGTAACTGGACGTAACCTGATAGTCGGTTTTTCAGGAGCCTATCATGGAATAAATGACGAAGGCCTTGTACGGGGATCTAAAAAATTAATAACCTTTCCGGCTTCGGCAGGTATCTTAAAGGATTCTGTACAAAATGTCTTGATTTTAGAATACGGTACAGAGGAAAGTCTGCAAATTATACGCGAGCGTTCACATGAACTGGCAGCGGTGCTTGTAGAACCTGTTCAAAGCCGTAGGCCAGAGTTCCAACCGGTAGAATTCTTAAGAGAGATACGGGAAATAACGAAAAAAACGAATACAGCCTTTATTTTTGACGAAGTTATAACCGGTTTCCGAATGCATCCTGGTGGGGCACAAGCCTTGTTTGGGATTAAGGCAGATCTCGCAACGTATGGAAAAGTGATCGGTGGTGGTATTTCTATTGGTGCCATTGTTGGAAGCAAAACCTATATGGATGCACTTGACGGCGGTTTCTGGCAATATGGAGATGACTCTTATCCGGAAATAGGGGTTACCTACTTTGCCGGTACCTTTGTAAGGCATCCTCTTGCACTTGCCGCAGCAAAGGCCTCCTTGCTTCACATGAAAGAGCATGGAGAGGCGCTTCAAAATGGGCTCAATACGGTTACCAAAAATTTTGCGGATAATGTAAACAAAGAATTTTCGAAGCGAGGATTACCAATGGAAATCAACTATTTTGGTTCGCTATGGCGCCTAAAAATGTTGGAAGAAATACCATATTCCGAATTACTTTTTGTCTTGATGCGGGAAAAAGGAATACATGTATGGGACGGTTTCCCATGTTTTGTTACCAGCGCTTTTAAACAAGAAGACATCGATACCCTTACCAATGCGTTTATTTCCAGTATGGACGAACTTATTGCTGCCGGTATTTTACATTCCGGTGGTGTTTCAACGACCGCTGTACATGATTCTGCTCCCAAAAAGGATTTAAATAGTCCGCCGGTTCCCGGAGCAAGACTTGGTATGGACGAATCTGGAAACCCTGCTTGGTATGTAGCAGATAAACAAAAAAATGGATCTTATGTTAAAATTGAAATATAGCAAACAATACTAATTAGCTAAACATTTCGTTACGCATTTAGAACCATTGTAGTCAATATACCAGAATATGCAGAATACCGTTACCGTTGCCCATGATCCTTTTGCAGGACCTGCTATTGAAAAAGTGATTCATATAACGCCTTCTCAGGCTGAAATTTGGATTGGTTGCAAATTAGGCAATGAAGCAGCTAATAGAGCTTATAATGAATCCATTTCCTTGATTCTAAATGGTGAGCTAGACAAAAAATCTTTGGACTATGCCATTCAGAAATTGGTGGGTAGACATGAAGCTCTTCGTTCCAGTTTTAGCCCTGATGGAAGTTTCATGACCATTTTTAAGGAATTACCAATAATCCCTTTTTATAAAGACCTCTCTAAATATCAACCTTCAAAAGTAAAGAACTCTGTTGCCGAATATCTAGAAGGTGATGCCAATTATAATTTTGATTTGGTCAGGGGACCACTATTAAAAGTAGGATTGTTAAAACTATCCAAACTCAAGCATCAACTTATAATTACAGCCCACCATATTATTTGTGATGGATGGTCAATGGGTATCATCCTACAAGACATTGGAAGTTTATATTCCGCACATGTTAAAGGCGTAACACCTAGTTTGCCTCAACCGGAAACTTTTAGTTCTTATGCCGATGAACAACAAGAATTTATTAAGAATGAGGAATTTAAAACCACCCAAAACTACTGGCTAAAACAATACGAAGCTTCCGTTCCAACAGTAAATTTGCCAACAGATTTTCCGCGACCAGAAATAAGAACTTTTAAAAGTAATCGATTAGATTTTCCGATTGATTTAGAACTGGTAGCCGAATTGAAAAAAGTAGGTATACAATCTGGATCAAGTCTTGTAGCTACAATGATGACCGCTTTTGAGATATTCCTTTATTTTCAAACAGGACAAGACGACTTAGTTTTAGGCTTACCAGCTGCTGGTCAATCAATAAGCGGCAAAAGTCAACTCGTCGGACACTGTGTGAACTTGCTTCCATTGCGCAGTAAAATTATATCTAACACCCCGTTTAATAGATATTTAAAACAAAGAAAAGAAGAAATATTCGATGCTTACGACCATCAAAAATTTAGTTTTGGTCAGTTATTAGAGAAACTCAACATCGAAAGAGATACATCTAGGATACCGTTGGTTCCTGTTGTATTCAATATTGATATGGGTATGTCCGATGATGTAGTTTTCAGTGGTCTGAACTATGAATTAAAAAGTAATCCTAGAGCCTATGAATCCTTCGAGCTTTTTTTAAATGCTACAGGAACAGAAAATGAACTCATTTTAGAATGGTCTTATAACGCTGCACTATTTACGCCTAGTACTATAGAGCGTATGATGGCCTCATTTAATGAAGTTTTACAGGGCATTATCGCTAATCCAAGCGTCGAAATCGGCAAAATTATAGACGCAGATGATTCAGCTTATTTAGAACTTAACAATACTGCAGCCGATTACCCGCAATTACCGTTGCATGAACTATTGGCAAACCAGGCTCATATTACTCCTTTAAACCAAGCAATAAAATTTGGAACATCCGAAATCACCTATGAAGAATTAGAAAAACAAGTTCATAAAGTAGCGCATTATCTCAAAGAAAATGGTCTAAGTCCTAGTGATTGTGTAGGCGTTTCATTGCCTAAATCTATAGAATTGGTAGTAACACTTATTGCAATTATGGAATGTGGTGCCGCCTTCCTTCCCTTAGACCCTAAATTTCCAAGTAAGCGACTAGAATTCATGTTAGAAGATTCTAATGCTAAATACATTATTACGGACAACCCATTTTCCTCGGAACTTCCATCAGGAGTAAGACAATTACTTTTAGAAGAAATATTTAAAGATTTATCAAACTACCCTTCAACTCCTCCAAATATTAAGGTAAATAACGACACAACTGCTTATTTACTCTATACTTCGGGATCCACTGGAAAGCCTAAAGGTGTTCCGGTAACACACAAGAGCTTGGTTAATTTATTGTTCAGTGTTTTGGAAAAACCGGGCATAAAAGCGACCGATATTTTGATTTCTATTACTACCATTTCTTTTGATATATCTGTAGCTGAATTATTTGCGCCACTTTTAAAAGGTGCCAAATTGGTCTTGACCGATAAAGAGACAGCAAAAGATACGCGCATTTTATTGAACTTAATAAAAGATGAGGCAATAACGATGATGCAGGCCACACCTACAACGTGGCAAATGCTTTTAGAATCTGGTTGGGAAAATCACTTACCGATACGAGCATTATCAACCGGAGAGGCACTTCCACTAGAAATGGCGAAGACTATCTTGGGAAAAGTAGATGAGCTTTGGAATTTATATGGCCCTACGGAAACAACTATTTGGTCTACTATGACACAAATTAAGGATACTGATAATTTAATTCATATTGGTCGCCCATTGGCCAACACGCAGTTATATATCGTAAATGACCAACTCAATTTGGTCGCACCTGGTATCATTGGAGAGCTTTGCATTGCTGGTGTTGGTGTTGCAAAAGGATATTGGAAAAGACCTGATTTGTCTGCTGAAAAGTTCATAAAAAATAATTTTGACCCAACATCAGAGAATATGTTATACCGTACAGGAGATTTAGCTAAACTACTTCCCTCTGGAGACATACAATGTTTGGGGCGAATTGACGAACAAGTTAAAATTAGGGGGCATCGTATAGAACTTGGTGAAATAGAGTCTGCTATTAACAACTTAGAAGGAATAAAACAATCTATTGTTGTAGCAAGTAATGAATTAGCGGGTGAAACAAGATTGATTGCATATATAAAAGCTGAAAAAAAATTCCAAGATATTAATGATGTTCGCAGTAAACTTAAAGAAACGTTACCAGATATATTACGTCCAACTAACTATATGTTTATTGAGGATTTTCCTGTTACGCCGAACGGGAAAATAGACAAAAAAAAGCTACCAAGGCCGAAATATGTAAGATCCGATTCTAGTAATGATATTAAAACTCCTCAGACTAAACTTGAAAAAGAGATAGCCCAGATATGGAGTGAAATGCTTCAAATACCTGTTATAGATATAAATGACGACTTTTTTGAAATGGGCGGCTCCTCGCTAATCGCTCAACGAGTTATTGGGGTATTAAGAAAAAAATTAAATAAAGAGATACCACTAATCAATATCTTTCAATACCCTACAATTTCTCAGCTTGCCGAATTTCTAGGAGAAAATTTAAAAGTCAAACAGGAAAGTGAAACAGTTGCTAAAATTCAAAACGCAAAAGTAATCGCTGCTATTCGAAATTCCAAGAGAACGGAACCTCAAAGTAATTTTACACTTAAAAGGAAAACAGATCTGGTTATCGACACAACCAAAGCACAATCTGAAATATTAACAGACTGCTTTTTTGGTGGTGATGATGCTAAAAGAGCTTATAATATTTCGCTGTCTTTAAAATTTATCGGCAAATTAAAGTACGATGCTTTAGAGATGGCTATTCAGTCATTAGTAGAACGCCATGAATCTTTAAGATCTTCTTTTAGTGAAGACCTTAATTCAATGAAAATTTATACTGATTTTCATATTGACATTTTGTTTCATGATATCTCAAACCAATCAGAAACGGAGAAGGAAAAGTCTAAAGAATCTTTAATCAAAGATGATGTTAATTTTCTTTTTGACTTGGTTAACGGCCCATTATTAAGATTTAGTTTAGTTAAAACGAATGAGCTCGAACATGAATTAATACTTTTAGTAAATCATGCAGTTTGCGATGGTTTAAGTACTAGTATTATGCTTGAAGAACTTAGTGAGCTTTATACTGCTTTTGGACAAGACAAAATACCAAACCTAAATGCACCTGATTCGTTCAGCTTGTTTGCTAATAAGGAAAATAAATTTACACAAAGTGCTGCGTACAAACGTTCAGTGGAATTTTGGTTAAACATGTATCAGAATTCAATTCCAAAACTTGAGTTACCAATTGATTACCCAAGACCTGAATTTCGAACATACAACAACCATCATCTAGATTTTTTTCTAGATAATGGTCTTTTAAATTCATTAAAACAAATTGGCAATAACGGGGAACCTAGTATGTTCACCAGCATGGTCACCAAATTAATAGCCGCGTTTGAAATCTTTTTGTATAAACAAACAGGGCAAAATGATTTAGTCTTAGGTCTAACAAGCTCAAGGCGTGCTAATTATGACATGATGCAAATGATTGGCCACTCAGTTAATTTATTGCCTCTTCGTAGTAAAATTGATTCAAAGACAAATTTTAAAGACTACTTATTACAGAGAAACAAACAGTTATTCGATGCGTACGAGAACCAATCAATTAGTTTCGGACATCTTCTAAGAAGACTTTCTGTTCCACGAGATGCATCAAGGGTTCCTTTAGTTCCTGTCATTGTAAATATTCAATTAGAAGATGTTCTAGAAAGTGAAAATTCATTTTTTGATTTAAAAACAGAAATAACTTATAACGAAAATAACTTTAGAACTTTTGAGATCGAACTTCAAGTATTTATGTCGGAAAAAGGTCCTTGTTTCCGATGGAGATATAACACGACACTCTTCAAACCGGAAACTATAAAAAGGATGATGTCTTCCTTTAAAGAAGTCCTCCTATCCATAGTTGCTAATCCAAGTATCGAAATAAGCAATATCGTACAAATAGATGATTCAGCTTATTTAAAATTAAACGATACTTCTTCCGCCTACCCTCAATTACCATTGCACGAGTTAATACTAAAACAATATTTAAAGTCGCCAAATAAAAAAGCTATAAGCTTTGGGAATCAAGTGATTTCCTATGGTGAACTAGAAAAAAAGACGCATCAATTAGCTCATTATCTAAAACAACAAGGCATTGCCCCAGGCGATTATATTGCCGTTTCTTTACCACGTTCAATTGAACTAATTACAACGCTACTCGCCATTATGGAGTGTGGAGCGGCCTATGTGCCCTTGGATCCGAGCTACCCTAGCAAACGTTTAGAATTTATGCTTCTGGATTCAGAGGCCAAATACATGATAACCGAAAAATCCTACAAACATTCCTTCAAATCAGACACCAAGATATTGTTTCTAGAAACGCTTTTCGAAGATTTGGCAACCTATCCGGATACGCCATTATCCCTAAAAGTTGGCCCAAACGAAATAGCTTATCTTTTATATACCTCGGGATCTACCGGTAAGCCCAAAGGCGTTTCGGTTACACATAAAAACTTAGTTAACCTACTAAGTAGTGTTTTGCTAGAACCTGGTATCCAACAAACGGACAGAATACTGTCCATAACAACAATTTCGTTCGATATTGCCGGTTTTGAGTTGTACGGTGCCCTACTTGCAGGAGCTGAATTGGTATTGACCAATGAAGAAACTTCCAAAGACCCGCGTTTACTTCTCGATATCCTTAGGTCAGAGGATATTACAATGATGGAGGCGACTCCTGCAACTTGGCAAATGTTACTGGACGCTGGATGGAAAGAAAAACTGTCTATTAAGGCCTTATGTACCGGAGAAGCGTTACCCTTGGTATTGGCAAAGAGAATAATCGGAAAGGTTAACGAACTCTGGAACCTGTATGGTCCAACCGAGACCACGATATGGTCCTCCCTTACCAAAGTTTCAGCATCCGACGAAATAATCACCATAGGAAAACCTATAGCCAATACCCAGCTATACATTGTAAACGAACAAGGAAACCTTGTAGAACCGGGTAAAATTGGAGAGCTGTATATTGCTGGTGATGGTGTTGCCAAGGGGTATTGGAAGCGACCGGACTTAACCGCCGAAAAGTTTATTGAAAACAAGTTCGCTATAGATGCGGGTAAAACCTTATATCGTACAGGAGACCTTGCTAAGTTACTACCAACCGGAGAGGTACAGTGTTTAGGCCGTATAGACCAACAAATTAAGATAAGGGGGCATCGTATTGAACTTGGTGAAATTGAACAAGCCTTGGATTCTCTTGAAGGAATAGAATCTTCAGTAGTTTTATTCCATGAAGATAAGTTAATAGCAAATATTTGTACTACCATAGGAGATACCGCAAGGTATGAAGGCCAGCTTACCAAGTGGAAGGAAATCCTTAGAAACCAGTTACCAATGCACATGGTACCACAACAGTTCAATATGGTTTCTGAATTCCCGACCACGCTCAATGGTAAAATTGATCGCAAAAAACTGGCTGAAACCTTACCAAAAGAGAATCTGAAAACCGGATTTACCGAACCAGCTAGCGCATCTGAAAAAATTATAGCAGAGGTATGGAAAAAATGTCTCAAACTTGATAAAATCGGCGTGGATAGCGATTTTTTTGAGCTTGGAGGTCATTCTGTTATAGCAGTACGGGTCATGACCATGTTGGAAGAAAAAACGGGAAACAGATTGCCTTTAGTAGCATTATTAAAACACCCGACAGTAAAAAAATTAGCTGCCTATATGGACAGTGAGTTTATTGTTTGGGATTCGTTAGTACCCCTTAAACCGGAAGGAACCAAGCCTCCATTATACATTGTACATGGAGCGCACCACAATGTATTGATTTTTAATGAACTGGCGCAAAACCTTGACAAAGACCAACCGGTCTATGGCCTACAGGCAAGGGGTTTAGATGGTGTTGCAGAACCACATGACTCGATGCACGATATGGCAAGAGATTATATTAAGGAAATTCAAATAACTAATCCGAATGGCCCATATTGTTTAGCTGGATTTTCACTAGGTGGTACTATAGCCTTTGAAATGGCAAGGCAACTTAGGGAACAGGGCAAAGAAGTAAAAATCGTTGCAGAGTTCGACACATACGTATTTCCAGATTATTATTTTAAAAGTGCTATCAAGAAAAGAATAGTCGGACTTACATATACTGCTCTAAAGGTAGGTTACGTTCTACTAAATATGTTTACCAGTAAAAAGAACTTTAAACGTAGAACAGGTCTATTTATGTTACACATTAAAGGCCTAATTTTACGTTTAAAACATGGTAAAGAAAAGCAGCATGAAATGCAGTTTCACCGCGTTTTAAAAATGGAACAAAATCATTTAAAAGCTACTGACACATATCACATTCGTCCTCAAGATATCGTAATTGACTTGTTTAAGGCAGAGGAGGAAATTAATTTAGTACATGATAAGAAATATTTAGGATGGAATAAATTTGCCAAAAAAGGTGTTAGAAGGCACATGGTTCCAGGAAATCATATAGACATGTTTGACAAAGGAAACGTAGAAGTATTTGCCAAAAGCCTTCAATATGTGTTGGATAACCATAATTCTGAAAGTGTACAGTAGATTACTTTGCGCAACTATTGATACTCCAACCGAGGAGGTAACCGGTACGTTTACAAACACTTCAAAAATTAGACTATTCCAGGTAAAGCTCGCTGATTATATTGACTTTTTTAATTACTTACAAAATCATTTAAACGAAGCGGAACTAAAGCGGAGCCAAAAATATCATTTTAAAAAAGACGAACATAGATTCGTTATTTGCCGAGCTTTACTAAAAATTTCACTTGCTGCGCATGTTGGACTGTCCGTGGATGAAATCACCATAGCTGCAGGTCAAAATAAAAAGCCCTACCTCCCCTCTCACCCAAAGGTATTTTTCAACGTCTCGCATACCAACAAGTACGCACTCATTGCAATAAGTGATGCCTTAGTTGGTGTTGATGTTGAGAAAATAGATCGGGAATATGATTATTCCGAAGTTGTGCCCACTGTATTTAATGATACCGATAGTCATAAAATAGCATTTGCAGTCGATAAACCATATACCTTTTTTAAACTTTGGACCCGTAAAGAGGCTGTCGTAAAGGCGACCGGAAAAGGTATTGGTGAAAATTTTAAGGAAATCCCTGCCAGTGATGGAAAGCATATTTTACCTTCAGCACTTTTATCCAATGTACAAAATCTATCCGTACTTAGTTTTAATATGGGTAACGACCACCTTGCTTCTGTTGCACTTGAAGGTACTAAAGACTCTTATGAAACGATACACTTTTCTAAATTACCTCAAGTAGATAGTGCTATTTAACAGGAATAGGTGTTATTGTAGTACTTACTTGATATTGGATTTTGCCTCTATCTTTTTAAAGAACTGAAGCATCTTGTTCAACAAGGGATTTTTCACTAGCCTGTTGGTAAACTTGACACCTAAAATATTTTTAATTTTTCTTCGAAATTTTGAAAAAGCAGGCAGCCAAGAACTATTAAAGTGATGTATGGTGTAGGTATTTTTTGTATTGTGTATGATACCCGTTTCCACATCCTTGGGACTAAAGTATTCATAAGGAAACAAGAAGAAACTTGTTTTATCTTGTATTACCGTTTCTACATCTTTTACTTGCTCGGGAGTCATTGAAACTATTTCCCGAACCTTCTGTAACTGTAGTTTTAAAACCGCCGGCAATATGGTAATATCATAACTACCGTCATCTTTGATAAAAGACCTGTTGTTATAATACTCTAAGCATTTGGTTAGCCAGTCCGAGTCTTTTTCAGCTCCAAAAATGGCCGCTTCCATAATATTCTTATGCTCTAGACCTGCAAAATAAGGTAGATGCAGAAGGTCATCGAACTTTTTAAGAATCTGAACATCGGTATCCAAATAAATACCACCATACTTATGTACTGCATAAAGCCTAACAATATCGGATGCAAAGGCATATTTCTTCTTTTCGAACGCTTCTTTTGCAAATGGCCATTGTTCCAAATCAAAACGCTTGGTATCCCATAGCATGAATTCGTAATCCGGTAATATTGCTTTCCAGGTAGCGATATTTCTCTTTATGTCTTGTGGGAATTCTTCACCACTTAACCAACAATAATGAATTATTTTAGGAATCATGAATTACGTTATTAAGAGTAGTATCAATTTATTATCCGTTCTGTAACGAAATTAGTTCAAAATAGTTAAAGCTAATTATTTAATCGGTTAAAACATGAATATGCAAGACGAGAACCTAGTATTTTTAATTTTAAAGCTGCAGCACACCAACCAATTTTAGGCCATATAATTTCAGGAAAAAAACCTTTGCTATTCTATAAGCACTTGTTTTGCCCTAAGCTTATCTGGAAGCCCGTACATGTTTAGTCTTCATCTCTTTTATGGCTTTAGAAAGAGAAGCTAACATGTGATTTTCAGAGCTACAGATAAGTAATACCAATTTAAGTTTTGAATGTCGTATTGAAAATTTGAATTATTTTTTTCTCAGGTTAGGAATGAAATCTAAGCATAGCATTAGCTATGGTTCTATTTTATGACAACAAATGAGTAAAAAAGAAACTTGTTTTATGCGACATCTAGAAGTTAAATTGGTATAACATACCAAACCATATCTTGACAACGATATTCCGGCCAAATTTCCTTAAATCGACCCTTTAAGTTTAGTATCGATAACGATGGTCCTAAAGGTTTTCAAATAGCTTTGTAAATACAATTAAATAATTTTGGATATATTATAGTGAAAAACACAGGAGGTAAGTAACGTACTTCCTATTGGCGTTTAAGCAGTATACCCAGTTAATAATATTGGCAATAGTGTCTATTGGAATATGATTCCTAACATCTATAATTTTGGCAGTAAACCTTACAAAAAAAAGAGTCCCTGTTTACAATACAGGGACTCTTTTTGAAAAATATATAGTTTATCAGTTATTTATAATCAAACGTTTTGAGACCGGTTCATTATTATTGAACATAACCGTTATCACATACATTTCATTCCTATAGACATTGGTCGGTATCGTCATGCTTTGTTGTACAAATTCCTCTCGAGTAAACTGTCTTATCAACCTACCCGCATTATCATGGATCATAACGCCCAAGATATCGTTGGTATCAAAATTATCGCTCATCACCACCTGCACAGCATCGGTTGACGGGTTCGGTGTTAGAATAAACTCAAATGATACTTCATCTGTAGGTTCATTTTCTGTTGCTACTATAATTTGTACCGTACTCATATCTTCCAAGCCTTCTGCATCCGTAACGGTTAGCGTAACATCATAGGTTCCGTCCGCGGTAAACGTATGTGTTGGATTCGCTTCAGTAGCGGTTGCTCCATCACCAAAGTCCCATAAGTAACTACTGATAGCCAAATCATCGGTAGATTGATCACCTGCAAATACAACGATTAAAGGAGCCTCTCCTTCAGTAACATCCGATGTGGCCAATGCTACTGGCGCTTCATTCGGAACTACAGGGTTCGTTACCGTTACCGTAACCATATCGGTTCCTTGTAGGCCTTCCCCGTCCGTAACGGTCAAGACAGCATTATAGATTCCGGCAGTTGTAAATGTATGAACGGCATTTGCCTCCGTAGCACTTGCTCCATCTCCAAAATCCCAACTATACGACACAATTTCGGTATCGTCCGTAGACTGATCACCTGTAAAGCTAACGACTAAAGGAAGGTCACCTTCGATAACACTTGCTTGTGCACTGGCAATGGGCGCTTCATTTGGCGCAGTTACCGTTATGGTCACTGTTTCACTATCAATAAGGTCATCTGCGTCCGTTACCGTTAAAACAACATCGTAAGTACCTGGAGTATCAAAGGTATGTACCGGATTTGCCTCAGAGGAAATACTTCCGTCATCAAAATTCCAAGCGTAGCCAACAACTTCTACATCATCTGTTGATTGATCCCCAACAAAGCTTACCGCTAAAGGTGCCGGGCCTTCCGTTACATTCGCCGTAGCGACTGCAATTGGAGCACCATTTGCCCTAGTGGCTACTACTGTCAAGGTCTCCGTATCTTGTAGACCACCCACATCAGTTACCGTTAACACAACTTCATACGTTCCTGCAACCGTAAATTCATGTGAAGGATTGGCACTCACAGAGCTTGTTCCGTCACCAAAATCCCAGCTATAGGACACAACTACATCATCATCTGTAGACTGATCACCAACAAAGTTGACATTCAAAGGCGCATCCCCTTCTAAAACATCAGCAATTGCTACGGCTACCGGAGCCATATTAGGCGACACAACGATTGTTATGGTATCCGTATCCTGAAGCCCTCCTTCATCCGTTACCGTTAAGACCACGTCATACGTTCCGGCAGTACTAAAAGTGTGCACGGGGTTGGCATCCGTTGAATTTGCACTACCATCAAAGTTCCAGGCGTAGGTAACAAACCCTTCGGCATCGGTAGATTGATCACCGGTAAAGGCGACCTCCAAGGCAGCAATACCGCTAATTACATCTGCACTGGCCACCGCTTCCGGAGCTCCGTTAACTACAATTTCTATTGGATCGCTCTGATCTTCATAACCGTCACCATCGGTTACGGTCAAGGTTACATTATACGTACCACCTTGCGTAAAGCTATAATTAGGATCTGCATCCGTAGCGGTATCCCCGTTACCAAAGTCCCAAAGATATGCTACGATATCGTCTTTATCATCGGTAGACGTACTACCCGTAAATTGAACTTCCAATGGCGCATTTCCGGAATTAACATCGACTGAAGCTACAGCCTCCGGAGCAAAGCCAGTAGGCAAGAACTGCCATTTAAAGAAATCGTTACCTTCATCTGTAGCAGCAATAAGGTTATCATTATTTACAGTCAGATAGTTAGGCGTTGGAAGCGTTTCTAAAGCATTGATGATGTAATACGAGCCATCACCAGCGTTTTGAATTTGAAACAACTGCGCTATCCTACCGGAACCAAGACTCTCAGTGTAAGCCCAAATATTTGTTCCCGGAGCATTGCTTCCTCCTTGATTATCCAAATACAAGTCCCTTCCTAAAGCATCTTGTTGGGTAAATCTGATACTGTAAAGTCCACCAGCTTCAGCAATCAGTTCAAAATGCTGATATTCAGAGGCATCATAGGTATCCGTTAGCAAATTTACGTCCCGTGCTATAATCCCAGCTTCTGGCATGATATTTAGTTGATTCCCTACATTACGGATTTGATAAATACCTGCTACCGGGCCACCGTTATCACCACCATCATTGTCATAGTTAACACCTGCAACCGTATCACCTATACCAGATGTGTAATTTGGATCATTAAAAGGTGCAATTACCACAGCTTCCACAACAAAATCCTGAGCACCATCCGGATCTGGCGTAACATCGTCCAGACCTGTAACCGTTACCACCTGTGGCACGTTCCAATCAGCAGCTGTAAAAACTAGTTGCGCAATGCTCAAGCTGACCTCGGCTACCCCGGTAACAACCTGTAGACCAACCGTTACAGTCCCAGTGGGTGCTTCCCTTAGAGAAACCGTAAATGTATCCGTATCGCCATCTTCGTTTGTAAACAATATGTCCTGACTTACCGCAATACCCGTGTTGCCTAGCGTTAGAATGTCTTCGAAACGCCATCTAAAAATATCAGTTCCATTATCTACGTCTACCAGGATATTTCCGTTGGCATCTATGGTCAAATAATGTCCTCCCAACTCACTTATAATATGATAGGTGTCATTGCCAGCATCTTGTACGGTCCATAATTGTGAAACTGTGCCGTTATTTGCGAACTGCCACACATTCGCTCCTGGATTAATATTCCCCTGCTCTACATCCATTGCTCCCCCGCTGTGGGCAGCTAATAATGAATATAGTCCGTCTCCTTGGTATACCAAATCAAACTGTTGACTGCTAACGCCTTGATATAATCCTTGCTCTACGTTTATACCATTGGTAGTACCTGCATCGGAAACTTCAGCTGACAGACCACTGTCAACGTTGATGATCCGATAACTTCCCGGGGCCGGAGGACCGCCTGCCCCGCCATCGTCATCTTCATTGTAGCCTCCAAAAGTTGCCGTGAAGCCTGCGTACGTGGTATCACTACGCGCATCATCAACTTCTATTTGTATGTCATAGTACTGAACACCGTCGACATCGGCATCATCCACTCCGGTTACCGTAACCGATTGTGGTACATTCCAATTTGTAGCAGTAAACGTGAGTTCTGTTTCTGATAGTGTAAATTCATCCGTAGCACCCACTCCGGTAACCAATAGGACAACATCATCCACCGGTGCGGATTTTAGAGCGACATCAAAATCATCCGTAGTGCCGTCCTCAGAGGTAATCACTAGATTGGAGAGCACATCGATACCAATATCGAAAGGTGCGCTTGTTGGTAAAAATTCCCATCTAAACGTATCACTACCGTCATCGGTTCCTACAACAACGTTACCGTCCGGCTCTAAACCGAGGAAATTCCCGTTTACTCTTGCTATGATATGAAAAGTGTCATCCCCAGCATCAATTATTTCCCATTGTTGGGATGCCGTAGGATTATCCAACCATTGCCATACGTTGACACCTACATCCGGGCCAAAACCAGCTACATCCAAGTAACGGCTGCTACTTGTAGCTCTCAACTTGTAATACCCGACATCCGCAGCATTCTCCAAAGCCCAATGCTGTTGGGCCAAGCCCTCGTAGCCTCCTTCTTGTACATTCGTGCCCTGTACATTGCTGGCATCAGCTACCTGTAAAGTGGCTTTCGTAGCAAAGTTCACCAATCTATAGGTATCCAAATCTGGGGCAGGCGCTATGGGATCCATTCCATTGATCCAAGCCTGTAAGAGCGCTACACCTTCAGCATCCACTATCCCTTTTGCCAAGGGAGGCATCATAATTCCTGGGTCTAAACTTTGTGTCCTGTGGAAGATTTGCGAATTGGCCGCATCCCCCGGTATTAATACACGTTGCGTGGATGGCAAACCAGGTATTGCCTGGTTAAAACCTGCCGATACAAGTCCTGTTTGTGCCAGGGTATTCAAGGAACGAAGATCAAAATTCGCCCTGTTTCCAGTTGCCGGTTGGTGGCAATAGGCACAGTTATTATCTAAATAAGAACGTGCTTGTTCTTCCAAGGTTCCATTGGGATCGTCCATAGCGACATGGGTCAAATACCCAGGGGTATCCGTATCCGTAATTGTTGCGTCCAACATGCCTAGAGCACTTAAGGTCACCAATTGGTTTCCTACCGTACCATCCGGGTCGTGTGTTTGATAATCGTAATCACTATTTAAATATCGGGTCCGAGGGCCTAATGTCCCCCCCAGGGCGGGGCTATGACAAGCGATACATTGGCTATTGGAAGGATACAACCAATTCACGTTACGTTGCCCACCTCCCACTGTGGTCACATCTATATTGGCCGTGTCACCAACTTCCATATCTACCAAGACGGCATCACTTTCATCCGGCAGCCATTTATAGGTTAGAAAATAAAAACTCCCATCACTTCCCTTGATAGAAAATCGAGTTTCGACTTTACGGGTTACATCCGGATCATTATCATCAATGGGATAATCAAAATGTTTGATGATGATGGAGCCGATAGGAAAAATCCAGTCACCGTTCTCGGAGAATTGAATTTGTTCATCGGGAGTGTTATGCGTTCCGTCGTTAGGCAATGCCATCCAACGTTTTTTGTAAGCTCCGTCCGACCAAAAAGGTTCTATCATCTCATAAGGAACAAAACCGTCGGCTACCCTTAATTCCTGTTCATCTGAAAAATCACCTGATGCATCCGTTTCAAATGCGTTTGTTTGGGATAACAAAGCGGGAGCATCATCTAAATCTATGGAAGCCGTTAACCTGTATAAATTACTGTTGTTTCCTAAACGCAATAAATATAATTCCCCTGCAGCATCTTGTCCAAAAGAAATAATGTCCAATGGTTGAAACACTCCTAAAGACTGCTTAGCACCAGTATTTATATCGATTTCATAAATCAAATCAGTTTGACCGTAATCGGCTGCGATGTATTTCCCTACTAGACCGGGTAGATTGGACCCGCGATACACATAGCCCCCTGTGATCGAAGTAGCTTCCGCACGCGAAAATTGCGTCAATGGAGGTGAGTGGGTAGTACCAGGATAAAGACTTACAGGTCCGCTAGGACAGTTAGGGTTAAAAGGCGCATTAGCCTCGAAAAGCGGCCATCCAAAGTTTTTTCTATCAAGTATGGTAGGGTCTAGTACGTTAATTTCTTCATGGGTATTTTCACCCACTTCACCAATATAAAAGATTCCCGTATCCCGATCCTTGGTCATACGGTGAGGACTTCTATTTCCAATTGAAACATACTCTTCAAATACTGCTCCGGAAGGGTCGTTATATGGATTATCATTGGGGATGTAGTACAAATTACCGGACATTTCCAAACCTTGCGTCTGAGGATGGGTGTTCCCAACACCAGTATCCTGCAAGAGTCGAATTGGCGCATGACTAACAGCTCCACCAATCATATCCACATCGATACGAAGCACACCACCGTCCAAATTCTCAGAAATGACCTGAGCGTTAAGATAAGCAGCCTGATCTCCTGTAGACAAATACAGAAAACCATCATCACCAAACTCCATACCTCCGCCACGGTGAGTAGTATTGTACAACTCCCTGTTGATCATGGTAACCCTAGATCCGGCTACCAAGGTCATTGTTACGGGGTCTACTTCAAATCGTTCCAGTTTAAGATAATTTTGTGAAAATGTCTCCACTTCACAAGAAAACCCACTAGGACCTCCTAAAGTGCTACTAGGTGAAGCAGTTGTATAATATATAAAAAAGAAATTTTTGCCTGCCGTACCAAAATCTGGATGAATGGACAGTCCCAAAAAACCTCCATCCCAAACCTGACCCTCGTTGCGGTCGCCCACTTCTGCGGATAGGTCCACAATTTGGGTACTTGTCGTTGTATTATCGTCATCTTCAATCCAATATACCATACCATTAAGCTGGCCAACCACTATCTTCGTTTGATTGGGCACCGGGGTAAATATAATCGGTGAATCAAAAGTAAGATTAGGGAAAGCAATCTCATACGTTGGACTCGCAGTGCCTAAATCTGAGAATGAAGTGTCCACAAACGGATCAAAAGGCTCAATGTCGGTGACCTGAAGTCCCGGACCCATAAACATAGGCCCAAAACTCATAAAGGCCGTAACCGCACCAACAATACCTGTGGTTAGTAATACATTCTTAATACTGGATAACTTTGTGGGGTAATTTTTCTTCATCATAGCATTGTTAAAAAAAAATAGTGTTCTATTTTGAACAGACAAAAAAAGTACAATAGCATTAACAAAGAGATTAATCTCGTTAAATAACCTATATATACGTTATATTTCAATAGTGCAAATTTACTTCAACTCAGGAGTTAACTGAAACAAGGAAACCAAAATAAAAGTAACTTATTAACAATATTATCAAGATAATCACGTTGGTCTTGAAAGAACTGCCTATTTACGTGGGTTTTCCGGGATTTATAAAACTACAAAAGACTATAGTATGTATAAATCCAAAACAATTTCCGAGGATGAAATCGGGGCACTTTGACGTATGATTTTCAGTGTTACCTAACTGCTTGATTTTTATTACTAGTAGATAAACGATAAATCCGTTTACTTGGTCACAAAAAAAAGTAAAAACACGGGTAGTCAGTCTTAATTTTATCATTTTTACATTTTACTAATCAATTTTTCAACTCCATGTCAACAAAAATTGCATTTATCGGCGCAGGAATAGCCACGAGTTACACTTTAATTCCCTTCTTGGAAGCATTGGACAATGACGCCTCAAAAGAAAAAATCACCTTATATATTATTGATAAAAGTGCCGATTTTTTTAAAGGGATGCCGTATGGTGAGCGCTCTGGAAAATCAGTGCTATTGATTCAGGATTTGAAAAATTTTATTTCGGAACCGCACCGAACCCACTACAAAAATTGGTTGAACGAAAACATTGACGAACTGGCCCAGGAATTTTTGGCGAACGGAGGCCGATATGCAGCTAAATGGGTAGCCGATAACAGTCCTCTTTACAAAAATGGTGACTGGGACGATTTGTATGTACCCAGATTTTTCTTTGGCCGATACATACACAGAGAAGTGGTAAAAAGAGTAGATAAATTGGTAGCTGAAGAAAGGTTAACTTTGGAATACCTTCAAAAAGAAACAAAATCCGTTACTAAGGAAGGTGGTACATTTACCCTAACTTTCGATGACAATAGCCACTTAACGGTTGAAAAAGTAGTACTCTCCATTGGTTCGCTTCCCTATAAAAAACTATACAACAAGGAAACCAAAGAAACTATAAACAAACTATATATAGACGCTCCCTACGGTGAAGGAATGGAAGAGAACATGGCAAGAATTGCCTCGTTTATCAAAGCACGTGAAAATAAACATCTTCCTACCAAAATTGCGGTACTAGGAGCCAATGCCAGTGGGTTGGAAATGTTGTACAAGATTTGTGACAAACTTCCCATGGAGGAATACAAGACGACCTTCAAAACGTTATCTTCCCATGGCGTGATGCCCGATGGAACCTTTGACCCGATTAGAGCTAAAGAATTCAAAGCCAAACATTTAGAATCCCTTGCAACATCGGATTCACTTACGGCCAAATTAATTGCGGAGGCGGCCCATAAAGACATAGACATCGCTGAAGAACAAGCTTTGGGCGCGGCCACTACCGTGGGAATAATTTCTAAAGGTTTTGGGAGTTTATTACCAAAATTAAGTAAGGAAGAACTGCTGAATTTTGCCTGCTTTCATGGCAATCAAATAGGAAGGCGACAACGTTGTGCCGGAAACCATTACCTTTCCGTTGTAGACAACCTAATGAAAGAAAATAGGTTTACACACATAAAAGGCAGATTTGTTAGGATTGAAGAAAACACCGATGGCCTTATACTACACTACAAACCTACCGAAGCGGCATCACGTTCCGAGGAGAGTTCCGAACCTTTTAACCTGATCGTAAACTGCTTGGGAAGTGTTAACCTTACTTCCGAAGGTCTAACGCCATTTTTAAAGAATCTCATCAGCGATAAACTTTGCACCCCCAACGCTTCCAATATTGGATTTCAAGTAGACGACCGCATGCAAGCATCCGAAAATCTTTTTGTGGCCGGACCACTTTTGGCAGGGAATCAAATCGAGGATAGAATATTTTGGCACCTGGAACATTGCGTACGAATTATCTGGTCCAGTTCCGTTCTTTCCAAAAATCTTATGTCCAGTTTAAACTAGCTTTTTTACGAAGTTAATTTGTAATTTAAAATCTCTAAATTACTGTTACTTTTTATTGGCCGGTCTAGGATTTTCTTATGTTGTTTTTGCCCACCATTGTAAAAGATATGTTCAACACCTCTGTGGCACCAAGTAAAAACAAGCAGTGTTAACTATTTAAAATGGAAAAACAGCAAGGTGACCTATCAACAGGATAACCACCATAAGAAGTAGCAACATCGCTATATTAAAGTATACCTTTCTTATCTTTTGTTTGTCATTTTTTATGAAATAACTCAAAATTTATACTTGTTAGGAAAATCCAAACTACGTATGATCTACGTATCTTTGTTATGTTTAAATCCCCTACATGCACATATTTTTCCTACGCTGCAAATCAGCTTTTTTTTGCTTTCTATTCTTTTATGGTTTTGTCACCTCCCATGGTCAAATCTCCTATGAAGAAGCATTCCCCAGCCTCAGCTTCAACCTTCCTGTAGAGATACAAAATGCCTCCGATGGTTCCAATCGGCTCTTTGTAGTGGAGCAACAAGGAACCATCAAGGTTTTTCCCAACACTGATCAAGTGACAAGCGAACAAGTTCGAACGTTTTTGGATATTTCCAAAAAAGTATCCTACAGTTCCGGTCAGGAAATAGGCCTATTAGGGTTGGCCTTTCATCCCGAATTTGAAAGCAACGGTTATATTTTTGTGTATTACATTGACAGTCCAAACAATTACAGAATAAATATTTCACGATTTCAGGTAAGCAGTTCCGACCCAAATCTTATAGATCCCAATAGCGAAACTGTTATTGCCCAGTTCATGAAAAATCAGGCGGAATCCAATCATAACGGAGGGAAAATCACCTTTGGGCCAGATGGCTATCTGTATATATCCGTAGGTGACGGTGGCGGTGGCGGAGACCCACTCGGTAACGCACAAAATTTAAATTCGATATTTGGAAGCATCCTTAGGATAGATGTTGACATTAACGGCGACAATCCAGTAGAGCGTAATCCCGAGCTACCCAATGGGAACTATGAAATACCATCAGATAATCCAAGAATTGGACAATCCGGACTCGATGAAATCTATGCTTGGGGTATCCGGAATACTTGGAAAATGTCATTTGATGTAACAGGAAGGCTATGGGGCGCGGATGTTGGTCAAAATGCCAGCGAGGAAATCAATATTATTTCCAACGGAGGAAATTACGGCTGGAACAGGTTCGAGGCAAACGCAAACTACCGAACCACACCAGGCCTTACAACAACCCCGGACATTAAACCTATTTTTTCCTATGATCATACTGCCGGTGATAAATCTATTACGGGCGGATATGTGTATCGCGGGAACCTTACATCGGCTTCCCTACAGAACAAATACATTTTTGGTGATTATTTAACAGGCAGGGTTTGGGCATTAACCTACAACGAGGGTACTGGTGCCGCGAATTCCGAGTTACTGTTCCGAGCCAGCGGGGAATCTATTTCATCTTTTGGCGAGGACGAAGCTGGGGAACTCTACTTTTCCGGTTATGGCACTAACGCAAAGCTTTTTAAGTTAACCGAAACCGTAATGGAACCGGTAAATACGGCCATCAACGGTATTGGAGAATGGACCGGAATTTCCAGCGGAACAGATGGCACGGTAGAAACCATTGCAATAGCCTCCGACAACACTATCTATGTTGGTGGCAACTTTTCGAATGTAGGTGGGGTTTCTGCAGCTAATCTGGCCGTCATTACCCCAGAGAAACAATGGCAACCCTTTGGCACCGGCAGTAACGGACCTATCTACTCGATCGCCATTGCGCCTAACGGAAATATCTTCGTTGCAGGTGAATTCACACAAATTGGAGGTGTTTCCGCCAATAATATTGCATTTTGGAACGGATCGGTTTGGAGTGCGTTGGACGAAGGTACCAATGGCCCCATTCTAGCAATAAGGTTTGACCAGGAAGGGACGCTATTTGCCGGGGGTGTCTTTTCTAATGCAGGCACGGCAAGGGTAAACAACATTGCGAGTTGGCAAGGAGACAGTTGGCTAGGCCTAGCGGATACAGCGACCGGAATCGCCGGTACCAATAATGAAATCAGAAGCTTAGCTTTCGATGGCTCTAACCATCTCTATATAGGTGGTAATTTTGATGCTGCTGGAGGTGTCCCTACTGCGCGTATAGCAAAGTGGGACGGGGCTAACTGGTCCGCGTTGGAAGAAGGAACCAGTGGTTTTGTACAGGCCATTGCCATAACGGATAATTTTTTATACGCCGGTGGCAACTTCAACCTTGCCGGAAATAAAGCCGCGAATAGAATTGCCAGATTTGATTTCACCAACGAGACATGGGAAACACTGGGTCTTGGTCTTAGCGGTAGCGTAAATGCAATTGCCCTTAACGGAAACAATGTGTATGCCGGTGGAAACTTTGAAACGGCAAGCGACATAGGGCAAACTAATAAAATTGTAAACAACATAGCCCGTTGGAGTGCTGAAAAAGGATGGGAAGCACTGGGACAGGATATGGAAGTTGGTGTAAATTCTACGGTAGGAAGCCTAGCTTTCGATTCAGGTGCAAATTTATTGTATGTAGGCGGTATTTTTGACATCGCCGGAGGTGTTCAAAACAATAACCTAGCCATTTGGGGAGAAAGTTTCTGCACACCGAACAGCATTACACCAGTGTATACCGTAAACGGTATTTTGGATAGTGGCAGCAATACGGTCTCATTGAACGAAGGAAGCAGCCTCGTTCTTGGCATGCTGCCCAACACCGCTGATTTTACCTTGACCCTACCCAATGGAGAAACTGTTACGGGCGATTATACCCTCGACTCCGTGACCGCCGACGACGCAGGAACATATACCTACATTACCGCCATAGGTTGTGTGGAACGTTTAGAACTATCCGTGAACAGCGTTCCGGATACCGATGGTGACGGAATAGAAAATGCTGCGGATGTATGCCCCAACAGCCCGACCAATGAAGCGGTAAACGAAAATGGATGCGCTCCCTCCCAATTGGATGACGACCAAGATGGTATTACCAACGACCTTGATCAATGTACAAATACAAGCATAGGAGCGGTAGTGGATAGCAATGGTTGTGCGGCAACCGAGTTTCCAGATGATCGGTTTTCCCTTACCACCACTGCTAGTTCCTGCACTACGAGTCCAAATGGCACATTACAATTGACAGCCTCCGTAACCGGCACATACGTGGCATCCCTTTTAAAAGATTCCCAAACTATTGACACCTTTGAATTTACCGATATACTCGCAATTGAAAATCTGGATAGTGGTAGCTATGAGCTCTGTATTGGGTTATCAACCAATAATTTGGAGCGATGCTATCCCCTAGAAATAGAAAATTCGGTGGTTGACATTGAGGTACGTTCGTCCTTGAACGATGCCGGTACCCTTGTTACGCTGAACCTTAGCGGTGCCACTAAATACTACATCACTTGGAACGGGACGCTTTCGGAAACCGAATTGAACGAGATCACTTTAGAACTGACCCAAGACATAAATCTTTTGGAGGTAAGCTCTGATACGCTATGCCAAGGTGTATACAGAGAAACGATAGCCCAAAAAGACGCGTTTATCGTATACCCAAACCCCATTACCGATTTTGTCAATGTAGACATGCGTTATTTAACAGATGAACGAATAGTAATCTCCTTGTACACCGCATCTGGAAAACTTCTGCATACTGAAAGCTATACTACCGATGATGAAACCATTACAATAGACACCGAACACTTAAGACGAGGACATTACATGTTACACCTTAAAGGAACCAACATCAATAAAGGATTTAAGCTGATAAAATGATAGCCATATTACCCATTTAAATTACGCCGAGAAAACCAAGTAGGTCCTTTAACTCCTTAAACGAATCCCTCCCGTGCGCGACAACTGCATTCGCTCCAATAAAGAAACATAGTTCATAACAGTTAACTCCCCATAATAAAATAGTACTTACAACTGGTCAAGGAGGCAAAAGCGATCGACCATTCCCATTCAACCCAAACGAGAATGAGGTAGTGCAAAGCAAGTGCGTTCAACTGCCTTGGGACAAGCCCACGAGGTGTTAAACCCAGATTATGCCCTAGAAATTCTATTACGGCTGCAAATCCCTGCAAACTCAATCGTTGTACCGTCTTTCGCTCGATCACCTTAGCGATGGCTATGCCTCAATCGCAAAAGTCTTGATTTTATAGGGCTTTGCACCCTTATGACAAAAGACTTATGCATAATACCATTTTTAACTCTAGCTGTCGCATAAAACAAGTTTCTTTTTTACTCATTAGTCGTCATAAAATAGAACCATAGCTAATGCTATGTTTAGATTTCATTCCTAAACTGAGAAAAAAATAATTCAAATTTTCAATACGACATTCAAAACGTAGATTGGTATCATCTGGGTTAGGGGAAAAATCATTACTTACAGTTTCAAACCAATAAAAAAAAGCATTGACCAGAAAACAGATCAATGCTTTTTTAAAATTTAATTAGGTCTCTTCCTCGCCAATCTTTTTTAAGACCGGTATTACAGTTCCAAAACCAGAAACTCGGATCTCCTATTTACCTTATGTTTCTCTTCCGGGCAGTACGTACCATCACTACATTCATTCAATAGCTGCCGCTCCCCATAGGATTCAGTACTTAGTTTAGAAGAGTCTATACCTTTAGAAATCAAATAATCCTTAGTACTTTTTACTCTTCTTTCGGATAGCCAGTCATTATATTTCGAGTCTCCACGAGAATCTGTATGCGATGTTATCTTTAATTCCAAGGTCGGAATTTCCTCTAAAATAGCCGCTAAGGAATTTAAAATATCCTTAGACTGCTTTGTTAGTACCGAAGAATTTAAATCAAAATACACATAACCTAAATCCGCGATACGTTTTTCTATGGCGTCTTTTCGATCCCTTTCTGCCTTTAATCTGGCCTCCTCTGCCGATGCTAGTGCCGCTTCTTCCTTTTCTTTCTTTAAACGTTCTGCCAACAACAGCGCTTCCTTTTGCTTGTTGACCTCGGCGATGGAATCCATTTGTCGCTGCTTCTCTTTTTCTATAGCTGCTAACAATTCAAGTTTTTCCTCTCCCCTTTTAGAAAGTCCTTTTTCAATACCGAACTGATATACCACACCCGCAGCATGCTGGATATGGTTGGTTACACCATTCTCACTTCCAATAGACCATTTTCCAGTTGAATTAAAATCTAAACCCCATCTATCTGAAAACCAGGTTCTAAATCCAACCGCAGCGTTATAGGTTCCCCTACCTAATCTGTTAGCATCCGTATAACCTATACCTACACCTACATAAGGATCAAACCATCCTGTCTGACCAATAATCTTATTTAAATCATAAGTAAGACGAGCATCCATTCCAAAATAGTCTATATTTTCAGGACTAGGAACCCCATCGATAATATTCCCTTCCATATACTGGTTGTAAGTTCCTATGGCTTCGATTCCCAATCCGCTCTTAAAATATCTTCCGATACTTATCCTAGATGGGAAAGGAACCATATTCCATTCGTCCGACACGTTAAACAAACCACTAAAAACATTACCGGAATCATCAACGGCGTTTACTCCTACACCAAAAATCCAGGAGCTTTGAACAATACTGTCCTTTGCGGTAATCTGTAAATCTTCTTGCGCACTTATAGTTGTACAAAAAAGTACTGCGGCAATTAGCAAAGAAAGAAATGGAGCTTTCATAATTTATGTATTATTTGAATAGGCTAAAGTAATTCAATTATCCAATAACATCAAAAATCACCTACGTAATGTAGGAATATTCGTTGGATAGTTAAACACGCTATTTTATCGGTCGTAAGACCTATTCAATGATAATTTTCTTATCGCTTAACGGAAGTCGGTAGATTAAAAAAGGGCTGGTTACCGCTTTATTTTTAGATTTCTTTTTTGGAATTACCTTGCTGACCGTATAGGATTCCGGGGTTTCTTTTAGAAATATAAGACCAGGCCTTGCTTCGGTAGTTTCTCCTGCACACCAAACAAGCAACATATTGGATTTAAAGTCGATTTCGGGAAGAGGCAGCCCAGGTTTTCTGGTTTTATTGATTTTTGCGAAAAATGTTTGTAACGATTTTTGATTTTTGATTATCAGTAACTCCTCAGCGGTTGCTCCGCTATGGTCATCTTGAAGTATAAGTACCATATTCGAAGCCGCTGTTTGCTCGTTAAAACTGTTTTTTTTTGTTTTACATGAAGTAAAAAGCCCCAAGGACATACAAAACAATGGTAGTACCAGCCTAAGCATTAAGAAACCTACTTTTATACGCTCTTTCATAAACTTCCTCGTACAGAGGTAAGACACTATGTATATCGAATTTATGGGATTCACGTACAGCATTCAGCTTAAACTCCTCTAAGGTTTCGTCACTGTCAAGAATAGTAATGGCGTTCTTTGCCATATCGTCTATATCCCCGATTTCACTTAAAAAACCGGTGACACCGTGGATATTAACTTCAGGAATGCCCCCTGCGTTACTTGAAATTACCGCTACCTTGTTCACCATTGCTTCGAGCGCTGCAAGGCCAAAACTTTCAGATTCAGATGGCAATAGAAATAAATCCGAAAAACAGAGGATCTTGTCTATCTCGTGGCTGTTTCCCAAAAATATTACGCGGTCCGCTATACCCAACTTTTCGCACAACTGTTCCGCTCCTTCCTTTTCCGGCCCCTCTCCCACCATAATCAATTTAGCGGGAATTTTTTCTTGTATTTTGTGAAATATTCGAATAACGTCCGGTATACGCTTTACCTTTCTAAAATTACTGATGTGCGTAACGATGCGTTCATTATCCTTGGCCATATTGGAACGTTGGCAATCGGTAAATGTGTTTTTATATTTAGTGGTATCAATGAAGTTGGGAATGACTTCGATGTCTCCCTTAATATCAAAAATATCCAAGGTGCGCTGTTTTAAATTTTCGGAAACGGAGGTTACCACATCGGACTTATTAATGCTAAACGTTACCGCAGGCTTATAAAATGGGTGTTTGCCTACCAAGGTAATATCGGTTCCATGCAAGGTGGTGATCATTGGGATATAGATGCCCTCCTCTTCCAACATTTTTTTGGCCATATAACCAGCATAAGCATGTGGTATGGCGTAATGCACGTGCAGCAAATCTATTTTATGTAGCTTAATGGTATCCACCAATTTACTGGAAAGCGCAAGTTCATAAGGTTGATAATGAAAAAGAGGATACTCGGGTACGTGTACCTCGTGAAAGTAAATATTGTTGTTCAATAACTCTAACCGTACCGGCTGCCTATAGGTTACAAAGTGAACCTCGTGTCCCCTATTGGCCAAGGCAATTCCAAGTTCTGTTGCTACAACACCGCTACCACCAAAGGTAGGGTAACATACTATGGCTACTTTCATCTTGGCAAAATTACATTTTAATTTAGAATTGAATCGTAAATCGCTTGCTGAATCCTTGTTCTTAACCCAGATTTAACTAAAAGCCTATTGGAGGCGCTAGGATAGGTCCTATTGGATAAAAAGACATAGACGATTTCCTCTTCAGGGTCTGCCCAGGTATAGGTTCCGGTGAAACCGCTATGGCCAAAACTCTTTCTAGAAACACAACCACAAGTGGGGCCACTATTTTGTAATTGGGGCTTATCGAAACCGACACCACGCCTTACGTTCTTATCACAGAAATAGCATTTATTAAACTTTTCTACAGTTCTAAAGTTAAAGAATTGAGTGCCACCATAATAGCCCTGTTGCAAATACATTTGCATTATTTTGGCAATATCATTGGCGTTGCTAAATAGACCCGCATGTCCTCCTACCCCACCTTGCATGGCCGCACCCATGTCGTGCACGTAGCCTTGAACGGTCTGGTACCGATAATAGGTATCCTCTTCGGAAGGAACAATTTGATTTTTAGCAAAGCGGTCCAACGGATTAAATCCTGTGTAGTTTGCACCCAATCTGGCGTATAGGAAATTATCGGAAAGAACATCAAGACGTTCCGAATAGGTATCTTCTATATATTTCTTCATTACATAATACGGAACATCGCTATATCGATACCGATTGGACTTCAAATCTTGACGGCCAATACGGTCATAAATGGAGTCCTTATACGAATCTATAATATAAAGGTTATCCGACACCTTATTGGTAAAACCAACCGTTGGTTCTGTTCTGTACAATAATTTGGAGGGTTTTTTATTCTCATCCAAGGTATTGATGTAAAACGGAATCCACGCAGGTAACCTCCCATAATGAGACAGCGCCTTCAACACGGTTACATTTTTTATTTCGGTATCGGTGTATCTTGGTTCCAGTTGCTCAAACGTATCGTTCAATGCTATCTTACCCTCTTCTTCCATTTTCATGACCATAGGCAATGTGGCCAAGATTTTGGTAAGCGATGCCAGATCATAGATAGATTCATTGGAAATGCTGTCTTTGGAGTCGTATGTGGGTTTGCCGAAACTTTTACTATATACGACCTTTCCTTTTCTCGAAACAAGTACTTGTGCCCCCGGGAACATAAGACTATCCAAACCGTCTTGTACCAACCTGTCTACCTCCGCCAATTTTTTGGAGCTCATACCTACCCTTTCCGGATGCGTATAGCCCAACCTTTTCATGGACTTTAACCGTATTCCCGTACCAATAGGAAATTCCGAATTGGTACTCACCGGAATGGTACCCGAAGAACCCACAGCCCCAAAAAGCAGTTCGGCCGTCTTTTTCTGGGCAATGGCGCTATTTTGATATGACATGACTACCGCGTCAATATTTTGAAATGTGGATATCTTTGAAAGTGCATACGGTTTTGCGAACACACATAGCACTAGGTTAGAAGACCTCAAATTTGAAATTTCTTGAAGCCATGAAAGTTCCTTGTTGGAAAAATTATACGACTTCCAAGGACTATCGTTACTTTTATGATGCCCGATTATAATAAGGTTGTAATCTGATAGCTTTTTCTTCAAGGTTCCTATATCACTACCGTTCACCTGGGTTACACTGGCATACTTTTTTAGGGTTTGTACAAAGTCATCGTTAGGAGCATCCCCGAACTTCACATAAGCTATCTTTTTATTCTGTAAATTCTTTATTCCAAGAATATCAAAGTTATTCTTTAAAACAGTTATTGCTTCCTCTATGGCCTCTTCGTATATAAGATCGTCTTCCAGCGAATTTAAATCCTCATATAAGTTTTCAATTTTAATTGGTTTATAATTTTGCAAACCAACCTTATATTTGGCCATGAGTATCTTTTTTACCGATGTAGCCAAGCGTTTTTCGGTAATTCTGCCGGTTTTATAGGCCTTTAGAAGTTTTTCTTTTGCCTGTGCTACATTTTCCGGCATTAACAATATATCGTTTCCTGCAATAAAAGCAGCGAGTTCCACCTCGCCATTGGTGCCATATTCGGTTGCGCCTTTCATATTTAGGGCATCCGTAAAGACGAGTCCTTCAAAACCCATTTTATCCTTTAGAACACCGGATATAATTTGTTCGGACAAGGAAGACGGTAGACCTTTTTTTAGTTCAAGTGCTGGCACCTCCAAATGGGCGACCATAACACTGCTCAATCCATTTTTTATCAATTGCCTAAAAGGATAGAGCTCTAAGCTATCTAAGCGCTCCTTTGAAAAATTAAGAAACGGCAAGGCATGATGTGAGTCAACGGCCGTATCCCCGTGACCCGGAAAATGTTTGCCGCTGGATAAGACTCCAACGCTTTCCATCCCTTTCATAAAGGCTATTCCCTTTTCTGCCACATTCTCCCTGTTTTCACCAAAAGAACGGTTTCCGATAATGGGATTTTTTGGATTTGTGTTGATGTCGATATCCGGTGCAAAGTTGATATGCACCCCTAGCCTGTTGGCATGCTTGCCAATTTGTTTCCCAACCTTTTCCACTACCGAATTATCTGAAATCGCGCCCAAGGTCATATTCCATGGAAACGCATAAGTAGAATCTAGCCGCATGGAAAGTCCCCATTCCGCATCCATTGCTATGAGCAGCGGAAGCTTTGATACCGATTGATATTCGTTACACAGCTGTGCCTGCCTAACAGGACCGCCCCTTGAAAATATTACACCACCTATTTGGTGCCTGGCTATTAAATCTTTGACGCCATCGGTAGCAGCCTTGCTTTGCCTGGATTCGATACTTACCATGAACAATTGACCGATCTTTTGCTCCAAGGTCATACCTTTATACTTAAGATCTACCCATTGCTTTTGAGCTAAGCTATCGGTGGTCACCAGCGGGTTTTGACCACTGACCATAAACATACTTACTAAAGATAAAAATGAAGTTAAAAACGAACGCATGAGTTTTAAATGTATGGAGATAACTTAAAACAACGAAAATTATTGCATTTCATCGATATAACCAAGTAAAATAGGGTATTTAAAGCTGCTTTAACAGGATTGTAAAACTGAAACCCAATTGCCTATAGCCAAGTTGTTTTCACATTGCCAAGGAATTTTTAGCCCATACTTTTGCGAATGCCGGGCGCATGTCCCGAACTTATTTCACTTGAACAAAACGGGCATGCCAACTATCGGAGGCCGGAACCTCCCAATGCTCCTTATATTCCGCTTTGGTAGCCACCAGATTATTAAAAACGATAGTGTTTTTTGAAATAGCTTTTTGTTTGGCCATCGCCTTGAATTCCAACAAGGTTTTGTAAGCCACGAATTCTCCTTGCTTATAGGATACGTTCATTTTATCCAACAGGTCTACCTTGTAGGTTTTTTCCAGTTGCTGAATAAAATGTACAGATGCGTCAATGGAGCAACCTGTAGCGGATTGAGCACTCTGATCTAGGGCAATTACCAAGAACCGCTTGTAACGTATCTCGAACCCTGCCTTTAGATCATTACCATGCGCCGTCCAATGCACTAGAAAATCGCTTAGCTCGGTATTGATAGCTGCCAACTCTTCTGGCGTAAAACTTCGACTGGCCTGATAAATCCATATTCTGGCCGTATCCGGTAATGTATTAAAATCTACTAGCATCTTTGGGGCATGTTTAAAGTTCTTCTGCAGTTGCGATCAATTCCGCAATATCCATCACGGCAATCGATGTCTCTTTTTCCTTGTTCTTTACACCATCGGTCATCATGGTATTGCAAAAAGGACAACCAGCGGCTATAATTTGCGGTTGTGTCTCCAAGGCTTGCTCCGTACGTAGGATATTTACCTCTTTATCCCCTTTTTCAGCCTCCTTGAACATTTGTGCCCCACCGGCACCACAACACAAACCGCGCGACTTACAACTTTTCATCTCTACAAGTTCGGCATCCAATTTTCTGATCAGTTCCCTTGGTGCCTCGTAAACTCCGTTAGCCCTGCCTAAATAGCAAGGGTCGTGAAACGTTATTCTTTTGCCTTTGAAGCTGCCTCCTTCCATGCTTATTCGACCTTCGTCCAACAAATCCTTTAGGAACTGGGTATGATGCACAACATCATAATTGCCACCAAGTCCGGGGTATTCGTTCTTAAGGGTATTAAAACAATGTGGACATGCCGTAACTACCTTTTTTATGCCATAAGCGTTCATTACCTCTATATTTGTGACGGCCTGCATCTGAAATAAAAACTCGTTACCCGATCTTTTGGCAGGATCACCGGTGCAGCTTTCTTCCGTGCCCAATACCGCAAAAGACACTTCTGCCTTGTTCAATATCTTTACAAAGGCCTTGGTAATCTTTTTGGCCCTATCGTCAAAACTTCCTGCACAACCTACCCAGAACAAAACCTCGGGTTGTTGTCCGGCTGCAAATAATTCGGCCATCGTAGGTACTTTCAATTCAGTTGACATAGTGTTCTTTGTATTTATGATTCCTTGCTCCAGTTCAATCTGTCCATTTGGTTAAACGGCCATGGAGCACCATTGTTTTCAATATTCCCCATCATATTGTTCAAATCGGTTGGTGCGGCAGATTGCTCCATCACCAAATACTGGCGCATATCCATAATAATGGACAATGGGTCTATGCTTACCGGACATGCTTCAACACAAGCATTACATGAGGTACATGCCCATAGTTCCTCTTTTGTGATATAGCTGTCCAATAATTGTTTTCCATCCTCCTTAAAAACCCCTTTATTCGCGTCGATGTTCCTGCCAACTTCTTCCAAGCGGTCCCGGGTATCCATCATTATTTTTCTGGGAGACAACTTTTTACCGGTTTGATTGGCAGGACATTCGTCCGTGCATCGCCCACATTCCGTGCAGGTGTATGCGTTCATTAATTGCACCCAATTTAAGTCCTGCACATCCGAGGCACCGAATTTTTCAGGTACCGGGGCATCCGCTGCAGGTGCCGCAAAGGGATCTGCGGACGGATCCATCATCAATTTCACCTCATTGGTAACCGATTCCAAATTCGGCAACTGCCCTTTTGGTCTAAGCTTGCCATAGTAGGTATTTGGAAAAGCCAATAAAATATGCAGGTGCTTACTGTAGTAGAGATAATTTAAAAAGAACAGAATACCTATGATATGCATCCACCATGCGGTTCTCTCGATCAATATCAAGGTAGCTTCGGAGAATCCTTGAAATCCGACAGAAATGAACTGACTGATAGGAAATGAACCTGCTTGTGCGTAATGTGCCGAACCCAATTGTTGCAACTGAAAATCTGCCGCGTTCATTGTTAAGAAAAGTAGCATCAAGACTACCTCTATATAAAGAATGAGGTTTCCGTCTTTTTTTGGCCAGCCTTCCATTTCCGGTTTTATGAATCTTTTGAGACGTATCACATTTCTACGTATCCAAAAAACAACGACGGCTACGATTACCAAGAAAGCCAAAATTTCAAATGAGGCTATCAATGCATCATAAACAATTCCTAGTCCAGAAAATATTCTATGTGTACCTAAAAGTCCATCAATGATAATTTCGAGCACTTCAATATTGATAATCACAAAACCTACATACACTATGATGTGCAGAAAACCGGAAACAGGCCGCACCACCATCTTGCTTTGCCCAAGGGCAATGTTGGCCATATTTTTCCATCGCTGACCCTTGTTATCATTTACCCGAAGCTCCTTTCCCAAAAAAATGTTCCGTTTTAACCGACCCACATTCCGCACAAAAAAGCCGATTCCTAAAATCAGAACAACGGCGAACAAGACATTTGGTATATACTGCATAACTTAATTTTCTATGATTTCTGCCGGATCATCCTCGGGAACAGCATAATCCGTTTGCTTTTTACCAAACACAGAAACATTCACATAACGTTTTGGATTTAAACGAAAGTCCTGTAGGAGCAAATCTAATTCTCTGGAAGCACTGGTTAAATTGGAATAAAGTTCCTTATCGTTCATCAATTTACCAAGGGTACCGTCTCCCTTTTCCAATTTTGACATAATAGTGCTCAAACTGGCCACGGTCGTTTGCAGACTGGCCAAGGTACTTCCAAGTCCTGCATTATTTAAAGAATCCGATAATTTGGCAAAATTTGAGGTAAGCACATCAAAATTCTCCAAGGAACTGCCCAACTTGCCCTGATTATCCTTTAACAACTTGTCCAAGGTAGCTGCACTCCCGTTAAGGCTCACCATAAGATTACTCAAACCGTTAATAGCCTTTCTTAAATCGTTCCTTGTATTTGCATCCAAAACATCGTTTACATTGATCAACACCGAATCGGCGTCCGTAACCGCAGATTCAAATTTCTTGAACAACGGCGTTAGTTTTTGCTGTGCCAGTTCTGTAAGTCCCGGCCTAGTATCCGTTCTTAGGGTGTCTCCGGATTGCACATTGCCCGACCCGTCAAAAACAGGCATAATCTGCAAGCCCTTACCACCTATAATACCGGTGTCATAAAGCTCTACCCTGCTATTTTTAGAAAATTCAAACTCACTGCTTACCGTAAAGGTCACTACAAGATTCCCTTGGTTATCTATAAATCGAATGTCGTTCACTTTTCCCACACCGTACCCGTTTATGGAAACTACGGTTCCGGATTGTAAGCCTCCAACGTTAGGATACACGGCATAAAGGGTTTTACTATTATCAAAAAGCGGAGTAGATTTCAGGTAACTAAATCCCATTATAAAAAGTAAGATTCCGCCAATGACTATTATTCCTGTTTTAAGTTCCCTGGATAGTTTCAAAAAATTGGATTTAAGGTTATCAACAAAAGTAGAATAATTATTATGATTATTGCGAAACCTCCTTTAAGGCTTCACCAATTGAAATCCTGGAACCGTCACGATAAGCAACGATATAAGCCGTGGTAAATCCTCTAGAGGCAGCTTTGGACTTCATCATTTCCGCTTCTCTATGCGACCGTGTTTTGCCGTACAAATACCGGTACATATTCTTGTAAGGCTCTTTAGAAATAAGGTTCAAACCCTTAAAATAAGGAGAATCGGACGGCAGGTCCTTACCGCTTGCCATCAGCTGTACTTTGAACTCTATATTCGATGTTGGCGTTCTAGTTTCTGGTTGGCCGCTATTCGAAGTATCAGTCAAAACAGGGATTTTTTCCTCGTTTTTTGCCGTTGTATTCTCCATGTCCGGTTTTGTATCCGGCACTACATCGGGCATCACCTCTGCCACCTTATCTTCGATTTGCGGTACGACTTCCTTAGTTTTCTCGGCAGATTTCTCAGAAACAGACGCATCTGAAGTTGGCTTAGGAACTTTCACCTCTGCTACCTGGGCCACCGGCTCGTCCTCCTCGTTAAATGTGGTATTCATTTTCACAGCATCTCTGTACTTTAAAATAGCATCTGCAATTGCCGTACCCATCTCTGCCTGTCCTTTACCGGAATTAAGGTAGGCTCCTTCGTTCTTGTTGGTTAAAAAACCGGTTTCCACTAACACGCTGGGCATAAAGGTCTGATGTAATACGATAAAGCCGGCTTGCTTTACTTTTCTATTGTTTCGCTTTAACTTATCCGAAAAGTTATCCTGGATCATTTTGGCCAAGGCTATGCTCTGATCTAAAAATTCTTCTTGCATAATGGTTAGCCCAATTACGGATTCCGGAGAATTAATATCATAATCGGCATACCTGGTCTCGTAATTATCCTCTAGGTAAATTACGGAGTTTTCCTTTTTGGCTATTTCAAAATTCTGCTCGTTCGCATGCAGTCCCAATACAAAGGTTCCCGCCCCATGGGCATCCGAGGTATGTGAATCGCAATGTACGGAAACAAAAAGGTCGGCATTTGCCTTGTTCGCTATTTCACCTCTCACAAAAAGGTCTATGAACGTATCGTCCTTACGAGTATAGATAACTTTGATATCCTTGTGCTCTTCTAGCAGTTTGCCCACCTTTAAAACGATATTCAGGGCTATATTCTTCTCCAAATAACCATTTCCCAAATTACCCGGATCATGGCCTCCATGACCGGCATCCAAGACTACCACAAAGGGATCCACCGATTCTGTTTGACTATAAAACGGTGTAAACGAAAATAAAAGCAAAGAAAACGCTAAAAAGAAAATGGACAGGAGCGATTTAATTTTCATGTTAATGTGGGTTTTTAAAGCCCTTGTTATGGTTAAAATTATGGTAATACCCTACTTAGGGAATAAAAAATATATGTAAGTTTGACAACTGAAACCAATGTCCCATTGGATTGCCATACCTTTACAAAAATAGGATATAAAGCCTTGCAATCAAATAAACACTACGTACTTTTCCTCTGCATTCTTTTTGTTGGCGCATTTACCAGTACAGCTCAGGAGCAAAAAGTTGTACCGCTAACCGTAAAAGCTGTGCAGGATACTATTATAGCGCCTCTTTTTCTTGCGCCTTTAGAAAGCAATGGCGTTGTAAAGGATTCCGTGGCCACCGATAGTTTAAACCAAAAACCACCTTTACTGTTAGACAAAATAACCTACAAAGCAAAGGATTATGTAAGACTAAGCCAAAAAGAGAATAAGATTTATCTGTATAACGAGGCCGAGATCTACTACCAGGATACCGAGCTAAAAGCAGGCGTTATTACCATGGACTACGTAAAAAATGAGGTCTATGCGGGCAGGTTAAAGGACTCCTTGGGCAACTACACACAGCTTCCGTATTTTAAACAAGGTTCCCAAATTGTAATACCGGATTCCATTCGCTTTAATTTTGACACCCAAAAAGCGATTATTTTCAATTCTAGGACAGAACAGCAAGCGGCGGCAGGAGCTCTGGGCAGTGACGCCATGAAAGTATATGCAGAGGTCACCAAAAAGGAAAACGACTCCGTTTATTTTTTAAGTGAAGCTAAAATAACCACTGCAGAAGACACCATAAATCCTGATTATTACATCAGGGTAAACAAAGCGAAATTTGTTCCTAAGAAAAAGGTAATAGCAGGATTCAGCAACATTTACATAGAGGACGTACCTACGCCTATATTTATGCCTTTTGCCTATTTTCCACTTGCCGTTGGGCGGGCCGCAGGCGTATTGATGCCTTCTTTTGGCAACGACCCAAATACAGGCTACTTTTTGCAGGACATGGGATACTATGTGCCCTTAGGCGATTATGCCGATATTACCTTTTCGGGAGATTTTTACACAAATGGCAGCTGGGGCATGCGGGCGGCATCCGTATATACAAAACGTTATAAATACAGAGGGAATATTAATTTCAGGTACGAAAACCAAGTGCGTAGTCAAAAAGGATTCAGCGATTATAGTTTATCCAAAAATTATAATATCCAGATTTCCCACTCACAGGACACCAAAGCAAGTCCAAATTCGAGATTTTCCGCTTCGGTGAATCTAGGGAGTAGTGAATTTTATAGAAACTCCTTACAACAGCGAAATTTACCCAATACGCAAAACAATACCTTATCCTCTTCGATATCCTACTCCAAGACCTTTCCGGCATATCCATCGGTAAATATGAGTTTAACGGCAACCCATTCGCAGTTGACCTCGCCAACGGCCCAAGAAGACAACCCGGATAATATTACCATGACCCTGCCTACATTACAAACCAGTATGGAACGGATCTTCCCGTTTGCAAAGCGGGACGGTATCAAAAAAGGATTTATACAAAATATAAATTTTCAGTACGATTTAAACGCACAGAACAGACTCACCACCAATGACCAGGATTTCCTAACCAGTAGAATGTTCGATAACGCTAGATTCGGCGCTAGGCATCGCATACCTATAAGCACCAACTTTAAGGTTGCCAAGTTCTTTAGCGTAAGTACAAGTGCAAACTATGAGGATGTTTGGACCTTAGAGACCTTTGAACAACGTTTTGATCCGGAGACCAATACAGTTGTGCGAGATACGATCAGTGGGTTTGATCGCTTTAATCAATATAATTTTAGTGCCAGTGTAGGAACAACGATCTATGGTACCTTTGATTTTGGCGAGGACAAAAAGATACAGGCTATACGACATATTGTACGCCCCTCTATAAGCTATGGATACGCACCATCCTTTGACCAATTTTATGATCAATATCTAGATGGTAACGGAAATGTGGTTGAATACACCCGTTTCCAAGGAACTCTAAACGGTGTACCAAGATTGGGACGCTCCAATGCCCTTAGCTTCTCAGTGGCCAACGTTTTGGAAGCCAAAGTAAGGGACAAGGACTCTACCAAATTAGAAGCAAAAAAAATACCCCTTCTAAGTAACCTAAACATTTCCAGTGCCTATAATTTTGAATCGGATTCGTTAAAGCTTAGCCCCTTGAACCTCAATGGAGGCACTACTATATTGAACAACAAAATGTCCATTAACTTTTCTGCCAACTTGGACCCTTATGCTATAGATAATAATGGCACCCGTATCAATACATTGAACATTAACAATGGGGGAAGCCTTCTTAGGCTTACTAGGGCGCAGACCAACATTACCTACTCCATTAGTAGCGATATGTTTGGAAAGAACAAAGATGAAGAAGAGGAGGAAGAAGACCCCTTTGACTATGTAGCGCAAAGTGGTGGTAGAACAGACGACCTTTTTGGTAGGGCGGACAGCTTCCAAGACAGACCAATGGACTCCAAACCGGACGGTGATATTGAAAATCCCAGATACGGAACAAAGATTCCGTGGAATTTTAGATTGGCCTATACCGCCGGATATAATAACAGAGCCCGGGAAAACACCTTTGGCAACCATTCCCTTATGTTCTCGGGAGATATAGAACTGTCTCCAAGATGGAAAGTAGGCGGTTCATCCGGATACGACTTTCAAAACTCTGGCTTTACCCTTACCCAGTTGCGTTTTGAACGAAATTTAGGGAGCTTTAACATGCGTTTCAATTGGACACCTTTTGGCCAGTTTAAAAGATGGTTTTTCTTTATTGGTATAGATGCCTCTATACTTAGCGACCTTAAATGGGAAAATAGAAGTCAACCAATTAGAAATTAATCTAAAAAATCATTAAAATGAAAAAGATAATCAACACCGATGATGCACCAGCTCCAATAGGACCCTACAACCAAGCAGTGCTAAGCGGCAACACCTTGTTCATCTCAGGTCAAATTCCAATGGATCCTAAAACAGGGACACTGATCGAAGGTGACATCAAAAAAGAAACCAACAGATGCATGGAAAATCTTAGCGCCATTTTAAAATCTGCCAACATGACTTTTGAGCACGTGGTAAAATCCACGATTTTCTTAAAGGATATGCATCAATTTTCCGAAGTAAATGAAGTGTACGGATCCTATTTTAACCCTGAAACCGCACCTGCCAGGGAAACCGTAGAAGTAGCAAACCTTCCTAAGTTTGTACGTGTGGAGATTTCTATGATTGCAGCCAAGTAGACGAAAGGCGGCAGAAAGATAACCCACCCTAATAGTTATTTGGTAATTTTTTTTGGGCCCTATACTTCTTGTAGGGCCCAAAAAAAAAACACCTCAACCATAACCGGATTGGGCTACATATTTTCCCTATGGAACTCTACCAAACCTTCGATAGGACGCTGCCTAATAACGCCAACAATCAAATCATTTCGCTCTAGTACCGTTACGAGTTCATCGCGCAAATAGTGAGCGATACTACCTACGAAATTGATCGGCACTTTGGTAGCCAATTCAAACTGCATAATATAGTTGTTTATGAACTGCTGAAAACCCTTATCAATGACTCCTTTGGAGTATGGGTGCTCCTTGTTCTCAATAAGAAAACGGGCAAATGTGGCCAAATAGGTATTGGGATTGGGCTGTTTGTATAAGTTTTCTTTTATATGATCGGCTTCTAGATTGTATTCCTTGGCAAATTTGATACCCAGGTCTTGGGGCATTTTATGGAAATAATAGTCACGTATTAGTTTGCGCCCAAAGAAATTGCCACTACCATCGTCCATAGGAATATAACCCAGTGAGGTCACTTTTTGAAATAGCTGGTGACCGTCGTAATAACTACAATTGGACCCGGTGCCCAAGATACAAACAATGCCCTGCGTACCAATTTTTGTAGTAGCGAAAATAGCGGCATAGGTATCCTCCTTAACATCGGCCTTCGCGTTTGGAAAAAAGTCCTTGAATATTTCCCTTAAGAATATCTTCATCCTATCGGTACCACAACCGGCACCATAAAAATATAGATGTGTAACCTGCTCCCGGTTCTTGGACAGCTCAAAGTTATTGGCCAACCGATCTTCTATCACCTCTTTGGTGAGCACCTCTGGACTTAGCCCCAAGGTCTGTGTTAAAAATAGTTGGTTTCCTTTGTCGTCCAAAGCAATCCAATCCGATTTTGTAGCACCACTGTCAACTATTAAAATCATAAATCTATATATTAAAAAGAATCCTGAAAATAAGGAAAAATACCCTCATTTTCAGGAAAATTTGTGTAAAACCTATGCGGATTCCTATAAGGTGTTTACGTGGTGGATAAGGTCTACCATTTTATTGGAGAAACCTGCTTCGTTATCGTACCAGCAAATCAATTTGAAAAACTTGGAATTCAGTTCGATTCCTGCTCCTGCATCAAAAACACTAGTTCTTGCGTCACCTATAAAATCCTGAGAGACCAAGGCTTCTTCCGTATACCCCAAAACACCTTTTAATTCCCCCTCAGAGGCATCTTTGAACGCTTTCTTTACCTCGGCATACGACGTCTCTTTTTCTAATCTTACGGTTAAATCTACCACGGAAACATCTGCCGTTGGCACTCTAAATGCCATACCGGTAAGCTTTCCTTTTAGTTCAGGAATTACTTTGGTTACCGCAACCGCTGCTCCTGTTGAGGCCGGGATAATGTTTAACATAGCACTTCTGCCGCCTCGCCAGTCCTTTCTGGATGGACCATCTACAGTCATTTGGGTCGCCGTTGTAGCATGAACGGTCGTCATCAAGGCCTCTTCGATGCCAAAAGCATCGTTAAGGACTTTTGCCATTGGCGCCAAACAGTTCGTTGTACAGGATGCATTTGAAACAATAGTGTCGGAAGCTTTCACTTCTTTATGGTTTACCCCCATTACGAACATTGGAGCATCTTTGGAAGGTGCTGAAATAACGACTTTTTTGGCACCGCCGTCAATATGATATTGAGCAGTTTCCAATGTGGTGAAAATACCGGTACATTCTGCAACGGTATCGGCACCAACTGCATCCCATTTAATATTTTTTGGATCTCTTTCCGCGGTAATTCTCACAGTTTTCCCATTTACCACCAAGTGACCGTCCTTTACATCAACAGTACCATCAAAATGTCCGTGTACAGAATCATATTTTAACAGGTAGGCCAAGTGCTCCACATCCAACAAATCGTTGATGGCCACTACATCTACATCACCACGTTTTACCGATGTTCTGAAAACCAGTCTACCAATTCTACCAAATCCGTTAATTCCTATCTTTAAGTTTGACATCTTATCTGTGTTTATAAATTAAAATTATGTTGTCATTATTTCTGAAACCCTAATGAGTTCCTTGTCTATTTTCGTATGGCCCTTGATAGCCTTGTTGATAGGGGTCAAGATCAACTTATTATCCTGTACACCTACCATTAAACTGGTCTTACCCTCAAGGAGGGCTTCTACCGCTTTTACACCCATTCTACTGGCCAGTACACGATCGTAGCAAGATGGTGACCCACCGCGCTGCATGTGCCCCAACACGGATACCCTAACATCGTATATGGGAAGGTGTTCTTCTACATATTGCGCTAGTTCAAATACATTTTTTCCAGATTTATCACCTTCGGCCACTATCACGATACTGGACGATTTTCCGGACTGCTTACTTCTTTTTAAGGATTCCAACAAACGGTCCAAACCTAAATTTTCTTCTGGAATCAATATTTCTTCCGCACCTGCACCAACACCTGCATTTAAAGCAATATGGCCCACATCCCTGCCCATGACCTCCACAAAGAACAATCTGTTGTGGGAGCTAGCGGTATCCCTGATTTTATCAATAGCCTCAACTACCGTATTCAATGCGGTATCGAAACCCAAGGTAAACGTAGTTCCAAAAATATCGTTATCTATAGTACCGGGAATACCGATGACAGGAAAATTGTATTCTTGATTAAAAATCATGGCACCGGTAAAACTACCGTCACCACCAATGACCACAAAGGCGTCAATACCTTCTGTAACCAATTGGGAATAAGCTCTTTTTCTGCCCTCCGGTGTCATAAACTCCTTGCACCTGGCAGATTTAAGCATGGTCCCGCCCTTATTTATTATATTGTTTACGCTTCGCGCATCCATGGGCTTAAAATCACCCTCTATCATTCCTTGGTAGCCTCTGTAAATCCCTACACAGTCCAATTTAAGATATGCACAGGTCCGCACAACCGATCGTATGGCTGCGTTCATACCCGGAGAATCTCCTCCGGATGTAAGTACGCCTATTTTTTTTATTTCTGTAGACATTGAAAAATTTAAGCCAACGAAAGTACTAAAAGTTACCGCAATAATGAAATGCAAACGAAAGCAATTTCAATTCGTATAACGATAACGTTATCGTTGTTACATTTTTATGAAAATTTCACCAAATCCTGTGATTTACTAACACTATACCACACATTTAGGTCGCGTTAAGCAAGGTAATTTGATTTGAGAAAAACGAAAAGGGGGCGGCTAACAGGTTCCTTACCTGCTAAAAACCTCAGAGAGGACTGCTATTTTTGGCAGCCGCTTTATTGAAAATTTTCTTTAATAGCTCACTAAACGTATTAAAATCTACTTCATACGAGAGTCCCGCACCTTGGGTAGAACCTTGCTGGTCCGGCAAGAAAGCTTGAATTTCCCTTTGTCTACTGAAGAACTTTGCACTGAGCGTACCTTCTTCATTTAACAATAATTGAATCTCAAAATCACCGGCAACCAAGTTTTCACTGGAAGCGCCTACTGGAACCCCTACCTTACCATTGAACAAAACACGATCGCTTATTTGCGTAGAAACCGTAAGGCCAATTCGGTTATCGGTTTCAATATCCGCATTACGGTCCAAAATACCCTGCTCATAAGAGAGCCCTACATTAAGCTTATCATTACCTCCTCCTAAAATTGAGTTTAAAATACCGGACGCGCTTTGAATTAAATTTCCGGTTATCGCCTGTTGGTTTATACCACTTTGGTCATTTACAAAGTTACCCTGGGCCAATAAAAATATGGCGTTTTTCTCCTCTATGGTTGGATCTTGCAGCCTATATTCCAGCTCTGACTGCACAATGGAATTCGTTCCCGGAAATTCTATTCCAAAATCAATATCCGGACTCTGTAGTTCCCCAGTCAGTTTTATTACGACATCCGTAGGTATTCTTCGCGCAAAGGATTGATTATCCAATAAAGGGGCCGGATTGGCATCAATGGAGTAAACGGCTTCCATTCTCAGATCGGCCTCCAAGGGTTTCTGGTCCCAATTAATGGTTCCTCCGGGCTTCACGGCAAATGTTTTGTCTATGATACCCCCGAACTTATAATTGAACTCTCCCGTAACCACAACAAAATCCCCGTACATCTCAAACTTGCCGTTGGTATTTATCTGTAAAAGTATGATTCCTACTCCCGTACCCTTTAGAGAACTTCCTGTTTTGGTATCCGTAACGATTTCCACCTCGGCCTCCGGGGTAATATCCAAATCGAATTCTAGCTCTACACCTTGGTAATCTTTCAGCGTTTTCTGCAATTCGATATTGTTTACACTATTCTTTTCAGTAAAATTTATAAAGGAATAGTCGCCTACACTTGTAACATCGCTTAAAGGAATTTTAAGCGAGGTACCCTTAGCGGTTTCCCCGTTCACTTTTATGTTAAGTGCAGTCGTGGGGCCGTATATGCGCCCGGTACCATTGAGGTAACCGGTACCATAATATAAATCCCCTTCCTTAAAATCGGTGTTCAATATTAAGAAACGGTCGTTCTTTGTATCTACATTTAGGTTCAATACCCAATTTTTAAAATAGCTATGACCAATAGTGCCATCCAGATTGGCCTTGGTTCCTTTTGCCACGTCCGTTAGCGCTATGTTTTGAAAATTAAAAGTCTGGTTGGCAAGCAGCACTTTTGACCGCATTCCAAAATCATAGTCCACGTTCAGATACGGCACCGCTATCCCTGCATTGTCCAAGGTAAGAACACCGTTAAAACTTGGATTATCAACATTGCCGGTTATCGTAACACTGCCATCTATATCCCCTCTAATTCGATCTATGATACCTTCGCCCAAAGGACTGAAGGGCTCCAAATTGAAATTACTGAAATTAGCCATCAAATTGGCTTTGGGTATCTTTTCCTTGTTTTCTATGCTCCCCACCACACTAAATTTTTCGACATCATTTTCGGTTAGTTGTGAGTTGACCTGAAACTCCGTAAGATCTCTATTTCCGACGATACTGATCGCCAAATCCCCAAGGCGGGTATCGTTAACTCCAAAATCGACTATGTTAAGACTGGAAGACGGTAGGTAAACCCCATCTATCTGTAAAATATTAAGATTGCCGTTTACTTCCCCTTGTAGCTTTAAGCTATCGATTACGGGGGTAATTTTGTTCAACGAAACTATTTTGAACTGCAATTGCAAGTCTTTATAGGTAGAATCCGCTATTTGACCCCGCAACCGTATCTGCTCTCGCTCGTCATTGTTCATTACAATTTCCTGGATGGTGATGCTGTCCAGCGAACGATTTAAAATCACTTTGTTCTTAGCGTTCCCCTCTTCGTTCAAGACCCACTTATTGCCTTTAAAGTTAACATCCGAGGTCTTTAGACCTATCACAGATTTGTTATCTTGATTGAAGGTGTGATAAAAATTAAGATTATAACTATCATTAAGTTCACTCCCGCCCTTAAATTCGGACCTAAAGAACAAGGTATCCTTTAAAGTCGTATTGATGAGATTAAAATCTTTAAAATTATAATATGGCGTACTAAGATCGCCTACCGAAACAAAGGTGTTGAACAACGGGTTTTTGTTATCGATCGTTACTTCGATATTATCAGCGGCATTACCAAAGGCCTCGATACTGGGCGACTCAAAATTTAGTTTAAAATCACCCTCGTCCGCTACAATCTTTCCCTTTATGAACGTATTGGGGTCAAAGCGCACTTCTGGGAAGAAAATATCTACTATTTTATTGTAAATCTTAAAATTAAAAGAAAGGTTTTGTCCGCTGGAAATATTAAACGGACGGAAATTTGTGTAAATGCTACCCAGTGAGTTCTGCAACAGCTTACCAAGCTCGTTTACCTTAAATTCCCCTTTCATAAAACCTGTAATGATATCGGGAGAATTTATATCTATGGTACGCACGCCTTCTTGGTCAAAGGAGGAGGCGATAGTAAAATCATCGAAATAAAAAATATCGTTTACATTTTCATAATTGGTGCGGGTAAAATTAATGTCCCCTACGATGTTATCCAGGGTTGTACCGGTAACGTCCATCGCAACCTTACCTTTAAAAATGGAAACACTGTCGTTAATGAAGTTTAAGGTCTTAAGGTCCGCATAAGCCACATTGGCGTTAAAATTAAAGGTATTGCGGTCTTTTCCAAAATCTGCCAATCCTTTAAAGTCGAACCTGAAATTCCTATCGTTACTGGTCAGGGAACCATCGAACAACTCATCTTTTAAAACTCCGGAAACTTTAAGGTCTTTATAGGCATACCTGTTAAATTCGATACTGTAGACCTGACCAACTACCTCGGTATTCAGTTTTTCTTTCACAAAACCCCTGCCCTCTACATTAAAATCCAAGGTTGTTTTCCCAACGGTTGAACTTCCTATAAAATCACCTAAATCAAAATCTATCAAGGAAACAAAACCCTTGTAGGTCGCATTATCTATATTGTTAAAATTGGTTAATACGAGATCGGTATAACTGCTCCCTACGGCGGTATTTAAGTTTACCTTAACATCTATGGAAGAATTGGTTATCAAGGCATCTCCCCTAATCGTAAATTGTCCTAGTTTGCTAAACGAGGAAGGTAGGGAATTACCGATTAGATTGGGCAAGAGCGCGTTTAGCTGGTAATAGTTGCTCGTTACATTCTTCATTTTGGCATCCAGCACAAAAGGCTTTTGTTTGTTGAAGAGATTCTTAAAATTAAAATCGCCCCGTATTCCCGTGTTATCGGAAAAAAGAAATAAATCGTTGGTGTTTAAATCATTGAGAACTCCATTTAGATTTGCGCTAAAGGTGGCAAGTTTGCCCTTGCCAAATTCATTGTACAACAGGTTTATCTCATCAAAAGCCACGGTAGACTCTTCAAAATTGGCTTCAAGATTTACTTTGTTCAGAAATTCTATAAAATCTTCCCTGTTATAGTTAAAAACCACATTCCCGTCCAGTTTGGACAAGGGGGTTTTAATTTGCAGGCTGTCAAAACGCATTTGTTCCCGGGTATACTTAAAACGAGTGGCCATCTGCTCTACCCTAATACCCCTTTTACTTAAAAATGACATTTCCCGAATATCGGTAGAGACCTCCGGCCCCAATATCCGAAATTCATTACCGGCAATATTGAGGTGGTTGAACAAAAGCGCCTGTTGATTTTCCAGGTTCTCATCGATATATTGAAACCTACTATCTTTAATATCTACAAAGGAAGAGGAAAAGAAAAATGGTGGAGTGCCGGCTGGCCGCTGCTTTTTATTGTCCAATTTCTCAACAAAAACATTAATATTGGTAGTCCGTTCCCCGGCATAAGTCTTTAGCTTAAAATGGAGACTATCGATTTTTATGGCACCAAACTCCAATCTTCCCTGGACTAAATTCCCCAAACTCAATACCGAAGTTTTTAACTCATTTACATAAAACAAGGTGTCTTTTTGATAGTCTTCTATATAGATCCCTTTTAAGGAAGTGTCCCAAGAAATAAGGGAAAACCGCAACCTATCTATGTTGATATTGGTTCCGAATTGATCGTTGATCGTAGTTGTAGCGTACTGAGCCAACTTTGTCTGAACCAATGGCAAGGAGAGTACCATGGTTCCCAAAACACATATCAATACCAAAACCAAGAGTGTTCTGATCAGTATTTTCCTTAATTTTTTGATAGGGCTTTATGTTTTACCTTTGACATTCAAATTTTATTCCAAAACCGTTGGAAAACGAAACTAATTACATCCTTGCTATCGAATCGTCTTGCGACGACACCTCCGCTGCCGTTCTAAGGAACAATAATGTGCTAAGTAATGTGGTAGCCAGTCAGAAAATACATGAAGAATATGGAGGGGTCGTACCGGAGCTTGCCTCCCGTGCACACCAGCAAAATATTGTTCCCGTAATCAATCAAGCTTTAGCTAAGGCAAATATCGATAAAAAACAGTTATCCGCCATAGCATTTACACGGGGACCGGGTCTTATGGGATCTCTTTTGGTAGGCACCTCCTTCGCAAAGTCCATGGCGCTTGGACTCAACATTCCATTAATAGAGGTAAACCACATGCAAGCCCATATCTTGGCCCATTTTATACAGGATAAGGATATGGCACCCCCAAAATTTCCTTTTTTGGCCTTGACCATAAGTGGGGGGCATACACAGATTTTAAAAGTAAGCGATTATTTTGAAATGCAAGTGCTAGGACAAACCTTGGACGATGCCGTTGGCGAAGCCTTTGACAAAAGCGCAAAAATCCTAGGCCTACCGTATCCAGGAGGGCCTTTGGTAGACACCTATGCCAAGGATGGCAACCCGCTTGCTTTCGAGTTTCCGATACCAAAAGTAAATGATTTAAACTTCAGCTTTAGCGGCCTAAAAACCAGTATCCTTTATTTTGTGCAAAGAAAAACGAAGGAAAATCCAAATTTCATTGCCGAGAACCTTGCGGATATTTGCGCGGCTATACAGCACACTATCGTCACCATAATAATGCGTAAACTCAAAAAATCGGTAAAACTAACAGGTATAAAAACTGTGGCCATAGGTGGTGGTGTTTCGGCGAACTCCGGCATTAGAAAAGCGATATTGGATGCAGAAACGAATCTAGGATGGAAAGTTCATATCCCCAAATTTGAATATTGTACGGACAATGCCGCAATGATAGGTATTGTAGGATATCTGAAATTCAAAAAACGACTCTTCGCAGAACAGGACGTTACTGCAAAGGCAAGATATACGTTTTAGATATAATGTCCGAGTTTTAAGATGCTAGATGATAGATCAAAACGTAAACAATGATACGTTTTAGACGATGGAGCTTTACCAAGTACATCTTGAAACGTAGGAGGAGAAGGTAACGAGCAAATAAATTGGGCATAACTACCCACTTTCGTTAGGGAAAACGCTAAGAAATTTAGATAAGCCTTGGTGCAAACATGTTCAGTAGAATCGCAAACAGCAGTGTTAAACAAACCAAATTCGTAAGTATGCAATTATTTTACAATCCCCAAGTAAACCAAGACACCAAAGTTGTTACTTTCGATACGTTTGAAAGTAAACACATTGTAAAAGTACTCCGAAGAAAAACGGGGGACGAGCTTCAGATCACCAACGGAAAAGGACTTTTTCTATTTGCTACGATTACACAAAACGACCCCAAAGCCTGTTCCGTAGAGGTTTCCCGTTACAAAAAAATACACCCAACCAAACACCGCCTACATTTAGCCGTAGCACCCACCAAAATGAACGACAGGTACGAATGGTTCTTGGAAAAAGCAACCGAAATAGGTGTGCATGAAATAACTCCTATACTTTGCGACAGGTCCGAAAGAAAAACCATAAAAACGGAACGGTACGAAAAGGTGATTCAATCTGCCATGAAACAGTCTTTCCAAGCCTATTTGCCCAAACTAAATCCGCTGACCACATTAACCGAATTTTTAGAACGCGATATAAATGGACTCTTGTTCATAGCGCACTGCGAGGATAGCGAACGTTATGAACTAAAACGTAAAATTGCACCAGACAAGCCCACAACGATTTTAATTGGCCCGGAAGGTGATTTCACAAAAAAAGAAGTAAAAAAGGCAGTTACAAAAGGCTACCTACCCGTGTCTATGGGAAAAACTAGATTACGGACCGAAACTGCCGCAATCGTAGCCTGTACCACCGTTGCCCTTGCCAATAACGGATAATTTAACAGGCTAGTAAAAGTAAACTACCGGGGCAAGCCCACGAGGCATTAAATAAGAAAACGATTTTTAATTTCGAGGCAAGCCTCGGAGTATCAAACCCTTTGGCTGTGCCAATGAAAAAAATATAACGTAAAAATGCGCGAGGCCATAGACCGAGAAATACTTAGGATTACGATATTACGGAGACCAGTGTTAGGATTTTATAAACCATAGGAAGCAAGGCCATTTACAAATGAAACAATACCAGCACAACGGTGCTTTTCATAGTGATATTATGTAACTTTGGATTTTAGCACAACGAAACAATATGAACCGGTTTATTGCTCTTTTTACTTTATGTACATTGCTACTTTGTGTACGGATAAACGCACAAGAAGTAGCAATTTTAAAATATAATGGTGGTGGTGATTGGTATGCCAACCCAACCGCTGTACCAAATCTACTTCGGTTTTGCAATGCCAATATAGGAACACGTTTAAACGATAAGCCCCAAACCGTGGAAGCCGGAAGCAGCGCTATTTTTCAATTTCCATTCGTGCACATGACAGGGCATGGCAATGTGGTATTTTCGCCAGAGGAGTTAGAGAACCTAAGAAATTATTTGCTGTCCGGCGGTTTTTTACACATCGATGATAATTATGGTATGAAACCCTATGTAACGAAACAATTGGAAGCACTGTTCCCAAATACAGCTTTGGAAGAAATTGGTGCGGACCACCCCATTTTCTCACAAGAATATAACTTCCCAAAAGGATTGCCCAAGATACATGAACACGACGGACAACGCCCCCAAGCTTTGGGCATCTTTAAAGAACAACGTTTGGTCCTTTTGTTTACGTATGAATCTGACTTGGGAGACGGCTGGGAAGACCCATCCGTACATAATGATCCAGAAGAAATTCGCAGACAAGCCTTACAAATGGGCGCCAACATTATCTCTTATGCTTTTAAAAATTAAACCATGACCTCAAAAACCATAGCCAACGGCATTTTACGGGCCATTGGCATTATTACGGGCATCTTACTTCTTTTTTATTTCTTGTATGTAATACGATCTGTACTGGCGTACTTGGCCATTGCCGCTGTAATAGCCCTGGTGGGCAGACCTATAGTTTTTTTTCTTAGGGAACGCTTAAAACTTCCCAACGTATTGGCAGTAGTCATTGCCATGGTATTTATGATCGGCCTTATTGCAAGTATTTTTTCGCTATTCGTTCCCCTTATTTCCGAACAAAGTAAAAATCTATCCCTGTTGAATATTGATGGACTTCAACGAAGCATCAACAGCCTCTACAAGGAAATAATCGATTACATCGGTGTATCCCCTAACATAGTTGGCAATGCCATAAACGATAGCCATATCGAACAAAATATCCTTGAGGGTCTCAACCTTAATTTTATACCTAATTTCCTTAACTCGTTTTTAGAGGTATTAAGCACCCTAAGCATCGGGCTTTTTTCCGTCCTTTTTATATCCTTCTTCTTCTTAAAGGACAGCAAACTCTTCCAAAACGGGTTATTGATTTTCGTACCCAACACAAAAGAGAAAGGGACCGTAAATTCCATCAATAAAATAAATAGCCTTTTATCGCGCTATTTCGTAGGCTTGTTGTTACAAATTTTTATACTGTTCGTAATTTATACGATTGTTTTAGCAGTGGTGGGAATAGAAAATGCCATAGTAATCGCCTTCTTGTGTGCCCTGTTCAACGTAATCCCATATATTGGTCCTATTATCGGAGGGGTACTTATGATCTTACTCACCATGACCAGTAATCTGGGAATGGATTTCAGCACGGTTATTTTACCAAAAGCAGGCTATGTACTCATAGGACTCACCATAGGCCAATTGGTAGATAATTTCTTCTCACAGCCGTTTATATTCTCTAACAGTGTAAAATCGCACCCCCTGGAAATTTTCTTGGTCATTATAATAGCCGGTCTCTTGTTCGGGGTCGTAGGAATGATTATAGCCGTTCCCGGGTATACGGCGATAAAGGTTATTTTAAAAGAGTTCTTGGCCGACAATAAGATTGTACGTTCCATCACCAAAAACCTATAAAGGGATCATGAACGATGCCATTTTGCATGCCGATGTCCAAGCTTTCATAAACGAGAATCTGGATACGGACATTCTAAAATTAGTATTTAAGAAATCCCCCTTCGCGCATGTCTCCGCAAAGGAATTGGCAGAGCAGATAGAAGCCAAACGTAAGATAAACAAAAAGTTACCCACGTGGTTCACTACTCCGGGCATTTACTTTGCGAACAAACTCAACATCTCACAAACCTCTTCCGAAGCCACTGCTACCTATAAGGCCAGCCTTGTAGACGGGAATACCCTAGCGGACCTAACTGCCGGTTTTGGCGTAGATACTTATGCCTTTTCAAAAAAAATGAAACAGGTGTATCATGTAGAAACAGAGCTAGAGCTTTCCAATATTGCCCAATCCAATTGCGACGCAATGAAGGTTTCAAATGTTACTATGGTACACGCCAACGGAATAGACTTTCTGGAACAAACAAAAGAAACACTGGACTGGATTTATATTGACCCTTCTAGAAGAACCGATACCCAGGAAAAAGTCTACTTTTTATCCGATTGTGAGCCAGACGTTACCTTATATACAGACCTGTTTCTTTTTAAGTGCAACAACATTCTCATAAAAACAGGCCCCTTGCTGGATCTCTCTATTGGTCAAGCTCAACTTAAACATGTAAAAGAAATACATATTATTGCCCTTAATAACGAAGTAAAGGAAGTCTTATGGGTCTTGGAAAAAGGATTTAAAGGCGAACCTAGTGTAAAAGCCGTGCAACTTAGCAATAGTACGACCGAGGTCTTTGCTTTTTTGCGTTCCGGCGAACAAGCGGCCGTACCAACATTTTCCCTACCACAAAAATACCTCTATGAACCCAATGCCGCGGTGTTGAAGTCTGGCGCCTTTAAACTGCTATGTTCCCGATTTGGGGTAAATAAACTGCATCCGCACTCTCACTTATATACGGCAAGCCAAGCAAAAGATTTCCCGGGCAGGCATTTTGAGATCAAGGCGGTTGTGAATTACAATAAAAAAGAAATTCAAAAACTAGACCTTGGCAAGGCCAACATCTCCACGCGGAATTTCCCGGATAGCGTTGCCACGATACGGAAAAAACTAAAACTCAAAGATGGTGGGTCGGAATATCTCTTCTTTACCAAAAATGTAGATGATAAACTGATTGTGATATCTTGTTCAAGGTTATTGCAAACGAAATAATGGACCAAAGATAAATACAAGTAAAAACCTCCTACGAAAAAGCAAAAGAAAGGTCTTGTTCTAAACAAAGTTTACACGACTAAAAACCGTCACCAAGATTTTCTATTTTTACCGGTCATCACTTCACAACGTTAAGGAAACCAATGAGATAATACATAAAAAAAACCAAAAAGTATTGACCAGGTTGATAATGATACTAAAATGGTTTATCTATCATCAATAAAAAAAGAGTAAGCAGGTGGATACAATAGTAATAATTACTAACTTGATTGTTTTAAAACAGATTAATCATTTATACCCGTTATTATGCGATTTTTTATAGCTTTTCTAATACTTGTTCTGAGTTCGGGGCAGATGACTGCTCAGAAAGAAAAACAAAGAATACAATGGGTTAACGGCACGGTATTGAACGCCGAACAGCAACCAGTAAAACGCGCTATTATTTATCTAGATTCGGTTAAGACTAAAATTAAAACGAATAAGAAAGGTCAGTTCAAAATAGGCTTAAAAGCTTCGAATAAGACAATTTCAGCTTATGCATGGAATTATGGTATAGTCACTGAAGTCTATCAAGGAGACAACGGTATGCTCCTTGTTTTTCCAGAAAGTGAATCTGTAGTGTCAGAGGAGGAACTGCAAGAATTAGGTTTCGAAACGAAGGTTAAAAGAGCCAAAAAAGAACCAAAAGACTATAGTCAATACTTAACCATGTATCAATTGATAGCAACTGAGATTCCGGGAGCAAGAGTAAATGGAACTACCATTCAATTGGTGCCGGTCAACTCCGTTCAAGCCGGGCAAGATCCGTTGATCATAGTGGACGGGACACCTGTAAGTTCCTTGGAGTTCATCTTTCCTAGGGAGGTTGCCTCGGTTAGGGTGTTAAGAGATGACGCTGCTTCCTTTTATGGGTCACGCGGTGCCAATGGCGTCCTTCTTATCAGGATGAAAAACTAATAAACTAAAATAGGCGGATAGTTTTATTTTATGCGATTATGGTATTGAACACCTACGCACAAATCGCTCTTGAAAGGAGCCGTTTTATCAATAACGCAGGGAATAGTAAAGAATGTTTGATTGGAAATGCTAATTGGATTAAAATCCTTCAGGTGCCATTTACAATCAACCAGTCTTTGACGATATATAACGTGAGAAATTGATAATTGAAGTAGGTTTGAATCCTTGCTAAGGTTAAACGAACAAATGAATGATTAAAAGGACCTTGGTCTGAGACTTGTACTAAAACCCTTGCAATAAATTCAATTTAATGGCTCTTTTAGAGCTTGATTCTAATTTATATGCACTTGAGGATTGGTATAAATGACACTGTTTTTTTAGTACAACAGCTTTGGACATTAAAGTTGCTGATTAATAAAAGACACATAAATTTTATACTAACATAGCAAAGAAAATAGGTCCGAGCAACAATTTCGTAATGAACTGGCAGCCTTTGGTTCTTGGGGCGGTTCTCGTCCCTCGAAGGCGGAATCGAACTGTTGCGGCTGTTCTTGGGGTTCTCCTATCCCGGAAGACCATCGCGAAGTTCCGAGTTCTCCTTTTCGAGTTCGAGCACCCGGACCTCGAGCCGTTCCAGGCGCACAATAAGTTCCGATATGATCCCGTCCTTGCTGTCGATATCAAGAAGATCCAACATTAGTATCTTCGATCCAAATTATTCTGTACTTTTATTCACACTGATTAGTTACGGACCAAAATAAAAATGAAAGATATTCATATATTCTTAAAAGCAAGCCATAGAAATCGATACCTAATAGTAAACCCTGTTCACATTGGAATATTCAAAGCTGAAAAAACTTATATCGAACACTATTGATATTTTATGACATACTAACTAATTGTTTCAAGCTATAACAAGGATATGATTTTAACTTAGTAACTTGCTATTCAAAAATTGTCTAAGTGTTAAAGAAATTATTATTTGGGATTTTCTTCTTGGCTGTAATACTACTGGGCTATTTCATATATGATAATTATAAGGATATATCCTTTTCCGAATATCAGGAAATAAAAGCAGAACTACCCGTGCACTTGAGCGGTAAAAAATTTGCTGGCTCGGAGTCTTGCATACCCTGTCATCCATCCATTTACGAAACACATGTTTCTACAGCACATTATAAAACGTCTGCCATTGCAGATTCAGAAAATATTCTTGGGAGTTTTAATGAAAAAGACGCTAAAATAAATTTAGCTGGCAGTCAAGTAATAATGACCCAAGACGAAGAGAACAGTTATCAAATATCGCAAACGTATCACGGAAAAGTACTGAAGAAATCAAAAATAAATATCACCATAGGATCTGGAGTCAAAGGGCAATCCTATCTTACATTTGAAGAGGATTCCTTGTACCAACTACAAGCCTCTTATTTTACCTTGACAGATAACTGGATCAACAGTCCCGGATACCCAAACTATGATTTCAAAAGACCTGTAATGGATAACTGTATCAAATGTCATGTAACCTTCGCCAAGAATAAAGTCATTACAGGAAACTCAAACGTTTACGATAAAAGTTCATTTATTTACGGTGTAGATTGTGAACGCTGTCATGGCCCCTCACAAGACCACGTAGACTATAGAGTTAATAATATTAAAAACATGGATTTTGATCCCATCGTGCGTGCCGAAACATTAAACCGAAAGCAACAGATGGATGCCTGTGCGCAATGCCACGCTGGGCTTCGTACCGTTCAGATTGCTGAAAATCCGTTTTCCTTTATAATCGGTGATAATCTGGAGGAACATTCCAGGAATTATAATTCAGGTAAACCGAGTACCAACTTGGATGTTCACGGAAACCAGTATGGCCTTCTGGTGAGCAGCCCCTGTTTTAAAGAAAGTACCGATATGAGTTGTATTACATGTCACGACCCACATAAAAACCAAAGAAGCAATACCAAGCATTTTAATTCCAAATGTTTGTCGTGCCATACAAAACCAGAAAACCTTCATGAAAAAACTGACACTTCCAACAAAACAGATTACAGTAACTGTATCAAATGCCACATGCCAGAATCTCCTTCGAGTATTATGAGGGTCAAGTCCTCTAACGAGGATAAAGAAGAATCAGTAAATGTTCGATCTCATCTAATCGGCATATATGTTGATAGTATTTTACAAAATTAAGCTACCCGATAATTACTTACTTCGATAGAATATTACTGCTACCAACCGCTGCTTTACTCTACTCTTCACCATCAGCTAAAAAAGTTGCATCATTTTAATCTAGTAGGAACCCTTTGCAGGAATACCACACACCATAAGGTATAATAACCAAGCATCAATATTAAAATAGTTGTGAATCTTAAAACTTTTTTAATGTACTCCATCGTAAATCTCTATAAAACTTATCCTATACCTGACTTATGCAATCCTTATTTTTTGCCAAACTAAATTATTAAATAGCTTATTATTGTTAAAATTTTTATCATATTTTGATATTAACAAGTTTTAACATAATTTCCCTTCTGGGAATGTTTCAAGGTGTTCTTGCATTAACAAACTAATATTAACTAAACTAAAAACTTAGCGCATGAAAAATCTTTTTTTCAAAAAACTGCCTTTTGTAGTTGCCTTATTATTTCTAGGCACTATACAAGCACAAACAATTACTGGGACCGTCTCAGACGCAACCGGCCCCTTACCAGGAGCGAACGTATTGGTTAAAAACACTACCAATGGAACCCAGACAGATTTTGATGGTAATTACACAATTTCAGCAGATAGCGATGCCACATTGGTGTTCAGCTACATCGGCTACAAGTCTGTTACCATTCCTATCAATGGTCAAACTACTATCGATGTTACTTTAGAAGAAGACGCTAGTAAGTTGGACGAGGTTGTCGTAACTGGTTATGGTAGTCAAGCGAAGAAAGATTTGACCGGTGCTGTAGCCGTGGTAGATACTGATGAATTACTATCCGTCCCTGCCACTACTTTTGCCCAGCAACTGCAAGGAAGAGCCGCAGGTGTAAATATCGTTAACGATTCAAGAGCAGGTGGAGCAGCTACGGTGCGTATCCGTGGTTTCGGTTCCGTAGGTAACAACGATCCATTATACATAATAGACGGTGTTCCAACAACCGAACCCGGAAACATAAATCCAAATGATATAGAGTCATTACAAGTATTAAAGGATGCTTCTGCAGCGTCCATTTATGGTTCTAGAGCGGCGAACGGAGTAATTATACTTACCACGAAACAAGGGAAAATGGGTAAACCTTCCATATCCTACAACACGTTTTATGGTTTGCAGACTTCCACTACCTCACCCGATGTCCTTAATGCAGAAGATTTAGGTACCTATTTGTTTCTTGCAGACCGATACGCTGGAAGAACCCCAACCCACGGACAATATGGGTACGGTCCTAATGGAGAAATCACGATTCCAGATTTTGTCTTTCCTAGTGGAGCATTTGAAGGAGATCCGGCAACCAACCCAGATTTGTATGCACTTGAACCAGGGAATATTTATGCTATAACGCGTGCAGCAGACACCGATTGGTACGACGAAATTACTAGAACTGCACCAATTCAACAACATAATATTTCCGCATCCGGGGCAACTGAAAGTGCTCGGTACGCCTTCTCTTTAGGCTATTTCGAACAAGAGGATATCGTAAAATTTGTTGAATACAACAGGGTGTCATTGAGAGCAAATACCGAATTTAAAGCAATTAACAACAAGTTGACCATAGGGGAGAATTTCACTGTTTCCCTAGAGAACAGAAAAGGAGTCAATAACCTTGATGAGGAGCAGGGGCCGATAGCTGGATCGTATAAACACCACCCATTATTACCTGTTCGTGATATTACAGGATTCTTCGCAGGTAGTAGGGGAGCTAATTTGGGTAACAACTTTAACCCTTTCGCAGCCCTATCGAGAAACCAAGACGACCGCCAATACGATTTACGCTTATTAGGTAACGTATATGCGGCCTATCAATTGGCAGAAAATTTGGAGATTCGTACAAGTTTTGGTGTGGATGCCACCACCCAACGTGTTAGAAACATCGGCAGACCACAACCGGAATATGTAGAAGGTAACTTTATCAACAGTTCGGAAGCACGTTCAAATTACGCCTATGCATGGACTTGGACCAACGGATTGTCCTGGAACAAAACCTTTAATGACGTACATAACGTAAAAGCCTATGTTGGGGTAGAGTCCATACAGAGGTATGCAGAAGGATACAATGCAAGCAGACAGCGTTTTGCATTTGATACCAGTAATATAATTAGCTATTTGAACTTAGGAGATGCTACCACGGCACAAAACTCTGGTTTTATTCTTGACGACTTTACCTTGTGGTCACAGTTCACCCAACTCAATTATGATTACGATGGCAAATACTTAGCACAGTTCACTTTAAGAAACGATTCATCTTCTCGTTTCAGAGAAGCTTCTAGAAGTGCTATATTCCCGGCCTTTAGTTTAGGATGGAGGGTATCTGACGAAAACTTTATGGACAATGTGGATTGGTTGGATAATTTAATGGTACGTTACGGTTGGGGACAAACAGGTAACCAAGACATTGGAAACTACAACGCCTTTACTACATATCGTTCGGATATCGTAACCGGTGGTTATCCCATTGATGGCTCAACAAGTTCGCCACAGATAGGTTTTCAGCCAGGTCAATTTGGCAATCCTAATGCCAAATGGGAAACAACGACCTCCAACAATATTGGTATCGATGCGGTAATGTTGAACAATAAGTTCACTTTTGGCTTAGACATATGGGATCGAAAGGTAACTGATATGCTTTTACCGGCACAACCCACTTTTACAGCTGGTCAGGCTAGTCCTCCGTCTGTTAATGTAGGTGGTAATACTTCTAGGGGATTTGATATCGCATTAGGGTACAACAGTAAAATAGGTGAAGATTTCACCTTTAGTATCAATGGTAATTTGTCAGCCTACAGAACTGAGGTTGATGCATTAAGTACTCCGGACGAAAGAATCTTTGGTCGTACGGAACGTATACCGGCCATTACAATAACCCAAGCTGGTGACCCTATTTCTTCCTATTTTGGATATGAAGTATTGGGCATTTTCCAATCACAAGCCGAGGCAGACGCAGCACCCCAGTTTGGGGATTATAATGCACCAGGTAAATTCCGATTTGCAGATACCAATGGTGACGGCGTTATTACAGCCGATGATAGAACAATCATAGGCAGTCCGCATCCAGATTTTACGTATGGCCTTAACTTGGACTTCAACTATAAAAATTTAAGTCTCAATATTTTTGGTAACGGATCTCAAGGTAACGATGTGTTTAATTACGTACGTTTTTTTGCTGATTTCAACACATTCCAAGGAAACAGGTCTTCAAGAGCCTTAAACGATGCCTGGCAACCTGCTAACCCAACCGCCCCTGTAGCCGAGTGGACTGCTGCAAATCCAAATGCAACGTCCCCGATTATGGATGCTGATGACGCTACCAGTAGCCAACCTTCCTCCTACTTAATTGAAGATGGCAGCTTCTTTAGGATTAGGAACGTACAGTTGACCTACAATTTCCCGACAGACATATTAGAGCAGGTAAGTATAGCTAATGCGCAGGTTTATATACAGGCCCAAAATGTTGCTACCTTCACAAAGTATTCAGGATTAAATCCTGAAATCTCTTTAAGAAGAACGGGGGATTCCAACAGAAACCTTACATTAGGTTATGACGGAGGTTTCAACCCAGTACCATTTACCTTAAGTTTAGGACTGAATATCACATTACAGTAAAATAAAAATTGAATATGAAATTTAAATTGAAATGCAAATGAAAACAATCAAAGGAGTATTATTAATTTTCGCCGCCTCACTTTTTTTAGTGACGGGATGTACGGACGAATTTTCTTCAAAAGAGCCCCAAGCGGCTTTTGGTGAAGGTGACGTAGCTACCGCCGCAGGGGTAGAAGGAATTTTATTAGGTTCCTACAATATGTTGCAAGGTGGTGGTCTTACAGGACAAACATGGCGCAACGAGATCCAGAATTGGGTATTTAACCTTCCATCAGATGATGCCTTAAAAGGAACAGATGCGGGAGACCAACCAGAGCAATCGTTTATTGAACAGTATGACTTTCAAAACTTCAATCTACATATACGTGACAAATGGAGAGGCCTATACTTGGGTGTAGCCACTACGAACGATGCCATCAATACTTTGGCGAAAGTTGAAGAGGGAATATCCGATGAAAGACGTGCACAAATCATTGCAGAGGCTCGTTTCCTTAGAGGTCTCTTTCACTTTGAAGCACGAAAAATGTGGGAACGCCCGGTTTATATCGATGAAACCAATTTTGATTTAGGAGACCTTGGGAGTAGTTTGGTTCCTAATGACCGTGAAATATGGCCTTTTATCGAAGCAGATTTTGAAGCTGCGGCGTCAGTGCTTCCCGACACACAAAGTGAAGTAGGTAGACCCACAAGTTGGGCGGCCAAAGCATTTTTAGCTAAAGCTAAGGTATATCAGGGCTTTAACGAAGATGGCTCTGCCAATATCGCCAAGTTACAAGAAGCAAAACCTATTTTGGAAGACATCCTAAACAATGGAGGCTTTTCTTTGGTGCCAAACTTTGAGGATAACTTCAAAGTGGGGACGCGAAACAACTCCGAATCGATTTTTGAAGTACAATATGCAATAAGCCAAGCTAACGGAGATGTTTCCAATCGTGGAATCGGCTTAGCACATCCATACACTGATCCCTGGGGATGCTGTGGTTTCTACCAAGTTAGTCAAAATTTGGTGAATGCCTACAAAACCGAAGGTGGTTTACCGTTGTTAGATACCTTTAACGAATCAAATGTTTCATCCGAAGTAGATGACACTATGGCATCTGTATACGACGGCCCTCTAGACCCAAGACTAGACCATACGGTAGGTCGCCCTGGAATTTTATATAAGGGTTTTAAAATTGCCCAAGTTGATTTTGCACGGGACTTGAATTACGCTGGTCCATTTGTTTCTAGAAAACATGTTGCCGAACAAGAATTTTTTGCCGGCGGTGGATGGCAGAATCTTTCTGCCAATAATTACAGGATTATGCGTTTAGGCATGATATACTTGTGGTTAGCAGAAGTAGAAGTAGAATTAGGAAACTTAGAACGCGCACGCGAGTTAGTAAACGTAATACGCGCAAGGGCATCAAACCCTGCTGGCTTTGTTCCTAAAGCCATCCAAGGCGAAGAGCGTAACGATTTTACCATAGTACCTGACGAGCCGGCTGCGAACTATGAAATAGCACAATACAATGAAGCTTGGACCGATCCCGCAACTGCTCGTAAAGCTGTTCGTTTTGAGACCCGTTTGGAATTTGCGATGGAAGGTCACAGGTTTTTTGATTTAACACGTTGGGGTATTGCTGCCGAAACATTGAACGCTTATGTACAAAGCGAATCTCAAAGCAGAGCTTATCTTGCAGGTAAAACCTTTGTTGAAGGGAAACATGAGTATTTCCCTATACCATTGGAAGCAATTGACCGCTCCGTCAAAGATGGTGTGCCAACATTAACTCAAGACCCTGCTTACTAACGAAGAACAATAAATCTTCATCGAAGATTTTTAATACCAAAAGCAGTGATTATCTTTGTATAATCACTGCTTTTTTATTACCCAATACTTAATAAGCTAGCTTACCCATGAGAATAAAGATATTAGTTTTCCTGTTATTAGTTTTTTTATCTCCCTCTTGTGAAAAGAAGGAGGAAACACTCTTCGTTTTAAAATCAGGACAAACCACCAATATCAATTTTAATAACCGTATTGTAGAAACGGACACCTTTAATATCCTCACAGAGGAATATATATTTAATGGTGGCGGCGTTGCTATTGCAGACTTTGACAATGATGATCGCAACGACATACTTTTTACGGGTAATCAAGTTTCAAATGCATTATACCTTAACAAAGGTGGCTTTAAATTTGAAAACGTATCTGCATATTCAGGTATAGAAGCAAAAGAAAAATGGAGTACAGGTGTGGCAATAATTGATATTAATTTAGATGGCTGGCTAGATGTATATATTTGTGTGGCCATGGGCAGTACCGAAGAAGAAAGAAGAAATATGCTTTTTGTTAATCAAGGTTTAGATTCCAAAGGTATACCTACTTTTAAGGAAATGGCAAAAACCTATAAAATTGACGACGATAGAAATAGCATGAACGCTACCTTTTTTGATTATGACAATGACGGTCTTTTAGATCTTTATGTACTAAACAACGAACAGGTTCACGACCTGTCCACAAATTATAGGCCAAGTGTTAATGACGGATCGGCAATCAGCAATGATCGATTATATAGAAACAACGGAGATGGTACTTTTGAAGATGTTACGATTAGAGCTGGCATTATTTATGAAGGTTTTGGATTAGGTTTAGCGGTTGCCGATTTAAATTCCGATGGTTGGCCCGATATTCATGTTAGTAACGACTATTTAACAAATGATATATTATATATCAACAACCAAGACGGTACCTTCAGGAATGAAATTGGCAAATATCTAAAACATCAGAGCAAATTTTCCATGGGCTCCGATATATCGGACTATGATAACGATGGATTTTTGGATATACTCACTTTAGACATGCTCGGGGAGACCAACCATCGCATGAAAACCAATATTGGAAATACAAATTATGTAGAATACACCCTTAACGAACGCTATGATTATCAATATCAGTATATGCGCAATATGCTTCATAAAGGCAGGGGCGCAGCCGGAAACTATAGCGAAATTGGACTTTTGGCCGGCATATCTAAAACAGACTGGAGTTGGTCTCCATTATTTATGGACGTGGATAACGATGGCTATAGAGACCTTTTTATTACAAATGGTTTTCCGCGTGATATTACGGATAAGGATTTTGGTGATTTTGCTATTGGTGTTAATTCTTTTTTAAGTCCAGCTAAAATTTTGGATTCTATTCCCGAAGTAAAAGTTAACAACTACGCATATATGAACAAAGGCGATTGGACCTTTGAAGAGGAAACTCAAAACTGGGGATTGGACATCCCATCATTTTCCAACGGTGCAGCGTTTGCTGATTTAGACCAAGACGGAGACCTAGACTATATCGTTAATAACATCAACGATGAAGCCTTCGTTTACGAGAATACTTATGGTAAAAATGAAAATGAGAAAAATAACTTTTTACGATTGGCACTCCAAGGCCCTAATGGAAACCCTTTGGGTATTGGCACCAAAATTAAAATAAACTACGGAAAGGATAACATCCAATATTATGAACATTACTTAACACGAGGCTATATGTCCTCCGTAGAACCTATCCCCCACTTTGGGATAGGGACTCACGACTCCATTACAGAAATTAAAATACAGTGGCCAGATGGCACATATCACCTCTTGGAAAATATAAAAGCAAATCAAAAGCTTGCCATCGCTTATGAAAATGGCATCAAATCTGATAGCTCATATACAGTTCGCCCCATTACAGAATCTGCACAAAAAACATACTTTACTAATGTCACCGAACAGTTAAACCTAGACATTGATCTTAAGGATATAGATTTCATTGATTTTGACTTACAACGCACGCTGCTTCATAAGTTATCTCAAAACGGTCCTTGTTTGGCCGTCGGTGACTTAAATGGCGATTCACTGGAAGATGTTATTATTGGAAGTTCTTACAAGTATTCCCCTGTACTCCTATTCCAGAACAAGGACGGAAGTTTTGAACGAAGTACGTTATTTACCAACGCAGATAAAATGCAGTTTGAAGAAGAGGGTATTGAACTTTTCGATATTGATAATGACGGTGACCTTGACATGTACCTTGTGTCCGGCAGTAACCAATTTAAACAAGGAAGTGAGAACTATCGAGATCGTTTTTACCTAAATGATGGTAATGGAAAGTTTATAGAGGATCCAACCAGAATACCGGAAATTAACACTAGTGGTGCGGTAGTAAAAGCAATTGATTTTAACAGCGATGGCTTTGTAGATATTTTTATTGGCGGTAGAACGCCCATGGGCGAATATCCCTTACCGGAAGCAAGCTTTCTTCTAATAAACCAAAACGGTATCTTGAAAGACGTTACGGATAGCTATGCTCCGGATTTACGTTCTGTAGGAATGCTAACCGATGCGGTATGGGCTGATTATAACGGGGACGGACAACCAGATTTAATTGTTGTTGGAGAGTTAATGCCCGTTACAATTTTCAAAAATAAACAAACTTCATTCGAAAAAGTTGAGAATACAGGACTCCATAATTACTCCGGTTGGTGGGAAAGTGTTGATGCGGCGGATATGGACAATGATGGTGATCTAGACTTTATTCTAGGAAATCTAGGCAGGAATAATTTGTTTCAGCCTACGGCAGAACGACCAGTTACCGTTATTGCTAAAGATTTTGATGAAAACGGAAGTATAGACCCAATTACATTTGCATTTTTTAAAGACAAAAAAGGTACCTTACAATCATACCCAGTTAATTTTTGGGGTGATATCAATAAGCAAAGTACGCTATTCCGGTCAAAATTCAACTATTACAGGGAATATGCCAAGGCTACTGAAAATACCTTGCTCTCTGCCACAGAATTAGAAGACGCCTTTATCTTAAGGGCTAATTATGATAGAAGCAGCTATGCTGAGAATTTAGGAAATGGTTCGTTTAAAATGCACGAGCTACCAATTGAAGCACAATTATCACCACTGAACAGCCTTATTTTAAAGGACATTGATGTCGATGGAAATTTAGACATCTTGGGTGTTGGCAACGATTTTGGGAACGAAACCTTTATTGGAAGATATGATGCTCTAAACGGTATTGTTTTAAAGGGAGATGGTACCGGGTCTTTTGAAACAATACCCAATAGTAAAAGTGGTCTCTTAGCACCTAAAGATGCAAAATCAATCGCAGTAGTAAAATGTGCGACGGGAGGTTCTTATTATTTTATAACTCAAAACAAGGATAAATTATTGGTTTTTAAAGATTGAAAGTATTTTAAGATGTGCTAACTAATACATCTAATATTGAACAAAAAAAACAATAGTACAAACTTTTAAATCCTCCGTTACTTTTGTTGCTTATCTCTTGAGCGCAAAATAACCCTGAATAGCCTTATCGTAGACCGAAACGGCTTTAAACCAATAGGTAGAAGATGGCATAGGTTTTCCTTTGTAGGTTCCGTCCCAACCAACAGATTCTGGATTAATTTGGGTTAATAGTTTACCATAACGATCAAAAATAAAAAGAGCTTTTAGGCTCGGAACATTATCATTTATTGGAGAAAGTTGCCAATAATCATTAATTCCATCATTATTAGGTGTGAAGAATTTTGGAAAATCATCTGAGCTTAAGGTCTGTATAAAATCATAGGTAATGGCACCACATCCATTCTTGTCCCTTATAAAAATTTGGTGGTCTCCTTCTTCAACATTGCTGAATACATTGCTATCTTGATAGGTTCCTGTTTCATCACCAAGGGCATATTCGTAGTCCCCGTTACCAATTACAATAATAGTTAAATCTATACCCGATGCATTTACGACAACCTCAACAGTGTCCACCTTGGCCACGTTGGAGCGAACCACTTGGAACTCCGCTATACTAATACACTCGGTGGTTTCACCAAAAATTGCAACATTGATATATGCTTCATATCTGTATAAACCAATCTCCCGAGTATTAAAAACATTAGTTTCCGACACTATTTGTTCGGTAGTATCATCGTTTATTTTAACCCATCTAAAACCATCCGCACGGTCTTCGCTCACAATAGTTACATCAGACTCCCCTTCACATATTCCGATAGTTTCAGGAATATTAATTTCAGGACTAAAAGCCGTGCAATCAATACTGCTATCACCAGTTGTAAATTGTTCTACACGACAGAAACCAGCATCTCCATTTTCGTTATAGGGTGTTATTCTAACATAAATATCAGTGTTAATAGGTAAATTGGCAGGAGGATTATAGGTTAGTACATTACCCACATCGATTTCAGAAAGTATATCATCAACATTTTCAGAAGTACCTATAGCTAGGAGATATCCAGTGGCTGTTGGAGCATACTCCCAGATTAGGTTTTCCCCTAAGCCTACATCTGCACTATTAGGCAAGGGGTTAGTTAGTCCAGTACAATTAGGTACAGCGGTAACGTCGACTGTTGTAAAACTCTCGGAAGGACAGGTAATAAAGGTACCGTCATCCAAAAACAAACTTATGGTGACAAAAATCTCGGTATTATCCGGTAATCCTACAATGGGTTTTAAGCTATTCACCAAAGCCGCAGAACGACTATTGAAGAGGTTGGATGCACCTGCACTCGTACCCAAGGAAACCGAGTAACCATCAATACCAGTTACCGCTTCCCATGAAACGCGGGTATCTACAGCAACATCGACATCTCCATTAACAGGAAACGTAATAGTTGGACAGGTAACTTGCGCATTACCGAGTATCCCAAAAAACAAAATTGTAAGAAACAAAATTAGCTTCAAATACCTTGTTTCCCCAGATATAATCGGTAAACTCATCCCTTATGGCAAAAGTTATTTAACATTTCAAATAGTATAACGCTTAAAAGTAGCACAGACGCATTAATTCCAATACAGCCTAATGAAACCAAAATTCATTGGTATTCATTATCAAATGACACCAAGGAAATTTTATTTTAAGAAAAAATATCATTACTAAAATACCATAATATAGGAAATCTTACAGAAATAATATGTCGTATTCGATATTAAGAACCTTTGCGCATACTTTAATTTTACTTTGAAGTTTATAATGGGGGTGTCCATGGTAAAGTGGTGTTGGATTTTTGCTTAACCTAAGTAACTAATCATATCATAAACTAATCGAAGCTACTATGGTCTACCTTGGCTCTGGTATTGTTATAACAGACCTTTTTCTACAGATATGAGTATGGAAAACCAAATTATTCTATTAGCAGCAGTACATCCCTTTTCCGTAAAAAAAAAAGAAAAATCATAACTATCATTTGGACTTTAAGACAAATTTCGCAATGCATATAAGCTTTAGAAATTGCAATTTATGTTAACTATAATAATTAAATAGGTCTAAGCAATATTACTTAACATATATCGTTTCGCCTTTTTTAGCACTTTGAACCGCCGCATCCAGAATTTCCATCGAAATGATATTATTTTCAAGGCTATAGGGGTCATACGGCTCCAATCGTAATTCTCCTAAAATGACAGCAGCAAATAAAGCAAACGGATCATCAAAAGGCGATCTGCGCTCCTCCAGATTAAAAGTTTCCTCTTTAAAACCATCATAACCCTCGGCCATACGTAATCGAAATTGGTTTCTATCATCTGCATAAACCGCACCCAATGTTCCGTATAGTTCCATATCCTTTCGTCCCATTGGCCAATTCCAAGACGGCTGCAGTATGGCCATAGATTCATCATAGGTAAGAATTATAGTGGCGTCATCATCAACTCTTGGATTGTTCTCAGCTTGCAGCTGCTGGGTGACCGCCGTGACGGAATTAGGTTTTTTTCCCTTGTGCAGCCATGTTAATAGATTGGCCCCATAACACCCAAAATCCATAATGGCGCCCCCGCCATTTAAAACAGGATCCGTTAACCATTCTAAAAACTCTTTGTTTACCCCTATATTTTTTGGGCCCCGATGACCATCTCTTACTATTACCTTCCTTAGCTCCCCTATGGTTCCATTGGTCAGTATTTCTTTCGCTCTTACGTTGCTGGGGTACCAAGATGTCTCATAATTGGTAAGCAAGTGTATTTTATGTTTACGCGCTAATTCTTCCATTTTTTTGGCATGATCCAAGCTTACTGCCAATGGCTTTTCTACCATTACATGGATACCTTTTGGAGCACAAAATTCAACCACGGCCAAATGTTCGTATATATTACCAAATGCAGCAATGGCCTCAGGATTTTTGGCAGCAACCATCTCATCTATGGTTTCAAAAACCAAGTCCATAGAAAAATTATATTCCTTAGCTAAGCGTTTGGCCAATTCCAAATCGGTTTCCACAATACCTACCAAGGCAACATCTCCGAAATCCTCCCTACCTAAAATCCAACCTACATGGCCATGACTAAGACCAACGACCCCCAATCCAACCTGTTTTTGTTGTGCGTAAAATGAAGTTGTAATCATAACAATGAATATAGTTACAAGGTGATTTTTTATCATTTCGGTGTATTTTACAATAATCTATTACAGCAGGGGCAATACATACCTCCTTAAGCTTTCCCTTATCTTATGGGTATTTCTTTATAAAAAAGATTGACCGATTAATCCGACCTTTTTCGCTGTTTCACAAACCAATCGTACAATTCTTCGGTTTCATAAGCCTGTATCCACGAATCATGGCCTACGCCCGGATATCTGGTAAACTTTACATTATAGCCCATCTCCTTTAGCTTGGTTACCATAGTATCCGATTCTGAAACGGGTATGGATTTATCCTCCGCTCCATGAAAAACCCAAATTGGCATTTCTCTGTTTATCCAGGAAGCATAGGGTAATGGCGCCATTCCACATACTACGGCCATAGCCGCAAAACTATCGGGGTATTGCACCGCCATTTCCCAAGCCGCTCCTCCTCCCCTACTTAAACCTGTTAAATATATTCTTTTGGTATCTACCTTGGTAGTGGCAACTATACTATCCAAAAGCTGTTTTACGGCTCTGGTGTTCCACCATTTATTTTGATAAGGATTCTGAGGTGCCAATATTAAAAACGGGAACTTCTTACCTTGGGTAATTAATTTGGGAGGACCATTACGTTTTACGGCTACCAAACTGTCTCCTGATTCGCCGCCACCATGTAAAAAAAGCAATAACGGGAACTTTTCCGGACCATCCGGCTCATACTCTTCCGGCAGGTACAGGTAATAATTCAATTTCTCCTTTACGATGGTCTGCATTTGATCATCTATTAGAACAGGTTCTTTTTGAGCAGAACATCCCTGGGCGAGTATTAGCATAAAGAAAACATAAGCTTTTGTATAAAAACAAAACTTTCGTGCGTATACCGTTTGTAAAAAAGACCTGAAATGTATCATAGCGGAAAACTACAAAATAGTAGGCATTTTTAACCCGACAATCAAGATTTTAATGCTAACGGAGGTTTGCCGCGTGCTTTTTTGGGCCGTTTTGTTGTGAATACCCCTGGGCTTCCCCATAAGTTGTATACGATGACGACACCAAAGCAAAAAGACCTTTTTAAAAAGGTCCTTTTTGACCGGTTAAAAAAAAATCTTGAAACCGACTATCCACGGGGTAAGCCGTAGGGGAATTCGCCAGTTTTATTTTGGCCGAAGGAGCTCAAACCGAAATTTTATATTTTTCCTTACCCGGAACTGCAAAAATACAGTTCCGACCTCTGCCAAGGAGAGGTGCATCGGAAACCCCAAGGCAAAGCCGTTGGGGAACAATACCAATGTAAATTCTAGATGTCGCATAAAACAAGTTTCTTTATTACTCATTTGTCGTCATAAAATAGAACCATAGCTAATGCTATGCTTAGATTTCATTCCTAAACTGAGAAAAAAATAATTCAAATTTTCAATACGACATTCAAAACTTAAATTGGTATGATTTAGATTTAATGAATTCGCTCGGATTATCTATATAGGGTAAAATGTCCTACATACCGCTGTTTGTCCTTATCATTGGCATTTATCACATACCAATAGTCTCCAGTGGGTACTTCTTTTCCTTCATAGGTTCCGTCCCAGCCGGCAACTTCGGTAAGATTGGCCACTACCCTTCCGTAACGGTCGTATATCCTTACTTCGATATTGGGAAAAAACTCCCTATTTTTAATAGACCATATATCGTTTAGATTATCACCATCCGGGGTAAAGAAGTTGGGAATATCCAACATCCCTGTAAATTCGAAAGGAACGGCAACTTCCACAACACAGCCGTTGGCATCTACCACCCGTGCTTTGACAGTCATACTCTCATTCGTCGTAAATACATTAACATCGCCGAAAGAATCCCCATTAAAAAAGTATTCATACCCCCCAAAACCACCTTCCGCCATCACTTCCATTTCATTGGGACCAGTTTTAATTGCCGTCAAGGTCAGAGGTTCGTACGCATCCACCGTAAATTCAACAAATACTGTACATCCGTTTTGATGGTAAACATACACCGTATGATCTCCAGGTGGTAAATCTCCCCAAACATTTTCAACTCCGGCCAAGGCGGTAACAGCATCGGTAGGGTCTATTGGATCCAAGGCGAACATCACATCGTTCATTAAACTATTGTCCTGCAATCTTACGGTTACGGTACTATTTGGAAAAATACCTTCACAACCATACTCCACTATAGGTTCGGCCGTAAGATCAACTCCTATACCTACTGTAAATACTGCCGTTGTTTCACAAAAATTGGCATCCTGAACATAGATAAGGTAGGAAGCTCCACCCTGTAAATTCTCTAACACTTCACCTGTATACGCTGAGAAAGTACCCGTACCCGATTCGTCAATGGGATCGATCATTTCGACTTTATATTCAAAGAATGGGGCAGCACTTATCAATGCATCCGTAAACGGCGTACCACCTGCAATCTCAAATGTTGCGGTACCATCATTAGCCCCTATACAAAGTTCCGGGGTAGTCTGTATATCTATCACCTGTAACTCATCGGGTTGGGACACCGTAATAAAATCTTTTTCAAAACATCCGTTTTCGTCCTGTATTAAAATCTCGTAAGTACCTGCCGCCAAGTCTTCAAAAGTATATACCCCGGGCGTTGCAGCATCGCTAAAGAACTCATTAAAATTTGGCGCTATGGCAAACTGTGTAAGCCCAACGCCACCAGAAAGTACTTCAATGGTTATTGTACCGTCTTCTTCCCCATTACAGGAAACTGGTGTAGGATTTGCATCAAAAACAATAGGGTCCGGTCTTTCTATTACAAAAGGTCCCGCTATATCCATACAGCTTGCACCACTTGTTACGGCAATATAGTAATCAGTACCTTGTGCAAGTGCTTCAAAAGTACCATCTGCTTGGGGACCTCTAACCAATGTAGCGGAAGCGGCCGGGTTGAACGCATCTACCGGATCACCTAAATAAAGGTAAAATAAGTCATCGCCAACACCACCGTTTACAAAGGACTCTATTCTACCGTCCAATTCAGAGGCACAGGAGATGTCGTCCGGGAGGTTAGGTAAAATTGTAATACCTGTAGCATCGGTCATCGTAATACCGTTGGAACGGACCGCAAGACAGGTACTGGAAGCACTTGTTTTACGAACATCGAATTGATAGGTAATACCCTGTACCCCAGGAATTAAAACTGAAGTTCCTACCATATTTGTATAGGTTCCGACCGCAACACCATTTTCAATTCGCATATATTGATACGTGAACGATGGATCAGGGTTTTCAATACTCAAACGCATTTCCCCGTCGCCCCCGCAACCAGGTACACGAGTTTGCACCAACAAGGGCGCTATTGGTGGTGGTGGATCAACAAAATAAGGCTCTGTTACGAATAGACAGTCAAAACTGGACGATACTTCTATCGCATACCAGCCTGCACTAATAAATCCGCCACTAGCCCCAATAAAGGTGGGCGAGTTTTGGAGTCCGCTCGTAGAATTTATATCTGTATTATCGTTTCCATTCAAGTAAAGCAACCTATAGTTATAACCAGCTCCTGCGAAACCGCCTGTTGCACCGGGCATTGCGGTTATAGCATCGCCGGACGATGGGTCATAAGCCTCTAAAACCGCATTATTACCATTTGGACAGTCCAAACCTGTTGGTTGTCTTATACCTGCATCTATTTGCGGTACTTCGTCCAATACGATGTCAAAAGTGTTCGTACAACCTTCTACATCTTGTATCTGCACTTGATAAAATCCAAAAGCAAGTCCGGTAAACTCGTTAGTACCAGAAAAAGATGCTACTTCTGTTGTATATGTTGTACCTCCATCGGTGCTTAGCATCAATCTATATTCATACGGAAAGGTATCCCAACCACCTTGCCCGGTAGCTTCTATTTCGCCGTTTGCATTACCACAGCCCACATTGCCTACCGGCACAGCAGAAACCTGCAAAGCACCGTTCGGTGTCCTAATGTTCGTAACATTACTTTCGTTGGAACAGAAGGGCACGTTTGTAGCAACCACCTCAACCACAAGATTACCGCCGGGCAAACCAGTGATACGGGCTTCTTCCCCATTAATGTCCGGGAAGTTGTTGGTATCAAAACTACCCGTTCTAATGGGTGTGGCCCTTAAAACATCATCGGCCATAAATACGGTAAAATCATAAGCTCCTGTATAGTCGCTTACCTCGATAAAGAGATCGCCGTCACTCGCACCAAAGCAGCTTACCGGTTTTGCCTCTGTAATAAGGACCGTTGGTAATTGAGGCGCCGCCACGGTATGAACGGGCATGGGATAAATACAACCCCCTATATTATCGGTAATTTCAAATAAATAATCTCCAGCGGCCGGTAAAAAGACATCGGCAAAATTATTTCCTGGATCGTTGGTCACAGGAGCTACAGGAGTCGCCGAAATAACGGAAACCGTAAAATTAGTAGTTCCTATAACCTGGATTCTCACCCTTTCGTCATCATTACAATTCAATGGATCTATTTCAATTATACTAGGCACTACATCAGTTGGCGGATTGATAGTTGGCACATCGAATGTGGTTTGGCATCCATTACCATCAATTGCATACACTGTAATATTCTGAGCTGCACCATTATCAACTATCTCAAAAGTAGGCGAGGTTTGATAATTAGAGAATCCAGTAATACTATATTGATATCCGGCCCCAATAGTCCCTGGGTCTACAACAGATACGGTAACAACGGTAGAACTGAATCTATTGGCACCGGGTTCGCAGGCAAAATCAGGAGCTGATGCCGTAATGCTAAAATCCAAAGGGTTATTAATGGTATGTACTCCTGATAATACCTCACAACCCCGTGCCGTTACAACTTGTACTTGATAATCACCTGCCGGAAGATTGGTAAACGAACCCGTATTGTTCCTATCCTGCTCGGCAGCAGTAGTAAGATTGTTTAGAATGAACGTTATAGGATTATCCTCGGAGGTAAATGGAACCAAAGCATTGGCCGGACCAATTGTCACCTCTACGGCACCATTGTTTTCATCGCGGCAGGTAATATCGGTAGCACCTTCTGTTATGATAACCGGTTGTGCTGCTTGATTTAAATTGATGTCGGTGACGTTGAATTCACAAAATCCGCTACCATCGTTCACCACCCTATCCGTGACCAAAACTTCATAATTTCCTGGTTCCAATCCGGTAAAAACTGCATTATTAATTTGGGTAACCGGCCCAACAGTACCAGAATTATAGTCGACCCCTGTAAGGACAAAACTAAAATCACCACTACCACCAAAGGTTGTTATCGTAATTTCACCATCCGCATTATTACAAGTAGTCTCGGTTGAAAAAGTACCTGTTGCGGATAGGAAGTTATACACCGTGGCCGTTCCCTGACTGGTACATCCGTTTGCGTCAATAACATCAACAATGTAATCGCCGGGACTACCTACGGTATACGTATATTCCCAAAATGCTCCTACCAAGGTAGGAAGTTGTTCGTTTCCTCCTAAAGTAAATCTAGGAGTATTCACTGTTCCCGGCATGCGAACCGTAATATCAAAAGCTGTTGACGTAGGATCACATTGATTTACCACCGTAAAAGTTGGCGCAGGCAAATCCGGATCCAATTGTATTACCGTAGCGATATCAAATGAAGTACATCCACTGGCATCCCTTACATATACATCATAATCGCCAGCGGCTCCAACAAATGTAGTTTGAACGTCATAATCGGTTGGGTATACCGGTTCAGGGGCACCATTCGTAACAAATGCATATTCATACGGACCACCGGCACCTCCACGTCCTTGAACGGTAATTTGTCCAAAAGCATTACAGTTTGCAGGTACATCCGAAATAACATCGATTGCCGGTAAATTTTGATCTATGGTAACACCTACTGCATCCCTACAGGTATCAGTTAGATTAACAACAACGACCTGATAATCCCCTGGAAGCTCGGGAAGGCTACCGGTGTACGGTAAAGCCACCGTAGTTACGGACGGAACTAGAACTGTAGTAGTGTTTGTATCATTATTCAAAAGTTCGATACGGAGCTGATCGCCAATAACATATCCTGTAACCTCATAGGTTATTTCCCCGTTTCGGTTTAGGTCACAGGCACCAGGAGTTGAACTGGCCGTAATATCCAATGTAGAAGGAGCATCAACAGGAGGGATTTCCTGCTCATAGATACATCCAGTTCCCGTATCCCTTACCTGTACAGTGTATGCAATACCAAACTGGATACCATCGGTAGCATTACTAAAGGTATGGTCATTAACACCAGGTGTATTGTTTAACCCATAAAAAGAGGGTTGCCCCGCTAAGCGAATCTCATAAGACCCAGAACCTCCGCTAACGCTTACCGCGTAGGTAAAAGCGGTATCATCGCAAGTTGGTGGTAACGGTGGTGGTATTGGCGTTATAACCACTTCATTGGACGTAATGGTTACCATATCAATATCCGTACAGCCATTGGCATCAAGGGTAATTACCGTATAATCTCCCGGTACTAGGTTTACATCCACGATCGTTAGTGGAAACATAGACGGGTCTACATTTTCTTGTCTTGTTATTTCTGTTCCTGTTGCATCCTCTATCCTGAAATCAAAGTTGGCAAGACCATCGGTAACGCCATTTATTACGATGCCGCCACTTAAGGTTCCACTACCGTCGCATACAGCTTGCTGTATGGTAACATTTGCATCTGGAGGCGTAGTATTATCCACTGCTATTACAGCATCAGCTGGCGCGGTCTCACAGCCTCTGGCATCCCTCACCAAAAAGGGATAGGTTCCAACAGGTAAATTTGAATAAACCGTTTGTGAGCTCCATCCTGATCCGTTAAAGTTAACTTCATAGGGCGGTATACCACTTGTGGCATTGGGAGTAATGGTAACAACACCGTTTCCTGTTTCACCGCAGCTTACCGGTCTTGTTACAACGGAAGCCGCAGCAATGTTGATAGGGGGATTTAAAATAAGCGGTGCAGAAGTTGCCTCACAACCGGAATTCGTAACGTTATTGTCCGTAACCCTAAACACATAGGTTCCAGCAACTGCGGTATCAAAAAGGAACGTAGAGGAAGTATAGGCTACCGGAGCGGCAAACGTGGCGCCATTATCGGAACTAACTTCATAGGTTCCTGTTCCCGAAGCATATCCTCCGGTTACTTGTACCTGAATTTGCCCTGGGGCACCACCACAAGGAATTTCGGTGATCAGGCTTGTATTCACCCTTAATTGTGGTGCTATGGTAATAGCAATGGTGTCACTACAATTATTACCGTCTACCACCTCAATAGTGTAATTTCCCGGGGTAAGATTTGTAAAAGTGCCTGTTGGTTGTAAGGTTCCCCCATTTATCCTGTATTCGTGTGTTCCCAATGCTGCCGTACCTGCCGTGGAACTAACTACGGCGGTAGCTCCTGTAGCGGGAACATAGCAGAAATCGGAAGCCGCATTATCCAAGCTCAGAACTGGAGCATCTATGGGATTCAGATTAAATGTGAAGGTATCCGTACAACCTTCGGCATCTTCAACCAATAGATTATAGGTACCTGCCAGCGTAAGGTTGTTAAACGTTCTGCCCGAATTTGGACCGATCGTAGCTCCTGACGGAAGTGTTAGCGTGTATCTATTGCCTCCCCATCCTCCGGTCGTATTTGCTCTTACCCTTCCAACATTGCCATTGGCACAGCTCATGGCCGTTACGTTTGAACCGCTTAAATCCAATACAGCAGCTTGTTGAATGTCAAAAGAAGCCGTATCGGTACATCCTGTGTCGGCATCGGTTACGGTTATGGTATAGGTTCCCGCTCCGGACAAAGGCAGATCTACCTCGGTATCGTTTTGGGGCCCAACTACAGGACCGCCGTTGATCTGATAGGTATAATTATTGGCAAAACCATCGATAATAAAGGTTCCAGTACCATCTGTAGCCCCGTTACATACTCTCAAGTCCCCTCCAGATTTGACCCTGGCACGAACTGAACTTATGACAGCCGGACTAAAGCCTTCCGTATACGTACAATTGTTGGCATCGGTAATCTGAAATATGTAAGAAGTTGATGTGCTTAGACCAACAAAGGTATCGCTTGCTCCATTATCAAAGGCTATTGGACTAATTATGGAATAGTTCACAATGGCTGCATTGCCAGTAGGTGTTAATTGTACATCCGAAGTACCTGCGGCACAATTCACGTTGCTTTGTGCAAAATCCAGATTTGTTGGTGGATCGGCAGGTAAAATGTTTATGGGCGTCAACTCCAATCGGCAACCGCCACCATCACGAATAATTGGGGTATAGCTTCCTGCAGCCAAACCGGCATAAGACGTGGTTCCTGTAAAATTTACACCATCGATACTAAAAACGTAACCGCTCCCCGAACCACCTGTAAAAGGACCCACAAAGTCTATTTGCCCACCATTGGTACCGCCGCTCCCATCACAAGTGATATCCGAAACTTTAGTTGCACTACCTGAAATGGCTCCTACGTTAGTAACGGCTACGGTTGGTAAGGGTAATACACATTCAAAACCGCCTTGTTGGTACCTTACCTCCAAATCCGGATAGCTACCCGATGGGACTGAGATTTGCGGTGTAGTAACCCAAGGATCACCGGAATTAATACGGTAAGACAGATTATACCCTCGTGCATCGTTTACCGTAAAGTCTATTTGTGCGCCCCCATTACTACAGGTACCATCCAATCCACTTACAGTAATATCGGGAGGCAATAATTCCTCTACATTGGATGATGCGGTTATGGTACACCCATTACTATCGGTAATCACAAAGTCATACGTACCTGCACTGGTCACATTAAATGTTGTAGTACCCGAGTTACTTGCTGCATTCCCAAATGAGGGCTGTACGGCTCCTCCATTTACGGTAAACGTGTAAGGCGCAGAACCACCATTCGTATTTAAAATAATGTCAACATCGCTAATAGTGGAACAACCAAAACTACTGTTTACCTCGGTAGATGCATCTAAAGCATTTAAGCCGGCTCCAATGATTATAGGGTTGCCCGATGTATCCAATGATTGTCTGGGCGGATTAATGCCATTTAAGGGATCTCCTGTACATTGTTGTGTCTCTACCTGAACGGTGTATGTCCCAAAACCTACCGCTGAAAACGTGTAAGGATTGTCCGGTACAAAAGCTGTAAATTCCTGAGCTACACCACTGGAATTCAATAAGGTGTATTTATAAGGACCGGGCACATTATTTGCCGTTACCGTAATACTTCCTGTGTCCCCACTACACTGGGCGTCTATAAATGTAGCTTCTATACCTAGATCTAGTTGATCAACGGTAATTGGCTCATAAGGATACTCACAAGTATTTGGCGTATTTTGAAGGCGTGCCAGTATATTATAAGTTCCGGGAGCAAGGTTCGGAAATATAGGTCCTTGCCAAGAAATCCCGTTATCTATACTAAATTCATAAGCACTGGACAGGTTTGTAATTTGTATTCTACCGGGTACCCCACAAATATTATCCTGCTTTACGTAGGTTTGGGTAATTGTACTTTTCTTAACCTTAAAGTAAAAAATTTGACCGTCTGCAACCACCCTAAATTCAGCTCCAGTGGTAGACGGGACCGTACTGGCATCCAAATTAAAAGTAGCACCTGTTGCAACCTGCGTATAGCAAGAGCCCGTATTTGGGCAATCTTCATTAATATCCGGGGTACATGAACCTCCTAAAATTTGCCACGATACCGAACCGTACGGTCCACCGGACAAATTTATTGTACGATCATCAAAATCGCCACAAAGATTAAATCTGGCTACGGTAAACCCCTGTACACTACAGCCTACCTCCTCGTCAGCACCTTGTATTATCGTAGAGAACATAGGCGCAGACAGCGAACTGTTGCTGCTAATGGAACTAGCAGATCTATTCTGTAGGGTACCCAATGAGGTACTTTTTGGTTCAGCAGTGCCAAAGACAGCATCGGCAGTATTAACAACGTTCTGAATTACTACAGTTGCTTCCTCAAAAATCACACGGACATTTGAATTTGCTACAGCCGAGGAACCGATTGCAGATAGTATTATCAACAACAGGGCATACAAGGTATACCACGGTTTTTTAGTGTGCATAGGTTAAGTAGCGTTTTGGCAAGAACTTTATCGATTTGGGATCTTTAAGATTCTTTGGTGTAATTGTTTATACTTATAAATTCTGTTTATCTTTAAAAAATAATTCTAGTACCTTATAACATATTTCTAACGTTGGCTTATGAAAAATAGTATGCTTTCCCTTTGTTTATTCGTTGTAATGCTTAATTCATCTTGTGCTCAAGACCCTGAAAACAAAGCTGTTAGTGCGAGCGTCATCCCATTTACGGCCGAGCTGTTCGTCGATGAACTACAGATTCCATGGGGCTTTGCCTTCCTTCCTGACAACAGCCTTTTAATTACAGAAAAATCTGGCAAATTAATTCATTTTTCGAATGGAAAAAAGTCGATTATTAGTAATACGCCCGAAGTTTATCAACGCGGACAAGGGGGGCTTTTGGACGTGGTAGTCCACCCAAAATATGCTGAAAATGGGTGGATTTATATTTCCTATTCCTCCGAAGATGGCGACGAAAAAGGGGGCAATACTACCCTAATGCGAGCCAAATTAAAAGACAACGCCCTAGTTGAAAACGAAATTCTTTACAAGGCTGGCCCCAATACTACAAAAGGCCAACATTTTGGCTCAAGAATTGCCTTTGATAACGAAGGATATCTTTATTTCTCTGTTGGGGATCGTGGAGCTAGGGACGAAAATCCACAGGATATTACGCGTGATGGTGGTAAAATCTATCGCTTAATGGATGACGGAACTGTTCCAAAAGATAACCCGTTTGTAGGAGAAAATGGCGCAAAAACTGCAATTTACAGCTACGGCCATAGAAATCCCCAAGGATTGATAAAGCATCCGGAAACTGGAAAAATCTGGGACCATGAACATGGACCTAGAGGAGGGGATGAAATCAATATTATTAAAAAGGGTGCTAATTTTGGCTGGCCAATAATTACGTACGGCATCAACTATAGTGGAACAGCGATTACGGATAAGACCCAGATGGAGGGAATGGAGCAACCCATACATTACTGGGTACCGTCCATAGCTCCAAGCGGTATGGCTTTTGTTACCTCTGATAATTACGGTGATTGGAAAGGCAGCCTTTTGGTTGGATCTCTCGCCTTCCAATATCTAGAACGTCTGATCATGGACGGAAACAAGGTTCTTTCTCGCGAGAAACTAATGGAAGGTGAAGGTAGGGTAAGAGATGTAAGAGAAGGCCCTGACGGACTTATCTATGTAGCAGTGGAAGGAAAGGGAATTTATAAGTTAGTACCTAAAAACAACTAAAACTTGAAACTTTTTATCTTTATATACTGTTGTGCGGTAGTGTTCTTTAGCATTTCCCTTTTCCAAGATGCGGAATTAAAGCAGCGTATGGAACGGGGGAAAGCAGTCTATAACGATTTTTGTATTTCCTGTCATTTACCGCAGGGCGAAGGTGTGCCTTACACCTTTCCTCCTTTGGCAAATTCGGATTACCTGATGCAAAACAGGGAAAAGAGTATCAAGGCCATAAAATATGGCTTACAGGGAGAAATTACGGTCAACGGAATAAAATATAATAGTTCTATGGCAGGTCTGGGTCTGGAAGATGAGGAAGTTGCAGATGTTATGAACTACATCTCCAACTCTTGGGGCAACACGTCCGATGCGATCGTTACTACCGAAGAGGTTGCGAAAATTAAGAAGTAATAACCTTTTTAACGACCACTACCACTATACCAGGAAGCATGCTCGATAGAGAAAAACGAGATGGTTACCTGTAGAAACATACAGTTGAAGCAACACTCCAAGTGACTCAAACCAAGCCCTATTTGCCACTCGCCTCTAGGGCCTTTTTTACAGACCCGTGTGTTTTAAGCAACTGCTCCGCCTCTGCATACGTAACTCCCAATCCCTCTACAATATATCGGGTACCGCGATCTACCAACTTATCATTGGTCAATTGCATATTTACCATTTTGTTTCCTTTTACCTTACCGATCTTTATCATTAGGGCCGTCGATATCATGTTCAATACCAATTTTTGAGAAGTTCCACTTTTCATTCTGGTACTCCCGGTCAGAAACTCCGGACCTACGTTAACGGCAATAGGCATATCGCAAGCTTCGGTGATGGGCGAACCCGGGTTGTTGGTAACACATGCGGTAAGTATGTTATGTTCCTTGGCCATTTTTAATCCCCCTAGCACATAAGGCGTAGTACCAGATGCCGCGATACCCACAAGCACATCGTTTGTATCTATGGCATGCTGTTGCAAATCCAACCAAGCTTGCCGCGTATCGTCCTCGGCATTTTCAACGGCTTTACGAATCGCGTAATCCCCACCTGCGATAATACCAACAACGCGCTCATGAGGCATCCCGAAAGTCGGGGGAATCTCAGAGGCATCCAAAATACCCAACCTACCGCTTGTTCCCGCGCCGATATAGAAAAGTCGGCCACCCTTTAAAAAGCGCTCGCTCAAGGCATCAACTAATTTTGAAATCTGCGGAACAACCTCTTCCACGGCTAGGGCAACTTTCTTGTCCTCTTCGTTAATGGACTTCAATATGGTATGCGTATCCATTTGCTCCAAGTCGTTATAATGGGATGGAGTCTCCGTAATTTTTGTGTATTTCATAAGGTTCTATAAAATTTTTATATCATGATTTTTGAACGGGCTCAACAAGACGTTATCGGAATCTAGCTCCGTTATCATCGTATTAATAGTATTTATATCACATGTCTTATAACGATGCTGCGAATTCAATTTTTCCGAAATGGATAAGAGTACCGTTTTTTTTGAAGCTTTTATTACAGCCTTCTTTATTTGTACTATATCCCAATCAAACTCGGTAAGTCCGTACATGGCATCTACATAGCCGGTGCCGATAAAACTAAAATCTACCCTAATTTCGGCCAAGTTATGAATGGTATTGGCCCCGATAGCGATTTGAGCCTCTTTTGCAATTTGCCCGCCTACCATAATCACCGTAACATTAGGTTTATTGGATAATTCCATGGCTACAGGTAAACTGATAGTAAAACAGGTAAGCTCAATATTTTCCGGAATAAGTTGCGCCAGTTCCAAACAAGTGGTACCCCCATCAATAAAGACAACTCCACCATCCTTAAGCATCGTCGCCGCCTTTTGCGCAATTATCCTTTTTTGTGCTAAGGCATAGATATTTTGGTTTCTGGCACTATTGGTCGTAAAACCTAAGGAAATTGCACCTCCGTGAACTTTTCTAAGTTTCTTTTCGGCGTCCAGTTCCTTAACATCTCTCCGTACCGTATCTATGGACACATCTAATGTCTCGGCAATATCGGTCAACAGAATCCTGTTATGTAGCTCCACTTCACTTAAAATGGTCTGTTGTCTTTCTTCTTTTAACATGCTATCGTCTCCGTTTAGACCAAAGGTAATCAAAATATAATTTTGCAGCTTTATTCTGAAATAGGAAATCAAAAGATTTAAAAACTTCAATAAAATGCAAAAAACAGCAATAAAAATTGCAAAAAACAGCAATAAATAAAATACTTGCGTATATTTGCCCGATTTAGAATCCAAACGAAACACACTCTTTATGAAAAGTACTTCTGTCAAAGCCAATGTCGATATCGCCTACAAACCCGTAGGCCAGTTTGAAGAAACACGATACGAAAAAATCCATAACGTCATATTTACGGATTCTAACCATGCCTCTATAAAAGTAGCCGAAGAAATTGCAGCATTAATACGCAAGAAGCAAGGGCAAAACAAGACCTGTGTGCTGGGATTGGCAACGGGCTCATCCCCAATCCGCGTGTATGAGGAATTGGTTCGTCAACACAAAGAAGAAGGCCTAAGTTTTAAAAATGTGGTCACTTTTAACCTGGACGAGTATTTACCCATGGAAAAAAGTAATATTCAGAGTTATCATTATTTCATGCACGAACACTTGTTCAACCATATAGATATTCCTTCAGAAAACATACATATACCGGATGGCACCTTAGCTCCCGAGGCTATAGTGGCGTACTGTCTTGCTTACGATAAAAAAATAAAGGAGTTTGGAGGTCTGGATTTTCAACTATTGGGAATTGGGCGTACGGGACATATAGGCTTTAACGAGCCAGGTTCCCATTACAACTCCGGTACGCGGGTAATTACCTTGGACCATATTACAAGGGTAGACGCCGCACCATCTTTCCTAGGAATAGACAATGTTCCCAGAAAAGCGATTACCATGGGTATTGCAACGGTACGGAAATCCAAACGTATTGTTTTATTAGGCTGGGGACAGAACAAAGCGGATATCCTTAAACAAACTATAGAAGGGGACATTACATCGCACGTTCCTGCTACCTATTTACAAAATCATGACAACTGTACATTTGTACTGGATACCGGCGCAGGAAGCGAGCTTACAAGAAATAAAACGCCTTGGCTGGTAGGTGCATGTAAATGGACAGAGGAATTAAAGGCCAAAGCAATTATATGGCTATGTGAAAACACAGGCAAGACCATCTTAAGCTTAACGGACAAGGATTATAACGATCATGGGATGGCCGAACTATTACTAGAAGAGGATTCCTATGACCTTAACATTTCTATGTTCAACAAACTACAACACAGCATTACGGGTTGGCCCGGGGGCAAACCAAATGCGGACGACACCTACAGACCGGAGCGTGCAACGCCAGCTAAAAAACGAGTCATTATTTTTAGCCCGCACCCTGATGATGATGTTATATCAATGGGGGGCACCTTTGACAGATTGGTTGAACAAGGGCATGAGGTCCATGTTGCCTACCAGACTTCTGGGAATATAGCAGTTTCGGACACGGATGCCAGAAAATATGCGGAAATAGCCATGCAGATCCAGCCATCGGACAAAGCGCAACAGATTATAGATGCCATAGCCCATAAAAGTGAAAGTGAGGTAGATGCCTTACCGGTGCGAAAACTTAAGGGCAACATAAGAAGGGGAGAATCGTACGCGGCAACGAGATATGTAGGATTACAGGACAGTAATGTTCATTTCTTAGACCTTCCGTTCTATGAAACCGGAACCATAAAGAAGAATAATCTTTCGGATGCGGACATCGCCATTATGAAAGATATTATTACAAAGGTTAAACCGCACCAGATTTATGCAGCGGGCGACCTTGCCGATCCACATGGTACGCACAAAGTATGCTTAGATGCCGTTTTCGGGGCGTTAGAAGAATTGAAATCCGAACCTTTTCTAAAAGACTGTTGGGTTTGGCTGTACCGTGGCGCATGGCACGAATGGGATATACATGAAATTGAAATGTGTGTTCCCATGAGTCCTGCACAAGTACTAAAAAAGAGAAATGCCATATTCTGTCATCAGTCACAAAAAGATGGTGTCATGTTCCAAGGAGACGATGCCCGTGAGTTTTGGATGCGTGCAGAGGAACGAAACAGGGGCACCGCCAATAAATACAAAGCTCTAGGAATGTCTGCCTATGCCGCTATGGAAGCTTTTGTGAGATACAAGTTCAATTAAATTTCAATCTAATATAAAAAGGTCTATTTTAGTACAAAATAGACCTTTTTTCAGTTACGGATGCGACACTTTTTACTCCTTTTACTCCCCGTGTTATTATTTAATTCCTGCGGAATTCTTCAATCAAACATCCCGCAACCCAAAAGGGAATTCAGAGGGGTTTGGGTAGCTACGGTCGTAAACATAGATTGGCCAAAAAATGGAATGGATACCGCAGAAAAACAAAAAAAGGATTTTCTGGACATTCTTAATTTTTACGATGACCTCAACTACAACGCCATCATAGTCCAGGTGCGTGCCGCGGGAGACGCTTTTTACAAATCCGATTTTGCTCCATGGTCACGCTTTTTAACAGGAGAAGAAGGAAAGCCTTCCGATTGGGAGGAAGACAACTTGGCATGGATGATACAAGAGACCCATAATAGAGGAATGGAGTTCCATGCATGGCTAAATCCATATAGAGCCACGTTCGATATGAATATCGATATCCTGAGCAGTACCCATGACTACTGCACAAACCCTGAATGGATGATCCAATATGGCAAAAAATACTACTACAATCCGGGACTACCAGAGGTAAGAAATCGTTTTTCAAATGTAATAGCCGAACTGGTTACCAATTACGATATAGATGCCGTTCATTTTGATGATTACTTTTACCCGTACAAAATCAAAGATCTGGAATTTGCAGATACCGCAGCTTATGAAACCTACGCCCAAACCGGACAATCTTTGGATGATTGGCGAAGAAGCAATATTGATTCCTTGGTACAGGACGTAAACCGCACTATCAAATCCATAAAACCATGGGTTCAATTTGGTATTAGCCCGTTCGGTGTTTGGAAAAATAATACCACAGATCCTCGAGGCTCGGATACACAAGCGGGACAAACAACTTATGAGGATCTATATGCAGACCCTTTACTTTGGATGCAAGAGGGATGGATAGATTACTTGGCCCCACAAGTCTATTGGAGCATGGACCTACCGGTGGCATCCCATAAAAAAATAGTGGATTGGTGGGCCAACAACAGCAACAATACCAATCTTTATATTGGCAACGGAGCGTATAAAGTAAGGAATAATAGCGATACGGCATGGGACCGTAAAAAAGAACTGCCAGACCAAATGAAATTAGCCAGGAAGACTCCGGAAATTTCTGGAAACATTCTATTTAGTGCCAAATCCCTAATGAACAATAATCCTGATGTAGTGGCTCATTTAAAGAAGAAATACTATCGTTTGCCGGCGTTAACACCAGAAGTCCAAAGAAAGGAAATAGTAGCTGAGAAGAAAATTGAGCTACTTTCCAGCACCAAAACAACGAACGGCCTGCAGCTCTCGTTTTCTGGAATTGATGAAAGCTCTTATATACTTGTTTACAAGTCTGGAAAAAAGGTTAAAACAGCCTATCCTATGAAGAAATTGGTAGAAAAAGTGAAAATTGAGAATAGCTCGGGTCAAATCGTTGTTCCAACCAATCTAGCTTCCAATCGCTATCTTGCCATTACATTTTTAGACAACTACGGAAAAGAAAGTAGTGCAATCGTAATCCAACCAACCAAAACCGACTAAACATGATTCAAAAAAACAAATGGGCGTGGGCCTGGGTACCTACACTCTATTTTGCACAAGGGCTGCCCTATGCCTTGGTAGTGACGGTATCGGTAATCATGTACAAAAGATTGGGATTCAGTAATTCGGATTTGGGCCTCTATACCAGTCTGTTATATCTGCCCTGGGTGATAAAACCCTTATGGAGTCCGTTTGTTGATCTAAAAAGCACCAAACGCAATTGGTTTCTAGGGATGCAGCTACTGGCCTCCGTAGCGCTTTTGGCCATAGGTTTAAGCCTACCCACCAACGTTTTTTTCGTAACCAGTCTTGCTTGTTTCTGGATGGTGGCTTTTGCATCGGCCACAAATGATATTGCAACCGATGGCTATTATATGATCGGACTTACAGAAGATAGACAGTCCTTTTTCGTGGGAATGCGAAGTGTATTCTATAAGCTGGCGAATGTCACAGGACAGGGTTTATTGGTGGTGTTCGCAGGATTTCTGGAAAACAAATATGGAGACAATACCAAAGCGTGGTCCTATACAATGATCTGCGCGGGTACCCTAATGTTACTTATGACACTGACCAACTTTTTTGTTACCCCAAAATTTGAAAGTTCAGAAGCAATTACACTTGAAAAGCCAAAAGGATTTCTAGAGGTTTTTGTTTCCTTCTTTAAAAAACCGGGAATGGTAATGGCCATAACCTTCATTCTATTTTTTAGATTAGGGGAATCACAATTGGTAAAAATGGCCTCTCCTTTCTTACTAGACCCCACCTCCGTGGGCGGTTTAGGATATAGCACATCGGAGGTCGGCACCATTTACGGCACCATTGGGGTAGTGTTTTTGACTATTGGAGGTATTTTAGGTGGAATTCTAATATCCAGGGACGGACTAAAAAAATGGATGTTGCCCATGCTTATTTCCCTTAACGCGCCCAATGCACTATATGCATTATTGGCCATTACCGGCAATACCGAAGCATGGGCCGTAATAGGAACCGTAATTATAGAGCAATTTGGCTATGGATTCGGTATCGCAGGCTTCATGGTTTACCTAATCTACATCGCAGAAGGAAATTCCAAAACCTCCCATTATGCATTGGCCACCGGATTTATGGCATTAGGGATGATGTTACCAGGTTTAATCAGTGGATTTATGCAAGAGTGGTTGGGCTATGACGGTTTCTTTATTTGGGTTGTATTAGCCGCATTGCCCGCATTCATTTTACTAAGATATATCGAATATCCTGCGGATTTTGGCAAGGGAAAAGAAAAATAGTATGATAGATTTAGAGTCAGTAAAAAAAACACTCACAATACACCAAAAAATTGGGCAACTATTTATGCCCGCCGCCTTTATCAACGATACCGAAGACGAGATACTTCGATTGGAGAAGTTGATAAAAACCCATAACATTGGAAGTCTGTGCTTTTTTCATTCCCGAGCCAGTGCAGCTACCAATTATGAGGGCAAGAAAAAGGTCGTTTACAACAAAAATAGTTTTGAAACCCTAAGGAAACTCATAGAACGTTATCAATCCGTTTCCAAGATACCATTGTTAATAGCAATAGATGCGGAATGGGGTTTGGCAATGCGGATTGAAAACACGCCGCAATACCCCTATGCTATTACCCTAGGGGCAATTCAAAACGCAAATGACTTGTTATTTGAAGTGGGTGCGAACATTGCAAAAGACTGCAAAGCGGCTGGTATTCACTGGAATTTAGCTCCTGTGGTGGACATCAACAATAACCCCGATAATCCTGTAATCGGTTACCGTTCTTTTGGAGAGGACAGGGAACAGGTAAGTCAAAAGGCCATTGCATTGATAAAGGGTATGGAAAGCGAAAATATACTCACCAGCATCAAACATTTTCCAGGCCATGGGGATACCGATACCGATTCCCATTTGGGGCTTCCCGTTATCGGAAAATCTAAAGAAGAATTGGTGGAGAACGAGTTATACCCATTTCAGCAAATTATAAATAAAGGTGTAGATTCGGTTATGGCAGGTCATCTTTCCGTACCGGGCCTAACTACGAAAGATAGTCGACCGTCAAGCATCAACAAAGACATTATTACCGATCTGCTTAGAAACGAAATGGGTTTTACCGGTGTCGTGATTTCGGACGCACTTAACATGCATGCCGTATCCAAAAACTATCCTGAAAAAGGAATGTTGGAATGGCTGGCTTTTGACGCAGGGAACGACGTACTTTGTTTTACCGAACATACCGCCGAGGGCATAGAATCTATTTTTAACAATGCAACGGAAGAACAGATAGATGATAGTTTCCAACGAATATGGGAATTGAAAGAAAAAGCCTTTCGGAATTCAAACTCAAATACAAACGTAAACTCAATTACACATTTAGAATTAGATTTTCTTTCGTGTTCCCATCTTAACAGGAAACTAGCGGAAAAAAGTTTGACCTTGCTTCAAGGCGATAAAAAGGGAATCGCAACATTTAGGGATACCGATTACTGTACACTAACGATAAAACGATTTTCAGAAGGGCAGGATTCCCATGAAATTCTAAACGGGTTAGAGACTTCGAAAAAAGAAGTGGCGAATGAAACACATATTCTTTTACTTTTAACACCTCCTAACGTAAAGCCAACAAATCATTTTGGATTTCTAGACCAAGAGCTGGATTTCATTAACCAATTGATCGCTACCAAAAAAGTAGTCCTGTACCATTTTGGAAATCCTTTAGCATTGAGAAATATTTACACAAAAGATACCGTAGCAACTGTAATTGCCTACCAAGATTTTAAGGAATTCCAAGATGTGGCCACGGAACATTTTTTGGGAAAGTTGGAAGCAAAGGGAAAAATACCGGTAACACTATAAATCAGTAAAATCCAAGTTATGAAAATTCATAAAATTTTAGGATTGATGTCCGGTACCTCTTTAGACGGACTGGATTTAGCATACTGCCATTTCACGGAGGAAAAGGGCGTATGGACCTTTGACATACAAAAAACAAAAAGTATTACTTACGCTGCCATCCAACAAAATGAGCTCAAAGATGCGATACGACTAAGCGCAGAAGACCTGTTACAATTACACAACAGCTATGGCACTTGGTTAGGTGAAAAAGCATCCGAATTTATAGAAAAAAATGAACTTACGGTAGATTATATTGCCAGTCATGGACATACAACGCATCATAGGCCCGAACTCGGTTTCACCTTTCAAATCGGTTCGGGACAACATCTAGCAAATACCAGCGGCCAGCACGTAATCAGCGATTTTAGAACAAACGATATAGCCCTTGGCGGACAAGGCGCCCCTCTAGTACCTATAGGAGATCATTTGTTGTTCCATGAGTATGATTTTTGTTTGAACCTTGGCGGAATTAGCAATATTTCCTTTGAGGTAAAAGGAAAACGAATTGCTTACGATATAGGTCTGGCCAATATGATCTTGAATTATATTACCCGCAAAATAGATTTAGAATATGACAAAGGCGGTGCATTGGCACGCTCTGGAAATATTCATAAAGAGATGCTCCAAAAACTTAACAATTTAAAATACTACCTCCTACCCCATCCAAAATCTATTGGATATGAGTGGTTTTTGGAAGAAGTGGTTCCTATAGTAGAAGCTACGGAAGCAGCAACAGAAGACTTACTACACACCGCTATACATCATATTTGCGAAAAAATAGCGCAACAAATACATCAGAACACAATAAAAGAGGGACAAAAAGTCTTGCTTACGGGTGGTGGTGCCTTAAATACCTTTTTAATAGAGACACTGACAGAAAAACTAGGGACAGCAACCCAAGTAGTGGTACCCGAAAAAAAAATAATTGATTTCAAAGAAGCTATGGTTTTTGCCTTTATGGGTGCACTCAGGAGCCAGAAACTGATCAATGTTTTGAGCTCGGTAACGGGTGCTCGTCAAAATTCATCGAGCGGTATACTTTATTTACCCAGCTAACTCTTTAGAAAGTAACCCTATTACTATTTACGGGTTTCGTACGGAACAATAGAAAAAGAATAATAGATAACAAACCACAGGTACCCAAGCCTACAAATAATGGCCATACAGTGTCCTGAACAAAACTACCTACGTACAGCGAAATGGGTATGGACAAGATCGTGGAAATAAAGCCGGTAATAGCTGCTCCAATACCTGCAATATGACCAATGGGCTGCATAGCTATGGAACGCATATTACCCCACACAAAACCCAAACAGAAAAACAAAGAAGACAGAAACAGTAATAGAATAGGCAATCCTGGATTGGGTTTGCCAAAAAAAAATAGCGCATATAAGAGCGCAATTAAGGTAAAAAATACAAGCGCATACAAGGCCAATTTTCGCATTCCAAAACGTACTACCAAGGTTCCGTTCAAGAAAGTTGAACACCCAATGGATATTGCCAAGCCCGCGAAAATATATGGAAAAGATTCTTTTAAATCGTATTGATCCTCAAAAACATGCTGGGCAGAGCTCAAATATACAAGGAAGGAACCGGTAATAAAGCCCGAGACCATAGTACAGGCTACCGTTTCCTTAAACTTAAAAATTTCTTTAGTGCCCTTTATAAAAATTGCTAGGGAAAATGGAACTTTGTACTCAGGTTTTAATGTTTCCGCTTGTCGCTTCCAAAACCATATTCCCACTACCAGTGCGAAAAAGAGCTGCATATAAAAAATAGCCTGCCAGCCCATTGTTTCCAATACGACTTTGCCAATAGCAGGGGCAACAACCGGAACCAAAATAAAAAAAGCCGTAACAAATGACATGATCTTGGCCATGTAATCCCCTGTATAGGTATCGCGTATAATAGAAATACTGATCGTTCTGGGCGCGGAAAGACCAATGCCTTGAAGAATTCTACCAACTACCATCCATTCCAGCGAAGGTGCCAAGACACAAATCACGCTTGCAAATGCAAAAAGGACAAAGCCAATATATACCACAGGTTTTCTACCATAACTATCGGAAAGTGGGCCAAAGAAAAGCTGCCCAAAACCCAGTCCCAAAAAAATCATGACGATCAACAATTGATTATCTGTCGGGTCTAAACTATTTATACTTATACCAATTTCAGCTATGGCAGGCAGTAAGGCGTCTATTGCCAGAGCAACAATAGACATTAAGGATGCCATAAGGGCTATAAATTCAAAGTTCGGTTTTACCTGCTCATTTCGCATGGGTGCAAAAGTACTTTTAATTGTGTAGGCATGATACTATTAGCAGGTTGATTTTTAAGTTTAGCTGTATATTGCTCTTCAAATATGTATTTTTGAAATAAATTTTAAAAGTATGCTCATTATTGGAATCGCCGGCGGCACAGGATGTGGAAAAACTACGGTGGTCAATCAGATTATCAATGAACTACCTAATCAAGAAGTAGGGGTTATTTCACAGGATTCCTATTACAACGATCTTTCACACCTAACCCTGGAGGAACGTAGAAGAACAAATTTTGACCATCCCAACTCCATAGATTTCAAATTATTGGAACATCATTTAACTGCTTTAAAATCAGGAAAATCTATAGAACAACCCGTATACTCCTTTTTAGAATGTAACCGTACCGATAAGACCGTACCCACCCATCCTACCAAAGTGATGATCGTGGAGGGCATCTTAATTATGGCAAATCCCGAAATAAGGAAAATGTTCGATATTAAAATATTTGTGCATGCAGATAGCGATGAACGCCTAATCCGAAGAGTAAAACGAGATGTAAACGAGCGGGGTTGGAACTTGGACGAAACCTTGGAAAAATACCAAACCGTAATAAAACCAATGCACGACCAATTTATTGAGCCTACAAAAGAATACGCGGACATTATAATACCGAACAACAAATACAACACCGTTGCCGTTGACATAGTAAGGAGCATTATCAACGAAAGATTAGCAGAAAACTAATGGCACTCAAGAAACTGAGACAACAAAAATGGTTTAAGATCATGACGAATATGTACGTTATGGTGTTGACCGCTTTCCTAATTTGGATGATTTTTTTTGATACCAATTCCCTACTCATTCACAATGAACTAAAAAAGGAAATAGAAAAACTGGAAAAAACTCAAGACTTTTTAAAAAAAGAAATCGCTAAGGATAAAGCAATTATTGACAAATTATCCAGTAAGGACGAGTTAGAAAAGTTTGCAAGGGAAGAGTACTATCTTAAAAAAAAGAACGAGGAAATATACCTTATTGAATATGAGGATAGTTTAAAGACCACTAAAGAAAAATAGCCCCATTAATACGAGCTTCTAAACTGGGAAAAATATTAATAAACAAAAGAGTAACCCTTTAGCCCTTATATAGTTTAAGCTAAATTTATGGTACAAGGTATTGATTATTCACCTAGTGTTAACAAAATCCTTTCATTAGCGCCATAAATAATTGTATTTTTACGCCTTAATTTACGATGTTTATGGGCAAGATTATTGCTATTGCAAATCAAAAAGGAGGGGTAGGTAAAACAACAACTTCCGTGAACTTGGCGGCAGCGCTTGGCGTGCTAGAACAAAGAGTTCTGTTGATAGATGCAGACCCCCAAGCAAATGCTACATCTGGCTTAGGAATTAATGTAGATGAGGTCCAGATCGGCAGCTACCAGCTATTGGAACATACCAAAACAGCCAAGGAAGCTATTATTACGACTTCCTCGCCAAATGTAGATTTGATACCTGCACATATAGATCTTGTAGCTATAGAAATTGAATTGGTAGACAAGAACGAGCGGGAATATATGATGAAAAAGGCCATAACAGGTCTAAAAGAGGACTACGATTATATTCTGATAGATTGTGCCCCCTCTCTAGGTTTAATCACTTTGAACGCCCTCACAGCGGCAGACTCGGTAATCATTCCTATTCAATGCGAATACTTTGCCTTGGAAGGACTTGGCAAATTATTGAATACGATTAAAAGCGTTCAGCGCATTCATAATGCAACCCTTGATATCGAAGGTATGCTATTGACCATGTACGATTCCAGATTACGACTGTCCAACCAAGTTGTAGAAGAGGTTAAAAAACACTTTGGCGATATGGTCTTTGAGACTATTATCCAACGCAATGTTAGACTTAGCGAAGCCCCTAGTTATGGTGAGAGCATTATTAAGTACGATGCTTCAAGTAAGGGAGCTACCAACTACCTAAACTTAGCGAACGAAGTGGTCCAGAAAAACAAGCAGACAGTTTAAAATGGCAAAAGCAGTAAAAAAACAAGCACTGGGTAGAGGTCTTTCGGCCTTATTAAACGACCCTGAAAACGATATTAAATCCGCATCCGATAAAAATGCGGACAAAGTTGTGGGCAATATCATAGAATTGGACTTAGCGTATATTGAGGTAAACCCTTTTCAGCCTAGATCTAATTTTAACGATGAATCTTTACAGGAATTGGCTACTTCTATTCGCGAATTAGGTGTTATACAACCAATAACAGTAAGAAAATTAGGGTTTAACAACTATCAACTGGTATCTGGCGAAAGACGTTTTAGGGCTTCAAAGCTACTTCAACTAAAAACCATACCCGCCTATATACGAATAGCGAACGATCAGGAGTCGCTAGAAATGGCCCTGGTAGAAAATATTCAACGACAAGATCTTGACCCCATTGAGATTGCACTTTCATATCAGCGGCTTATAGACGAGATCAACCTTACCCAAGAGAAATTGAGTGACCGTGTAGGAAAAAAGAGATCTACCATTGCCAATTACATGCGGTTGTTAAAGCTGGACCCAATTATACAAACAGGCATGCGAGATGGTTTCTTGAGTATGGGACATGGCAGGGCCTTGGTAAATATTGAAAATAGGGAAGACCAAATTGCTTTGTACGAAAAAATCATTGGGCAAAACCTTTCTGTAAGAGAAACCGAAAATGCGGTAAAAGCTTTTAAAGAGTCGGCAACAGAAAAACCGCTTAAGAAAAAAGAAAAGGAAACACCAGCATTTATAAATGACGGTGCCCAGGAACTGGTAGAACGGCTTTCTGTAAAGGTTGCCATCAGTACCACCGGAAAATCGAAGGGCAAAATAACAATTCCGTTTCATTCAGAAGAAGAATTTAAGCGAATAAAAAAGCTGATTACAGGTGCATAAACTCCTTACGTTTTTTTTTATCTGCCTGTTTTCCGTATTCCTTGGCAAAGCACAAGAAAACAATGAAAATCCCCCCCAGAAGGTAGATAGCTTATCAATAGCCTTGAAAAGCGAAAATATAGTCCTCATCGATTCTTTAATAATCAGTACGGAATCCATGGACCCATTAGCCCCAAGTAAAGCGGCCTTCTATTCTACCGTACTTCCAGGTTTGGGACAGATTTATAATAAAAAATACTGGAAGGCACCTATTGTTTGGGGCGTCATAGGCGGTAGTATCTATCAATATAAATTGAACAACGACAGATACCGACAACTACGCACGGCCTTCAAAAGAAGACAAGCGGGTTTTACAGACGATGAATTTAACGGTGAGGGCGATTTTCCCTTACAAACCAATAGTGTTTTAGAAAATCAACAGGAACGCTTTCAAGAACAGCGGGATTTGTGGCTTGTGGCCGGTATAGCCATTTACATTTTAAATATCGTAGATGCCAACGTAACCGCACACCTAAAACAGTTTAACGTAGATGACGATTTGAGTTTGGATTTTCAACCTTATTTGGATCTAAATCCCATTACCAATAATCCTAATTACGGAATGGCCCTAACCATTAAATTTTAACTATGAAGATCGCCCTTTTCGGCTATGGAAAAATGGGACAGATGATCGAGCGTACCGCGCTGGACAGAGACCATACAATCGTTGCCAAAATTGATATCGATTCGCAAGAAATAGACTTTTCCAATATCGATGTAGCTATAGACTTTAGCCTGCCGGAAGCTGCTTTTGGCAATATATCCAAGTGTTTAGATAATAACACCCCAATCATATCCGGAACTACAGGATGGTTGAACAAGTATGATGATGCGGTTACACTTTGCAAAGAAAAACAGGGCGCTTTTATTTACGCCTCAAATTTTAGTCTAGGCGTAAACATTTTTTTTGAACTAAATGCGCATCTGTCTAAAATGATGCAAGGTCTTGAACAATACCAGGTAGCCATTGAGGAAATACATCATACCCAAAAATTGGATGCACCAAGCGGAACAGCCATTACCCTAGCGGAGGATGTTATAAAAAATTCACATTACAATGCATGGAAATTAAACCAAAAAGAACAGGGGCATATCCCAATTACATCCAAAAGAATAGGGTCTACACCCGGCACGCATACCGTGGCGTATAACAGCCTGGTAGATGACATCACTATAAAACATACTGCACACAACAGGGCAGGTTTTGCCCAAGGTGCCGTGATAGCGGCCGAATGGATTATTGGAAAAACAGGGGTTTTTACGATGCGCGATGTGTTAAACCTTGGTTAAATAAAGTAACAAATTAAAGATCGTGCTACCAATTACACATAGTTCTAATTTTGATAACCAAACGCGAACCTTATTAGTTTAAATAAAAACAACAGTAATTATGAACGGTACACAATGGATTCTTTTTATACTCCTGGTACAGGTCGTCCATTTTTTAGGAACTTGGAAGTTATATGTAAAGGCGGGCAGAAAACCTTGGGAAGCTGCCATACCCATTTATAATGCTATAATTTTAATGCAAATCATCAATAGACCTAAGTGGTGGGTGATACTGCTTTTTATTCCCATTATCAATTTACTTATGTTCCCTGTGATTTGGGTAGAAACAATTCGCAGTTATGGCAGAAACAGCACCTTGGAATCCTGGTTGGTGATTTTCACATTGGGCTTTTATATCTACTACGTAAATTATGCCCTGGATGTGACCCATATAAAAGACAGAAGCCTTCAGCCCAAAACGGCTATGGGAGAATGGGTGAGCTCCATCGTATTTGCCGTGGTTGCCGCTACCTTGGTCCACACCTACTTTATTCAACCCTACGTAATTCCTACAGGTTCTTTGGAACGTACCTTGCGCGTTGGGGATTTCTTGTTCGTAAGTAAATTTCATTATGGGGCAAGAACACCCATGACAACTGTTGCCGCTCCTATGGTGCATGACACCTTGCCTATTCTTGGTACGCCTTCCTATTTGGCGGAGGTTGATAAAAACAAGTACAAAACCTCTTGGAAAAACAAACTACAACTCCCCTATTCCAGACTCCCTGGATTTACAAAAGTAGACCGAAACGATATTGTAGTATTTAGTTGGCCTGCAGATACCGTTCGCTACTTTTTTAAAAAAGAAGAAGGAATACGAAAGCCCATAGATAAAAAATCGAACTATGTAAAGCGTTGTGTAGGTATTCCCGGTGATTCCTTAGAGGTACGCAACGGTTATGTGTTTGTAAACGGAAAGCAATTGGAGCTTCCTGGCAGCGCCAAACCACAGTTCGACTATCTGATCTATAGCTCAAAGGGGGTTTCCTCCAGATTATTGAATAAAATTGGCGTAACGGATTTTACCAGAAAATACCTATCCAACCCATTGAATCAACAACAGGCACAGGCCGTAAATCAATACTTAATCGGATACAACCAAGGAGAAAACGGACAGCTGGAGCTGTACACAAAAGGTACCGGTATTCCTGCCGCGACTATTAAAAAAATGGGACTCTCGTTACGCGAGGTAACCGAGAGGGAACGTCTTGCCCCGTTAACGGCCGCTATGGTAGCGGCACTCAAGAATGATGCAAGTATAGATTCTGTAGTACAGCAGGTTAATCCGAAAGGAAGAAGAGGGGTAAATCTATTTCCACAGAGTCCGGACTATCCATGGAATTATAGTCAACTAGGTCCCATTTATATTCCTAAAAGAGGAGCTACGGTACCGTTAGACCTTAAGACATTGCCCTTATACAAAAAAATTATTCGCGAATATGAGCAAAACAAGCTCAGCGTTTCGGGCAACCAAATCAGTATCAATGATAAAATTGTGACTTCCTACACCTTTAAACAGGATTATTACTGGATGATGGGAGACAACAGGGACCACTCGGAAGATAGTCGTGCTTGGGGCTATGTACCCGAAGATCACATTGTGGGCACCCCTATTTTTATCTGGATGAGCTTTGATAATTTTGTAGATGCCAACGGAAATAGCAATAGTCCATTAAAGTGGAGACCTCGTTGGGATCGCATCTTTACTACCGTAAACGGTGAAGGAGAACCACAATCCTACTTCAAATATTTTCTTATCCTTCTAGCTGCCTACTTTGTAGGAAGCTGGCTTTGGAAACGCAAAAAATCGAACGAAGCCTAGTTATGAACATTCTTTATCCTGCCTATTTTCCCAATATCGCATTTTTTACCGTTTTCGTACAAAGCGATGAAATTGTTTGGGAAGTACAGGGAAACTATCAAAAACAGACCTTTAGGAACAGAACCTATATCTGCAATGATCGTGGCAAGCACATTCTTAGTATTCCTATTACCCACGTGGGCCAGAGCAATGGAAAACAGCTCAACCGAGAAGTGAAGATAGACAACAGCTATCCGTGGCAGCGTCAACATTGGCGAACCTTGGAAACCGCCTATCGAACGTCCCCGTTCTTTGAATTCTACGAGGATGACATACAACCGCTGTACGGTACAAAATTTGAATACTTAATGGACTTTAACCTTAAAACCATTGAGATTATTTGCGAGTGCCTACAACTAAGAATGCCTACTGCAAAAACGGAAGTCTTTACACTTGGCCATGAATCCGAACTGGACTATAGGCATTTGGTAAGCGTGAAGAATGTGATTGATCTAGTACAAACCGATTATGTTCAGGTCTTTGGAGACAGGCACGGGTTTACACCCAATTTGAGCATATTGGACCTTTTATTCAATTTAGGGCCTCAAGCTACGGCCTATCTACAAGAGACAAAACTTATGCTGCGCAATGCTTAGGTTTTTTCTACACTATGGCATTCACTTTATAGTGCCTTTGGGCATTGCTTATTTCTTTTTCAAGGAACAACGTTTAAAAGCGGCGCTCATCTTATTGGCCGGTATTGTTATTGACATAGATCATAGTATAGCAACACCAGTTTTTGACCCCATGCGTTGCAGTATCGACTTCCACCCGCTACATACCTACTGGGCAATAGGCGTATATCTAATACTAACAGCAGTAAAGAAGACCCGAATTTGGGGCATTGCCTTTCTTGTCCATATTTTGGCAGATACGGTAGATTGTTTATTTATTCCGGGGAATTTTGATTGATGCCATAATAGGTTCATGATCGGAGAGGTTGATAGTATAGTTTTGATGTGAAAGCACTTCTAAGGATGGGTCTACCAGAATAAAATCTATTCGAAAGGGGAATTTCCAAAAATTAATTGTCGCCCCGTACCCGTTACCTTTTTCAATAAATGTATCCTTTAAATCTCTTTTTAAGTTAAAATATACACTAGAATATTGATTGTTATTGAAATCACCCACGACAATGTTCGTATACGGACTGGAATCCATGTGTTTTCTAATAATCTCGGTTTGTTGCTGTTGTTTTTCGAACGACCTGCGCAATCTAGCAAAAAGTCTGTCCGATCGCTCGCTTTTAAGATTCCAAGGTCTAATATTCAAGGACTGAAGATGGACGCTATATAGTCTTAGCGTATCACTTTTAACCAGTACATCCGCATAAACACTACTATTATAGGTATTGCCAAATTCTAGGTAACCCACATCTATTATCCTGTGTTTAGAATAAATAGCTTGGTATAGTCTTGTATCATTCTTTCCAAACTCGGAATCAACAGAACTGTACGGGTAGCCTTTAAAACTATCCTTGTCCATTTTCATATAATCATACTCTTGAAAACATACAATATCCGGTTTTTCCGTATTTATAAAAGCAACGATACTGTCACCGGCAGTACTTTCCCAATCATCTTCCTTACCTCTAAAACCCAAGGTATTATACGTCATAATATTTAGTGAAGTGTGCTCGCCAATAGGTTTTGGTGAAATATTGAACGTTATAAAAGAACCTAATGTTATATACCAATACAGGTAAACCGCAATGGGAATTACAACTAACGCTCTCTTACGTAATAACCAATACAAAACAAAGAAGAGATTGATAAGAACCAAACCCGGCACCGCTAAACTAAAAAATGCCAGACTTGCAGAATTGGTATAGGGCACGATACAAGCTAGCAATAGTGCCAATGAACTAACAAGGTTCAGATAAAACGCTATCCGATTAAAAAAAGAGAGTTTCTTCATAGATGCTAATCCTCCTTACCGGCTTGGAACAAAAAATCTTTCTCCGCTTTGGATAGGCTCTCATAGCCAGATTTACTTATTTTGTCTAAAATAGCATCAATTTTCTTTTGGTTTGTTTGTTTATCATACTGCGCTTTGGCAGTTGCACTAGCCCCACTTTTCTTACTTTTATACACCGTTTTTAACGGTGCCTTCTTTTCACTTCGCTTAAAGAGATTTACCGTAGCGTCTAGAAATCTTGAGAATCCTGCTCCTATATCGGTTCCATTAACCAGTTGTCTTGCGTACCAATATCCTAGTAACGCGCCACCCAGATGGGCCAAATGTCCGCCAGCATTATCACTTCCAGGCAACTGTATCAAATCTACCAGCACCACGAACACCCCTATGTACCAAAGCTTAACATTAAAGAAAATCAAGCGCACCTCTTGGTTGGGTATGTAGGCACATATAAAAATCAATATGGCACTGGCACCTGCAGAAGCTCCTATTAAATAAGCGTTCACATCAAAGAAGGCAGGAAAAATATTATACCCTAAAAAAAAGAACAGCCCTCCCATAATTACGCCAAGGAGGTATACGTTTAAAAAGCGCTTGGCATCAAAAAGGTTCAAAAATATCCTACCTACAAAATAAATAAGCAACATATTCCAAAATAAGTGACCAAAGCCTCCATGGAAGAAAGAGTAGGTAATAATAGACCATGGTTGCAACAAAAAGTCGAAGAAGTCCTTTGGCAGTTCAAACCACTTTACAATACTATTGTCGGTTAACCGTAGTAAAAATGTAGTTAAGCGCTCCACGATGAACACCACCACATTTATGGCGATGAGCTTCTCGGCAATCGATAATCTACTAAACTGATATTTTAAATTTCCTTGCGTCATCTTCTAGTCCCACCTATTATCGTTAAACTGATTTTTTTTCCAGTACCACATCATCAAAAATCCAAAGAGTGCTCCACCAATATGGGCGAAATGCGCAATTCCTTGACCAAACATACTATATCCCGTAACTCCCGAAAACAAATCCAATCCTATTAATACAGGAATAAAATACTTTGCTTTTACAGGAACGGGAATGAACATTAGAAACAGCTCACTGTTCGGATATGACATCCCAAAGGCCACCAATATCCCATAAATAGCACCAGAAGCACCAACGGCAGGGGTATTGTACGCATCATAAAAATCTAGAAACTCGAAATACTGAGCTTTTACTAAATCCCTAGGTAATCTTAAAAAATTTTGTATTTGGTCATCTACTAGGCCTGTTGATAAAAGCTCACTCATACCCTCATTAAAATGATAATAATTTACACCGGTATGTATGAGTGCGGCACCTAAACCTGCCGAAAAATAAAAGAAAAAAAACTTATTCCTTCCCCACATTTGTTCCAATGGTGAACCAAAGGCCCATAAGGCATACATATTGAACATAATATGCCAAAAGCCACCATGCATAAACATATGGGACAGTATTTGCCAAAGTCCAAAATTTTCGTTCTTAGGGAACCAAAGCGAGAACCATTGGTACATCATATCCCCATACAACTGGGTAGCAATAAAAAATAAAACATTAATAATCAATAAATGCTTGATCGCATCCGTTAGTCTACCCATCATATAAATTTTCTATCAATATCATTTTCTGTAATCGTTACGTAGGTACGTTTGTTAAACGGGCTCAACGTAGTTTCCTTACAGGCAAACAAATTGTTTACCAAGGCCAACTGCGATCTATCGTCCAGTAATTCCCCCGTTTTCACGGAGAGGGTCTTGGCCAAGGTTTTGGCCAACATGTCGCCCTGCGAAAAACTATCCGTAGAAATCTCCAGTTGAAAATCTGAAATCAACTGCTCCATAACCATCTGCACCTCACTTTCTACAACTACCACGGGAACCCCTTTTACCTCTACAATTTCGGTGTTAATTTCACCAAATACAAAACCTACGGCACTTAGGCTATCCTTAATTTCAATCAAAATATCCAATTCGGTCTTAGAAAAGGACAAGCAAAGCGGAAATAACAGTTGCTGGCTAACCGCCTCTTTTACCGTAATATTTTTGAGGAACTTTTCGTAAAGTACACGTTGATGTGCCCTACTTTGATTAATGACCACCATACCGGATTTGATCGTGGTAATAATATATTTTTTACGCAACTGAAACGTGGTAGTTGCATGTTCTCCCTGATCCCTTTCCGAATCAAAAATAGTACTATTAATTTCTTCGGATTCAAAAGCTATGGTGCTGGGCCTAAGCTCTTGATTATTTACTTGTAATCCTTCATATAAGTTTTCCCAACCTTTGGCACTTGTCTTTGTATAGGTTGCGCCATGGGATGTTTTGTGAACCTGTTCCTTAAAAGGATTAAAACCGGCATCCACAGCGATATTTGGTGTGGGTGCATGCCTGTTTTGATAGGCATAAGGAGTTTCCAAATTCTGGTCCTGTTCAAAATCCAACGCAGGGACCACGTTAAACTGACCCAAACTATGCTTAACGGCAGATTTTAGGTAAGCGTACAACGTATGCTCATCATCAAACTTAACTTCGGTCTTGGTGGGGTGAATATTGATATCTATTGTACTAGGATCCACTTCCAAATTTAAGAAATAACCGGGATGGGTTCCAGGCTTGACCAAGCCTTCAAAAGCACCAAGGATAGCATGATGCAGGTAGGGACTTTTGATAAACCGGTTATTAGCGAAGAAAAACTGTTCTCCCCTACTCTTTTTAGCAAATTCAGGTTTTTGCACAAAGCCCGAAATACGCACCACTTGCGTATCTTCTTGCACGGGCACTAATTTCTCGTTCGACTTTCTACCGAATATACTAACGATACGCTTTCTAAAATCATTGGCGGACAGTATGAATACTTCACTCCCGTTATTATAAAAATGAAAGGCGATTTGAGGATGCGCCAATGCTACCCTATGAAATTCATCGGTAATATGACGGTATTCTACCTGATCTGATTTTAAGAAATTTCTCCTTGCAGGAATATTAAAAAAAAGATTCTTAACCAGCATGGACGTGCCTTTAGGAACCACTGCCACTTCCTGACTACTGATCTTACTGCCTTCTATTTTAATGTGGGTACCAACCTCATCTGCCTCTGTTTTGGTCATCATCTCTACATGGGCAATAGCGGCAATTGAGGCCAAGGCCTCTCCACGAAAACCTTTGGTATTCAGGTTAAAAAGATCTTCCGCCTTTTCAATTTTTGAAGTGGCATGGCGTTCAAAACTCAAGCGGGCATCGGTAATGCTCATTCCTTTTCCATTATCCACAACCTGGATAAGGGTCTTGCCGCCGCCCTTTACGATAAGTTTGATTTCGGTTGCACCGGCATCGATTGCATTCTCCAATAATTCTTTCACCACCGATGAAGGACGTTGCACCACTTCACCTGCAGCTATTTGATTGGCCACGTGGTCCGGTAAGAGTCTAATAATATCCGCCATTATTAGGTAAAGAATATGGTGAGATCAAAATCAATGATATACAGAAAGATCAAGATCAGGATCGCTAATATTATGGCCATTCTTATTTTTAGACTACGGTCTCCCGCTCTGCGGGTATCTTCAACTGCATTGGTTATCTTGTTCTTTAAGCCGCGTTGGTTGGTTAAGGTACTCCTAAACTGGTCAAACTTGGGTTCCAATTTGTAAGGATTCCCCTTACCCTTATCATCATAGTATCTAGGACTATAGTCGTACCGTCTATTTTTACGCAATCGCGTTATTTTACTCAGCATTCCCATAGCTTCAAAGTTACTTAAAAAGCAAAAACCGACCGTATAAAGAAGTGCCAAAATTTGTTAACAGTCCTTTTGATGGAATTGTCCGACCAACGTAATGCTTAAAATACTGAAAAAACAGAGGGAGATTTTTAAAAATTTAGCCGGCCTACCCGTTGCCTAAAGCGGCCATCTTAATAGCGGCTATAGCAGCCTCAGCACCTTTGTTCCCATGCTTACCCCCACTACGATCAATCGCTTGCTGTAAGGTATTGTCGGTAAGCACACAGAAGATAACAGGTACATTGGTCTGCACGTTCAGGTCCATGATGCCCTGCGCGGTCGCACTGCACACAAAGTCGAAATGTTTAGTTTCACCTTGTATAACACTCCCGATCGCAATTACAGCATCAAAACCTCCTTGCGCTATCATTTTCTTGCATCCAAACGTAAGCTCAAAACTACCGGGAACGTTCCAACGTGTAATATTTGCTTCTAATGCGCCACAATCCTTTAGCGCTTCAATTGCCCCAGTATACAAGCCTTCGGTAATCTCATGGTTCCATTCGGAAACAACGATCCCAAACCGAAATTTATTCGCATTTGGGATCGTTGTCTTATTATAATCCGATAAATTTTTGTTCGCCGTTGCCATTACGCACCGCCTTTTGCCATGCCAATGAAAGCATCGATAGATGTTGCGGCCTCAGAAGCTGAAAATTCATCTTTTATACGTTGAAAAAAACCTAAGGCTTTGGATTTATTGCCCATTTCCAAGGCTGTAACACCGGCTTTGTATAAAAACTTGGGTGTTGTATATGCGTTTGTGCTATGTGCCGCTGCAGACTCATAGTAGCCTAAAGCATCGGAGGGTTGGTTCAATTGCATAAACGCGTCCCCTAGACCGCCTTTTGCCAAAGCTCCAAGAATTTCATCGTCAGAACTAAAACCTTCCAGATAATCAATCGCTTCTTGATACTTGTTCATATTGAGGTAGGCCATACCAGCAGAATAGCTTGCCAAATTAGCAGCTTTGGTGCCACTGTACTCTTCCATGATGTCCAGGAATCCGTATTTACCTTCCGCACCTTCCAAGGCCAACGTAAACAAGGAATCCTTGGCCGTTGTACTCGCCAAGGCCTGATCAAAATATTGTTGTGGATAATACATTTCGTTAGCTGCACTGGTCTCTTTTGGTTTTTGTACAAATTGTACATAGGCCAGGTAACCCAATACGCCAATAGCTACGACGCCAATGAAGCCCAAAATATAATTTTGGTTCTTGGAAACCCACTCCTCTGAGCGCGAAGCGCCTTCATCCAAGCTACTGAACACCTCTGCCGTTGTGCTCTCTTGCTCGTCAAACTCCTGCTTCTCAGTCTTTGTTTGTGGTTTAAATCCTCTTTTCTTATATGTTGCCATCTCAAATTTTATTGGTCGCGCAAAAATAAAGTTTTTATTGAAATCCAATGGCGTATTTATTCGTTATTTTTGAATTATTCAAGGGAATAGTACCTATCCAAATCAAAAAATCAACGAATTTTAATGTTTCTTAAAACGGTGTCGCTTCTTAATTATAAAAACTTCGAATCAAAAGACTTGGTTTTTGATTCGAAGATCAATTGTTTCGTAGGCGATAACGGCAGGGGAAAAACCAATATTCTGGATGCCATTTATCATCTCGCATTCGGGAAAAGTTATTTTAACCCCATTGCGTCCCAGAACATTAAACACGGTTCGGATTTTTTTGTTGTAGAAGGGATTTTTGAAAAGCAGGACCGTGAAGAAAAAATTGTTTGTAGCTTAAAACGAAACAACAAAAAGATTATAAAAAGAAACGGGAAAGCTTATGACCGTTTTGCAGATCATATAGGGCTATTGCCACTGGTTATCATCTCTCCCGCCGATCGCGATTTAATTTCCGAAGGCAGTGAGGTTCGCCGCAAGTTTATGGATGGGGTAATTTCGCAGTCGGACAAAGCTTATCTACAGTCCCTAATCAATTACAACAAAGTACTATCCCAACGCAACGCCCTTTTAAAATACTTTGCCGCAAACCATACCTTTGATAATGCAACATTGGCAGTTTATAACGAACAGTTACACACTTATGGTTCGGAGATATTTGCCAAACGAAGTGATTTTTTAGAAAGATTCATCCCAATTTTCAAAACCCAATACAGAGCCATTACCGGAAATACGGAGGAGGTACATTTAAAATACGACAGCAAACTTCATTTAAACGATACCGCAAGTCTCTTGGCAAAAAACCTGGATAAGGACAGAGCGTTACAATATACCAGTGTTGGTATTCACAAAGACGACCTTAGCTTTACCATTACCGATTATCCGATCAAAAAATTTGGAAGTCAGGGCCAACAAAAATCTTTTCTTATCGCTTTAAAATTTGCACAGTTCCAATTCATGCAGGAAATTTCGGGGATCACCCCTATTTTGCTGTTAGACGATATTTTTGATAAGTTGGACGAACACCGTGTGGCACATATCATTACCTTGGTAAATAACAAAAATTTTGGACAAATATTCGTTAGCGACACCCATGCCGATAGAACCGAAAACGTGGTAAAAAAAATACATCAATCCTATAAGATCTTTAAACTATAGCTATGAACCGTTCACTCATTTTCTTAAGTTTTACCCTTATATTTATATTTAGTTGTACTTCTATCAGCGAGGACAAACTCGACCTACTTAACGGGTACTGGGAAATAGAAACAGTAGAATTTCCAAACGGAGGAAAGAAGGAATATAAGATGAATACCGATATTGAATTCATACAACTGGACGGTTTAAAAGGATTTAGAAAAAAAATGAAGCCAAGATTCGATGGTAGCTACGAAACATCCGATGATGCGGAACCCTTTGAACTAATTAGTAATGAAAAAGTGTTCTCCCTACACTACAAAAACGATCTTAGCGAGTGGAAGGAAACACTTACGTCGTTGACAGCGGATAATTTCACCGTTAAAAATGAAGACGGCATCCTATATCACTATAAACGATTTGAACCCATTAACATAGAGTCCACTCCATAAACTGTCCCAAGGATTCCGGATAATCAGAAAGAGCCTTACTAAGGCATTTATTACCCGCCTTTTAAACAACTTAAAATGAAGATCTAAAAACTATTAAAATCCATTTTATACAAACATAATCCTAAGCAGCTTTTCGGAGCGGACCCAATAGCACACCCTAAGTATGGCCAAGAGAGAAAATGACAACCTTAATATGAAGCAAGCGTTATCCGCTTTTATCCAAAAGAACAAACTACAGGGCGGAATGGATAAAGTAGACGCCCGTGCCGCTTGGGCGCGTCTCATGGGAAACGGTGTAAACAATTACACAACTGCTATTGAACTACGAAACAATACCCTATATGTCTCTTTATCCTCATCTGTACTTAGGGAGGAACTTAGCTTGGGCACCTCAAAGATTATTGCAATGCTGAACGAAGAGTTGGGAAAAAATCTGATCAAAAAAATTGTACTTCGTTGAGTACCTAGCAACGGCGGTTGTTGGTCAAAACTATAATACTGGTAGCCTACCCCTTTTTACTTTTAAATTTATATTGTCTTTTTTTTCCGATAGTTTGCGCTTTACATAACCATAAATAAAGTAAACTTTGGAATCGCCAAAACGGTTTAACCCTTTAGAACAAACAAAAAAAGACCGACTCACATCTAGCGAATCGGTCTTTACTCTATATTTTGGCAGTCGACTTAGTAGATTTCCCTACCCGAAAAATGAAAAGAACCTTCTATTGCGGCATTTTCATCACTATCGGAACCATGAACCGCATTCTCCGAAATATCTGTAGCGAACATCTTACGGATCGTTCCCTCCGCGGCTTCCGCAGGGTTTGTAGCACCTATTAACGCTCTAAAATCTTCAACAGCATTTTCCTTTTCTAAAATAGCAGCAACTATAGGACCTCTAGTCATAAATTCTACTAGCTCACCAAAAAACGGACGCTCCTTATGAACAGCATAAAACTCTTGCGCATCCCTAAGGCTCAACTGCGTATATTTCATAGCTACGATCTTAAATCCGGATGCGGCTATTTTCTCTAATATAGCCCCTATATGTCCGTTGGCAACGGCATCTGGCTTAATCATTGTAAACGTTCTATCTGTACTCATATTTAAAATTTTGCGCAAAAATACGATTTTCTAAACAACCAACAACTATTCATAACCTTGTCGTACTTCTCCAAGTACAGTCCCATTATCTCCTACTATTTGTAAAACGGCTGTTTTTGTTCTAAAATTCAACAGCACAGAACCAAAGCTTTCGGTACTTACTACCTCACCTACCCTAAACGGATTAGGTTCACCTTTAAATTTGCTATAGGCATGTGTTAGCCCACTGCTTGTAAAATCGACTAAAGGATAGGCAAGGCCTTTGACCTTAGCACTGGATATTTCAGAAATATGCCGGTCACCTGAGAGGATGAGCACGCCCTTTGCCCCAGAATCCGCAATAGTCCGTTTTAAACGGTCTACCTCATGCGGAAAATTGCCCCAACACTCAAAGCCATGTTCGTTGGACAGCACCTGAATACTGCTGACTATAATGTTGAAATCTGCATCGGAATCCGACAATTGCTTTTCCAACCAAGTCCACTGCGTATTCCCTAGCACGGTACCTTCTCCGTATGCATTAGGTTTGATTCGTTTTTTTGTTTCGGTATCGGGTGTTAGAGCCGTTCTGAAATAGCGCGTATCCGAAACAATTATTTTAACCTTGCCCGCATCCTGTTTGTATTCATGTGAAGTATAAATACCTTCCTGTTGCCTTCTTGGACTACTGGCTGGCACATCCATAAAATCAAGAAATTCTTGCTGACTTTCCCTTTTGGCCGCAAATTCTACACCTCCGTCATTAAGACCGTAATCATGGTCATCCCAAGTACCTATTACATCGACCGTATTTATTAACTTACTATATCCCGGTATTGCCTTTTGTTCGGTATACATGCGTTTGAGCTTTTCCATATCATCTGTATCGGCATAAATGTTATCACCTCCCCATATCCATACATCGGGGTTCCTGCGTTGAATATCGTCCCAAAGTAAATTTGGCAGCGAAGCCTTGTTACAAGAACCAAAAGCAATGGTAAACTCATTGGAATCTTTCGAAGTCTTTTTGGTAGACCCGCAAGAATAGGCCATGGTGAAACAAAGAAATAATAGTATTTTTTTCATCTGTCAAGGATATTGGTGACACAAAAATACACTTTCATTTTTAGCTTTATGGTATTAAATCGTATCTTTGCCGCCATGAATTTAGAGCACATAAATGCCCTTAAAACGCTACTTTCCCTACCCAAGAAAATAGCGATAATACCGCATAAAAATCCCGATGGCGATGCCATAGGTTCTACACTGGCCCTTTGGCATTATCTAAAAGGCAAGGGGCATAATGCCATGGTGGTAGCTCCAAACGATTTTCCAAAATTCTTAAAATGGATGCCGGGGGCAGAAAGTATTCTGAATTTTGAAAAAGAAAACACCCAAGCAATGGACCGTATTTCCAGTGCCGAAGTAATTTTCACCTTGGATTTCAACCACTTGGGACGGGTAGGACAAATGACCGCTAGTCTAGAGGCGGCCGAGGCCACCTTTGTTATGGTAGACCATCACCAAGAACCGTCCGACTATGCTCAAATCATGTATTCCGATGTGCGCATGAGCTCCACCTGTGAAATGGTATATCACCTGTTGACTTATCTGAATGCGGAAGACGAGGTTACCTCGGAAATAGCAAACTGCATCTACACGGGCATCCTTACGGATACCGGCTCCTTTAAATTCAAATCTACCACGAGTACAACACATAGAATCGTGGCCAAACTTATAGACAAAGGTGCGGACAACACAGCGATCCATAGCCGTATTTACGATACCAACTCTCCCAGCAGACTGCACCTCTTGGGGTGTGCGCTTAAGAACATGGTAATTTTATCCGAATACAATACTACTTACATTACCCTAAGCCAGGAAGAACTGGACCAGTATAATTTTAGCAAGGGCGATACGGAAGGTTTCGTAAATTATGGCCTCACTTTGGAGCATATTCGCTTTGCAGTGATCTTTATAGAAAATAGAGAAGAAGGTATTCTGAAAATTTCCTTTAGATCTGTGGGTGATTTTGACGTAAACCATTTTGCCAGAAAATTCTTTGAAGGTGGCGGACACACCAATGCGGCAGGAGGGAAAAGTGATGCCTCTATGGCTGAAACTACGCGTTATTTCGAATCCCTTTTACCACAATTCAAAAAAGCCCTTACCCTATGAAAACAAGATTCGGGGCTATACTACTACTGCTAGTTCTTAGTTGTTCCGGACCGGAACCCAGAAGACCGGTACAGACCAAAAGTGGTAGTTTTTTCAAAGCATCTATAGAGCGTAGCAAGAAATTACTGCAACAAGAAGAGGAAAAAATTCAAGAAATCATCAAAACAGACTCCTTAAAGCACTACAGTCACACGGCGTCCGGTTCTTGGTACCATTACCTAGTCGTAAACGACAGTACGGACTATACCCCAAAAACAGATGATTTGGTGGTACTTACCTATAATCTGCTTACCTTGGAAAATGATACCTTATATTCAAAAGAAGATATAGGAATCCTATCCTATAAAGTAGATAAACAAGAACTGTTCATAGGACTTAGGCACGCAATAAAACTCTTGAAAGAAGGAGAAAAGGCTACATTTTTATTCCCTTCGTCCCTCGGCTTTGGCATACACGGAGATGGTGACAAAATAGGGATTAACGTTCCTCTAAAATCTACGGTAGAATTATTGAAAATTGAAAAACAACAACTAAAATTAGATGATTAAAAGTACCATTATGTTCAAAAAAATATATGTAGTAGCTGCTTTGACAATAGCTTTGGCCAGCTGTAAGACTAGTCAGAACCCAGAACTTGGAGAGGGTCTGTTCGCCAATATCCAAACGAGCAAAGGTGATATCATCGTGCGCTTGGAGCACGAAAAAACACCTGTCACCGTTGCTAACTTTATATCGCTAGCAGAAGGAACAAGTCCATTTGTAAGCGAAAACTTTAAAGGAAAAAAATATTACGACGGACTCATTTTTCACCGTGTAATGAAAGACTTCATGATACAAGGAGGATGTCCTAACGGAACCGGAATGGGAAACCCGGGCTACCGTTTTATGGACGAGTTTAACGACTCCTTGATCCACGATAGAAAAGGACTTCTTTCCTCTGCAAACAGCGGACCGGCAACCAATGGAAGCCAGTTTTTTATCACGCACAAACCAACACCTTGGTTAGATGGTGTTCATACGATTTTTGGGGAAGTTGTAGAAGGTATCGCAGTGGTAGATTCTATTGCGAACGTACCTGTGGGTACAGGAAATAAACCTGTAGACAGCGTAAGCATGAACACTGTTCAAATAATCAGAAATGGAAAAGAGGCCAAAAAATTTGATGCCGTACAAATAATGACCGATTACTTTGATAACGAAGAAGAACGTTTGGCAGCCTTGGAGAAGGAAAAAGCTGAAAAAATGGCCGCCATGAAGGGTATGATGGCCGATTTTGCAACAGAACTCGAAGCGCAAGCCGGTAGCGCCAAACAGCTCCCTTCCGGTCTAAAAATGCTAGTTTTACAAGAAGGTGACGGTGAAAAACCAAAAATTGGACAACAAGTAGAGGTGATGTATGCCGGATATCTGCCAGATGGTTCCTTATTTGAGAGTAACTTTGAGGAAGTAGCAAAAAAATATGGAAGGTATGATGAAAGAAAAGCGCAAGGGGGAGCCTACATGCCGGCACCGATGACCTACGCAACCAATTCCGGACTCGTAGCAGGTTTTGAAGAAGGCCTGTTATCCATGAAGGTGGGAGATAAGGTTCGTTTGTTCATTCCCGCCCACCTAGGTTGGGGCGCGCAAGGTGCAGGTCCTATTCCGCCAAATTCGGACGTTATTTTTGATGTGGAGCTTACTGGCATCAAATAATAAATAGAGGAAGTATAATTATCGAAAATCTAAAAATCAGCATAGATGCGAAAAAAAACAAATGTTTTCCTGGCAGGTATGCTGATTTTTGTAACTGCATTTTCCTGTAGCGCTTCAGGTGAAGTACAAAACAGCCCAGACGAAGATCCCATATCGGAAATAGACAAGGATTCAGCAGACCCGGAACCTGAGATTTCAGGGCTTGGAGAAACCGTTGTTTCCCTGCACGGACAACTACGAATAGACGGCAACAGAATTGTTGATCAAAACAATGAAACGATCCAACTACGGGGCATGTCCCTGTTCTGGAGCCAATGGATGGGACAATACTACACGCCGGAAGTGGTTTCATGGTTAAAAGAAGATTGGCAGGTAACCATAGTAAGGGCAGCCATGGGAATTGAAGATTATGATGGCTACCTAAGCAATCCGGAAATCGAGAAACAAAAAGTATTTACCATTATTGACGCTGCCATTGAACAAGGCATCTATGTTATAGTAGATTGGCACAGCCACCATGCAGAAGATTATGAGGAAGAAGCAAAAGCGTTTTTTACCGAAATAGCCCAGAAGTATGGGAATGAACCCAATATTATCTACGAACTCTATAATGAGCCTCTAGATGTTTCTTGGACCACAGTGCTTAAACCATATCATGAAGCCGTACTTGCAGAAATACGAAAGCACGATCCAGATAATATTGTGGTATGTGGCACACGAAACTGGTCACAGGAGGTAGATGAAGTTATAGGAAACGAAATTGAGGACGACAATGTTGCTTATACCCTTCACTACTATGCCGCTACCCACAAACAGGAATTAAGGGAAAAGGCACAGCGGGCGTTGGACAACAATATTGCCATATTTGTAACGGAATACGGAACTACGGATTATAGCGGAGATGGATTTATAGATGTCGAAGAAACTGATATTTGGTGGGAATTCTTGGACAACAACAACATTTCTTGGTGCAATTGGTCGGTTGCCGATAAAGAGGAAAATTCGGCTGTTTTAAAACCGAATGCAGCTACCACCGGTCAATGGCCGAACAGCGATATTACCACCAGTGGCCTTATGGTTCGCGAAGAACTACGAAAGAAAAATCCTAAGTTCGAATAGGTGCAACAGGATAAAATTGCATGATCCTGTTCGCCTCTTCTTTTACCGGTTCACGGGTTATCGTGATTCTAATACGCCTTGTTATCGAACGACATCCGTTTATGGCGTATTCTTCAACAGCTCCAACAAAAACCGCCAAAACTTCTGCACCGATGAGATGGAAACCCGTTCATCTGGCGAGTGGGGAGCAACGATGGTAGGACCAAAACTTATCATATCCATTTCAGGATAATTCTGACCCAAAATACCACATTCCAGTCCGGCATGGCACGCCACTACCCTCGCCTCTTCCTTGAACATATCCTTATATAATTCTTTGGCAACTCGTAGTATGGCAGAATTTGGATTTGGATTCCAACCCGGATACGACCCGCTAAAAACCACATCGAACCCGGCTAGTTCAAAGGCCGATTTTAAGGAGTATGCCAAATCCATTTTCCCGGTCTCTACCGAAGAGCGCGTTAGGCATCCAATAACAATATGGCCGTCTTTAACCTGTATCCTAGCAATATTATTTGAGGTTTCTACTAAATCGGGTATTGCAGCACTCATTGCATATACTCCATTATGAGCGGCATAAACACCTTTAATAAATTTTTTTTGCGTCCCAAGACCCATTACTTTTTTAGCGGGCTCTGCCCTGCTAAACGCTATTTCCAAATTTGGCTCTACAAACCTCAATTCCTTTTTTATGGTATCCGCCATTTTGGTCATAGCCACTATGAAGGCATTTTCTTGTTCCTTATCTATATTGATGAGACACGTACTCTCTCTAGGAATTGCATTGCGTAGGCTACCCCCCTCTAAACTTCCAATACGCATGGTAAAAGTGATTCCGGAGTACAACAACCTATTCATAATCTTATTGGCGTTGCCTAGACCTTTGTGAATATCCATTCCGCTGTGGCCGCCTTTTAGACCGTTGACCTTGATCTGATACCCGATATCTCCATGAACCGAATCCTTCTGGTCATAATTCCTTTTAGCGGTTACATCTATACCCCCCGCGCAACCTATGTCTATTTCATCATCTTCCTCGGTATCTAGATTCAACAGCACTTCACCTTTAAGTATACCCCCTTTTAAGCCAAAGGCTCCTGTCATTCCCGTTTCTTCATCAATGGTAAACAAAGCCTCCAAAGGTGGATGTTCAATATCCTTACTTTCAAGAAGCGTCATAATTGCAGCAACGCCCATACCGTTATCTGCACCCAAGGTAGTGCCTTCCGCGGTTACCCAATCACCATCTACGTACATTCGAATTCCTTGAGTATCAAAATCAAAAACCGTATCGGAATTTTTTTGGTGCACCATATCCAAATGGGATTGTAGGGTCACCATTTTCTTATGTTCCATGCCTTTGCTGGCCGGTTTTCGTATAATCACGTTCCCTACATCGTCCCTAAAAGTTTCCAGACCCAGGGCCGTTCCAAAATTTAAGGTAAAAGCGATTACACGTTCCTCTTTTTTAGAAGGTCGTGGAACGGCATTCAGTTTGGAAAAGTTGTTCCAGACACTTGAGGGCTGCAATTGTAATAGTTGTTTGTTCATAGCATTAAAGTTATGGAGCGTAAAAATACTACCAGAAAAAGGATTTCGCTATTTTTGACATAATGAAGATGACCCTAAAGACAGGAATTGCGCTTTCCCTACTCCCACAGATCATATTTGTAAAATGGATAGGTTCACATACAGATTGGATCGAGAGCTATTACAGTAATGGCATCTACCCTTTTATATCCGGCGTTTTTCGATTCTTGTTCGGATGGATTCCTTTTTCAGTCGGAGACCTTTTGTATACTGCTTTAATTATACTTGCCCTTGGCTATTTGTATCGAAATAAACGTAAGATTCTGAGCCATAAAATCAAATTTCTTAGGGACATTGCCATGATCCTTTCCATCGCTTATTTTACTTTTCATTTTATGTGGGGATTTAATTACTACCGAGAGCCTATTGCCACAAAATTAAAACTGGAGGAAACCAAGGACTACAAAGAGCTGATAGATTTTACAAGACAGCTCATCAACAAAACAAACGAGATACAACTGGCAATAAGCAAAGATTCTGCCTTACGGGTGTATATTCCCTATTCGCAAAAAGAACAGTTTAACATGACTTTGTCCGGCTACGAGGACCTGATGAAAAAGCACCCGTTCCTAAGCTACCAACAACCTAGTATTAAAACATCGCTGTTCAGCAAAATGTTGACATATATGGGCTACGCCGGATATTTGAATCCGTTTACGAACGAAGCACAAGTAAACGGACTCTTGCCAAATTTTAGGTTTCCGGTGGTGGCAGGTCATGAAATAGGACATCAATTGGGCTATTCCGCAGAAAATGAAACCAACTTTATTGGATATCTGGTAACGGTTACCAACAAGGATATCTATTTTAAATACGCAGCCTATTCCTATGCGCTAGGTTATTGTTTAAATGATGTAAGAAGAGGTGATGCGGCTGTTTTCGACGAACTGCTATCTGAACTAAACGGCGGTGTAAAATTGAACTTTCAAGAAATGACCGCCTTTTGGAACCAATATGAGAATCCCTTAGAACCTGTTTTTAAATCGATATTCAATTCGTTTTTAAAAGCAAATAATCAAGCCCAGGGAATCCAAAGTTACAACGCTGTAGTGTCATTGCTCGTGGCCTATCACAAGCAGTATCCACTTTAAAACTCAAATACAAAATCAAACTCAAATTCAAACTCAAATTCAAACTCAAATCAAAACCGCTGGCAAAACGTTTCTACGACCTAATGGCGATTAACGAACATCTGCCATCAAAAAGGTGAAGGCATCTCGTTCTGCTTTTCATCATTTTTCAATGGCGTACCACCACGAAATGGTACTCGCTTACTACCTTCACTGTAATACAGATTGTGTTAAACACACCACATACATAAGCTCGAATCTACCCACTGTTGGAAAAATAAAATGTTTCCTAGTTAATTTTATCACTTCAAGCCGGGGAACACCTACATTCCCATAAGCCTTTTCATTTAGTACTTTTCACTTATCAATGTACTAATCGCCAAGACTATCCAAGAAACCTGAAACTAATGCATCCACTAGGCTTCCCCTTGTTAAAAATAACACAAACGATAGCCCATTAGTACAAGAAACTGTATTTTTAAAGCGACTAATATAAACTGACTACCAATGAAAAAAACAATGCTGACCCTATGCCTCTTTTGGTGTAGTGCGTTTTTATTTGCACAGGATTACTTTCCTGAAAACGAAGGCGTAAAGGCCAATAACAACAATTATACCGCCTTTACCAATGCCAAAATTTACGTAACACCTACAGAGGTCATCAACAAGGGCACACTACTCATTCAGAATGACAAAATAGTAAATGTAGGAAGTTCCATAAACCTGCCCTCCAACACCATAACAGTTGATTTGGAAGGAAAATCCATTTATCCATCTTTCATAGATGTGTACTCGAAATTTGGTGTGGAACAAGCTAAGAAACCAAGCGGCGGCGGTCGTTCCGCGCAATATGAGGCGGAGCGCGAGGGCTTTTACTGGAACGATCACATTATGCCGGAAAATGACGCCATCGCTAAATTTAAGTACGATGACAAAGCAGCCAAAGAACTAAGGGATGCCGGTTTCGGTATCGTAAATTCCCATATTCATGACGGTATTGCAAGAGGAACTGGCGTTCTCGTTGCTCTAAATGCTTCGGGCACCGATGCCAATAGAGTACTGGACGATCGTTCAGCGCAATATTTTTCGCTGGAGAGAAGTGTGTTAAAAAAGCAGTCCTACCCCTCTTCATTAATGGGAACACTTGCGTTGCTGCGTCAAATGTACAGCGATGCCGACTGGTACGCCAAGGGCAATTCCAATACCAAAGACCGTTCGCTAGAAGCCTTGATCGCCAATAAAGGAATGGTTCAGATATTTGAAGCAAAAGATAAAGGCCATGCGCTTAGAGCGGATAAGATCGGTGATGCCAACGGTATCCAATATACCATTCTAGGGGGCGGAAACGAGTTTGAACGTATTGCTGAAATAAAAGCAACAAACGCCAAATACATTATTCCCATAGATTTTCCCGAAGCCTACGATGTTTCCGATCCGTACCAAGAAGGATATGTATCCTTGCAGGATATGCGGTTTTGGAACCAAGCACCATCCAATCCTAAGGTATTGGCAGAAAACGGCGTTGTATTTTCACTTACACCCTACGACCTAAAATCAATTTCCAAGTTCAACGACAACCTGATGAAGGCTATTTTATACGGACTGCCAAAAACAAAAGCCCTGGAGGCATTGACTACGGTTCCGGCGCAAATTTTAGGAAAGGAAAATAAAATAGGTTCCTTAAAAGCGGGCACGTACGCTAATTTCCTTATTACCTCCGGAGACATCTTTGACAAGTCTACCACCTTATATGAAAACTGGGTACAAGGAACACAGAACATCATAAACGATAAGGACATCAAGGATATCCGAGGAGATTATTCCATAACCTTAGAAGGTCAAAGCTTTGATGCGTCCATTACCGGAGAAATCGCAAAACCTAAAATAGAGGTAAAACAGGACACGGTCAAACTTACTTCAAAACTAGCCTATGACAATAATTGGATTCAACTATCCTTCGCTACCGACAAGGGAGAGAAAACCTATAGGATGACAGGAGCGGTCACCAAAGACTCTGATAATCTATCGGGAAGACTGATCCTACCTAACGGAACCGAAAGCTTTTTTACAGCGGTGAAAAAATCCACTTTCGAGGAAAAAGATAAAAAAGATGACGAAACAGAGGCACCAAAGGTAATGCCCGTAACCTTTCCAAATGTTGGCTATGGTTATACCTCAATACCAAAACAGGAGAACGTACTCTTTAAAAACGCAACCGTTTGGACCAGTGAGGATGACGGAATTTTAGAGAACACGGATGTTTTGGTAAAAGATGGAAAAATATCCAAAATAGGAAAAGACCTTAATGCAGGTAGGGCAAAGGTTATAGATGCTACCGGAAAACATGTAACGGCCGGAATTATTGATGAGCATTCACATATAGCAGCACTAGCAGTAAACGAAGCAGGACACAATAGTACTGCTGAAGTAAAAATGGAAGATGTGGTAGACCCGGAACACATGGGAATATACCGCTCACTTGCCGGCGGCGTCACCTCCTTACAATTACTGCACGGGTCTGCTAACCCAATTGGCGGTCGTTCTGCCATCTTGAAGCTAAAATGGGGAGAAGAAGCAGACGGACTCATTTACGATAACTCCCCCAAGTTTATCAAATTCGCGTTGGGAGAAAACGTAAAACAATCCAACTGGGGAAGTAGATCTCGCTTTCCGCAGACACGTATGGGTGTGGAACAGGTATTTATGAACTACTTTCAACGCGCTAAGGAATACGACACCAAAAAGAAAAATGGAGAGGCCTACCGTTATGATGAGGAAATGGAAGTATTGGCAGAAATCATTAACGGTGAGCGCTTTATCAGCTGTCACTCTTATGTACAGAGCGAAATTAACATGATGATGAAGGTTGCCGAAAAATTCGGATTCGTAGTAAATACGTTCACACACATCTTGGAAGGATACAAAGTAGCCGATAAAATGGCAAAACACGGTGTGGGTGCCGGAACCTTCAGCGATTGGTGGGCCTACAAGTATGAGGTTAACGATGCCATTCCCTACAACGCTGCCATTATGCAGAAACAAGGCGTAACTGTAGCCATTAACAGTGATGACCGCGAAATGATAAGAAGATTGAACCAAGAGGCGGCAAAAACCATTAAATATGGTGGCATGACCGAGCTAGAGGCTTGGAAAATGGTTACTATCAATCCAGCTAAATTATTGCATTTGGACGATAGGACAGGAAGCATAAAAGTGGGCAAGGACGCCGATTTAGTCCTATGGTCCGGCCACCCCATGTCTATCTACACCAAAGCGGAAAAAACAATGATAGAAGGTGTTACGTATTTTGATTTGGAAATGGACAAGCAGCAACGCGCAGCTATTAACAAAGAACGTAACGAATTGGTGAAAATGATGCTGAACGAAAAAGCGGGCGGTAACAAAATGCAAGCACCAAAGAAAAGTGTAAAACGCGTACTTACATGCGACAGCCTTTAACCATTTCAATCTAAAAAAGTAACAAAATGAAAAAATACATAGTTATACTAACCGCAGCACTGCTCTCCTTTAACGGAAGGTCACAGCAAACCCCGGCAGCCAAACAGACCGAAGCTATTGCCATTGAAGGCGCAACCGCTCATTTGGGAAATGGTGAGGTGATTGAAAATGCCTTGATCATGTTCGAGGACGGGAAACTGACCTTTGTTGGAAGTGCCAATACCAAAATAGCCCGTAAGGGAAACCTGATCGATGCGACGGGCAAACACATTTATCCCGGATTTATAGCACCTGCCAAAACCTTGGGATTGGTAGAAGTTGATGCCGTTAGGGCAACTGATGACACCGACGAAATCGGTGATATCATACCCCATGTTCGTAGCCTAATTGCTTATAATGCAGAATCTAAAGTTGTAGAAAGTATGAGGCCTAACGGTGTGTTGATAGGACAGATCGCTCCTGAAGGCGGACGCATATCCGGTACCTCATCCATTGTGCAATTCGATGCCTGGAACTGGGAAGATGCCGCTATAAAGGTAGATGACGGCGTACACCTCAACTGGCCAAATAGCTTTAAACAAGGCAGATGGTGGGCAGGTGAAGACCCCGGCTACTCACCAAATAAGGACTACGCAAAGCAATCCAAAGCGATAGTTAGTTTTATGGAAAATGCCATTGCCTACGGAAAAGCCAAGTCAAAAGAACTAAATCCGGCATTCTTGGCCATGAAAGGCATTTTCGATGGCTCTCAAAACCTTTATGTATATGCCGATGGAGAGCGTGAAATTATTGATGCGGTTAACACCTTAAAAGCAAACGGCGCCAAAAACATTGTTTTAGTTGGCGGTTACCACGCTTATAAAATAACCGATTTTCTAAAGAAAAATGACATCCCCGTTTTGGTTCAATCCACACATAACCTTCCAGGTTTTGACGATGATGATTACGATTTACCGTACAAGCTTCCTAAATTGTTGCTAGATGCCGGTTTACTTGTAGGACTACAAAATTCAGATGCCGCTAATTTTCAAACGAGGAATTTACCGTTCTATGCAGGGCAAGTAGGTCAACAAGGATTGGACAAAGAGAAAGCATTACAGCTCATCACAGGAAATACGGCTAAAATTCTAGGTATCGATACGGATTATGGCACTCTGGAAACAGGCAAAAGTGCTACCCTATTCGTATCCAAGGGAGATGCTTTGGATATGCGGGGAAATCAATTAACACATGCCTTTATTGATGGCAGAATGATTTCTCTTGAAACGCACCAAACAGAACTTTGGAAACGCTATTCAGAAAAATACGAAGGAAAATAATGTACTTGTTATACCAATTAAAAGCCCGACTTATGTTGGGCTTTTTTTGTAGCCAAAATTTATGTACAAGAACCTCCGGTTAGCAAAAACCCGGATACACTAAATCCAAGCAGACTAAAATCCATTTCCGCTAATCAAAATAAAAGGGTAATTTTAGATGGAGAGTCATTTACACCCACAAAACCGACCTATATGAAACAGTTATTCTTCCTAAGTATCCTAATGCTTTCTTTTTCCTGCAAAAAATCACCCAATACATCAAGCGATGAAACGAAGCTGGAAGGACTCCAAGAACCGGTGGAAATAGTCCGCGACGAATGGGGCATTAATCATATTTATGCCAAAAATCAGCACGATCTTTTCTTTGCACAAGGGTACGCTGCCGCTGAGGATCGCCTCTTTCAATTCGAGATTTGGCGCAGGCAAGCTACCGGCACCGTGGCGGAAATACTAGGGGAAAGCGAACTAAAAAGGGACATCGGAACACGCCTCTTTAAATTTAGAGGGGATATGGAGACCGAAATGAACCATTACCACGATGAAGGCGTTGAGATTATTACCGCCTACACCAATGGCGTAAACGCCTACATAAAAGCGATTCTAAAAACACCGGAGCAACTTCCCATAGAATTTAAACTGTTGGATATCCTACCCCAAAAATGGACACCGGAAGTGATTATTTCCAGACATCAGGGCCTACTAGGAAATATTGATCAAGAGTTACAAATAGGTCGCGCTGTGGCAAAATTGGGCTCCGAGACGGTAAAGGAACTGTACTGGCTCCATCCCAAGGACCCCGATCTTAACATAGACCCTAAAATTAATACCGATCTACTGTCCGGTGATATTCTAGAATTGTACAACGCCTATCGCAAAACGGTTAAATTCAAAAGAGAGGATATTGTTCCGGCCTATCGCAATACGGAGGAAGCCGCAAAGGTCCTCTCACTTTACGAAAGCAAAAATGATTCCTTGTCCATAGGAAGTAATAACTGGGTAGTAAAAGGCGAACTTATGGTAGATGGCAACACGTATATGGCCAATGATCCACATAGGACAATCGCAGTCCCGTCCTTGCGATACATGGCTCACTTGGTTGCACCCGGGTGGAACGTAATCGGTGGAGGTGAACCGGAAATTCCGGGTATTTCAATAGGGCATAATGAATATGGTTCATGGGGACTTACCGTTTTTAGAACCGATGGTGAAGACCTCTATGTCTATGAACTAAATCCAGAAAATCCAAATCAGTATAAGCATAAGGGCGAATGGGTAGACATGACATTTATCACGGAAACCATCAAAGTAAAAGGGAAAGCTGACCATATTGCCAAGCTGTTCTATACCATGCATGGTCCCGTTACCTTAATAGACAAAGAAAACAATGTTGCCTATGCCGTAAGATGTGCTTGGTTGGAGCCCGGCGGATCGCCTTACTTGGCTTCGTTACGTATGGACCAAGCCAAAAACTGGGAAGAGTTCCGAGAGGCATGTACCTATAGTAACATTCCCGGCGAGAATATGATCTGGGCAGATAAAGATGGGAATATAGGATGGCAGTCCGTGGGTATCGCGCCCGTTCGTAAAAATTTTAGCGGACTGGTTCCTGTTCCCGGCGATGGACGGTATGAATGGGATGGCTACCTGCCCATTATCGAAAAACCGAACGATTATAATCCCGTACAGGGTTTCCTTGCGACCGCAAACCAGAACGTTACCCCAGATAATTATGAACATTGGGATGCTATTGGATTCTCATGGGCCGACCCCTATCGCGGAGAACGCGTTAACGAAGTGCTGGGAGCGGGAAAAAAAATGACCATGGAGGATATGAAAAGCCTACAGAACGACTACCTATCCGTTCCGGCGAGAATGCTAGTACCCTTGCTAGACAATATCGTGTTCACCGGTAAAGCTGCGGAAGCAAAAACAACACTAGCCGATTGGGATTACAGATTAGAAGCCAATTCTATACCAGCAGCGGTGTATGTGTCTTGGGAGAACCAAATTAAAGCCTTGGCCAACGAGCGCTTTATTCCCAACGCTGGAAAAGACATTGTTCCCGGCATACAATTAAAACGTATTATGGATTGGATTACCGATCCTAAGACCCGCTTTGGCCCAAACCCGATATTGGATAGAAATGCATTTTTAAGCGAAGCCTTTACTGCAGCGGTGGCGGACTTGGAAAAGAAATTAGGCCCCAATATGGAGAAATGGCACTACGGGCAGGAAAAGAACAAACATACGTACATGGAACATGCTTTGAGTGATGCCGTAAATAAGGAAACAAAGGCTAAACTAAACCTTGGTCCACTTCCTCGCGGCGGTAATTCATATACTCCTGGATCTACAGGAGGCAACTTGAGACAAAGTAGTGGGGCTTCTTTTCGTATGATCATAAATACCGGCGATTGGGATGCCGCCATAGGCACAAATGGCCCAGGACAATCTGGCAATCCGGCAAGTCCGTTTTACGATAATCTCTTTGAACCTTGGGCAAAGGACCAATATTTTCCGGTGTATTATTCCCGTAGTAAAGTTGATTCCGTAGCGGTGAGCAAGAAAATGCTCGTACCATCCAAGTAACTCTGTTCAAATCTTGGTCACGTAACCTATAATGGATACCCATTGTGCATTTTGTATGCATTTTGAAAAGGAATATTAATTCGAATTCTTGATTTTCAATCTTTTCGTTGTAAAATCAATTATAACCGATTCCTTCAGAAATATGAAGATTTCCGAATACAAGTTACTCTCAAGAACAGGTCGCTAAACTAGCTCGCGCCGATATAGGGAAACAGTCTTCCAATTAAAATCCGCAATGAATTTAGGGTTATAAAAATATACGGAAGTTGATAGGTCTGGTTTAGGACCTAATACCCATTTAAATTCTAGATGTCGCGTAACATCAGTTTCTTTTTTGACTTAGGCACTTAATAAATACTTATTATTAAGAATGGGCTAAGCCCAATGTCATTTAGCTGCCCGATTTCTAAGCTCGAGTCCGTTCCATGTTTTCATGGGAAGGACTTTTAAAGGCTCCTCTCTTGAGATCCCTGCCTCCGACGAACGAAGTATGAGTGAGAGGAAGGCACAGGTGTCCGCCAAAGGTGGACGGAGGGTTTGACCCGCAAACTTGCTCACGCCAGCTTGGTTCTTGACACGCATGTCGTTACCGACGCCAAGCTGATAGAAGATACCAAACTTCCACGGATTATGCGGGGACGCCCCATACGTGAGCAATTTTGCGGTCATATCTCCCCGTCAGCAAAGCTGCCGCCCCTCTTTTCTAAAGAGGGGAGCAAAAAAAATATGCATACATGATATAACCGTAAGCCGAAATTTAACAGGTATGACGGTAAAGCAAGCTTAATAAATTACTGAAATCCAATATTGATAGGGCTTAACATTTATTAGCTAAGTGCCTAAGTCAGTTTCTTTTTTACTCATTTGTCGTCATAAAATAGAACCAAAGCTAATGTTATACTTAGAATTCATTCCTAACCAAAGAAAAAAAAAATTCAAATTTTTAATATGGCATTTACAACTTAAATTGGTCTAACATTTTGAAAATACGGCCAGTCTCAAAAAGTTTTAAGTAGTCTTCCTTCCCAACTTGCCGCCTAAATACGCCATTGGAATATAGGCCATAGTAAGATCTAAAGCAGTGAACCATAACGGCCCACCGAGCATAGATATATTGATGCTACCCCCAATAAAAAAGAATATACCAATAATCAAGGCCATGGTCATCTTGCGCGTAGCAGCTAATTTCCCGGCCACAAAAGCTCCTACTAAGGTACCTATTGCGTGCGCCAAAAATGGAAAGATAAAATGTCTGGGTTCAAATAAGTGCATGGTAGCCTTTAAGCCCTCCATGGTGGTAATGTCTCCTCCTTCCGGAGGGGGAATCAAAGAACCACTAAGCATTATAATACCCATATTAACAATACTCCCTACAACAAGACCAGCGATGACTGCTAGTATATTTTTTACAAACGGATTCATTTTTTAGAAATTTAGTTCTTGGTTGCTTATTACAATATACTTATAATCTACTTACTACCAAATAGTTAAATTTAAAACACTTTACCTTCGTTAGGTTTAACCTCACTTACCTACTTTTACACTATGATACTAATCCTTGGTGCTGGCTTATCGGGACTTTTAACAGGCTATCGGCTAAAAAAGGCCGGAATACCATTTAGAATTCTAGAAGCGAGAGACCGCATTGGCGGAAGAATCGATACCGTTTATGAAACTAAACAGGCGCCAGTTGAGATGGGTGCTACGTGGTTCACAAAACAGCACAAACACTTAATAGAACTGCTAAAAGAACTAGAATTAGCGCACTTTGAACAATATATAGACAATAGGGTATTTTACCAAACCTCGGCTAGGGCGCCAACGCAGTTGGTAGAGATTCCAGGTCAAGTGCCAAGCTACAGGATATCCGGTGGTACTTCGCGGCTCATTCATACCCTATACGACAAACTGGATACAGATGAGATCTTATTAAATCAATCTGCGACCAAAATCACTACCCTCAAAGACACGGTGGTAGTGCATGCAAACGAAGTGTTTGAAGCTGCTGCCGTGGTACTATCCATGCCTCCAAAACTTTGGGCAAAGAGAATAGATTTTGAACCTGGTTTACCGTATGAATTAAGAAGCGTCGCAGGACAAACCCATACTTGGATGGAAGATTCGATTAAAATTGGACTCACATACACCCACCCCTTTTGGAAAGACCAAAGAATACCTGCTACCTTATTCAGTACTATAGGGCCTGTAACGGAACTCTATGACCATTGTAATCATCAAAAGACAAAATTCGCATTGTGCGGCTTTATCAATACATCCTTTAAGAGTCAAACATTCAAAGAAAGAAAAGCAAGCGTACTTACCCAACTAAAAAATGTCTTTGGCGTAAAGGCTTTAGATTATGAGACCTATCAAGAATGTGTTTGGAGTACAGAACTTAACACCTTTGAAACTTCTGATACATTTCTGTATCCGCATCAAAATAATGGAAACCCGATATTTGATTCGGTTTTGTTCGATGACAAAATATACATTTCGAGCTCGGAATCTTCCAGAGCTTTTCCCGGGTATATGGAAGGTGCTGTGTATGCGGGAAACCTTACAGCGGAAAAGATTATAAACGCAGTAAGAATTAAAGTATAAGAAGTCATTTAAACTTTTTCCGTTAGCTAAAAAATTGCTCTTTTTAGCCCATTTTTTGTCTTTTTTGAGTTCCATAGCCATACTATGCAACTCAAAAAAGCCTTCAAATGGTCATAAAATTTCTAATTTTCGCTTGAACGCGAAAAGTTTAAACTACTTCTAACAGAAAAAACCAAACTAATCAGAAAAAGCCAAATACATGAACTTAAATCAAGTCACCGTGCCATCCTTAGATGTAAATAAGGCCATCACCTTTTACGAAACCCTTGGGTTAAAACTAATTGTAAAAGCGGAGCCACACTACGCAAGATTTGAATGTCCAGACGGTAATGCTACCTTTTCGATTCATCTCACGGAAACCTTACCAAAAGGAGATGGTATTTATATTTATTTTGAATGTGAGTATTTGGATGCCTATGTAGAGGAGTTAAGGGAAAACGGAATCCAATTTGACCAATTACCTACGGACCAAAACTGGGGGTGGCGGGAGGCCCGCTTGAAAGATTTGGACAATAATCAACTTATTCTGTTTTACGGAGGTGAATATAGATTAAATCCACCTTGGCGCATCAATACTGATCCGAACAAGTAAGTGGCAGCTTGATAAAAGTAAAAAAGAGGGCTCTCACCCTCTTTTTCATTTACAAGTTACCTCGTTTTCTTATGAAAATCGTATCAATTTTAATCCGGTATGTCTTCGGTGATTTCTCCAGCTCGCATGGCGGGTACCTACTTTGGTCGCACTCACCTCGATTTTTGTATGTTGTTTTTTAGTATCTGTCATCATGTATTATTTTATTAATTATTGAACTTTGTGCAAAAACACTCCTATACAGACGTAATAAGGAGTGAAATATTACACTGTTATGACAAGCTTAACAATTCCTTAAGCCCGGTGAAATATGAAGTTTTCAATGATATATAATAAAAATTGAATAACTGGCAAGAAAACTGTTTCCACTAATGGAATGTAACCGTAAAACAATCTTAGATAATATAATATGGAAATTGCACCATACGCGATACAAATGCAAAAAAAATCAAAACGATGACATTACAAACAATAAAACAAGACTTTAAACCATCATAAATAAACTTAAACGATGAGATAACGGCATCACGGGCGCGGCACTTGCTACATCCCTATTTATGTCCTATCTTGGTTTTAAGAATCGTGTCAGGTAACGTAGTCCTTAAACCATAGTAACAGCAAAAAAAAACACCGTTTATTGTTCAGTCTAACATAGAAGCGAAGTACACAATCCGTAGAAAACACAACAGCACAAATGACAGATATAGAAATAGCTCAGAAGGTAAACCCCAAAAATATTAAGGATGTAGCCAAGAAATTGGACATTAAAGAAATGCATTTGGAATACTACGGGAATGAAAAAGCCAAGCTGCCTTTGAACTTGATAAACGAGGAACATATTGATACCAGTAACCTCATCCTGGTTACGGCCATTACCCCTACTCCTGCCGGTGAGGGAAAAACAACAACATCCATAGGTCTGAGCGATGGTTTAAACCACATTGGCAAAAAATCGGTCGTAGTATTACGCGAACCAAGCCTAGGGCCTGTTTTTGGAATGAAAGGTGGTGCTGCGGGAGGAGGATGGAGCCAAGTGATTCCTATGGTAGATATCAACCTCCATTTTACAGGAGATTTTCATGCCATTGCAGCCGCCAATAATTTACTTGCAGCACTTATCGATAATAACATACAGAGCAAGAGCAGGAACTTGGGCATAGACCCGCGTACGGTAATTTGGAAACGCTGTATGGACATGAACGACCGGGCACTGCGTAACATTATTTCGGCATTAGGTGGTAAATCCGGTGGAATTCCCCGGGAAACCGGTTTTAATATTACCGCTGCTTCCGAAATCATGGCCATCTTATGTCTATGCGACTCCTTGGAAAATCTACAAGAAATGTGTGGCAACATCTATATAGGCGATACATTTGAAGGGAAAGCGGTCTACGCCAAGGATTTGAGCGCAGCGGGTGCTATGGCAGTGCTGTTAAAAGATGCCATTAAACCCAACATGGTACAAACCTTAGAAGGAAATCCGGCCCTTATTCATGGAGGTCCTTTTGCAAATATCGCTCAGGGAACAAATTCTATCATCGCTACAAAAATGGGGTTGAGCTTAGGCGAGTATGTCGTTACCGAGGCCGGGTTTGCAGCCGACCTAGGAGCCGAAAAATTCTTGAACATCAAATGTAGAAAAGCGGGACTATCCCCTAAGGCCGTGGTTATCGTTGCAACCATTAGAGCCCTGAAGTATCACGGGGGAAAGCCGCTAAAAACCCTAACGGAGGAGGATTTGGAAGCCTTACGGAAAGGAATGCCAAATCTAGAACGTCATATAGAAAGTATCCAAAGCTTTGGATTGCCAATAGTGGTTTCCGTAAATACCTTCAGTAGCGACACTGAAGCCGAAAAACAACTGATATATGATCATTGTAAAAAGCTAGGTGTCCCCGTTGCCCTAAGCTACGGTTGGGCAGATGGTGGCAAAGGTTGTGTTGAATTGGCCGAAAAAGTAGTTGCCGCAGCACAAACCGGTAAGACAGCGTTCAAGCCTACCTACGGTTTAGAGGACACTCCCTTGGTGAAAATAGAAAAGATTTGTAAAACGATATATGGGGCCGATGCAGTAGAACTAACGGCAAAAGCAAAAAAGCAACTAAAGCGATTTGAAACACTAGGCTATGGGAAACTGCCCATTTGTATGGCAAAAACTCAAAAGAGCTTAAGTGACAATGATAAGCTGTTAGGACGACCGGAAAATTTCAACATCCATATTCGTGAGTTTGAAATCGCTACCGGTGCTGGTTTCATCATTCCCATAGCAGGCAACATGCTCAGAATGCCGGGGCTTCCTTTGGTTCCTTCATCTGAAAATATTCAAATGGACAAAGAAGGAACCATATCAGGGCTGTTTTAGCATGGATGTACTATTTGTTTAAACCGCTTCTAGCGCATCATACGTAATCATCCTCTCTTCATAAATTTCAGAAGAAAAATGCCGATGGGACTAAACACAGGGCAACACCTCGTGTGGTGCACCGGTTTTTTAAAAAAGTTCCAAGCCATTGACCAACAGCACGCGGATACCAACGATGAACACCAAAATGGCCGTGCCCCGCTTAATACCCTTTGCAGAAAGTTTGTTTAGACTGATGCGTATTCCCAACTGGCCTCCCAATAGCACCGCGGTAACCAAACATAAGGTCTCCACAAGTGGCAGTTCCAAGGCATTGGAGGTCACCAATCCAAGCAGTCCGGAAACAGAATTCACAAGTATAAAAAAACTGGCCAAGGCTGCAATTTTTATGGCCTTGTCCCATTGTAAGTGATTGAGCAAGGGTGCTAAAAAAATACCGCCACCGATACCTACCAAACCGGATAAAAAACCAATGGCACCGCCCAATACATAGCTCATATAGGAAGGATACCGCTTTGTTTCATTTTTGGGTGACAACAACGCAAAGGTCTGCCCTAACAAGAAAATGGAAGAGAGGATCAAGGCACCCCCCAATAGCATAAAAAACACGTTTTCCTGTAATCGAAAGGTAGCGCCCAAATAGGCCAAGGGAATACTGGCGATTACAAAAGGCGCAAAGTCGGTTAATTTGGCATGTCCGTTTTTAACGTAGAGATAAGTACTTCCTGAAACCACCACCAGATTACACACCAGGGCAATGGAACGTATGGCAAAGAAACTGACCAAAACAAGGGACAATAGCGCCAAATAACTGGATCCGCCACCAAATCCTACAGCCGAATATAGCGTTGCCACTGCAAAAAACCCTAGGCACAGCAGTACTAAATGATCAATAGGTATTTGCATAGGTATCGATCAAGTTCATACCGCCATCAACATTTATAAATTGGGTTGAAGGATATTTCTGCTGTAGGAGGTAAATCGCCTTTTGGCTTCGAATTCCTACCTGACAAAGGACATGAACCGGCTTGCTCCTGTCTATTTCCCCGTGCCGCCGCTCCAATTCGTCTAGCGGAATGTTTTTGGCGCCTTGTAAATGTTCCTTATCAAACTCCGCTTTTGTACGCACATCCACAACTGCTATTCGTCCGTCAATAAGCATCTTTCGTATAGGCAATCCGGAAGTACTAGGCATGGACGAGACGCAATCAAAATCGTAACCATCGGCAAGTCGGTCAATAATTAAATTCTCGGCCAGTTTAGGGAACCGCATTTTTTGTTGCTCTTGGGAAAGGCCATTATAGAGCAACAGCGTTCCTGAAAGCACCTCCCCTAGCCCACAGATTGCCTTGACCGTTTCCAAGGCCTGAAAGTTCCCAATAATTCCGGGAAGAATCCCTAACACCCCGTTTTCATTACAATCCGGCACCTCATCGGGTTTTGGCATGGTGGGAAACAAACAACGATAAGTAGGTCCGTTTTGAAAGTTGAACACACTTACCTGGCCTTCAAAACCGTGCAAGGCGCCATAAACAAAAGGCTTTTTTTGTATCACGCAGGCGTCGTTTATCAAATAGCGCGTGGGAAAATTATCGGTGGCATCGACTACGATGTCATAACCCCCTATAATGTCCAACGCATTCGAGGTCGTTAAAAATGTTGGATATAAGATGATTTGCGTTTCTGAATTTTGTCTCTGAAGTTGCGCCTTGGCGACTTCTACTTTCTTCTTGCCTACACTATCCTCCGTGTACAATACCTGCCGGTGTAGATTGGAGACCGATACCACATCGGCATCCACTATACCCAGAACACCAATGCCCATGGCGTTCAAATAACTGAGCACGGGAACGCCCAGACCACCGGCCCCCACGACCAACACTTTGGCATTTCTTAGTTTAACCTGACCTTCAGTTCCAAATTCCGATAAGGCCGTCTGCCTGGTATAGCGTTCTATATTCATCTGTTCAGTTTTAAAAGAGCTTCCTCATAGTCCAGTTTGGAGTTGGCATTGAGCAATACCTCCGCTCGGTTTGGAACAACTAAAGTAACATCGGCATCCATAAGAAATTTTCTTGGTCCCGCTTTACGTTCCGCCTTGAGATACAAAACGGAATCGGCCAGTGCCTTGGGCTCCCAAATGGCGCACAAAGGTTCCGGTAGCGCATGCGGGGCATTGGCAAAACATGTAGCCATCTTACTTGGATCCCGTTGCGAAATCAATTCCTGAAGGGTCTCTTTGTCTACAAAAGGCATATCACAGGCCACCACCAACCAAGCAACATTGGGATGGGCTTTATGGGCTGAGAGCAATCCGTTATAGGGCCCGTAAAATGCGTTAGTATCGAGAATAGTCCCATAGTCTGGATCAATTTCCTCTTGTTGGTCCACTCTAATACTTAAATAAGTCCGATCGCAAAGCGTGTCCATTACCCGATACAAGTATTCGCGCTGTGGCATCCCGTGATAGGCAATCAATCCTTTATCCCGACCCATACGCGAGCTTTTACCCCCTGAAAGCACCAGACCGAATAGACCACCTTTTGATATCATGACCTGCCTTTAATTTTATGGTGTGTACTATTCAACTTATTTTTTTTGCGTTGGTAAAAGTAGTGCGGTATTATGAAACCTTTACAACCATTTCCCTTATGGCTCTAAGCCAACCCTATACTACAACCAATCAGAATACCTCGGGTATAAAAATACAAATACTTCCACTAAACCAACGGGATTGTCTCACGTGTTCCATGGAAGTATTTTATTCCGGATTCTTTCTGTTTTTCTTTTACTTTAACGGCTGACTTCTTCCCAACCCTTCCCCGCTAATGGGAACTAGAATCCTTTTTTCAAGGGTGGCAGGAATCCTTAAAAATTGTTCCGTTGAGAACAAATCTTTGTATAGTCTGATCGTATTTTACCCGATTATCTCGGTATCCATCAAATCATTTATAAAAGGCTGTCGGTAGATGCGTTTTCCCGTTGCCTTTCTTAAGGCGTTTGAAACCGCAGCTCCGGCAGGCGGAAGTGTAGGCTCCCCTAGACCGGTGGGACTTAGGGTGTTTTCCACAAAATGGGTCTCCACCTCGGGCGCCTCCCGCATTCTTATGAGCCGGTACGCATCATAGTTCTTGGATTTTGGCGCGCCGTTCTCGAAAGAAAAGTTGCTGTACATGGCATGTCCCACCCCATCTACGACACCTCCTTCTATCTGATTGAGAGCTCCTAATCTATTCACAACGATACCACAATCTACCGCAACGGTTACTTTTTTAACGACAGGCTGATTGTTTTCCATTACCACATCGGCCACCTCCGCCACGTGGGTATTATGGCAATAGTAGGCGGAAAAACCTTGAAAAACACCAGGTTTCGGCGTGCGGTAACCGGATTTTTCCACCACTAAATTGATAACATCTTCCATTCGCTCAGCAGAATATTGAATACGTTCATCCGTTGTACCTTTCACCTTTTGCAACAAGTCCAGACGCATTTGAACGGCATCCACTTCCATGGCCTCCGCTATTTCGTCCAAAAAGCTCTGTTCTGCATAGGAAAGGAAATTGGTATACGGTGCGCGCCACGCCCCGGTAGTAATGTTACTGTTAAAAGAAGCCACATCTACTTGATAATTTTCGAGTGCTCCGGCAGGGAAAAAATTAGGGATTAATCCGTACATATTGCCCCCAACGGCCGCTTCCTTCAATTGATACCCCGTTAGCTGACCATCTTTTATGCTTGCTTTGATTCGGTATTTTATGGCCGGTCTGTATACGCCGGTGGTCATATCATCTTCACGAGAGGAAACCATTTTTACAGGTTTCCGGATGGCATCCGATATTTCTGCCGCTTCCAAAACAAAATCGCTATACAGGCGACGACCAAAACCGCCTCCCATGCGTGTCATTTCACAATGCACCTCATCTAAATCCCGACCTAGCATTTCCGCTACAGCTTCCGCGCTTGATTCCGGGGTCTGAATAGGCCCTACCAAGTGAATTTTTGAATCGGTCACATCGGCAAAGAAATTCATGGGCTCCATACAGCTATGCGGCAGGAACGGAGATTCATAAGTCCGTTCGATAATCTTATCTGCCTGTTTAAAAGCTTTTTCAACATCACCATCCTTGCGTAGGGTATTAAATTCGGTAGCGTTCAACAAGGCCAACAATTCCTTATCATGATTAGCTGTACTTTCCAATGGGGTGCCTTCGCCCCATGTCGCCTTTATAGCTTTTTTTCCCTGCATGGCCGCCCAAGTATTTTTGGCAATAACCACGACCTTATCCGTCTCTCCCAGTTTCACCGTCCAGTTTCGTTGTTCCTTGGTCAATAAGGACCAGCCTTTATCCCCAATACGGATAACATCAAGAACGCCCGGAACGGCTTTTGCCTCAGCATCGTCAAAGGATTCCAACTGTTGTCCAAAAGATGGTGGGCGAACTACACTGGCGTACACCATACCTTCAGCCTTATAGTCCATGCCGTATAGCGGCTTTCCTGTAATGATTTCATCAATATCCACATTACCGATATCCTGGCCAATGATTTTAAAATCCTTTGGATCTTTAAGGATTATTTCTTCTTTTTCTACTTCTGCATCCGTATTTTCCGCGTTTGCAGCCACTTGCGCGGCGCGTTCGGCTTCCAACTTTGCAGCATCGTTCACTACATCACCGTAACCTAAGGTCTCCCCTTTGGCGTTTGTAATGACACCTTGACTGGCAGTACACTCGGAGGCTTGAACACCCCATCTTGCCGCAGCGGCATTAATCAGCATCTGTTTTGCCAAGGCACCGGTTTCCCGTAGGGGTGTCCACCCGAAACGAATAGACTGACTACCGCCCGCAACCTGCCGTTGGTAGTTCTTTGTATCCAAAACGCCCTGCACTACGTTTACATGCTCCCAAGGCACATCCAGTTCCTCTGCAATAAGCATGGGCATGGACGTTTTTACACCTTGTCCTATTTCCGGATTTGGGGAAAATAGGGTTACCATGCCCTCATCCGAAATTTTTATAAACGCGTTGAAGTCGTTGTAATTTAATTGCGAAATATCCGCCGGCATTTTTACCGTGTCCTTGCACGCGGTAAACAGATTAAAACCGATGAGCATCCCACCGCCCGCAAGGGAGGAAGTCCTTAAAAAAGATCGTCTACTAAATTTTGTTGCTATACCCGTTGCCATTTTTTTATTTTTAAGATTAACCCAATTTCTCGGCTGCGACAGCCACGGCCTTATGAATTCTATTATAGGCCGCACAGCGACAGATATTTCCGTGCATGGCATTCTTTATTTCCTGTTCCGTAGGGGTAGGATTCTGCTCCAAAAACGCGGAAGCCGTCATAATCTGACCCGATTGGCAGTAACCGCATTGTGGTACATCTACTTCTTTCCATGCCTGCTGTACAGGATGCGAGCCATCTGGGGAAAGGCCTTCTATGGTGGTGATTTCTTTTCCGTCTAACTGAGAGACCTGTAATTGACAACTGCGGGACGCAGTGCCATCTACATGCACGGTACAGGAGCCGCATTGACCTATTCCACAGCCAAATTTGGTGCCTACCATATCTAAATCGTCGCGAAGGGCCCATAGCAAGGGCATGTCGGGTGTTGCCTCAATTTCTTGGGAAATCCCGTTGATTTTTAGTGTGTACGTTGGCATTGTTCGTAAGTGTTTAGATGTTGTTGAAAACGGGTCAGATGGCGAAAAAAATAGAAATACCCCCCAATTGCCCATCAATTCTCCTAAGTTAACTATTAAAATGAAACAATGCGAATCTTATTAAAGTCATTTAACGTTTTGTTAAGTTAAATTTGGCCAACCGATGCGACCGGATTTCATCTGTTGATCATAAAGACAAGTAACAACTACCCGACCAAAAAGAAGCCAATAGAATTTATCATAGATTAATTACCCTGTTTACTATTACCTTTGAAAGTTGCAAAATAGTAGGAACTAAAATGAAATAGACTCCCGTTTTGTAATGAAACTTGTAGTTTCTGCCCATTCTGCCAAAGTACAAAGGGATATCTATTTCTGAGGCTATTGTTGCTTCTTACCGGGTTCGCGACTAGCTACAATCTAGCGGTAGCACAGAAAACTGTTTAAATGCTAGCGCTTAATTTGTTCCAGAAACAAAAACCCCCTTCTCCGGCTTATCATAAAAACCAGCTGGTTTTTCGACAGTACTCAAAGAAACATTCTCAAAAGCAACTGTATTTCTAGGCTTAACCAAGGTAGTACCCTGGGTAATGTACCACGTTATCGATTTTGGAAGTAGAAGGCCATCAACAGCCATCCAGTCATTATAGCGAATCCATTTTACATTATGGGATTTTTCACCGCTTCTGAATGTTACGGTATATCCTAACCATTCCATTTGAAAGGTCTCGGGGTGGTAATGCAAAAAATATTCATCCTTTGGGGAGTTGCCTATTCCAGCATCATAACTGATCAACATCCCCGGATACGACGTTCCCTCAAATGCCAAGGGGGGCGTTTCTTGGTAATTGATTCCATCATCGGCCAGAACGAAGGGCATCGCATAGAAGTAAAACATCAAATTATGATAGAAAACCGCATCGCCTTCATAAGCACCCTTTTCATCTAGCAGCCAAATCTCGGAGCCGTCAAACCCAGTACTAAAATCAGGAGCGGTAATCCGTTCTTTTCTACTTTTTAAGGCTACAGTATGTGTTTCCGAACTTTCCTCTTTTGATATGGTAAAACTTAGGGTCTTGAAGGATTTCCAAGTGACCAAGCCACCATGCGCATCAAACACTTTTGTAATCGTTTCCGGATAATCGTTTTGAACTGCAGGACTGATTACCGGTACATCCTCGGGCATGGGCTGTTGTTTCGTTTTATCGGTCTTACAAGCAAACAGTACGGCTGCAAGGGCAAAAAGGGAAATTTTCTTCATTTTTAGTTTTGGTTTACTCGTAATACGTCGCCCTAAGGTACAATACTTAACATATTGGTTTATTTTTGCAGATCATGTATGCTACAAAACATATCAGCAGCGTTCAAAATTCTTTGGTAAAAAGGATACTCCTACTTAAGGATAAATCTCGGGAGCGAAAAAAAACAGGCTTGTTTATCTTGGAAGGAAAGCGCGAGCTTGGCTTGGCCGTAAAAGCAGGCTATGCCATAGAGACCCTTTGCTACTGTGAAGACCTGCTAAACGTAGATCAGTTGGAGAACTTAATTCCTTTAGAAGCAACTGTGAATCGGATTGGTCTTTCGCTTGACGTGTATAAAAAAGTAGCCTACAGGGACACTACGGAAGGCGTCATTGCCATTGTTAAGGCAAAATCGCACGAATTGTCCGACTTGAAACTGGAAAAAGAAAAGCCTTTTATTATAGTGGCGGAGGCACCCGAAAAACCGGGAAACATAGGGGCATTGTTACGCACCGCGGATGCCGCCAATTTGGATGCCGTTCTAATCGCCAATCCCAAAACGGACCTATATAACCCCAATATCATTCGGTCAAGTGTGGGTTGTGTTTTTTCCAGAAGGGTAGCCATGGGTTCTACAGCGGAAATCATTGCCTATTTAAAGGAGAACAAGGCTACCATTTATTGCGCGGCCCTAAGCGCATCCGAAAACTACACGAAAGTAGATTACACGAAGACAACCGCTATCGTGGTGGGTACCGAGGCGACCGGACTTAGCGAGGAATGGCTTGCCAATGCGGATAAAAACATTATAATCCCCATGGAAGGGGAAATAGATAGCATGAACGTTTCCGTATCTGCCGCCATACTGATATTCGAAGGAAAGCGACAACGCAACGAAAAATAACAACAAAAACAGCACTACCTCGTTAGTCAAAAGACCAAAATAACAGTTTATGGATACAACGCTTATTTTCTATTGCATTTTGGCTATTTTGATAAGCGAATACGTCCTCGCTACCGTCATCAATTATCTAAACGCAAAACGGTTTAAGGATAGCGTACCAAAAGACTTATCGGATATTTATAGCCCGGAAGAATATGCAAAATCCCAAGCCTATAAATTAATGAATTATCGTTTTGGTGTCCTTACCTCCACCTTTTCTATTCTGCTTATTCTGGGTGTTCTGGTTTTTGGTGGTTTTGGATGGATAGACAAATTTGTTTCTAGCCAAACGAGCAACACCACAATACAGTCATTACTGTTTTTTGGTATCGTTATGCTTGGAAGCGACCTCCTGAACACACCCTTTGGTTACTACCGGACCTTTGTTATAGAAGCGAAGTTCGGCTTCAACAAAACAACCTTAAGAACATTTATTACGGATAAATTAAAAGGATGGTTTATGATCCTTGTTTTGGGTGGAGGAATCCTAACCTTGGTACTTTGGTTCTTTGAGTGGGCCGGCGCCGATTTTTGGCTCTACACCTGGGGCTTGATCACTGTTTTCACCATTTTTATGAATCTGTTCTACAGCAAGCTCATTGTTCCCTTATTCAATAAACAGGAACCTCTGGAAGACGGCAGCCTAAAATCCAAGATAGAATCTTATGCCAAAAATGTAGGTTTTGAACTCCACAACATTTTCGTGATCAATGGGTCTAAAAGGTCCACCAAGGCAAATGCTTATTTCTCCGGATTTGGAAAGGAAAAACGCATTACACTTTACGACACCCTCATTAAGGATCTAGAGGAGGATGAAATTGTTGCCGTCTTGGCACACGAAGTAGGTCATTATAAAAAAAACCATATTATTTTTAATTTGGCGACTTCTGTTATTTTAACGGGTGCCATGTTGTTTATTCTATCCCTCTTTATAAACAACCCCAACATATCTTTGGCAATTGGTGTAGAAAGCCCAAGCTTTCATGCCGCGCTAATAGGTTTTGGCATGCTGTACAGTCCTATTTCCGAGATTACGGGACTGTTAATGAATTATTTTTCCCGCAAATTCGAGTATCAGGCAGATGATTATGCAAAAGAAACGTTTTCCGCTCCCCCTTTAATCTCCTCTTTAAAAAAATTGTCAAAGAATAGCCTTAGCAATCTTACCCCTCACCCCGCCTATGTGTTTATGCACTATTCCCATCCGCCATTAAAAGACAGAATAAGGAACTTAAAGGCATAATTTTTGTTGTCTAACAACTAGGATTATGGTAAATTTATTCTAGTATGACGGAAGCAGACTTAGAAATAGAAAACAAACTTATTGCCAAGCAATATAAAGAGTTGCTTCGCATCAGCTATCAGACCCTTACGGACGATGACAAACAGCTGATCAGAAGTGCTTTTGAGATTGCCGTAGACGCTCACAAGGACCAACGCAGGAAATCGGGCGAAGCCTATATCTTTCACCCTATCGCCGTTGCAAAGATCGTTGCCTCGGAAATTGGTCTGGATGCCGTCTCCATTGCAGCGGCATTGCTGCACGATGTGGTAGAGGATACCAAGTATACCTTAGACGATATAGACCGCATGTTCGGGGAGACCGTTGCCCGAATCGTTGACGGACTCACCAAGATAGCGCATTTAAAAAAGGATATGAATATATCCCAACAAGCGGAAAACTTCCGAAAGATGCTGCTTACCCTAAATGACGACGTTAGGGTAATTATCATTAAAATTGCGGACAGATACCATAACATGCTTACCATGGACTCCATGCCAGAGCATAAACAAGTGAAAATTTCATCGGAAACACTGTATATCTATGCTCCACTAGCGCATAGAATTGGACTTTACAACATTAAGAGCGAGCTAGAGGACTTAAGTCTAAAATACACAGAACCCGAGGTCTATAACGATATAAAAAGCAAAATAGAGGATAGTAAGGAAGAGCAACAAGAATACATAGACGCCTTTGCCGAGATCATACATAACTCCTTAAAGAAGGAAGGACTGGAGTACAGTATAAAAGGAAGAATGAAATCCATTTTTTCGATGCGAAAAAAAATGATGACGCAAAATGTAGGCTTTGACGAAATCTACGATAAGTTCGCCCTTCGCATCATTTACAAATCGGAAAAGCAGAACGAAAAATTCCTGGCCTGGAAAATATACTCGATCGTTACCGATCACTTTACCCCAAATCCGGTTCGGCTTCGCGATTGGATCTCTTCTCCAAAATCTACAGGCTACGAGGCCTTACATATAACCGTAATGGGGCCAAAGGGAAAATGGGTAGAAGTACAGATTCGCAGCGAGCGTATGCACGAGATAGCGGAAAAGGGCTATGCCGCCCATTTTAAATACAAACACGGCAACCAAAAGGAACAAGGCATAGAGGTATGGCTCAACAAACTACAGGAAGCCCTGGAGAATGCCAATACCAATGCAGTAGACTTTGTAGAAGAGTTTAAATTGAACCTGTACTCCAAGGAGATCTTTGTATTTACACCGAACGGGGAACTTAAGTCCTTGCCCAAAGGTGCCACACCCTTGGATTTTGCCTTTAGCATACATACAGAAGTAGGAATGCGCACCCGTGGAGCTAAAGTAAATGGCAAACTGGTACCCCTTAACACCACATTGAACAGTGGGGACCAAGTGGAAATCATTACCTCCGAACAGGCAAAACCTAACCAAAACTGGCTGGATTATGCCACAACGGCAAGGGCTAGGGCAAAAATTAAATCGGTCTTGCGAGAAGAAAAGAAGGAAATAGCCGAGGATGGGAAAGAGATTTTGAGACGGAAATTAAAATCCCAAAAAATTTCGGTAAACGAAGACACCATAAATAAACTGGTGAGCTTCTTTAAGCTAAAGACAAGCTTGGACTTATTTTACAGGGTCGGCGTTGGCTCTATTGACAATCAAATGATCAAGGAGTTTGCCTCTTCCTACAACAATGCATTTATAAGTTTCTTTAAGAACAGGATACGAAAAAATCCTGTTCCCGAAGATATTGGCAAGGACGAGATTACCTCTAAATACGATATGCTGGTGTTCGGAAAGGAGGAAGAAAAATTGGAATACAAACTTTCACAATGCTGCAATCCCATTCCCGGCGATACCGTTTTTGGTTTTGTGAGTGTGTCGGAAGGTATAAAACTGCACAAGAAAAATTGTCCCAATGCCATTTCCCTTCAATCGAACTATGCCTACCGGATCATTAGTGCCAAATGGGTAGACTCCTCACAAGAAGAGTCTAGGGCAGACATACAGTTAACAGGTATAGACAATTTAGGTTTGATCAGTGAAATTACCAACGTTATTTCGGGCAATATGCACGTAAATATGAGAAACCTGAACTTTAATACCGATGGCGGCACGTTCTCCGGAAAGATAACCCTTGTGGTTAAAAATAATGCCATCCTTAAAAAAGTAATTGAAAATTTAAAGCAAATTAACGGAATAGACAAAGTAACCAGAGTTTAGAAAAGGAATTAAAATTTAACTGTACATTTGTAAATTAACCGAAAGGCCATGGCTTTGGATAAAAATCAGGAAATTGTAAAAAACGTATTCACCAAATTCTTGGAGGATAACGGGCATAGAAAAACACCTGAACGTTACGCCATACTCCAGGAAATTTATGAAAGTAAGGATCATTTTGATATAGAATCGCTCTACATCAATATGAAAAATAAAAATTACCGTGTAAGCCGCGCAACCCTATACAACACCATAGAATTATTGCTGGACTGCAAACTGGTGCGCAAACATCAATTTGGCAAAACACAGGCGCAATACGAAAAATCCTATTTTGACCGCCAGCACGATCACGTAATCCTAACGGACACCGGAGAAGTCATGGAGTTTTGCGATCCCCGTATCCAATCCATAAAAAAAACGATCGAAGAGGTATTCAATATTAAAATAAATACGCATTCGCTCTATTTTTACGGCACCAAAAATCCGACCGAAATAGAAACGGAAAAGACAGAATAAACAACTAATTAACCAAGTACAATTATAATGGCAGTAGATTTATTGTTGGGCCTACAATGGGGTGACGAAGGAAAAGGAAAAATCGTTGACGTACTAACGGAAAACTATGATATAATTGCCCGTTTTCAAGGCGGCCCAAATGCGGGGCACACCCTAGAATTCGACGGTATAAAACATGTATTACATACGATTCCCTCTGGTATATTCCATAAAAATGCAATCAATATTGTAGGTAACGGCGTGGTCATAGACCCCGTGATTTTCAAAAAAGAACTAGATGCTTTAAAAAAGTTTGGTCTGGATATCAAATCCAAATTATTGATTTCCAGAAAAGCCCACCTTATATTGCCCACACACCGTCTTTTGGATGCAGCCTCGGAAGCGTCTAAAGGGAAAGCCAAAATCGGTTCCACACTAAAAGGAATTGGACCTACCTATATGGACAAAACCGGCAGGAACGGCATGCGGATAGGGGACTTGGAACTTAGCAACTGGAAAGAAAAATATAGGGCATTGGCCAATAAGCATGAAGCTATGATAGGCTTTTACAATGTGGACATACAATACAATTTGGCCGAATTGGAAGCCGAATTTTTCAAAGCCGTCCAAGAGCTTAAAGAACTAACATTTATAGATAGTGAGGAGTATCTGTACCAAGCACAAAAATCCGGTAAAAAAATATTGGCGGAAGGTGCTCAAGGATCGCTATTGGATATCGATTTTGGAACCTACCCTTTTGTAACATCATCAAATACGACTGCTGCCGGAGCATGCACCGGTTTAGGCGTTGCCCCCAACCAAATTGGGGAGGTAAAGGGAATTTTTAAAGCGTATACGACAAGGGTGGGCAGCGGTCCTTTTCCAACAGAACTTTTTGATGCCGATGGAGAAACGATGGGGCGCGTGGGCAATGAATTTGGAGCCACCACCGGAAGATCTAGACGCTGTGGCTGGTTAGATCTTGTAGCGTTAAAATATGCCGTACGCATCAATGGCGTTACAGAATTAATGATGATGAAGGGCGATGTGCTTAGCGGATTCAAAAAGCTAAAAGTCTGTACCGCATACAACTACAAAGGAGCTAAAATAGAACACTTCCCATTTAATATCGAAGCAAAAAATGTGACTCCGATCTATACCGAAATGGACGGGTGGGCAGAAGATCTAACAAAAATGACCAGTGCGGAGCAATTACCGGAAACACTAAACAACTACATCTCTTTCCTCGAAAAGGAATTAGAGGTGCCCATTAAGATTGTATCGGTAGGACCAGATAGAAAACAAACCATACACAGGTAATCCTATTTCCCCGGTCAGAAGGCAAATGGCGTTAAGCGAAAAAATAAGCTTAACGCCATTTTTTTATGTAAATTCATCCCTTAACAAAAGTTAAAGATGAAACACGCCGGCCTATTACTCATAATTGCTATCCTACTAGTTTCCTGCAAAACGGAGAAAAAAACAGAAACGACCGAACAACAAGAAAAATTATTGCCCGAAAACGAATGGATCGTGCTTTTCGACGGCAGCGGCACCGAAGGTTGGAGGGCCTACAACGGAGAAACGCTACCACCGGGATGGGTCGTTAAAAATGGAGAACTCACCTTCGATACAGAACTTGGCCTAGAACAGGATTATAAAGGAGGCCGGGACATTATTTATGGTGCAGAAGAGTTTGACAACTTTGAACTGTACGTTGAATGGAAATTGCCAAAAGGAGGGAATAGCGGTATTTTCTACCATATTAAAGAAGGTTATGAAAGTATACCACAAATATCACCTGAATATCAACTTATAGATGATGAAAACTACGCTGAAATCCACGACCTTACGGAATACAACCTTAGCTTAGGATACACCGAAAAGCCGGAAGAATTAAAACCCTTGCAGCAAACAGCTTCCGATTACGCCATGCATCCCGCAGATGCCTCCAAGAAAGTGCTTAATCCCGTGGGAGAATGGAATTCTTCCAAAATTGTCTTCACCCCGGAAAAGGTAGAACACTGGCTGAATGGAGAAATGGTATTGTCATTTGTTCCTTGGGACAAAGCATGGGAGGAAAAAAAGAACTCCGATAAGTGGAAAAACAGCAAGGACTATGGCAAATACAAAAAAGGATATATAGGTTTTCAAGACCACTCCAGTCCTATCTGGTTCCGTAATATAAAAATCAAAAAACTATAACCACCATCCCATGAAGAAAAGAGAGTTTTTAAAAAAATCGGCCTTACTGGCATCAACGACCGCGTTAATGCCATCGTTTCTAATGGCATGCAAAGAAGAAAAAATAGCTGCTAAAGCTACTCCGCTGACCCGACTTAGAACGGCGCACGTTGGTGTCGGCAACATGGGGGCAGAGGACTTACGTGATATTTCTTCACACAGCAAGGTAGATGTTGTAGCACTTTGCGATGTTGACTCCAATAATTTGGCAGCGGCTAAAAAACTGCATCCCAACGCAAAAACATATAGCGATTATAGGGTAATGCTCAAAGAAATGGCCGACGGTATAGATGCCGTAATCGTATCTACACCAGACCATACCCATGCCCCAGTGTCTATGATGGCGATGGAGTTGAACAAATCTGTATATTGCCAAAAACCTTTAACACATTACGTATCCGAGGCAAGGGATATGAAAAAACTTGCCGAAGAAAAAGGATTGGTAACGCAAATGGGTATTCAGGTACATTCCTTTTATGACTACAAACTGGCAACCTTATTAATACAGTCAGGCATCATAGGAAAGGTGCATACCGTAAGGGCCTGGTCTCCAAAAAATTGGGGATATGATGGACCGGTTCCCACTGGGGAAGATACTGTACCAGACAGCTTGGACTGGAATCTTTGGTTAGGAACTTCGGCGGAACGCCCATATAAAGAAGGCGTGTACCACCCCGGCAATTGGAGAAAGTTAGTAGATTATGGTTGTGGCACCCTAGGTGATATGGGCGTACATATTTTTGACACACCTTACAATGCACTAGCATTGGATGTACCCCGTACCATAAAAAATGAATGTAGGGCACCCAATGGATTTGGATTTCCTGAGAAGAATACCGTAACCTACGAGTTTCCAGGAACACAGTATACCGCAGATAGCTTAAAATGGATATGGTCCGACGGGCCAGGCGCTCCGGACATGCACGAAGACCTTATACTTCCTGGTGCCACCAAAGTGGCGGAAACAACGACCAAAGAAGCATCCGTAGAAGAAAAAATGTCTTTGGAGACCAAGGCAAGCGGACCGGGTACACTACCGGAGCAAGGTGCTATGTTTATAGGTGACAAAGGGCGTTTGTTATTACCACACTTTATGCAATTACCAACAAAAATAGTAGACGGTGAATACGTTGATATCTCTTCGGAAATTGCGGCAATAGAAAAAGCCAATAACATGGGAAAACCAATTCGAGATTATGGCTCCGAGGGGCCCAAACATTACCATCAGTTTGTAGATGCCTGTTTGGGCACCGATGAATGCACCGCACCGTTTTCTTATTCTGCAAACCTAACGGAAACCATTCTTTTAGGGGTTATAGCAAACCGCTTTCCAAACCAAACACTAAATTGGGACAGTAAGAACGCTAAATTTGCAGAAGAAGAAGCGAATAAATTTCTAGAAGGCGACTATAGGGATTTTTAACGATCGTAACCAGGAGGTAAGAATTGACTTCCACTAAATTTAAGTTTAAGCCACTCTAAAGGTGGCTTTTTTTATGGGTATGTTTAACAGTAAAGCCTTATCGTAAATGCTAATACCAATTTAACTTCTAGATGTCGCATAAAATCAGTTCCTTTTTTACTCATTTGTCGTCATAAAATAGAACCATAGCTAATGCTATGCTTAGATTTCATTCCTAAACTGAGAAAAAAATAATTCAAATTTTCAATACGACTTTCAAAACTTAAATTGGTATAATCCTCCATACAATTTTTCAAAAAACGCATTTCCCTAAACATTCGGGAATTTTTGTCCCTAATACCATTCCCCAATTGAAAATCATCCGCTAAAAAATTGCTGTTTTTCACTGCGCGCTGCAGCTGGGTCCTCATTCAAAAGCCAAATTGCAGGCTTTTGTTTCGGCCCCGTCTTTTTTCCTTACGTAGCCATGCTATGCAACTCAAAAAAGTCTTCAAATGTTCAAAAAAATCGCTAGCTATAGATCCATCAACAAAATTCTTTAGTGAATAGGGAACCGAAATACTCCTTATACCCCCTATCACACTCCGTAATCGAAAGAATGGTTTCCGATACAGGTAGTCCCTAAGAATCGAGGGCAAATTCCTCGGTTTGCCAGTTGTTTCCTATTCCAAGTGCAGAAAATATCAAAATCCGAGTGTGAACCGTTGAATACCGATTCCCAAAACAACAATTTAGATCTAAGTTACGACCCCTTAAAACCATATAAACTTTAAACTTAGACCACATGTACCATATTGGTTAAACTCCAATTCAGGTCTATACATGGTGGTATGCTTTGGATGCGGGTACGAGCACCTACTTGTGGCAAAAAACCCGTGTATAAAAGAAATGGGATATATCACGACACAGCACAATCCTCTTGATTTTAAATACTGCAAAGAAGAAAACCAACAATTTACCGCAAGCATATAATCTTAGGAAAAGAAAATATTTGCAAAGAAAAGGTGTTTGTTCAAGGCTTGATCTCACCCTCAAACCCTACAATTCCGTATATGGCAAGTAGCATCTACCAAACTTAAGATTCATACAGATACCCTAGTCGATTCCTAAAAGAATCCTAATCTTGTAGCGGCCTTGGTTAAAAATCCTATTTTTGAAAAAAAATTACCTTGTATAGGACAGTTTTAGTTATCGTATCCCTTCTTTTTACTATCGCATCGGTTGCTCAGGACGAACCAGTAGAAACCAAACAGATCAACATTGTTTATGGTGCCAATTTCACCAAAAACGAAAAGGAGTATCCAGGAGCGTCCATTTTCAGTAAGGACGACAGACAAGTACAATTTGAACATCAAGGTGCCGACCTGTGGTGTGATGTGGCCATCTATTTTCAAAAGGAAAATAGATTGGAAGCCATTGGCAATGTACTTTTAAAACAAGGCGACTCGGTAGAGATGACCAGTCATAAAATAGACTATCAAGGTGATATCAGATTGGCAAAGGCATGGGGCAATGTTGTCCTGACCAATTCGGATATGACCCTTAAAACCGATACCTTACGTTTAAATCGTGAAACTCAGGAGGCTTATTACCAAGATTATGGCACGGTAATAGACAGCGCCAATGTACTCACCAGTAAAGTTGGGCGGTATTTTATGGAACGTAAAAAATATCAGTTCTTAGATAGTGTTCACATAGACAATCCCGAGTATATTCTGGATTCCGAACAGCTGGACTACTATACGAGCTCCAAAAATGCGTACATGTACGGGCCATCTACCATTGTAGGCGCCACTTACAAAATTTACTGCGAACGTGGTTTTTATGATACCAAGGTCGAAAGTGGCTATGGCATCAAGAATACGCGTATAGATTATAATGACCGTATCATGGAAGGCGATAGCGTTTACTTTAACAAGGCTCGGGAATTCGCATCGGCCACGAATAATATTACCGTAACGGATACCATTAATAATGGCGTTGTAAGAGCTCATTACGCAGAGGTACACAAAGCCAAGGATTCACTTTTTGCAACAAAAAGAGCGGTATCCATTTTGGTACAAGAGCAGGACTCGCTTTATGTTCATGGAGACACCTTAATGATTACAGGTAAAAAGGACGAACGCATTACACGGGCATTTAGGAACGCTAAATTTTTTAAAACAGATTTAAGCGGAAAGTGCGATTCCATCCACTCCGAAGAACGAACTGGTATCACACAACTTATTACCAGACCTATACTCTGGAACGCTGAAAACCAAATGACAGGAGATAGCATCCATTTGATATCCAACAAAAAAACAGAGCAACTAGACTCCTTAAAAGTTTTGAACAACGCTTTTATAATTTCCCTGGACAGTATAAGCATGGAAGGCTATAACCAGGCAAAAGGAAAAGATCTGTTTGGAAAATTCATAGAAAATGAACTGAAGATAATAGATTTGGTGAAAAACACAGAGGTTATTTATTACATGTACAATGACGACGACGAACTTATTGGCATCAATAAGACCATCTGTAGCAAGATCCGTATTACCATGGAGAACAACGATGTAGACGAACTTACTTTTTTCACCAATCCCGATGGTGACATGTTCCCGGAGAAAGACCTCCCTGAAAATAGCAGAATCCTAAAAGGTTTTGTTTGGTACGGTGATGAAAGAATACGCACCAAGGATGATATTTTCGATGAAGATGACAATAATTTAGAACTGGTAGTCATTAAAGGTCTCAATAACCCTATAGACATAGATGCAGAGGAAGAACAACGGAACAAGAACGAAACAGATCCAATAAACGCAGGAAATTCAAAAGCAAGAGACCCAAAAGAGCCTAAAATCCCAAGAAAAGTAAAATAACTACTTCAATGACCTCGGATTTTTTAAAATATCAAGCCCAAACCACGCCTCACCCCTTGGGAATGAAAATCTCCCATGCGAAAGGTAGTTATATTTACGACACGGACGGTAACGCGCACTTAGATTTTGTTGCAGGGGTATCCGCATGTGGTTTGGGACATTGCCATCCTAAGGTGGTAGCAGCCGTGCAAGAACAAGCAGCCAAATACATGCACGTAATGGTCTATGGGGAGTACGAACAAGGGCCCGCGGTGAAATACACTAAACTATTGGCCAAGAACCTACCCAAACAATTAAGCACTACCTACCTCGTAAACTCTGGAACAGAAGCTATAGAAGGAGCGATTAAATTAGCAAGAAGATATACCGGTCGGACCGAAATTATGGCAGCGTACCATGCCTACCATGGCAATACTATGGGAAGTTTAAGCCTTATGGGCTATGAAGAGCGCAAAGCAGCTTTTAGGCCCTTGATACCCGATGTTGCTTTTATACATTTCAATATAACCGCGGAGTTGGACCGTATTACCGAAAAAACCGCCTGTGTTGTTATAGAGACCATACAAGGCGGAGCAGGTTTTCTTCTACCAAAAAACGGGTATCTGGAGAACGTGAGAAAACGCTGTACGGAAGTAGGCGCGTTATTAATTTTGGATGAGATACAGCCCGGATTTGGACGTACAGGTAAACTTTTTGCTTTTGAACACTTTAATTGTATACCAGATATCCTTGTCATGGGAAAAGGTATGGCTTCGGGACTACCGGTAGGCGGGTTTACCGCAAGCAGCAAACTCATGAAATCCTTTCAAAACAGCCCTAAACTTGGCCATATCACTACTTTTGGAGGCAACCCTGTCATAGCCGCCGCTTGTTTGGCTACCTTAAACGAATTGCTGCAAACCAAATTGATGGAGGAAACCTTAGTAAAGGAAAAGCTATTTAGAACACTTTTGGTACATCCCGCTATAAAAGAAATACGAGGAAAAGGACTTATGCTTGCGCTTATCATGGAGGATGCGGAAAAAGCGAACGAACTAGTATTGTCCGCAAAAGAAAACCAACTCATTCTGTTTTGGCTCTTATTTGAGCCAAAAGCTGTCCGTATATCCCCTCCCCTAACCATCACTACGGCAGAAATCGAAAAAGGCTGCACCTTGATACTTTCCATTTTGAATAGGAAGCAACAATATCCTGTTAACTAATTTGTTAATAATATAGGCCTGGTCGGTCAACAATAACATCGGCAAAGCCTTACTTTTATTCAAAGAGTTTAACCAAAATGTTTCTATGGCGTTAGAATCTAGCGAAAGACCTGACCGGCCCATTACCAAGTTTGAATCCATGTTAAAGACAGATGATGTCTATTTCTTTGATGCCGAAGACTTTGAGGATATCATACACCATTACCTTAACAACGGTAAAATAGCCTTGGCTAAAAAGGGTATTAAGATCGGATTACAGCAACACCCCGCTTCTATAGAGCTTAAACTATTGAAGGTAGAAGTAATGGTATTCGAGAACAACCTCGTTGCTGCAGAAAAATTACTGGACGAACTACAACTGTTGGATGCCAACAACCAAGAAATTTATATACAACGCGCCAATATTTATAGCAAAAAAGACAACCACGAAGGTGCCGTTTGCCTTTTGCAACAAGCCTTGAACCTCTCTACGGACGGTGTAGATATTTATTCGCTGCTGGGAATGGAGTACCTGTTCATGGACAACTTTAAACTAGCTAGGGAAAGTTTTATGAAATGTGTGGATTTTGACGAGCACGATTATTCATCCCTTTACAACGTAATCTACTGTTTTGAATATTTGGAGGATTTTGACGGTGCCATAGTTTACCTAAATGACTACCTGGAGCACAATCCCTATTGCGAGGTAGCCTGGCATCAATTAGGGAAACAATACTACTCCAAGCAAATGTATTCGGAAGCCTTAGCGGCGTATGACTTTGCCATAATATCCGATGATTCTTTTATAGGTGCCTATTTTGAAAAAGGAAAGGTTTTGGAAAAGCTGGGAAAATATACAGATGCCATAGAAAACTACGAGACGACCATATCCATAGAAGACCCAACCTCCCATGCTTTTTTAAGAATTGGAAAATGCTATGAAAAGCTACAGAACAGTGAGATGGCCAAGTACTACTTCTATCAAACCGTTCATGAAGACCCCTTGCTGGACAAGGGTTGGCTTGCTATAACAAATTTTTACTACAGGATAAAGAACTATGAAAAAGCACTTTTCTACATCAACAAAGCGTTGAACATAGACGGTGGCAACCCTGTTTATTGGAAAAAATGTGCTAGAATACATGTAGCGCTCAAGGACTACAACCAAGCTTATTTTTCGTTTAAAAACGCGGTAGACCTAGGTGATTATGAATTGAGTACCTGGCTAAAGTGGGCAGAGGTTGCACAAAAAAATAATGATATCGAAGGTGGTATCCAAATTCTGAAACAAGGAAAAGCATTTTATCCGAACAACTTAAAAATTCTTTATACGATGGTTGGATTACTGCTATTGGCAGGGGATCGTATAAATGCTAGAATTTACTTATTGGACGCACTTAAATTGGATAGGGAAACAAAAAAAATACACCTGTTCCAGAAAAAATTTCCTGAATTTGGGAATTCCGATTGGTTAAAAACTATTATAACCAGTTCCAAAAAAGGGTAAAAATCGCTCCCATTATCTATGGAAAAAAGAAAACTGAAGCAGCATATCTTTATTATGCTAAAAGGGATGGCTATGGGCATTGCGGAGTTGGTTCCCGGTGTCTCCGGAGGCACCATTGCGTTTGTTACCGGTATCTATGAAGAGTTTATTTCTTCGATCAACAATATTCGTCTAGACACCTTTAAGACCTTAAAAACAAAAGGGGTCAAAGCTTTTTGGGATACATTGAACGGTAATTTTTTAGTGGTCCTTTTTGGTGGTATGGTCATAAGCATGCTTTCCTTCTCCAGACTGATTACATGGTTATTGGAATTTCATCCTATTCCTATTTGGGCATTTTTCTTTGGTCTCGTGTTTGCCAGTGTTATTTTTGTAGCAAAAGCGATAAGCAAGTGGAATATAGGGGCAATTATCCTGTTTGCCCTAGGAACCATTACCGCATTTTATATCACCACACTGCCACCCTCGGCAAATACGGACAGTTTACCGTTTTTATTCTTCTCGGGAGCCTTGGCTATTTGCGCTATGGTAATGCCTGGAATTTCCGGAGCTTTTATCTTGGTACTTTTAGGGTCTTACAAAACAATATTGGATGCCGTTAACAATTATGACTTTAAAATTGTGACAACGGTTGCACTGGGAGTTATTTTTGGAATACTAAGCTTTGCCAGAGTATTAAAATGGATGTTCGCCAATTACAAGAATGCTACATTAGCCGTACTTACAGGCTTTATCTTAGGCTCCTTGAATAAGATTTGGCCTTGGAAAAAAATTATTGAAGTTATCCAGATAGGTAAGAAAGAGATTATCATAGACGAAAATATTTCTCCCTATGCTTTTGAAGGCGACCCACAATTAACCCTCGCTATCGTGACCGCTTTAATCGGTTTTTCCCTTATTTTTATACTGGAAAAAACAGCTTCTAAAAAGTAAGCACCCAGCTTCATGAACGCACCTAGAACCCTTACGGATAAAATATTACTCGTAGTAAAGGGGCTTTGTATGGGAGCAGCAAATAAGGTCCCCGGAGTATCCGGAGGAATTGTAGCTTATGTAGGCGGCTTTTATGAAGAATTCATCTATTCCCTCCAAAAAATAAATGGAAAAGCCTTTAGACTATTATTGAACGGCAGGTTTAAAAGTTTTTATACCTACATAAACGGTACGTTTTTAACGTTGCTTCTTTTTGGGATGTTGGTCAGTTATTTTAGTGTTTCAAAAGTATTGGACTACTTTTTGGAACACAAGGAACTCTATGTATGGTCTGCCTTTTTTGGGATGATCCTAGGCTCTATTTACTACATAGGAAAGGATTTCGACCATTGGACAAAGAAAACAATATCTTTAGCAATGATTGGCCTTGCGGTTGGGATAGCTATCAGTTATTTAAATCCGGCAACGGAAAACGACAACTTAATCTTTATTTTTATCTGTGGCATGATCAGTGTATCGGGAATGACCTTACCAGGACTATCCGGCTCGTTTATTCTAATACTGTTGGGCAATTATGTACTACTTCTGGTAGATTCCGTAAATGCACTTTATGATACATTTTCCGAACTCCTACTGGGTGATCTTAGTTTTGTGAACAATCCTGAACGCTTGGCAATTTTAACTATACTAGCCGTTTTTACGGCGGGGTCGGCAACCGGTCTTGTTACCTTGTCCCACATTCTCAGCTTTGTCCTAAAACATTATAAACATAGAACTACAGCGGTAATACTAGGCTTCATTACCGGCTCTTTGGGTGTGGTTTGGCCTTGGAAGAGAACCGTGTATAAATTGGGAAAAGAAGGCACTATTCTTTTGGACACCAATGAAAATCCTATCATAGTGAACTATGAACGTTTTTTGCCAAACTTTCAACTATCCGAAACCTGGTGGGCACTGTTCTTTGTTGTATTCGGAATAAGCATTTTATTACTTTTAGATTGGTATGGAAAAAACAGACGAAAAACAATTTAGGTTCGGTTTGCTAGGGAAGAATATTTCCTACTCTTTCTCTAAGGGCTATTTTACAAAAAAATTCTCCGAGTTGGATTTACCCAATTATAGCTATGAGAATTTTGACATGGCCCATATTTCGGAATTTACAGAGGTAATACAAAAAACTGCGCACCTTTCCGGGCTAAATGTGACCATACCTTACAAACAGGAAATTATTCCATATTTAAACGAGTTAGCGCCATCTGCATTGGAAATTGGCGCGGTAAATACCATTAAAATAACTCCGACCGGACTCAAGGGTTTCAATACGGATGCATACGGGTTTCAAAAATCCCTCGAACCCTATTTAAAACAACACCATAACAAGGCACTTATCCTAGGAACCGGCGGAGCTTCAAAAGCAGTTGCCTATGTACTAGATCAGCTAAAAATCGAATATTCATTTGTTTCGCGCACAGGTAAAAACAATGGATACACCTACGGGAACTTGGACCAAAATAGTATTGAAAGTCACCGTTTACTAATTAATTGTTCCCCACTTGGCACCTTTCCGAATATAACGGATAAACCAAAAATACCCTATGCGTTTATCGGCCAAAAACATCTACTGTTCGATCTAATATACAATCCGGAAAAAACAGCCTTTTTAGCACAAGGGGAAATACAGGGAGCAACCATATTAAACGGCTTGCGCATGTTAGAGCTACAAGCAGAAAAAGCTTGGGAAATATGGAACACCTAACCGACGGAAACCCTTCTCCACTGCTATTTTGACAGCTATTACACAGATTTTCATCTTCCATCAAAATCAAAAAGAAGGTATATATTCTTTGCCGTTGTTTAGGTTGTTACTATCTTGTAAAAACCTAACACAAACAAGATGTCAGAAGACAACGAACAAAAAATACCTAAAGACGAGGTAACGGAAAACACGGCGGAAACTACCGGAACGGAAAAAGAAGTTCTGGAGAAAAATACCGACGACATTAAAACTGAAGTAGCTAACGCAACACCGGATAGCACCATAGCATCCAAAAAAAATGAAGCGGTTAAATCCGAAAAATCGGACAGTGCTGAGCAAAAAGAAGAAAATGAATCCGAAGCTCAGGATGGCAACCCCTCCACTGATGCCCAAATTACGGCACAAAAGGAATCGGAAAATACCGTTGAATTAAGTGATGACAAAATAGCGGGGGCATCGGAAAAGGAACAAAAAATGGCATCTGGGAAAGAGCCTAAAGAAGATACGGACGGTGTAGATGAGATAGACGAGAACAATGCCGAGGATGCGGAAGATACGGATACGGTCAAAAGACATGAAATTCCTGTTTTGGACTACCATTCCATGTCTATGGAAAATTTGGTAGGGGAGCTACAACGGCTTGTAAAAAACGAAAAAATACAGGCCATTAAAAAACATGTTGATGGCATACGGGATGAATTTAATTTGAAATTTCAAGAATTTATAGACGAGAAAAAAGAGGAATTCATTTCAGGTGGTGGAAATGAAATAGATTTTAAGTACAATTCGGTTACCAAAAGACAATTCAACGAAGTATATGCCGAGTACCGCGAAAAACGAAATCAGCATTACAAAAGTCTTGAAAAAAGCCATAAGGAAAATTTAACCCATAGGCTGGAACTTATAGAAAATCTAAAGGCCTTGGTAAACGTAGAAGAAGATATAAATACCACCTATGCCAGTTTTAAAAATATCCAAGAACAATGGAAAACTGCCGGGCCGGTTCCTAGAGCCGATTACAACAATGTTTGGAAAACGTACCAGCACCACATAGAGATTTTCTATGATTTTCTACACTTGAACCGAGAGTTGCGCGACCTTGATTTTAAACACAATTTAGAAGAAAAACAAAAAATTGTTGCACGAGCGGAATCCTTGGCAATAGAACCGGATTTAAACAGGGCATTTAGGGAACTACAGGTTTTACATAAAATTTGGAAAGAAGATATTGGCCCTGTAGGCAAGGAACACCGAGAAGAAATTTGGGGCCGTTTTAGCACGGCAACCAAAATAATTCACGGAAGAAGGCAAGACTATTTCAAAGAGCTAGATAAGGCACATGAACAAAATCTAGAAAGAAAACAGCAGATTATAAATGAAATAAGCACCTTATCCGAAAATGTCTCCAACAACCATGGCACATTACAAAAACAAATAAAACAGCTTGAGGCCTTACGGGAATCGTTTTTTAAAGCGGGCAAAGTACCTCAGAAGGACAACGAAAAAACCTGGAACGATTTTAAGGCAGCTGTACGGACGTTTAATCGGAACAAAAACGCATTCTACAAAAACCTTAAAAAAGATCAAGACGAGAACTTGACTAAAAAAAGAGCCTTATTGGATATTGCCAATTCGTTAAAGGATTCCGAAGATTTTGAGACCGCTACAGGGGAAATGAAGCGTATACAACACGAATGGAAGAGTATAGGGCATGTACCCCGCAAGTATTCGGATAAAATCTGGAAGGAGTTCAAAGCCGCGTGCAACCATTATTTCGAAAGATTCCATGCGCTAAAGAACCAAGAAAATAACGAAGAAGTTGAAAACCTAAAGGGAAAAAACGCGATTTTAGTACGCTTAAAAGAGTTTCAATTGAGCGATGATAGGGATGAAAACCTAGCCGCAATAAAGTCATTTATCGAAGATTGGAAAAAATTTGGACATGTGCCATTTAAACAAAAAAACATTAACCAAAAGTTTAATAAGATCATCGATGCCCTGTTCCATAAAATGGATGTTAGCAAACAGGAATCGGAACTATTGAAATACGGAAACAAAATCCAACGTCTTAAAGAAGAGGACAATCAAGAAAGGGCCATACAGAACGAACGTAGCTTTATCCGTAAGAAAATAGAGGAAAGTAAGGACGAAATACGACAATTGGAAAACAACCTACAGTTTTTCTCCAATGCGTCAGAAGATAATCCTATGGTACAGGATGTCATTAAAAAGGTAAATACCCATAAAGAAGCGCTTGATTCTTGGAAGGCCAAACTTAAAAAATTGAATATCCTAAGAAATAATCTACTTAAGGAGGCGGAGGATGAAGCCACTTCTACCGAGGGCGAGGAAGAATAAGATTATCAAACGAATCAAAGCCCTGCGTATTTTTTGTATGTCAGGGCTTTGTTATTACCGGAGTTATGGTTGTGAGGTAGGTTTATTTGTTACGAACTAAACATACAGAATTAAAAACCACTGGAAGCACTATAGATAAAAACTACACGATCCATTATGGCAGTGCTGAAATTACAATGCGGTATTGTGTTACTTACTTATTTCTTCCAATTGACTCAATAGTCGTCCATAACCCATCCTCTTATTGCCAAAATATTTCTAGAAACCAATCCCACATCAATCGGAAACAATACACTAAAGGACCGGATGTTACACTTTAACTGGTAAATAGATTCCGAATTGTTCGTCACCATGCACCGCACATAACTAAAAAAGAGCCCTTGTTCGGGGCTCTTTTTAAAATCTCATCTAACTTTCACCGCGCTTATTTTGCTACGTTGACAGCTCTGGTTTCCCTAATCACTGTTACTTTTACCTGGCCGGGATACGTCATATCCGTTTGTATTTTTTGAGAAATCTCAAACGATAGTTGTGACGCTTTATCATCACTTACTTTTTCACTTTCTACGATTACGCGAAGCTCTCTACCTGCTTGTATGGCGTACGCTTTTTGAACTCCTCCGAAACCGAAAGCGATTTCTTCCAAATCCTTTAAACGCTGAATATAAGAATCCAGTACTTGTCTCCTTGCCCCTGGTCTAGCACCGCTAATGGCATCACAAACCTGCACTATGGGCGAAATAAGTGTTTTCATTTCAATCTCATCGTGGTGTGCTCCAATAGCATTACAAACATCTGGTTTTTCACCATACTTTTCTGCCCATTGCATCCCTAATATGGCGTGTGGCGTTTCCACTTCTGCTTCTGTATTGGGGACTTTACCTATATCGTGCAATAGACCTGCTCTTTTGGCCATCTTAGGGTTGAGCCCTAATTCGGACGCCATTACACCACATAATTTGGCAACCTCTCTGGAGTGTTGTAGTAAGTTTTGACCATAAGAGGAACGATATTTCATCCTACCTACAGCCTTTATGAGTTCTGGATGCAGTCCGTGTATTCCTAAATCTATGACCGTGCGCTTTCCTATGTCTATAATTTCCGCCTCTATCTGTTTCTCCGTTTTCTTAACGACTTCCTCAATGCGGGCGGGATGAATACGCCCATCTGTCACCAACTTATGAAGTGATAAACGAGCTATCTCCCTACGTACCGAGTCAAAACAAGACAATATAATCGCCTCAGGCGTGTCATCTACAATAATCTCTACACCTGTAGCGGATTCCAAAGCCCTTATATTTCTTCCTTCCCTGCCAATGATCCGTCCTTTTACGTCATCTGACTCTATGTTAAAAACAGAAACACAGTTCTCTACCGCTTCCTCGGTTCCGATGCGCTGTATGGTATTGATTACGATTTTGCGCGCTTCTTGGTGGGCCGTCAATTTTGCCTCCTCAACGGTTGTTTGAATGTACCCCATGGCATCTGACTTGGCCGTTTCGCGCAGACTCTCGATAAGTTGGTTCTTGGCCTCATCTGCAGAAAGTCCGGAAATGACCTCCAATTGCTGAATTTGGCTATTGTGCATTTTCTCTACTTCTGCCTGCTTTTTTTCATAGAATTCCTTTCGGTGCTCCACATCTTTTAGCTTGTCATCTAACTGGGCATTAATTTTTTTACTCTTCGCCAATTCACTACTTACCTGGGATTCCTTGTCCCTAGTACGTTTTTCGGCCTCGTTGATCTTTCTATCCTTGTTTACGATTACTTTCTCATGCTCTGCCTTTAACTCCAAAAACTTCTCCTTTGCCTGTAGGATTTTATCCTTTTTTATACTTTCCCCTTCTACCTTGGCCTCCTTTAGAATCTGGGACGCCTCTTTTTTGGCATTTAAAATGGTTTTGGAGGCTTTCCCCTTTTCCATAAACTTCGCAATTCCGAAGCCGATCGCCAACCCTACGATGGCGGCTATAATAATCATTGTACTGTCCATAGTTGTTTGTGTTTAATAAAAAAGCCCACATTGGAGAAGTTTTGTACAAACTCCGAAAATCAGGTTTAGGGCTAACAGACTGATCAAGGATCCCTATACGAGTAGGGCCTGCTTTTACAATCTAAACTCACCCTTTTTAAAAAAATAAATGTTGAGTTCGACAAAAGGTATTACCAATGTGGGCAGTAACTTTGCTTATTTTTAAAGAACGTTTCTATTGTGAAGCTAGCTTTGAATGCACCAAATCGCTTAACGCCTTTAGACGTTGTTCAGCTTCCTGGGTACCTTCTGTCTGTTCTATACCTTTTTGTTCAATTTTGGAGGCAAACTGCAGGGCACACATGGCCAATACATCTTGTTTGTCCCTTACGGCATAGTTCTGCTCAAATTTCTTGGCCAACTGCTCTATGTTCTTAGCGGCCTTTCGCAAGCCTTCCTCTTGACTTGGATCTATCGTTAAAGGATATACCCGATCTGCAATGGAAAGCTTTATTTTGAGCTTTTCTGACATAGTATTATTTTACATTATTCCGAAAGTTGTGCAATGCAATGATCTAACTCCCGTATCAACGTATTTATTTTAAGCTTTGCTTCTGTTTTATTGGTATTACTGCCTAGCATTGAACTTGCAAGTTTGAGCGAGTTGTATTTTTCTTCCCAATCCGAGACCGATTTATCGGCTTGTTGTTGAACGGACCTTATGGAAATCAATTCGTTTTCCAGTTCGGTATTAGCCCGTCGCATCACCTCTAACTTATGAAGCAACTTACTAATCCTATTTTCTAAGGAATCAACGATTTGTATTAATTCACTCATACAAAAAATTCCATGCTGTTTACACAAAGTTAACATTCATCCGAAGACTTAGCAATACTTTTTACAAATATTCTTTTAAGTATTTCAGGGAGGCAATAAAATGCCCTGGACTACGGGGCTCTACAGATTTACAGCAAACCTTTTAAGAATTGGCTTGGTTTAATTATTTTCGTAGCAACTTTGAATACTTATGAAGAACACTATCCTGGTATCCCTACTCCTATACACTACTCATATCTTTGGTCAAGGCCCTTATCCAACAGATGCATTTAGACCACCATTGGATATCCCGATTATTTTGGCAGGCACCTTTGGAGAGCTAAGGTCCAATCATTTTCATGCCGGAATCGATATTAAAACACAACAACGGGAAGGTTTACCGGTGTACGGTATCGGAGATGGAACCGTTACCCGCATAAAGGTTGCGCTATGGGGCTATGGTAAAGTATTGTACGTGGCACATCCCAACGGGTACACATCCGTTTATGGGCATTTACAAAAATTTTCTCCCAAAATAGAAGCGTACATTAAAAAAATACAGTACCAAAAAAAGTCGTACGAGGTAGAAGTTTTTCCGGACTATGGAGAACTAAAAATCGACAAAGGCGAACTTATCGCCTATAGTGGCAATACAGGTGGTTCTTCCGGGCCGCACGTTCATTTTGAAATACGCAGCAGTGTATCCGAAAAACCCACAAATCCCTTGCTTTATGGTATAGATGTGGCCGATGCCACAAATCCTATTTTAGAGAAACTATACCTATACCCATTAGCGGAAGATTCTCAAGTGAACAAAAGTGCAGAACGTATAGAGGTAAATTTCACGAAACAAAGTGATGGTACTTTTTTAGCGAACAAGGTGATTGCCCTTGGTAAAATAGGTGTCGGTTTTATTGGTTTCGACCGTCAAGATATGGCGGCCAATAGAAATGGGATTTACGCTGCTTCACTTTCCGTAAACGGAAAAACCTATACGTCTTACGACTTTGAATCGTTTTCCTTTGGCGAAACAAGATACATTAACACGCTTATCGATTATGATTATTTGGGACGGTACAGAAAACGGATTCAAAAACTATTTAAATCCCCTGGAAATAAATTAAGCATCTATAACGAACTGTACAACAACGGGGAAATTGAAATCAGGGAAGGTTTAACCTATGCAATTGAGCTAAAGATCAAAGACCTTAAAGGAAATAACGTGACCTTGAAAATTCCTGTGGAAGGTAAGAAAGAAGCGCTGAAGATACCAAGAACGGAAACAAAGACAGAAAACTACGTTATAGCAACAAAACCTAACAATTACGATCTAGGAGGGGCAAAAGTATACTTCCCTGCCAATACGTTCTATGAAGATTTTTATATCGACCTTAAAAAAGGACAGGATACCGTTGGCATTCACCGGAATACGGTTCCGGCCCACCGCAACTTCACCATAACTTTCGATGCATCAAAATATAGCAAGGAAGAGCAAATGCAATTGTTCATAGCAAGATTGGACGATAAACTAAGACCCAGCTACGTGAGCACGTACAAACGAGCCGGCACCTTTACGACAAGAACACGATATTTAGGAACCTACACCTTGGCAAAAGACTCTGTTGCCCCTAGGATACGTGTCAAGAATTTTAAGGAAAAACAATGGTTGAACAACTATAAATATCTAAGCCTGGCAATTTCCGATGACCTTAGCGGTGTGGACACCTATTCCGCAACTTTGAACGGAAATTGGATCTTAATGGAGTACGAGCCCAAAACAAATACGCTTACCTATAATTTCGATGATAAAATTTTGAACCAAAAGCAATGTGTTCTCGAAGTTACCGTTACGGATAATGTAGGCAACAAGAATACATTAACAACCACATTTTTTAGAAAATAACCTGTTTGAAATTTTGTAAAGCTACTCTCACCCTTGTTTTACTGTGCCAATTTTATAGCCTGGCGCAAACGGCTACAATTACGGGGATAGTACTTAACGAAGCCAATACGCCCCTATCCAATGTTAACATTTCTTCCGGTACATCCGGTACCGCTACGGATGCCAACGGATTCTATGTCATTACGATATACGCAGATACGGAAACACAACTTACCTTTTCGCATCTAGGCCATAAAGACCTTGTTTTAAAAGGATTACTTTTATCTACAAACGAAACCTTTGAATTTAGTCCTATACTTAAAACCAACGTTGTGCAAGTGGCCGGGGTAACCGTTTCACCTAGGGGAAGAAAAGAAGTAACCGGTACAACCTCCGTATCACCGGAACAACTGTTAAAAATACCAGGAGCCAATGCGGGCGTTGAAAATATTCTAAAACTATTGCCGGGGGTAAGTTCCAATAACGAACTCAGCACACAATACTCCGTTAGAGGTGGAAATTTTGACGAAAACTTGGTCTATGTAAACGAAATAGAAGTGTACCGCCCCTTTCTGGTCCGCTCCGCTCAACAAGAAGGCCTAAGTTTTGTAAACAGCAGTATGGTGCAAGGTGTTTCCTTTTCTGCCGGTGGATTCCAGGCCAAATACGGAGACAAGCTTTCCTCTGTCTTGGACATTACCTATAAAACTCCCGCTACTTTTTCCGTCGAAGGCGATTTTAGCTTCTTGGGCGCCAGCGCAACCTTGGAAACCCGTTCCAAAAACAAAAAGCTAACTAGCATAAACGGACTACGGTACAGAAATAATGCCTTACTTTTAAATAGCCAACAAACCCAAAGTAATTTTAATCCCTCCTTTACGGATCTGCAAAGTTATTTCACCTATCGTTTTTCGAATACGTTCAACCTAAGCTTTCTAGGCAATCTTTCGGTAAACAACTATACCAACGAACCGTTAAACAGGCAAACGAATTTTGGAACCCTACAAGACCCAAAAGCATTTACGGTATTCTATGAAGGAAAGGAAGTAAACCGTTTTGCGACCGCGCTAGGGGCATTTAAAGGCACGTATCAAGTAACCGAAAACACCGCCTTAAAGCTCATTGCGTCCCTCTATCATACCACAGAGGAAGAATACTCCGATGTTATTGCATCCTACCAACTGGGTAGCGTGGATAGCAATCTTGGGAGCGAAACACTAGGGGCAACCGTGAATCCAAGAGGTGTAGGGTCCCAGTTCAACAGGTCTAGAAATGACTTGGATGCATTACTATTAAATCTAGACCATAGGGGAAATCACAAAAAAAACGACCTTGTTCTGGAATGGGGACTCAAATATACCCACGAGGACATCCGTGATCAATTAAGAGAATCGGAGTTTATTGATTCCGTAGGGTTTTCAGTACGTCCTCCTAGGTCAGATTTTATGAACAACCAACCGGAAGTACCATTTAACCCACCACTGGAAGCTTTTGAAAGTCTAACGGCTACGAATTTTGTAAAGACCAATCGGTTTTCCGGATTTTTTCAATTGGGAAAACAGACAACATGGGGCGACCATGACATATATTACAATTTAGGGGTCCGTTCACAGCACTGGACAGTCAGCGGAACCGGAGTAGAAAAAGTATCACAGACCGTTATAAGCCCAAGGGCACAAGTTGCAATAAAGCCAAATTGGGAAAAGGACATGCTGTTTAGATTATCGGGAGGTATGTATCATCAGCCTCCATTTTACAGGGAGCTACGGGATAGTCTTGGAACCATAAGGCCCAATGTAAAAGCGCAAAAATCCATTCATATAGTTGGAGGTAACGAATATAGTTTTTTACTCTGGGAACGCCCATTTACTTTAATAAGCGAAGCCTATTACAAAAAACTAACCAACGTAAACCCATATACGATAGAGGATGTAAGAATACGATATTCCGCCACCAACGATACAAGAGCATACGTATACGGTGCGGAGATGCGACTTAATGGCGCCTTTGTTCCGGGAACAGAATCTTGGATTAGTTTAGGCTATTTAAAAACAGAGGAGAATAGAAACGAACGTGGCTATATTTCACGACCTACAGATCAGCGGCTCAAAATAGGGATTCTGTTCCAAGACTATATCCCCAACATACCGGAACTAAAAATGTATTTGAACCTCGTGTACAGTACAGGGGTGCCAGGTGGATCGCCGAGTTATGCAGACCCCTATAGTTTTCAGAATAGATTAAGAGATTATAGGCGCGCAGATCTAGGAATTTCCTATATTTTTGTAGACAAGAACAAAAGGTATGGTACAGCCCATTGGTTAGGCTCCTTTAAGGCTTTGAGTGTTGGTTTTGAAATTTTCAATCTTTTTAACAATCAAAACTCCATTACAAATACTTGGGTAAGGGATGTGGATAGTAAAAACGAATTTGCAGTTCCCAATTTTTTAACCTCCCGCGTGCTTAACCTTAGATTGCAAATGAGACTTTAATAAAACAACATGTACAAATTTCTTTTTTTTATTACCTGCTTCACCGTGGCTACCCTACAAGGACAAAAGAACATTTACGAGAGCCCAAGATTCGATGTCCTTAGCGACAGCCACAGAACCTTGGCCATTTTGCCCTTTCTCACCAACTTGGACCTAAAGAACATAGTAAGTGCAGCCGATTTAAAATCATTGGAAGAAAAGGAAGGCTACGCGGTACAAAATGCGCTGGAGACCTATTTTTCCAAACGTGGAAAAAAGAAAAAACTACCTGTTGAATTTCAGAATACCAAAAACACGAAGGCTATTTTATCCCAAAAGGGAATAGATTATGGAAATATTGACGTGTATACCATGAAGCAGCTTAGCGAAATGTTAGGGGTAGACGGTATCATAAGCGGTACATTAGACCTTAATGTTTTACTTTCAAAAGGCGTTTCTACGGATTTTAGCTTTACGGATTACTTCTCCGGCAATTCCAATTACGGTCGTATAGGTGTTAAAATAAGTGATGGGGATACGGGAAAACTATTATGGAAGTACGAGAAGGAGATCAACAAGAAAACGGGTAAAAACACAACAGACCTCATTGATAGAATGATGAAGCTCGCCATTCGTAAATTTCCTTATGAACGGGAACGAAAGAAAGATAGAAAAAATTGATATCCCAAGCCTAGGTTGACGGCATTAGAAAACCTGGCTAAAACCTACGGATCCACTTGATGGAGCCATGTAAAAAGGTTAAAAGAATCAGATACCATAAGTTTTAAAAAATCTTAGGTTACTGAACCATGAATTCCTTTAATACCATGACCGTATAATCAATTTCTTCCTTTGTATTATAAATCGAAAAAGAAAAGCGCAACGAAGGTTTCTTTTGCTCGTCCTCCGTCAAAATTTGAGATAGTACATGAGAACCTTTATCGCTACCGGATTGGCAGGCACTTCCTTTAGAACAGGCAATACCCTTGATATCCAAATGAAACAGTAACATCATCGCTTTTTCGGGTTGTACTGGCAAGCGTACATTTACCAAGGTATAGGTACTATGATCCATATTTTCGGACAAGCCATTAAATCGTGCACCGGGAATTTCCTTCTTAACTTGCTGTATAAAATAGTGTTTTAAATCGGCCACGTAATTCTGCTCTTCTTCTAGATTAGCGTAAGCACTAACAAATGCTTCCTCCAAGCCAACAATATTATGAAACGACTCTGTCCCCGCCCTAAAACCACGCTCTTGTGATCCACCGGAAATCATACATCCCATACCGGAATTCTTTCTAATGAACGCAAAACCTATTCCTTTTGGCCCATGAAACTTATGGGCTGCGGCAGCCAGAAAATCCACCGGTGTCTCCTTAACGTCCCATTTATAATGTCCAATAGACTGAACCGTATCCGAATGCACCAATGCACCATGATTTTTTGCCAACACCGCTATGGCGTGTATATCTACTTTATTTCCGACCTCGTTATTGACATGCATGATACTGACCAGTTTTTTGGAATCGTCCTTGGCCAACAACCGCTGCAAGTGCTCCATATCCGGATTTCCATCCTCGTCCAAATTAACAAAGTGCAGGTTCACCGATCCCTTTTTATGCAATTCCTCAACAGTATGAAGTACTGCATGGTGTTCTATTCTGGTCGTAATAATCGTTTGGACACCTAAATCACTAACCGCACATCTAAGAATCATGTTGTCTGCCTCTGTTCCGCCGGATGTAAAAATAATCTCCGAGGGAAAAGCGTTCATCTGTTTGGCAATTGTTTTTCTAGCGCTCTCTATAGCTGTTTTTGCAGTTCTACCAAAACTGTGCGTAGAGGATGGATTACCGTACGAATTGGCCAAAGCCTCTTGCATTTTAAGTATTACCTCTTTTCTTACTTGGGTAGTTGCTGCATTGTCCAGATATACACTTTTCATTCTTTGTACACAATTAGTTTAATGGTTACCTATATATAGTAAGTATCACTCTCCTTAGCATTGTCATGGTTACGCATACCAAAGGTAATCCAGTTGCAACCGACCAAATTATGGTAAGTAATGTCACCTACGCTTCAAAAATAATTCAAATAAAGTTAAATATCTTGTAAATGGTTTTTAATCGCTCCGAGCATATCCAATATTTGCAGTAAATTTGATGTATGAAAAAAGTATGTAGTCTTATCATTTTCCTAAGCTTACTTTCCTGTGATGATGGGGATTTAGCCATAGAAACGGTAGATTTTGATAGTATTACCACCGTGCAAACCTGTGGCTCCGTTTCTGCCACGGCATCTAACCTTCTTTTTAAGATCAATGGTTCCGAAGCCCTTATTTTAGAATTACCGTCCGGAACCATTAAAAATGAAGTTTCATCGGAAATAATAAAACGGGAGATTTCTTCTACAACGAAATTGACATATCGTATTTTTACGGATGACGTCTCAAAGAACTATTTTTGCGACCCAATACCGCCCACCAGTCCTACCGTATCGGAAGAAGTAATCGCAGAAGAGGGAAACATATTTATTACAACGACATCTGCGGATTCCGAAACATTCAGCCATTTAATAGAACTCAGCGGAATTTCTTTTATTACCGCGAACGGGAGTAGGATCACCGACCTTCAAATAGATGCATTCGGCACAGTTACCACCAAGCTTTAAAAAACGTTTACGCGTTCTGATAGATATAAACTTCCGTTGCCCCTAAACCATATTTTTGGTAGTCGGCGTCATAATGTTTTACATTTTCATATTTATTGAACAAGTACCGCAACTCTTCTTTTAGCACGCCTTCCCCTACCCCATGTATGAAGACCACTTTTTGTATACGTTTAGAGATGGCAAATTCCAATTGTCTTTTTGCAGTATCCAATTGCAGGTTCAGCATTTCGTAATTCCCAAGGCCTTTTGAATTCTTTACGAGTTGATTGATGTGTAAGTCGACTTCCATTTTAGGAAGGTTTCGCTCTTTGGGCTTTGGAGGAGCGGGCCTTCGTTTCTTAGGAAGCTCCTTTTCCTTTTTTACCTGGGCAACTTCATAGTTGCTTACGGTTATATTTCCCGTAATAACCACCAGTTCCTTGGCATCGAAAACCATAGAAAAATCATCATCCGTATCTACGGTAACAGAAGTACCGTTAACATCCGAAACAATACCACTAATAACATCATCAATGGCCTCTACTTTATCACCAATCTTAAAAACAGCCATAATTTTATTTTGATTACTCAAAAATAGTAGTAATTTTCATTTCTGAACCGTAAATTAAAATGCAGCGTATTATCCTCTCTTTTTTTTTAGGCATAGAAAGCTTTATGTTACCCTGTTTCACAAAACAGTTATGGGGTTTCGATTGTCCTGGATGCGGTATGCAAAGGGCTATCGTTTTTCTATTGAAAGGCGATTTTGGGGCTGCTTTTCAGATGTACCCTGCCATTTACCCTATGCTGTTGCTCTTTGGCTTTTTGATCATGGATAAACTAGTCTCTATTAGATACGCAAATAAAATCACCAACGCACTAATGATTAGTACCGTTGGATTTATACTCACCAATTATATTTTAAAATTCATCTAAATAAACAACCAAAATTATGGAACAACAAAAATTACCCAATGTTACGATTGCAATGATACTCAGTATTGTGTCATTCCTATGTTGCTGTGTTAGTGTAGGAATAGGTGGAATTTTATTATCTGGGATTGCACTATTTTTAGTTAATAAAGATGCCAAACTTTACCAACAAAATCCCGAGGACTATTCTAATTACAGTACCTTAAAAACGGTAAAAACTATAGCCATAATAGGTTTGGTATTAGGTGTTGTAAGTCTAGCGTGGAGTATTTTTTCTATTGTCTCCATGGGAGGATGGGAAGGATATATGGAACAAAACAAAGAACTTTTTGAGCAATTAGGTGTACCATCAGAATAACACACAAATGAACCAACCCTTACCAGGCGCAAGCAATGCCCTAACCTTTGGAATTTTATCCATAGTCCTAACGCTGTTCTGTTGTGGGCCCTTTGGAGCTATTTTTAGTTTTATTGGCTTAAGCAATGCAAAAAAAGCGGAAAGACTCTATGAAATGGATAGTGCTGGTTATAGTGGCTATGAAAATGTCAAAACCGGTAAAATCCTCTCTTACATTGGACTTGGTATTGCCGGAGTATTACTAATACTAAGTATTGTTTACTTTGGCGTTATTGGTGCCATTTTCTATTCCGCAATTCAGGAAGGTGGATTTCAATAACCTTCATTCTGGAAACAAAAAAGTCCCGTTTCAATTTCAAGAAACGGGACTTTTTTTATTATGGTTTTAAACTTTTTACCTCTTAAACTCCGCCAAGGTACGTTTAATTATTCCTACACAGTCCAGTAGTTCTTCTTTGGTCATAACCAAAGGCGGTGCAAAACGAATGATATTGCCATGGGTGGGTTTTGCCAAAAGTCCATTTGCCTTTAACGCCATACAAATATCCCATGCCGTGGAACTATCCTGTGTATCATTGATGAGAATAGCATTTAAAAGTCCTTTGCCGCGAACACTGGTAACCAGGTCACAACCCGGAATAAAGTCATTGAGTTCATCCCTAAAAAGTTCTCCTAGTTCAGATGCATTCCGCGCCAATTTCTCTTCTTTCACAACCTCCAAAGCTGCCATACCTACGGCCGAGGCGATAGGATTGCCACCAAATGTACTCCCATGGTTTCCGGGGCGTATGACGTTCATGATGTCATCGTTCGCTAAAACGGCCGATACAGGATATGCACCACCGGACAATGCTTTGCCCAATATCAAAATATCGGGTTTTGTTTCGGGCATACCGCTGCAATGCTTGTCCGAACAAGAGCAGTTTCCACAGGTTGCCAATAAACGACCGGTTCTAGCTATTCCCGTCTGCACCTCATCGGCTATAAAAAGCACATTGTGTTTTTCACATAGGGCTTTTGCCGTGCTCAAATAACCTTCAGAAGGAACGTAAACGCCTGCCTCGCCCTGTATGGGCTCCACCAAGAAACCTGCAATATTCTTATTTCCCTCCAGCGCGTGCTCCAAGGCAGCAAGGTTATCATATTCTATTTTTATAAATCCCTCCGTAAACGGACCAAAGTTCTCTCTTGCTACCGAATCATTGGAAAAAGAGATAATAGTGGTAGTACGCCCATGAAAATTATTTTCACAAACTACGATCTGGGCCTGATTTTCTGGAATCCCTTTTTTCTCGTACGCCCATTTACGACATATCTTCAACGCGGTTTCAACGGCTTCCGCACCCGTATTCATAGGCAAGAGCTTATCAAAATGAAAGGTCTCGGTAGCGTACTTCTCGTACTTACCCAACATATCGTTATAAAAAGCCCGTGATGTTAAGGAAAGGGTCTTTGCCTGTTGTACCATTGCATCAACTATTTTTGGATGGCAATGGCCTTGATTTACTGCAGAATAAGCGGATAAAAAGTCATAATACTTTTTTCCCTCTACGTCCCAAACGTGCACGCCTTCTCCCCTGCTCAATACTACGGGCAAAGGGTGATAATTATGGGCTCCGTGTTTTTCTTCCAATGCAATAGCATCTTCAGAAGTGATGTTTTCTAAAACTGACATGATAAAAATTACGTTTAATAAAACTTTAGCAATTCCTTCTATACCTTTATCCTTTCGAATCCCAATGGTTATCGGGAGAAAATTCAGCGTAGGAGAGAAATCATCCTTGTAGTGTTACAAAATTACTAAAAAATACGATGCCCTAAAACAAATTGGCTACGGCGTTCCTTTTTGCTGATGATACGCCAGAGCTGATACATAGAATACTATTCGTTTAACTTCCTATTTTTAACAGTAAGCCACAAGCTTTGTAACCATGCTCATTGTTTCCATGACCAAATCTATGTGAATCATCTTACGGTAATTATAGATAGTTGCTATGAATAGACCCAAGAATTTTAAAAAGGTCCATTTATATCACAACTAGTATCCTCATTGAAATTATCCAAATAACGATCTAGTACTTTAAAGGTATTTGAACTACAATTGACATTAACAGAACGGTAGTTTCAAAAGGGTGATGATTAGCCAAAAAAGATTAGAGGACAGCAAAATAAGTGACTACTTAGAAAATAGTGTGTCACAATTATAACACTAACAACTAAATATTTAAGAAAATGGAAATAATTGAAAATATGCTAAAAAGCATTAGTAATTCTGCAGGAGAGTTTTTGCCAAGCACAATTGGGGCTTTGCTAATCCTTATTATTGGTTGGTTTATTGCAGGATTTTTAAAACGGATAATCACAAAATTAGTGAGAAAAACAGGAGTAGACCAGCGCATGAAAAGTGATAAAATAACCATTTCCACCTTTATGGGCAAGCTAGTCTATTTTTTAGCAATGATTTTTGTCTTTATGCTTGTTTTGGAAAAATTAGGCATGCAAAGTGTTCTAGATCCTGTTAAAAATTTACTTAATGGTTTCTTAGCTTACATTCCAAACATTATCGGGGCTGGCTTAATCGGTTACATTGGCTATATGCTTGCTACCATGGTATCCGAACTTGTTGGACTTTCTGGAGACACCATAAAATCTTTTGTCCCAAAGCTGGGTATCTCCGAAGGTTTTGATTTAGTAGGAATCCTTAAAAAGGTAGTATTCATCTTTATATTTATCCCATTACTGATTTCAGCATTGAACATTCTTAATATGGATACTATATCTGCACCCGCAACAGCGATACTCACACAATTCTTTGCTGCAGTTCCTAAAGTACTGTTAGCCGCCTTTATTTTAGTTCTATTCACTCTGGGCGGAAGGTTTATTAGTCAAATATTGAAAGATATCCTGGAGAAAATGAATTTGGACAAACTTGCAAACCAGTTACATTTAGGAGACGTTACTAAAACTGCCAATTTATCAAAATCAATTGCCAATATCGCTTATTTCTTTATTTTCATATTCGGTTTATTAACAGCATTGGAAAAATTAGAGTTTGCACAGCTAACCGAAATCATAAATACGGTTACGGCAATATCAGGCAAGATTTTATTTGGATTGGCAATAATTCTAATAGGTAATTGGGTAAGCGTTCTAGCTAGGAATACTTTTGGCAAGAATGAATCCAATACTTTTGTAGCATCCATCATTCGTACGGCAATATTAGCAATTTTCTTAGCCATAGGTCTTAAGACTATGGGAATGGCCGATGATATCATTGATATGGCATTTGGTATCACATTGGGTACTATTGCATTAACTATTGCCTTATCCTTTGGTTTAGGAGGAAGAGAAGCAGCAGGCAAACAAATGGGCAAAATTTTAGAAAAATTCAACGGCAAATAACAAATTAGTTGATATTTCAGCTGCTTAAGGAACGTTTTATAGCGTTCCTTTTTTTTGCTCTAATGAATTCTATGACCAAACCATACCTAAACAAACTACAGTAATTATTCTCTTAAAACCGTTTACATATCTTGTGCGATTACTATTTTTGTCGCATGCGAAAAAAAAACAGACGACAGGTTTTTGAAAATGTAGAAGTGGTAGATGCCGGAGCAAAGGGAAAAACCATCGGAAAAGCACCGGATGGCAGGGTTATTTTTCTTACGAATACGGTTCCCGGAGATGTCGTAGACGTACAGACCACTAAAAAGAGAAAGGCCTATTTTGAAGGTGTTGCTACAACTTTCCATTCGCTATCCGATAAGCGCGCAACACCGGAATGTGAACATTTTGGGGTTTGTGGCGGTTGCAAATGGCAAGACATGGGCTACGAGCATCAGTTGTTCTACAAACAAAAAGAAGTAGAGAACAATCTTAAACGCATAGGTCATCTAGACCTACCGGAAATCACACCGATAAAGGGATCGGAAAAACAGTACTTCTACAGGAATAAAATGGAGTTTTCATTTTCGGACAGTCGATGGCTGACATTGGAAGAAATTCAATCGGATACGGAAATAACGGATAAAAATGCGCTCGGATTCCATATTCCAGGTATGTGGGACAAAATTCTTGATATTAACAAATGTCATCTACAGGCAGACCCTTCAAACGCCATTCGTTTGGAGACCAAGACCTTTGCCGTTAAAAACGGCATTACTTTCTTTAATCCCAGAAACCAATATGGGATGTTGAGAACCCTAATGATACGAACCTCTTCTTTAGGAGAAATCATGGTACTAGTACAGTTTTATGAAAATGAAGAGAACAAACGAGTATTGTTGTTGGAACATTTAAAAAATACCTTTTCTGAAATTACGTCATTACTTTATGTTATCAATCCAAAGCAGAACGATACCATATATGACCAAGAAATACATTGTTATACAGGTCGCGACCATATTTTTGAAGAAATGGAGGGACTTAAGTTTAAAATAAATGCAAAATCCTTTTATCAGACCAATTCCGACCAAGCGTATGAGCTCTATAAAATAACACGGGATTTTGCGGGTTTAACAGGGAACGAAGTAGTCTATGACCTGTATACCGGGACAGGTACAATAGCTCAATTTGTAGCTAAAAAAGCCAAAAAAGTAATTGGGATAGAATCGGTGCCCGAAGCCATACTAGATGCAAAAGCTAACGCTACCAACAATAAAATTGACAATGTGGAATTTTATGTCGGCGATATGAAGAATGTGTTCAACGAAAAATTTATTTTTGAACATGGTGTGCCCGATATCATAATTACAGACCCTCCGAGAGATGGCATGCATAAAGATGTAGTGCAACAAATAATGAATATTGCACCGCAAAAAGTAGTTTATGTCAGTTGCAACAGCGCTACCCAAGCACGAGATTTAGAATTGATGAAATCACTTTATGATGTAGCCCAAGTGCAGCCTGTAGATATGTTCCCGCAAACGCATCATGTAGAAAATGTTGTACTTTTAAGAAAGAAAACAATCTTGGACAAAGATTAGTTAGTAGCGTAATACAGGAATGTCCGTACAACGACCTCCATTTAAAAAAATCATATCATAATTCGTAAGGCAGAATTTAAGTACATGAAAAATTTCGGATACAGTATTTTACTACTCATCTTACTATTTACAGTGGCTTCATGCGAAAAGGATGACATTTGCGTTGAAGGGACAACACCGCTAATGGTCGTAGAGTTCTTTGATGTCAACAATAGGAATACTCCAAAAAACGTAGCAGCTTTAAGAGTAGTTGGGGAAGGACAACTAGTTACGGTGAACACGGTGGCGGATAGAACCGCTCTAAACAAAATAAACATTCCGCTTAAAACCGTAGAGGAGAGCACCAGTTTTTTGCTGATATCAAATTCGGCGGACAATGATGATGGCTTTGAAACTGGAAACATAGACACCCTAGTATTCGATTACGCAAGACTGGAAGACTTTAAATCACGGGCCTGCGGCTTTATTGTAAACTACCAAGCCCTTGAAGGAACATTAACAACAGATACCGATAACTGGATACAAGAAATCGAGATTATACGATCGGACATCATTAACTCAGATTCTACGCATGTTAAAATATATCATTAACCTAGCTTTTTTTCTGGGAATCTGCTCTTTGGCCGCACAAGGGAAGCCCATAGACACGCAACCAAAGGATACCGTTGTTTATGAGCAAGCCTACGGACTAAGAGTTGGGGTAGACCTTAGTAGAATAATAATGTCCTCACTGGATGACAACTATACAGGCCTGGAATTTGTTGGGGACTACAGAATTACGGAAGACCTTTACATAGCAGCCGAACTGGGCAACGAGAACAAAACTAAGCAAGAAGACTTGTACGAGTTCAACACCACCGGGAGTTACCTAAAGGTTGGAGTGGACAGGAATACCTACGCCAATTGGTATGGAGAGCAAAATCTTATTTTTTATGGAGGACGCTTGGGGTTCAGCACCTTTAGCAACACCATAAACAACTATCAAATATTTGATAACAACAGGTATTGGAATCCGGAAGGCTTTGCTACCGCATCCGAAACACCCGAAGAATTTTCGGGACGCACTGCGTCTTGGATAGAGGCGATATTGGGCACCAAAGTAGAACTATTGCCAAATATTTATTTAGGTGCAAGCATTCGATTAGGTTTTCTAATTACCGATGCAAACGAAGGCCGATTTCCAATTTTATACGTTCCCGGTTTCAACAAAGTCACCTGGGACAGTAAATTTGGTGTGGGCTACAATTATTCAATCTCCTATTTCCTGCCCTTGTACAAGAAGAAAAATAAGGTAAAAAAAATAGCTTCGGAAGAAGTAGTGGACTAAGAACTATACTTCTTTGGGAGACTTCATAAAAATCCATTTCACCATTAATTTCTCGGTACCACCTTCACGCACCACCGCAAATTTTGGCGCTAATAGCGTAGCAAATATAGCGGCACCGATAGCCAAGTACAGTCGAGACCAATCTACCAGCTCACCTATCACGTATCTTGCAATCAAGAACAAGACTGCAAAACCTAAAAAATTAAAAAGCAGCGCTTTGTGCTGTAACTTCATGATTCCGACCCTTTATTGTTATATTTTGCTTTTTTACTACCCTCATACATTACATATTGTACCAGCCTCGATTCCAAATGGCTGTTATAGACCTTGATTTTTCTAGAAGGTCTAAGGCCAACAAATTTTAGGGCTTGTAAGTTAGAAGTTATAAACCATGCATTGGTTCCTGGGTATGACTGTTTCAGCGTATCCCCGATATCGGAATAAAATTCTTCAACATCAAAGTCGGAATCAACATCGGACCTATCCAAACGTTCTCCGTACGGTGGATTAAAACATATATGCAAGGTACCTTCATTCTGTTTTTCAGTCTTGAAGAAATTTTGGCGTTTCACCGATATATAGTCCTCCAAGTTGGCATTTTCAATATTCTCCTGTGCCTTTCTTATAGCTGAGGGAGCCTTATCAAAGCCTATAATCGTGTGATGAAATTCCCTAGTTTTCTTTAAACTGGAGTCCACTATTTTCTCATACAGTTCGGCATCAAAATCTGGCCATTTTTCAAATGCAAAACTCTTTCTATTGATGTTTGCCGGTATATTACAGGCAATCATAGCGGCCTCGGTAAGCATGGTACCACTCCCGCACATAGGATCTAAAAAATCGCACTGACCATCCCAACCGCTTAACAATAACAGGCCAGATGCCAGTACCTCGTTGATAGGCGCAATGTTTGTAGAAATCCTATAACCACGATGGTGCAACGAACTGCCGGAGCTATCCAGGGAAACATTACATGTATTGTTATGTATATGCATGTTAATTCGTAAATCCGGATCTTTTACATCTACATTGGGCCGTTTACCATCGGTATCCCTAAACTTATCAACTATGGCATCCTTTGTCTTTTGGGATACGTACAATGAGTGTGTAAACTGTTCCGAGTTTACCGTAGAATCGATGGCAAAAGTCTCCTCGACAGACAAATACTCGGACCAATCCATACCATAGATTTTTCGATACAGGTCTTTTTCGTCCCTTACCTGAAACGAATTTATAGGTTTAATAATCTTAATTGCGGTTCTCACACACAAGTTAGCTTTGTACATAAAACCGGTGTCGCCTTCAAAAGCAACGTTCCTAGTTCCGGTAATTACATTACTTGCACCTAAGTTTCGCAGTTCTTTGGCAAGTATTTCTTCAAAACCAAAAAGTGTTTTGGCTATCATTTTAAAATTATTCCCCATACCCTCTTTTTAACTTACGGCAAAAATACGCTAATTTTGATGCAGAAGTCGTTAGATGACCACTTCGGTTCAAAAAGACTAACCAACACATACATGAACTACATCCTCCCTATTCTTGGGGTACTTTTAAGTTTTGCATTTGTCTACATCACCAAACCTAAAAAAAAGGAACATTTTAAGTTGCTCCTTGCCTTTAGCGGGGCCTTTTTGTTGGCACTTACCATTTTTGAATTACTACCACAGGTTTACCAAGAATCTTCCGGTAAAACTATGGGCGTATATATCATGGGCGGAATTTTATTGCAGATATTTCTAGAATTTTTCTCAAAAGGTGCGGAGCATGGCCATGTGCACCTATCGGATGATAATACGAAATTCCCGTGGCTACTATTCATAAGTCTTTCTCTTCATTCGCTATTGGAAGGCCTTCCCATACACAGCAACCATACCATTGTATACGGGATTCTTGTTCACAAAATACCTATAGCAATAATTCTGAGTATCTTTTTATTGGGTTCCAAGCTAAAACCTGTATATGCGGCGCTCTTTATTCTCCTCTTTTCACTGATGACACCTTTGGGTACCTTCCTAGCTGCGCACGTACAAACTATTTCGGAATATAGTATGCCATTGAACGCACTGGTCATTGGCGTCTTTCTTCATATTTCTACGGTTATTCTTTTTGAAAGTTCGGAAGGACATAAATTTAACCTCAGAAAATTAGTGGTCATTATTTTAGGAATCGTAATTGCTTATTTTTTGTAAATGTTCAGCAAAGAGGAATCAAGAAAATTACGTGAGGAATTCTGGATTGCCTTTGGAAAATCATATCCTAGAAAATGGCTCTTGTACAAGACCGGCATTAAGGGGATCAACTTAAAATTCCATTTTGATTTAAAGAAGGCGATAGTCTCTTTAGATGTAGAAGGCGATTTGGAACAACGTATAGAAAATTGGGAAAAAATAATTTCATTGAAATCAATGCTATTGAACGAGTATGTACCCGAAGCTATTTTTAAGGATGAATATTTCTTGGGAAATGGTAAAGAAATATCACGAGTTTACCTTGTAAAACTAGATGTTTCTATACACAATAAAAATACCTGGCAGGAAACCATGATTTTCTTTAATGAAACAATGTCTAAATTAGAAAGCTTTTTTATGGAATATGAGGATATCTTAAAATAAAGCACTGTAGAGTGAAAACCCATAGGTTTTAATGAAGCATTGTAATTGCAACTGGTTATTATATTCATATTTTATTCAGTTATTTACCTCGAATTACAGCATAACCTATTGATCATTAACCCAATGACTAAAATGGCGAAAATGTATATAGGGAGTAAAAAAAGGTTCACCATTCCATTTACAAGCAAACAAACTTAATCCTAATTACAGATCCATAGATGCCCTAATGCCCATTTCTAATCCTGTTAATTGTGCAAGCCCTATTGCCCTGCCGATCAAAGAATATCCTGAGTAAAACTTATCTTTTCGTTTTTTATCATCCAGCAATACGTGGCCATGATCTGGCCGCATGGGTATAGCAACAACTGCAGTACCGCTGTGATGCCTTTTACGCTGTTCGTTTACAAGTGCGGTCATCACTTTATCCATGGGTACGGAGCCTTTTAAATGATCCGCTTCGTAGAAACTGCCATCTGCCTCCCTTACTACATTTCTCAAATGGATAAAGTGGATTTTATCCCCAAAATCGTTAACGATCTTTAGCAAATCATTATCCGCCGATGCGCCCAACGATCCCGAGCAAAACGTAAGTCCGTTACTAGGTGATGGGCAACAGTCCAACAAAAACTTAAGTTCCTCATATTTGGAAACGATCCTTGGCACACCAAAAACCGAGAATGGAGGGTCATCTGGATGGATGGCCATCCGAATCCCTATTTTTTCCGCTACGGGAATGACAGCTTTTAAAAAATAGGCCAGGTTTTCCTGCAACAGGGCTTTGCCGATTCCCAAAACCGTCGCATGATTTCTTCTAAATTCCTCCAAAGCAATCAACTCCGTAGACCCTGGCATTCCCGCCAAAATAGACGTTTCTAGTTTTTTCCTTTCCGTATCCGATAACGCATCAAAAAAACGGCTAGCATCTTGGTGCACTTTATCCGTATAGGAAGCCCTTGCGCTTTTACGTTTCAAAATAAAAAGGTCGAATGCTGCGGCCGCAACCGGACTGTAGCGAAGCGCAGAAGCTCCATTAGAAAGTTTACAATCTAAATCGGTTCGGGTCCAATCTATCAATTGCATAAAATTATAGCAAACCGTGTACACCCCGTTTTGGGCCAGATTTTTTAAGGTCTGGATATAATTGTCGATATACTCATCCCTTTCGGGCAGCCCATACTTTATAGCGGTGTGAATGTTCACGCTCTCAACGACCGACCATTCCAGTCCGTAAGATTCAATTTCTGATTTTAGCGATGCAATTGTTTCTGTTGGCCAAACTTTACCTAAGGGAACTTCCTGGCAAGCAGCAACGATACCCGTTGCACCAATTTGTTTGATTTCATTTAGGTGCACACCAAAAGACGGACCGAACCAGCGAAAAGTTTTCTTAAGAAATTCCATGGTCTATACCCCTGAAAATGAATTGAATCCACCATCAACATCAAATATGCTTCCGGTAACAAAACTACTGGCGTCGCTTAATAGATAATGTACGGTTCCATTTAGTTCTGTTGTGTCTCCAAACCGGCCCATAGGTGTATTTTTAATTATACTATTTCCCCTGTCCGTAAGAGAACCATCTTCATTTGTCAATAATCTGCGGTTTTGGTTCCCGATAAAAAAACCTGGGGCTACGGCATTTACCCTAATTTTATCGCCATGTTTTGAGGCTAGTTCTTGGGCCATCCACTTGGTAAAAATATCAATACCAGCTTTTGCCATAGAGTACCCCAGTACCCTAGAAATACTTTGCTTTGCAGCCATTGAAGATATGTTGATGATAGAACCATACCCTTGTTTTACCATTAATTCGCTAAAAACTACAGTTGGCAGTACGGTTCCGAACAAATTAATATCTACCACTGTACGTGTGTGGTCCATAGAAATATCGTGTATGGTTTCATTTGGTTTTAAGGTAGCGCCCGGAAGATTTCCACCAGCTAAATTTACCAAACCATCTATACTATTAAACTGCTTTTCTATAGTATCTTTTATCTCATACAAGGCTTCCTCGTTCAGCACATCAACGATGTAAAAATGAGCACTATTTTCTACAATTGCGTTTAAGTCCGTTTGTTTGGCCTGTAATTTTTCAAGAGTTCTGCCCAACAAAACTACGGTGGCACCATTTTTCACCAAGTAGTCAGCTATGGAACCTCCAAGGGCACCCGTGCCACCAGAAAGAATATATGTTCTGTTTTTAAGAGAAAGTAATCTATTCATTTAACGTATTACTTTTGTTTGCCAACGCCATTTCATAAGCGGCTATGGTTATATAATATTTGGTAATCATATTGGGAACTTCCCATACTGGAAGTTTACCTGATACCAAATAGGTTAGATAATTCTCGGTTACTTGGGTAAAATGTGCCTCATGACCTATCTTGAATTCATCTGGAATCGTAACCCGCCACCTACCATCGGAGATTTTATCTACTGTAGTTCCTGGAAAGTTATTGGCAACCTCATTTTTAACGACCAAGTTTAGGACATTTTCAAAGTCCGAACCCAAATCCGACTCTATATAAAGTATAGGTTTGAAATTCTCTTCGTTACCCTGTTTGATAAGGAGATCGCATTTGGTACCTCGCATAACACTGTAATGCGTATCTCCCGTACCTTCTGGTGCCTTGTAGTTCCAGGCTACCGAAACACTAGCGTGCTTGCCTTTTATCTTATAGCTCATCTCACCATTGGAGAACGTGTGCAGCTTTCCGTCTACCACATCCTTTTGCAAATAATCCGGAAAAGAAACATGTTTGGTAACCTTGGTAAATTCCTCCAAGCTAAGTACCGTTGGCCAACGTTTTGCGTTAAGCATTTGTATATCGGTAGTGTCGATTATTTGACCGGGAAAAGCTCCCCATTGTACCATGTCGACCAAATGTGTCGTAACATCAACAATCCCATCTCCCTCTTCGTTCACGTCAAAAAACCAGGCCGGTCTCACTAAAGGGGAACCAGAGACATATTTGAAGAAATGATGCACGCTTTCCTTGCTGATCGCTGGTTCTTCCAATGTACCATCTACAAGCTCGCCAAAAACAGATGGTAACGAAGCGAACAATTTTTGCATCATCGTGGTAGACTCAAAACGTTCGGTCATGATATCATAAATCAGTACACCGTTCTTTTCGGCTATTTCGAATGCCAGTTTCAACTTTTCAAACCCTTGTCTATTGATGACCAAAGGTTTATCGGCATATACGTTTAAGCCGGCCTCAACGGCCGCCAAAATATAATCAATCTTTTTAGAGTTCTTACCCGCAACCACCATGACGTTTCCAGGTTTATCGGTAATCATATCGCCCAGAAAATCATCCGAGAAATTCTTTTCAATATTCCATTGGGTCGGGGATTCCACCCGTGAATTATACGACTCGATTTTATTTAGAAAGTCGAGTGCCTCGGAACCCTTGGGCGCATAAAGATAAATGGTGGAATCTACCTGGGGATACATGGTCTTATGTACCAAGGCGGCATGAAAATGTCCTGGGTCCAAAGTCATCAATTTTACCGTCTCCTTGGTCTTTTCCATTGCATCTGGTTTTTTCTCCTGTTTTTCACCGCAAGACAGACAGAGCGATATCATTAAAAAATTACAGATATATTTCATTTACCAATCGGTGTTTGGGTATTCTAAGATCATTTTTTACTTCATAGGATTCCCCCTTTTGAGGGCTAGGGCGCAGCGACATAATCCGTTCCATAAGGTTTGCGTTGTTCCCTGCTAAGCATGGCATTTGCCTCATCGTCGCCCACGAACATTTCGGTAGTGTTGTCCCATTCCAGTTTTCTATCTACCTGCATGGCAATATCACTTATCAAACATGTAACACATGCTTTATGCCCCTTTTCTATGGGTGAAATAGGTTGCTTACGCGTCTTGATACAATCCAACCAGTTACCATGCTGATCATTGATTTTTTCCAAGTGGATCTCATTTGCCCCAATTGCCGATTCTAATAGTTTAGGATCGGAGGCATTTAAAGCCTGGGCACTCTTTTCTTTATCCACAGGGTCCGAGGCAGAAGCCTGATAACTACCACGTGAAACAAATATCCAGCCATCTTCCCCAATATATTTGATACCGTTGGTATAACCACCACTGGTATACACGGTTATATCGTTTTCATATTCGTGCTTTACAAAAAAGTCTCCATGTACGTTCCAAAGTCCCGATTTTGGAAATTCTGCCAAAGCCTCTACCGAAATAGGCCCAGTGAGTTCCGTGTTCATTCCCCATGCTGCTGAATCGTAATGGTGCTGGCCCCATCCGGTAATCATTCCCGCGCCATAATTGCGTTGGCGCAACCAGCCCGGTCTGCTGTAGTCGTTCTGTGGATGCACACCGATCTCGGTATAAGCTAATTCGGGTGTTGAACCCAACCACATATCAAAATTCAAATTGGAGGGAATGGGCATTTCGGGCGCCATTGGACCCGCTGGATCTCCAGGAAGGCCGATTTTAACGGTATGTACCTTGCCTATGCGGCCGTTTCTGACCAACTCTGCAGCTACCCTAAACTGCGGCATGGCCCTTTGTTGCGTCCCTACCTGTAAAATCACCTTGTTATCTTGGACCGCTTTTCGCAATTGCTGACCCTCCCTTACCGTAAGCGAGGTCGGTTTTTGCAGATAAATATCCTTACCCGCCATAGCCGCTTCCATGGCCGGTTGCGCATGCCAATGATCTGGGGTACTGATCATGACGGCATCAATATCCTTATCCATCAACATCTCGCGATAATTCTCGTAGACCTTGGTACTGCCATACTTTTTTTTACCTTTATTTTCTTGATAAAAAGAATCTACAAAGATTTTAGCGTCTGCCGCCCGTTTTGAATCTACATCGCAAACCGATATGATATTGGCCTCGTTAAAACGAATGGTATCGTACATATCGTGACTACGCGCGATACGCCCGCACCCAATTTGACCGATATTAATTTTATTACTTGGTGCATTTTTACCCAGGACATGGGCAGGAACTATTGTTGGGAACCCAACAAGGGCTGCCGTTCCTAAGGCTGTTCTGTTGATGAATTTTCTTCGTTGCATATCGGAGATTTTTTATTGTTTCTTTTAATTTGAAACGAGTTCAACTTTAAGGGGAACGGCAAAGGCTTGCCAATACGCCTCGGCTTCTTCGGCGGTCAACATCCCGTCAAAAACCACCATGCGGTAATTTAAGGAATATTCTTTGTTCGGCGCAATTTTCCAAGCTTCGTTCCGAATGGGGCAAAATTGAAAAAACTGATCCCCTCGTCCATTGTTTGCATCAATAGGCCAAACGCGAATGGGTTCCGGATGCATTCTATTTTTTGGATGACTCATAAACAAGATGCCGCTAACACCCTTACCATTGGATGACGGACCACTTACGATACACCAACGGGCATTGGTGCCATCAGCGGTTAACCTATCGTTTCCTTCAGAAGTCAAAACAGATGAGTTATCCGCCTTCCAACGTTCGGTAAAGCGCAGCCCTATTCCACCTCCGTACCGATAGGCCTCGAACAACATTCCGTTTTCCAAAGGCGATTTGAATCGTGAAGTATAATCGAACATGTAACGATCGGGGCGGTCCAAATCCCAAAGCCTTACTTCTATATCCTCGTTCAGTGCAACTTGCGGCGCATCCGATGTTATTAAATCTAAATGTTCTTGGAAAGCCGTAAACGAGGAGAATACACTACCGGATTCCACCTCCTTGAATTCCTTGAAAAGTACGGTACCCATACCCTGTCCCAAATTCCAAAAATCGACACGTGTGGTATCGATACGCGTATGCGTCCAAGGTCCCCACAGACCGTAATGATGGTAATGGTCCGGAGGTTGGATTCTGGTCAAGGTATCACCTTTTGGGGTTAAAATAGGATGAATAAAGCCCGATTTTCCGTATACAGAATCTACACCTTTGGGCGGGTAGGTCATTTGGTAGCGGTAGTTGATCAATGGGTTCCCCTTACTACTTAAAACAAGATTTCCGTCCTTTTTTGAAGCTTTTAATCCTAATGATATGCTCCTCGTTTCTTCGGTGGTATGCACCAAATACTCCGTTCCATTACTTGGTTGATGCATAAATCTCACGATTCCGGTTCTTTTATCCAATTGAAAAGCTACAGTGTTTTCATTATTGGTAAGTTTGAATCCTTTAAGAAAAACATCACTTATTTTAAACTGAACGGGCACACTCACGATACTACTGTCTTTCAACACTACCAAGACTTTGTCTCTAACAGTGGAACCTGTATTGCATGACATGAATACGAGAAACAGCGAAATCGTAGATAACTTTAGTACAAACAACTTGTTCAAAACAAAAAACATTTAGCTATGAAAATAATTCTTAATTTACGAATCATTTAGTTATCCTACTTTTTTCTTGTGATTTAAGTGGATTTTCCTGTTTACAAATCGATCGATCTTATTTAAATGAAAAAAATAATCAGTATTTGCATTTTACTTCTCTTCCAACTAGTTGAAGCACAAAACTATGATAGGTTTGAAACAGATCAAAAATGGCTTGCTAGAATAGAACAGTTGGCACCCTCCCAAACTACCATCAAAGATGTCGGAAAAAAGAATATTCTAGTCTTTTCCAAGGCTACAGGTTTTGATCATTGGGTTATTCCCCACAATGCCGAAATGCTCAAAATATTAGGTAAAAAAACCAATGCCTTTGAAGTACATGTAAAATATGATATTGAACAATTTGAAAAAAAGAACCTAAAAAAGTACCACGCCGTGGTTTTTAATAATTGCAACCCCAGCGGGCCGGACCGAGATCTTTTTGCCGATCTCTTACGACAGAACACGTCCCTCTCGAACACAGAAATTAAGGCATTAGCACCCAAGTATGAAACTAATATGCTAAACTATGTAAAAGAAGGTGGTGGGCTCATGATTTTGCATGGAGGTATCACCGTACAGAATAATTCCAAGGCCTTTAGCCAAATGACAGGCGGTAGTTTTGACTATCATCCAAAACAACAAACGATACACGTGCAAGAAGTTGATAAAACACATCCCTTGGTGAAGGCATTCAAAGGGAAAGGTCTAACCCATTTCGATGAACCTTATTTTTTTAAGAATGCTTATTTTGAATATCATTTCAGACCTTTATTGTTTATGGAAGTAGACAAGTTGGAAGGATTAAAAAAAGAGACCGACGAAAAAGTGGTATACGTTTCTTGGATAAAAAGATTTGGTAAAGGAAGGGTATTTTATAGCTCACCTTCACACAATGCCCAAAGCATTGAGGAACCCGGGCTGTTACAGTATTTTCTTGATGGATTACAATATGTTGTGGGCGATTTAAAATGTGATGACTCACCTATGGCCAAACCATAATGAATAAAATTATGATGGTTACCAAGGTGAGATAAAGTACACCGTGCTATTATTACGAACTATCGAAAAAAACAAAGATTAAATCCTAGCTAATCCCTATCCCAGACACAATAGATTATTTCCTTTTTACAGTTTTTTGTTTTGTGATACAACAGAGTATCTTACTTTTAAAACCCAGTAAGCCAACTAAAATCGACACGATAAACAAATGGAGCGTATGTTATTAGCGTTGTACTACATAAAGAATTAAGGTTTAAAATCTAATATAGCTCCAACAGCTCCTGTTCCGTGAATTCTCCTCCACTTTTTGATTTCACCTTTCGTAACTCCTCTATTTTTTTAATTGATATTCCCTTCGGGTTGTCCGAGAAAGCATTGGTAACATAAGAAATAATACCTGCAATATCCTTATCTGTCAAGGTTTCGTCTCCTATTAAACCAGGCATAGCTTGGTTGAATTCGTATCGCTCTCCATTTACGGTTACGGGACCATTTAATCCATGTAATAAAATCAAGGCTAGTCGTTCTGCCGATTCTGAAATATATTCCGAGTTAATTAAAGGCGGGGCCAAACCTTCTATACCGTCACCATTAATGCCGTGGCAAGATGCGCAGATTTGTCGAAATAGCTTTGCCCCTTTAGTTCTATTATCCTCAGTCAAAGATACTCCTGTATAGATTCGGTTTTTTTTATCGCTCCTTCTACTATCCAAACTGCGCAACACCGCATCTTTAAAGAAATCATATTCAGGAATACTATCTACATCCAAATAAGCCAACAAAGCTTCTTCTTGGCCAGAAAGACCGCTTAATAGCGCTTCTTGTAGAATGAAATTACTGCTGTTATATTCTAAGAACTGACCAATTATTGGAAATAGTTGTTGCTGCCCTACTTTGGCCCAACTCCCCAAAGTACTTGCTATATAAAGATTAATAACCGTATCATTTCTACGTTGAAGTTTTAAGAAAAGCTGTAAAGCTTTTTCCAAATGTTCTTTCGACACGAATCTTTCCAACAAAACCACGGCATGAACAACTACTTCTGGATTACAATTTGTAGCTACTGCTTCCAAGAATTCAAAACTGAGTTGACCAGTACCCTCTAAAACGTAAAGTGCATGCAATTGGGCCAATGGTTTATTATCATCCTTTACAATGGATTTCAGTAAAGGAATATGCTCCGGAACTGGGTTCTGAATCAGCTTTTGTTGTGCCCTATCCCTAATCCAACCGTTGGGATGGTTTAAGGAATTTAACAGCTGTTCCTGGTTTAGTTGAGTTTTCAAAGGATGTATTTTTGCATTGGTAGCGGAAACCCTTAAAATTCTTCCGTAATTCATTAGCGTATCTATGTGCGATGCTATTGCTTTCTTTTTATAATACGGACTTGCATAGGCACGGTGTTGAATTATACCCCTATGCATGTCCACGATATACATACTTCCATCTGGGGCATTGGCTAAACTTACAGGCCTAAAACCTTCATCTAAGGACGCTAGGAACTCTTTACCCTCCCACGCTTGTTTAGCCGAGGTACTATCTCCATGGAAGCTTAAGATATTTCTTTTAATAAGGTTCGCTTCCGGAACACAAACAAATACGTTTTGGCTATAGTTAACAGGAAATGTAGCTCCTCTATATACTAATGGGCTACATGAAGCAGTTACGTTGACCAGAAGACTGTCCGCATCCAACACTCCATCAACATACCCTCTATTAACAAGGGTTGGCTGCATGGGATATACTCGTTGATCGTTCGTTAATCTTTTATGTACACCGTACTTTGGAATTAGGTTTTCATTGCGTATAAACCTATTGGGCAATACATAATCGCCTATAAGTTGTGTAGAATTATCATTGTAATATAATCTTCCAAAATTATCGTTGGAAATACCCCACTGCCCTCTGAAGGTCGTAGGTTCTTTCTTCCAAACATCATCAATGCGACGATATCTAAAATTCGACTTTGTATTATATATCCAGTTATCTACATTCATCATCAAACCATTTGGTTGATGCTCTGGATTTCCTTCCGCTGCGTACAACGAATCTACAATTACTCTATTTGTCGGTGAATCGTTTTCTATATCGACAAAATATAAATAAGGTGGCTCTGCATATAGCAAACCACCATATACGTGTGCTAAAGCGCGTGGCAGATACAAACTATCCAAGAAAACCTTAGCATGGTCCATACTACCGTCATCATCCAAATCTTGTAAAATTTTAATTTTACCCGTTAATTTTTCTTCACCCTTTCCCTCAAGATTCGACATATAACTAGGCATCTCCACTACCCAAATTCTTCCGGTATCATCGAAGGACATAGTGACCGGCGCTACCAATAATGGCTCCGCGGCAATCAAATCTAATTGAAAACCAGACTCTAATTTATAATCATCCAATGACACTTCGGTTTCTTGATAGGATAATGAACAAGCCAAATTCATTAAGCCAAAAGACACGAATAGAAAAACCCTAAAAATTGAAACTACAGAAAAGTATTTTGAAGAATCGACCATAGCAAAATATAGGATTATACAACATCTATAAAAATAAACAACCAATGACAAAGAGCACCTGCCAAAACAAACAAATGCCAAATAAAATGATTGTACGGGATCTTCCTTACCGCATAGAAAATAATTCCGACCGTGTAAAATACACCCCCTACAAATAAGAGCTGTATACCGTTGTCGGTTGTCACCAACCTAAGGCTGTCTAGGTCAAACATTATAAGCCATCCCATCAATGCATAAAGAATTAACGAAATAAACTCAAATCTTCCAGTAAAAAATAGCTTTAGAATAGCTCCTATACCGGCAATACCCCAGACTACATAAAATAAAATCCATCCAGAGGCCTGATGCAGTAAAATTAAGGTTACCGGACTATAGGTTCCAGCAATTAAAAAATAAATACTGATATGATCCAAAATGCGTAACCTTTCCTTCAATGGACTCCGAGGAACCGCATGATATAGTGTAGAGGCAGTAAACAAACCAATCATTGCACTGCCATAGAGTAGAATACCCAATACTGAAAAGTTACTCTTGTTTGTATCCACTATTAACAGTACAAACAAGCCAAATACCGACAGCAAGGCACCAATACCATGTGAAATCGCATTGTATTGTTCTTCTTTAGGAAGTTTTGACCGTTGTATCATTGAATATTTAACCTATACACTTTCTTTAACTCTGACGGTGTTAAATATACCTAATATCCTTATTTCGATCCTTGATTTTGCACCATAAAAAAAGCCCCCTTACATTGCTGTAAGGGGGCTCTCAAA
>NZ_JBHTHY010000013.1:0-630 GCF_042676845.1 Maribacter chungangensis
CCGATGAAGGTGATGGTACTATAGATACCGATGGGGACGGACTTCCCGATAGTATCGATATCGACGACGACAACGACGGTATCCCTACCAATGTAGAGGCGCAGACCACGGCTGGTTACATCCCTCCTACCGGGAACGATTCCGACAACGACGGGCTGGACGATGCATACGAATTTAGCGGTGACCAAGGCCTTACCCCTGTCAACACCGATGGTACCGATGCTCCGGATTATCTAGATCTGGATTCCGATAACGACACCGTACCCGATAACAACGAGGGGAACGACTTTAACGTTGACGGTATTCCGGATTGGACTTTTACGGGTACGGATGCCGATGGCGACGGGCTGGACGATGGCTACGAAGGCAGTGACCTAAACGACGGGTTCGACGTAAACGATGAAATTAACGACCCTGCGAACGACCTCCCTGATACGGATGGTACGGAGGATGTGAACTATCGTGATCTTGACGATGATGGAGACGGTATCGATACACCGGACGAGGATGCCGATGGTGACGGAGACCCTACCAACGACGATACCGATAGTGATGGTACTCCTGATTACTTAGACCCGATTGATGATAGATTAATGGACCCTAATTTTGAGGATATTACTATTCTTTGTG